>JAFRHO010000007.1 GCA_017433245.1 Candidatus Saccharimonadota bacterium | reverse complement strand
TTAGGAGCAGAATCAATGGTGAAAGCATTAGTGCCTGCTGTATCACCAGAATCTTGTGTTATTTGTAGTTTCATCGCCCAGTTAGATATATCAGGATTACCAGCAGTTGTAGCAGTGCCAGATTCTATAGTTGCATTATTACTAGCATTTGTTCCTACTAGTTTATTACTACTCTCTCCTCCTACTTCATTTCCTGTATATCCTGCTGCATATATAGCGAATCCTTCATTATCATTACAGAATGCATGTAGAGCAGTTGTGCCTATATCATCTTCATATAGTCCATTATTAATATTAGCATTATGTGTATTCTGTCCTGTACCAGAAATAGTACATGATACTGGGACTGTTATGTTTATTTCGTCTACTATGGAAGTATTGTCGTCTGCAGAGACAATAGAAGAAGATAATATAGTAGCAGTTAGTATAGTCATACTAGTTAGTATAGTCATGAATAATAATAACACAGCAATAGGTAACTGTGGTTTATTAGTGAGTGTTGCGTTTAAACTCATGTATGGAGCCCTTTTATTATAATTATTAATAATATGACTTTTTATATATAATTACATATTAGCATAATCATTATATTAATACTACCCCCCCCGCGCGCGAAGTTATCAATACCCCAACACCCGCATATACCACCTCACTCGCCCCATCTCTCCACCCCTCTCCCAAGATATTTCACAAATCCCGCTCCGCCACTTCCATCATGTATAATATACAGTCGCCGCTTCGCCCGCGTCATCGCCACATAGAACAACCGCTTCTGATCATCCAGCGCCACGTCTAAAGTCTCCCCAAACATCCCATATAACAGCGTATCCGGATACAACTTCGGTATCACTCCTTCGTCCGCCTCCAGAATAATCACCACCTCCGCCTCCAGCCCTTTCGACTTATGCATAGTCATTACCCGCACCTTCGCATCAAACTCCTCTGCGCTCATCACTCCCATCCGCTCCAGTCCCCACTTTAGCCCTCGCGTCAATCCCACCAGGTTCATCCCTTCCAGATTCATCTCATTATTCCTATGTAGTAGCAGTATCTCTTGCGCCTTCCGATTGGCCCGTATTAATTCAAAAACCGTCTTCACGTACCGCACCGTCTTCCGTTTCGGTTCTCTCCCCAGCATTCTTCGCGCCATCTCTGCATAAATCACATCTTGCCCATTCGCTCTCCTGTCGTATTTTACCAGCGGCAGCTCACACTCCGTCATTCTCGGGTCTACCACCATCACTTTCCCCATCCTCCGCGAAAATGCTCTGAACTCACCCTTCTCCCCCATCGCTTTCGCCATAAACTTCCGCGCCCTTTCCACCACTTCGCGGTCACACCGATAATTCGTCGTAATCTCACATCGCCGCACTCCATCAGGGAAAAACTTCTCAAACTCCTTAAAATACTCCACCTCACTCCCCGCAAACCGATTAATCGCCTGCCAATCATCCCCCACCACAAACAGTCGTGCCGAACCAGCCACCATCCGTATCGCCCCCACCGCTGCCAAGAATAATTGCGAAAAATCCTGATACTCATCTATTAATATATACTTCTTTCCACCTAGCAACTTCACCACCTCTTCTCGCCCACTCGCAATCAATCGACTCGCCCACGACACAATCAGATTAAAATCCGTCCCATATTCCTGAAATCCACCAAGCCCCCTCTTCGCATCTAGCAAATACCAATGGTATCTCCGAAACACCTCCACTCCTAGCTCCACAAACGCCTTCTCTCTTTCCGTCACCTCCTCCCTACATATATACTCCTCAGCCACCTCCTTCACCGTCACTTCACCACCCAAATACTTTTGCTGCACTCGGTTCACAAACTGCACCATCATCGACGCAAACCTCTCCAATTCTTCTTCATCCAACTTCGCCACATCACTAGTCACCTTCTCCATATCCCCAACCGGTTTCAACTCACCCTGACCCTTCACAAAACACACTATCCTAGACCGCCATTTCACATCATCCACCATTCGTCGCACTATCTCCAAAATATACTCCTCCTTCTCACTCGCCAAAATCTTCCCGCACCTCTTCTCCCCCTTACACACTCGACATACTGTCTTTCTCGCAAACGCATGAAAAGTACTCGCAATCTTCACCACACCACCATCATCGCCCTCTCGCTCAGCTACATCATTCCCGCCCCCAATTACAGCTTCGCCATCCACTCGCATCTTCGAAAGCCGCTCATTAATCTCTTTCGCCGCATTCGCATTAAACACAAACGCCATTATCTCATCCGGCTTCACACCCAGCACTGCCACCAGGTACACAATCTTTGCCACCAGTGTCCGTGTCTTCCCCGACCCAGCTCGCGCCACCACAATCGTATTCAGTGATTCATCCGCCACCGCTGCCGCTTGTTCATAATCAATCGTGTACGGCTCCCCCTCATACGTTACTGACTCTCGGAACCACCTTTGCACCGTAAGAACACTAACATCACTCCCCCTCTTCCACATAGTCCCATTCTACCACCCTCGCTATCGCTGTCTTATGGAATATAAATAGCACTCGCGCCCGCGCCGCCTTCTCAAACTTATCATAAATCCTCCCCGCCGAATTCGTCCCTCTCACCACCGTACTAATCGAATTCGCCACATACATAAAATCATCCGCCAAGCAATAAGTTTTCGAAATGTCTCCCACCTCAATTGGTGCAACTCTCCCACCAAATATTTCATCTTCCTCATCGGCTTCCAAGCCACCGTCATCCTCATCAGCCTGATCATCACCCCCATCAACCTCATCGCCGCCACTACCATCGTCACCAGTAGCAGCATCTTCTTCCAACCACACATTTCTATCATCATCCATCATCATCGCCAAAATCGCCTCATCATCGTAATCATTGCTAGGATCCTTTTCCAAAATCACCATGTCATCTACTTTTAATCGTCTCGGCACGTTCACTAATGTCACATAAGTCGGTTCCACATCATCCGTAATATCCTGCGCCAAATACAACCTTCGTATCTTGTCCATCATAGCCTGCCGCGGTTTCGTCTTCCCATTCACCCACGCATTCATCGTCGGATAACTTACTCTAAGCTTCGTCGCCACCTGCTCCTGCGTCCACCCCGACGTCTTCATAATCCCCTTCAGTAACCTTGTAGTTTCACCCATTTTCCCTCCATCATTATTTACATTTCATTTGCTGGCATTGTACCAACAACTCACTTCTACTCCAATCATACTCCATCCCTGCCCAAGAGTCAACCGTCAATATAAAGAAATATCATCTATAAATCACAAAATCATATAAAATTGCACCAGACATGCCACAATTCCCACATCCCACAAAAATACCGCCTCGTTAAGGCGGTATCTGTCGTTCAAGTCAAGAATTACTCATCGTCCTTTCTAGAACTCTTACGTTTTCTCACCTTCATAAATATCCAAATAATCAATGCAATAATCACAAATAGAATCACGAATAGCAACCACAGCGGACAAATTATCACTGTACGCTCCACAATCGAAGTCTTATCAAAAATCTTCACCACCTGCTTTGCATTAAATATACCAAATGAAGGCAAATCACACGTTTGTGCATGATATCGCTCAGTATCTGGTAAAATCAAACTCGTCTCCGGCTCCTCCTCATTTGTGCAAAGCTCCTCGTCTGAAAACAATGGCCACACTTGTAAAGTAAATTCCGCATCAGTATGCACATTACCATTATTCTTCACCATCGCCTCAGCAGTAAGTGGGCCATTTAGCAAAAACGAAGGCATCGAATTATCAATTATCTCTCCTTCTTTCCTCGTAGTACCAGTTACTTCTGCATATAAAATCGTCGCAAATTGAAAATTACTCTTAATTGCTACATTACCGTTGCCATCTTTATCACTATCAGTATCATCACGGATAATCACAGATGCATACTGACCACCGGCCGGCGCATCTTCAGGCACATTAATCGTATATGTTACCACGTCCTTTTCGTTAGGAGCCACTGTGCCAGATTTCTTGTCGAACGTAATCCACTCCATCATCTGATTGTAACTACTGACACTCACCACATCAACATCACCATAATCGTCTTTAGAATTTTCACCTTTACTCTCACTATAAGAACCAATACGCACTGTGTATTTCAAATCTTTTATACTATTATTCGCGTTCGACACTACTATAGAATTAGTATATTTATCACCTGGAGCCAAAATCATTTTCTGTGTCGGAGGCGATACAACCAACGACACCGACGAAGCCGCAACATTTATAACGCCCAGTACCACCAAAACCAACGCGATCACTACGCCACCTAGAATCAGTATTTTATTCTTTTTTCTCATTTTCCTCCTTTTATTCTCCTAATTATAACTGCTAGTCTTTTAGAGAGCAAGCAAAACCCTTTTTCTCATAAATCTTTTTCATTTCACTTGCGCCATAATCACCTAGATGCTTCACTTCGTCCTCATCTAGTGAAAAAATCTTTCCAATCACACTATTCATCTTCTTAAGTTCAGCATAAAGCGATATTCTCACCTTCGTCTTTACAGCGTTGAAAACTGGATTATATGATTCTGGACTTAATCCCGCTTGACTCATGTACTTATTATAGTCAGCGTGCAATCTTGCCTCCGCACTAACAGCAGCCTCCATAGAATTATAAGTACCGGTATAATCATAAGTCATCTTACTGATCCTGTCATCTAACAACGAAATATCTATCTCGTGTTTGGTATTTTGTACTGTGCTATACTTGAAAAATGCGTCCTCAAAATGAGTTATCTCACACTTTAATAAAGTAGCATTACTGTCCTGTGTTCCTTGGGTAATCAACGTTTCTTTCTTATTAGTTAAAAGTAGAATTAATATCGCCACGAAAGCAATAATTAATGCAAATGCTACGGCGCGAATCAAAGCCTTCTTTTTCCTATCTTTATCTCTATCACTCATTTTAACCTCGCTTTTATTTTCACAATTATATCACACCTTAGACAAAAAATATAGCCTCCAATCAGAGGCTATATTCATATAAAGCTTAATTAAGCACTTGGGCTAGTCAAAGTGTAAGTCACATGGCCTGTGTAAGTATCGGTCTCCTGAGCAGTACCAATATAAACACGATAAACCGGAGTAATCACAGCCTCGACAGCACCATTTCCCGTAGCAATCGTATTATTAGTCGCACCAGGAATCACATGCCAATTGTCAAAACTATTCGCAATACTAACACCAGTAGCACCGTTTACCTTCATTGCCCATGAAGAAGTCGTACCAGTCGTGGAACCTTCAGCAATACTAGTCTGAATGTTCGTACCACTACCAGCAGCATCCATCTCCGTACTTGCAACAAAGGTATCACCACTGTATTCACCACCTTGCGCAGTCAAAGACCAAGAAGGACCAGCCGGCGTGCCAGAAGTATCGTTACAGGCAATCGAAATCGCACTACCAGCATTCTGATCAGCTGCATGAGTACTAGTAGCACCGATATCCTGACGCAACTCACCGTTTTGCATGGTTACTGCATAACTATTATCAGTGTGAAGCCCATCACCCACACCTTCTGAAGTATTAGTTTGAGTTGAGGTAATTGCACAAGACGAAGGAACCGTCACAACGATCTCATCCGTCACCGTTGATGTAGACGTATCAACAGCGAACACACCAACTACAGGCATCGCAGCGAGTGCCAAAGAAGCTGCACCAGTTGCAATTATTGATTTTTTCATACTATTTTTCTCCTTCCACTCTAGGTGGAAATTAGTTGTTATTTTATGTTAATGGGATGTATAACCTTTAACATCTCCCATTATAAATAACCACAAGCCAAATGTCAACCCATTATTTTTAGTTTCATTTAAGAATACTATTTAGACTTTTCCACAACCACCCCTCGCGCCCATTTCTTGAATGCCTCATAATCGTTATAATAGCCCGCATCCTCATCGCTATCGGCCCGAAGCCATGCCACTACCTTGCCTTTCGATACTACCGCCACTGATGGATAATACTTAACATATTCGTGTAACGATGTCTCCCGCGCGTCAGCAAACATCATCCGATACACTTTCACACCCGCTTCCATAGCATAATCTTTCATATAGCCTTTCAATCTGTCTGCCGTCGTACATCCACCCTGATCGATAAATACTACAAACGACTTCCTTTCTGCTATCAACCGCTCATACTCCGCACCAGATAATTCCATCATCTCACTATTACAGCTTTCATCACAATAATACTCTGTATCTAACACCACCGCAACATTACTAAACCATCCGCTCACCGCTCCCACGAACAATACTCCGCCTAGTAGCGTCACCACCAATGCCGCCAATAGACCAAACACGTTTTTCTGCTTCTTTTTCTCAGCGCCCAAACTACTTCTCCGTCAATTTATCAAACTCTATCTCATGTACCGGTACTTTATAGAAATCATAGACCACTTCACCCTTATCATTCACTCGCTTTACGTCCACATTATTCTCTCCGCCATAATACCAATATCCACCTACATCATAGATTTTCGACTCATCCCAGCCAAGTTCCACTAACAGATTCTTCATCATTCCAGAGTATCCCCCACCACCACACATCAAGAAAATCACCTTATCTCTCGGGAATAGCGATTCCAAAATACTCATCGACTCCTCATAATTCTCCGAATACGACCCATCTGAATGCTGATGGAATAACGTCTTGCCATCATAAGTGCTGCCTACTTCATCAGGCAACCCCTTCACATTTACAATATACGGATACGGCACCAACTCAAACCCATTCACAAACCCAGAGAGATACGAATCACCTCCAATCGCCTCATAATTTCCCGGATCCTCCAGCATTCGGAGGTCCCGATACACCGCATCGCTCCGCCCCAGATACGAATCAATCGTCTCTTCATTCACATTCTTGTCAATTCCTAGTTCCCCTCTCTGGCCCTCAGACAATTCCGGCGCCGGCAGACTCGTCAAAGTATTCGGAAAGGCAAATCGCCCTAGTAAAAACGCCCCGATAATTAGTATTAGCCCACCAATTATCCCACTCCAGATGTATTTTTTCATGATTAACTCCACTTATATTACATATATTATACACCAATCGCCGCCTCATTTGGACAGTTTTCTAAAATTCTTAAGATTGCCTCTTTCTCTGCTTGTGTCACCCAAAGCCCATATTTAAACTTCACCGATACCTGCCTTGCCACATACTGGCAGCGAAACTTCTTGTTTGGCGGTAACCACGTCGCCGCATCCCCGTCCGACTTGTTCTGATTCGCTTCTCCATCCACTGCAAGTAAATTCAGTGGGTCCGTCGCTATCTCATACCTCACCTCCGCCGATAAATACTGCGCTCCCTTCTGCCACGCATCACTTAAGGCCACCACATGATCAATCTGAATCTTCGCCGAAATCTGCGATTTTTCCGTAAATACCATATGCTCGCCTGTATACGGTTCATCATATTCCCCCGCTACCACATTGCATCCGTTCAGTATCGCCGAATCACCCAATTCTCGCCGAATTATTCTTTGCCTCAGCGAACACCCATCAATCAAAGGCCAATCCTCATAAAACTGGCTCCGCTCATATCCCTTCTTTGGTGCTCGTCCCTTCACTTCCAGCTCCTCTAATACATCCACCGCCAGTCTTCCAGACTTCACGTCATTATCAACCGAATCATTAACCCCACCCGGCACCAAAATATCCTCATCAGAAACCCCGTCCTCCGCTCCCGTGTCTTCCACGAGAGTAAAAATCTCCTCATAACTCGCCGGATTCACCACTAGCCACGTCACCGCTAAAGCCAGCGCCGCAAGCACCACAAATATCCTTCGCTTCTTCAATTTCATGGGCACATCATACCACAAACTCACCCAAAATCACACCCCCACGAAACCAAAAACTACAACTTCTCCGGCCGACTACTTGAATTCATCACTCTATTCAATTTTTCCGTCCGCGTCGCATCCGCATTATACTTCTCTACCAAGCCATTATATTCATCCACTAATCCATTTATCTGATTGTATATCCCCTCGAGTGCCTCCTGCTCCTGCACCAATACTGCTCTCTTCGAGTAAAACTCCCATTCCGTCGCAAAACACCCCGCCGTCTCCGCACAACTATTAAAATTCGTAATCTCCGCATCTAACGCACTCACTCTAGTTTCATACTCCGCAGTCAACCGGTCAATCTCCCCCTGAATCGTCTCCATTTGCCTCGACAACTCTTTCATTTCCGCTTCCATCACTTTAAACACTCTAATATACTTATTATAGAACCCCGCTATCGCATCCTGATCAGTAAAAATCTCCCCATACACCTTCTCTAGTTCAGTCGGTAAATTTGCTATCTCCGTCCCCGCTCGCACAAACAACTCTTCCTGTTTCTGACTTGTATCATATGCATCAAGTTCATTACTCAAGATATCTTGATGACTATCAAAAACCTGCGTTAAAGGCCGAACCAACTCATTCCGCTCCCCCTCACTCATCCTCGCCCATACTACATGGAGCAGTTCATGCGCTGTCGTCAACTCCCTAATTCCATCCAGTTCCGCCGACTCAATATTATACACATAGATATCTCCATCCGTATAGCATCCTAGTACCGCCATTTCCTCGTCCATCACCGTACGGCATTTTGTATTAAACTCGTCCTGCGAACTCAGCACCGGCTGCGCTGCTTTAAATAAGAACTCTCCCCTACCAGTCAATCCCAAATCCTGCATAATCCGCCCCATTTCCCCTATCGGTTGATAAGAAAGCCCTCTCCACCAGTCATAAATCCACTGCCGGTTCAACAATATCGCCGCCGCTATCACAATCACTAACACCAGTAGAATAGACTTCCAAAGATTATTCTTTTTCACATTCTAAGTGTACCATAGTCATTCGTCATTTCCAAAAAATGCATCAAAAAACACTATTGCATAATAATAATTGAATATTTGCCCGGCAACGGCGATCATTATCAATGTATTTGCCTCACAACTATAGCAAATCTTCGAGTTTTATCCCCGCTGGAATTAGAAGGCAGATTAGTATTTTTAACAGTATCAACCCTGTAATCTATAATATTTTCCAATAAGACACCCGCCTCCGCCAACTGCTCTCTTGCCACCTCGGACAAAGTCTTATTGTTATATTTGAATAATTGATAATTAAGCGCATGAGGCGAAAAATACACCTTTAACTCTCCTGGATTGCTATCAAAGTTTTCCACGAAATACTCAATGTATTTCTTTGGTCCATATTGTTCTATGTTTTGTCTACCAGAGTGAAGTAAACCAACCACTTGATGTTCTTCATCAAAAACCACAATCCCCAAACAATCAGCCAGCGGTAGCAAAATGCCAACATCGCAAGAATCAACAATTAGTCCATCAGAAACCGGAATTTGCCTCTCGGGATTAACGACTGCGTATTCAGACACATTCCTATCCGTAATCTCGTAATAATCCGTGAAGCTTTCCCTATCGTCATAAATAGTTCTAATTCTTGCTATCTTATTACCGTCTAATTCCAAGATTTTCCCTAGTTTTTCTTGATTCTCGATGACGTCAGCTTCATTTCCGTTATCAAAAAACCTCATATTCCCATCGCCAATCTCCGAAATCCCCACTTCAACTTTACCATCAAACAAAACCTGCCTTATCATACCTATTATTATACACTTTTATGCCATGATTAGCTCAACGACTCTACGGTTTTCTTGCAGTAATGCCATAGTATCGCCGAATTAGCAAAATTCCCTTAGAAGTATCGTGTTCTGCCACATATCTTTCAAAGATCTCTGGTTCGATTTCGTGATGCAAAAAATTATTCTCCAAATGAGTTTCAGAAAAATCCTCTAGAATTGGCGTCCTGTGCAATAGAGTCAAAAGACCTTGTGGTGAATGATAGTATTCTCGTATATGAATCGGTACCAACTCAACGTCTTTAAATCCAGCATCCATAATAGCCTCATAGTCAATCCGACTGATTGGTTTTTCGTCACGGAAAGCTTGACCACGGTCAAATAGTCGCTTGAGTTCCCAGCAATCCAGCTGGTCTACACCCCGTACAATCAACACACCACCCGACTTTAAGGTTTTATAAATTTGAACCGGATCGATACAAGTGTGCCGAGCCGTAACAATGTCGTAATAATCATCCGGTGTGTCCATAGACAAATTGTCCATTAGCCTAAAAGTAATATTCTTCTTACCTGATTCTTTGAGATTGTGCTTAGCCGTCTTAATCATGGCGTCAGAATAATCCGTGCCAAGTATTTCTGAGACCGCCGGAAAGGTCTTGAGAACTTTTTCACCACCGCCAGTGCCAAGATCAAGTATCTTGGAATCCTTGGTGGCGTATTTGCGAATAATTGTCGCCATATCCCAATCCGTCAATCCTTCTGATGTGCGTTTTATGGAACTAAAGTCCCAATTCTTGACCAAGCCATAAAAGTCGTACTCGTTGTTTTTCATTTTACTCCTTCCTGGTGTTCTGCAAAAAATCTCCTTCACAAATAGCAAAACACCAAAATTATTTGATATTTTTGCCATTCATGAAGAAGATTTTCAACTTACTCCATTATTCAGTCTTGTCAGACCTCAATTTCTACGGCAATAGCACGCGAATGGGCGAATTGAACTATTACATAACCATAATAACACATAATGATATTTTAGTCAACATTTAAAATTTGGGAATTTCCAAACCTACCTGATTCTTTTATCCCGCTTTCAATCAAGATCCCCTTACCAAAACCAGACCACAGAAAGCGTGGCTTTTCAGACATTTTATTAAAAGAGTTAGGAAAATCTAAGAAGCAACCGATAATTCTTCAAACGTCCTAGCCGAATCAAGTTTATCAAGTACCCTTTGTCGCATAAACGCCATGATATCTTTTTTATCACGAGCAACATCAATATCAGGTGCAGGAATATCTAACATCTCAAAACACTTTTTTATACACTCTCCTAAATCCGTATCATCATGATTATTTTTACGTTTTATGCAATAAGAACCTTCAGGCATTTCTGGACAGCCATCTTCGCGAATATGAATAATATGATATCCGCTCTCTTGTGCTATACTATCCTTTTTTGTATCCCGCTCGATATTTTGGTGGTAAAAACTACCATCATATTCTATTCCTATTCCTGGCGGATCAACAAAAATATCTATTTCTAAATTCCTTCCAGTATCTGGATTTTTAAGCCAATCAGGACGAAAGCTTTGTCTAATTCTTTGTCCAACACTCTCAAAATAAAAAGCTGCGGCATTCTCCGGAAAGCTTACGTTAAATCTTCTCGATTCAATTGCCTCCAATAATATACTTTGCTCTTCTGGAGAATAAAAGGTAGCTACTCTACCTACCCCATCTTTATATTGACTCCCTAACACACCTAGTTCTTCTATTACATTTTTGATAGTTGAATCGCTAACGCCAATTGAATCCGCAATCCTATTATAAGTTAAAAAACCATCTGGAGCCTCGCTTTTCGATAATAAATAGTTTAAAGAATTATAAATGCACTGACATTCCTCTGGAGAATAAAAAGTCAATATGTGACCTTTTTTGTCTTTGAATTTATTCCCAACCAGTTTCAGCTCTTTAATCTTTTCCTTTATTAGTTTTCTACTCTTTATCCCAATTAATTGCGAAATATCATTAATTGTTAAATACCCATCCGGAGCTTGTTCTGCCATAATATAGGATTCTAAAAAGTCACGAATTTGAGCCTGTTCGTTTGGAGAAAAGAAGGTAAAAATGCGCCCTCTATCATCTTTATATTCATCGCCATCTATATTTAGTTTTCTTATCCCTTCTCTAATGATATCAACACTTATTCCAATCTCTTTCGATAACCCTGAAATAGTTAAGTATCCTTCCGGAGCTTGTTTCGCAGAAAGAAGATACCCTAACGAGTCAATTATCTGTCTTTGTTCTTCTGGAGAAAAGAAAGTAAAAACTCTTCCCAAACTGTTTTTATAATCACTCCCCTTCAGTTGAAGTTCTTCTACAGCCTTTTTTATAATTCTATTGTTAACTGATAGCTCTTCAGCTAGACTATTAGCTGTTTGATACCCTTCTGGAACTTGTTCTGTTCTAATAAAATGTTTCAAAGAATCACGAACCAATTCTTGTTGTTCTTTAGAAAAATACACATGCAACTTCCCCCCAGAATCTTTATACTCCTTACCCTCCAACCGCAATTCATCTATTTTTTCCTTCAATATCCTAGGACTTGTTCCTATTTCTTTTGACAACCCCTGGATAGTTAAATATCCTTCCGGAACTCGCTCCGCTGAAAAAAGATATCTCAATGAATTAAATATTTGTTCCTGTTCATCAGGAGAATAACAAACAAAAGGACGACCGTTCTTATGTTTAAAAACATTTCCTATTATATTCAATTCTTCAATTTTTTTCTTTATTAGTCTATTATCTATGCCAATCTTCTTGGATATCCCGTTTATCGTAAGATAATCATTTGGAATTTGTTCCACATCGTTATCTCTTACATCATCTAAACTTATCATTTCCAAAACTTTTTTACCAGTCTCTTCCTGAATCGCTTTCGCTTTTGTTTTGTCATACGCATCAGGCACAGAAGGTAATTTCTCAAAATTCATTTCTTTACCTCAGCCCTATATAGATTATAAGCGAATTCTTGTTGTGATTTCTCAGATAATACCTTCAAATAATTTTTACCATCCAACCTACACTGAACTGCAAAAAGTATTTCTTTAAAGTCAAAACTTCCAAAATATAAATACTCAAATTGTTCGTATGGAATAATTTTTGAACATAGAAATTCTTGCCCCGTAGACTCTAAAACACAAACATCATCCAGTTTTATTGGCTCAGTAATCGACCATTCTGTATGTAAAATCTTTTTATGTTCTTTTTTCTCATCCATATATAATATTATATACCAAAATATGTTATAATTATATCTATAATAACAGATATCACAGGTTGGTTATGAATTTAAAGATCGGAATCTTAAATTTTTAAACCAACCTATCTTATTTCAATCTCTGATTCTTTTTTAAACAAGCATAAATAACCAACTCAATACTAATTACAGTCAAAACAAACACTATCATTAATCTCATGTCCTTCATGAATATTAGGGGAACAACTACAATCGCTCTAGCTAATGCCTCAAGTAGTTGATATATCAAATTATAATGTGTTAAGTCCATATTATTCCTATTTTCGAAATATATTTTATTAGCTGATTGCTCCTGCATTTTCTTGATAAAACTTTCCAAAAAGCATATTATCAATATGAAATAATCTAGGGGCAATAATTTAACAAAACATATTAAGACAAAAAGAATTGAACTAAGCACAAAATAATTCCGCTTTTTAATTATTTTTCCATAGACCAAAATAAACACAATTATAGCTAAACTACCAATTGCATTTACGGCCCCAGCCATTACATACGTATCTTTAATATAAATGGCAATAAAAATCGGAAAAATAAACGCCAATACGTTATTAATTTCGTATAGTGAAAAAGCCAAATAATTTTTCTTGTCGTATTTCTTCAAATTCTTAATTAATTCAATTTTAGTTCTTTTTGTTTTACTTTCTATTCCCAATAAAGGAATTATGCTCACAAACAATAAACTGGAAGAAATTGCAGTCAAAATTGCCACATTGAATCCATCCAGTAATGATGCACCCAAGAATCCTGCCAAAATTGATGCTATTTCCGATATAACCATCATAATGCTAAATGGCCCCGATGAATCTCTCTTTGGTATTACTTCAGTTACGTAATATCTTCTCGCCACCCAATATCCTCGTCTATACAATGAATACAAAAACGCTACAATTACTATAAATAAAGAGTCATAAGCCATATTATTTAAGGCAAATTGCAATACAACAAATGAAGCCACACCAATCTGCATTACAATAGAGTAGTTAAATCTCTCTCCAATTTTCACAAAAAAATATGAGATAAATAAAGCAACCAAGTTCTCTAGTAAATAAAACAAAAGTATCGAATCAATCGAAAAACCATTTTTAAACAGAAATAGAGAAATAAAAACCTCAATCAATGCCCTCGCAAAGGTCGAGATAAATAAGAAGAAATTGAATCTCACCCGATTATTCATACATTATATTATATACCAAACTATGTTATAATTATGACAACAATAACAGATATCACAGGTTGGTTATGAATTTAAAGATCGGAATCGTCGGTTTACCCAACGTCGGTAAATCTACACTATTTAATGCACTCACCAACGCTGGCGCGCTCGCCGCCAACTATCCTTTTGCTACCATTGAGCCAAATGTCGGCATCGTTCCTGTCCCCGACGAGCGTCTAGACGTTCTTGCTAAAATGTACGAAACTAACAAAGTGGTCCCTGCCACCGTTGAATTCGTCGACATCGCCGGCTTAGTCCAAGGAGCTTCCAAGGGCGAAGGTCTCGGCAATAAATTCCTCGCCCACATTCGCGAATGCCAAGCAATCTGTCACGTAGTTAGAGCCTTCAAGAATAACGATATAGTAAGAGCCGACAACAAGCCCGAGGAGGACATCGTAAGTCAAGCCAAAGACGATATCGACATCATCAACCTCGAGCTACAACTCGCCGACGAAGAAACCAAAGCCAAAGTCGAGGGAAAGCGCAAGAAAGACCCAACAGATGAAAACATCCCCTACCTCACCGACAAACCCGTCATTTATATGTTTAATGTCGACGAAAACGGCCTTACAGACATTATTCTCCAATCCGCACTAAAAGACCTCGTCAAACCTGCCCAAGCGATTTTCGTAAATGCCAAATTAGAAGAAGAAATGTCCGGCATGAACCGCGAAGAGCGCAAAGAATTCCTTGAATCCTATGGTGTCAAAGACGATGCTCTGGGCGAACTCATCAAAGCCGCCTACGAGACCTTAGGCCTCCAATCCTTCCTCACTGCTGGCAAGAAAGAATGCCGCGCCTGGACTATCAAGAAAGGCTCTACTGCCCCCGAAGCCGCCGGCACCATTCACACTGACTTTCAAAGGGGCTTTATCGCCGCTAATATCTGTAAATACGACGACCTCGCTCGCCTCGGTTCCGAAAAAGCCGTCAAAGAAGCCGGACTCCTCCGTACCGAAGGTAAAACCTATCGTATGCAAGACGGCGACGTCGTCGAGTTCAAATTCAATGTCTAGTTAGCCAAAAGACTCTTAATCCGCCATATCGAACATTAGAGTATCTTTGCTTTAGTTGATCTCTAACCACTCTTTGACTATATAATCATCTCCCGCCACATCTGCTACCGCAAGCAAAGGCTCCATTCCACCATATTTCTTTGCATAATATTTCATAAAACACTCTACCGCATACTCCATTTGCTTTAACTTCCTTTTATCTACCGCCGCTAATCCTCCACCGCGTAAATCATCTTTCCGATATTTCACCTCTGTAAAATAAATCTGCCTTTCCCTTACCGACACAATATCAATCTCATAAAATGGCGTCCGATAATTTCGTGCTATTATTATATGCTTATGTTCAGTTAAATATTGAGCTACTGCATCCTCCCCCATGCTCCCTACTAAACTCGTGTTCTTTTTCGGCTCTACCCGCGAACCTGCACGCGAAAAACCCACCATACTCCGAATTGGCTCAAAGCTCTTCCGATGTTCCGGGCAAATTCCAAATTCATTAATCGCTGTCATGTGCTTCGCTGTTCCATACCCCACGTGCTGTTCAAACCCATATTGCGGATATTTCTCCGCTAGTTCCGTCATATATCGATCCCGTGCCACTTTCGCAATAATCGACGCCGCCGACACCTCTTTCACTAGATTATCCGCCTTCGGCATAGTCGAAACAAACTTCTCCAACGCTGTACCCTTCAGAAAATTCACTTTTCCATCAATTACTATCTGTGAAAATGGCGCGTGAAGTCCCTGAACTGACTTCACAGCTCGACTGGTTGCTATCCTCAAAGCTTCCGAAATCCCCACTTCGTCCAGTTCCACCGCCGACACCCAACCCAATCCTGTCGCAATTGCCCCCTTCAAAATCACCTCGTTTAAGACTTCACGTTTCTTCGCACTTAACTTCTTCGAATCGCGTAACTCTTCTACCCATTCCGGTTTATCCTCTGGCAAGATTACTGCACCCACAACAAGCGGACCCGCTAGGGGTCCGCGTCCAACTTCATCTATTCCGAGTATCGCCATTAGGCTTCAGCCTTATCAGCTTTCTCTTCTTTCTCTACTGGGGTTTCTACAACCTCAACTTCCGCTTCTTCTTTCACTACTTCCTCAGCCGGAGCTTCCTCGACTGGTTCCTCTGGCACCGTCACATCATTCACTGCTACACGGTCGAAATCGCGACCAGCAAGCCTTGCCGACTTACCAGAGCGCTCACGTAAATACGACAAATTATTTCGACGTACTTTCGAACGCTTCGTAATCACAATCTTCTCCACTAGTGGCGAATGAATCAAATATGACTTCTCCACCCCCACACCTGAAGTAACCTTCCGGACTACAATTCGCGCAGTATGTGATTCCTTACGATCAGCTCGAATCACTACACCTTCAAACGTCTGCAAACGGAACTTATTACCTTCTTTAATTTTCTGCGTGACCCGTACAGTATCACCAGGTCGCACGTCCACCACGGCCTTCTTTTTCTGTGCGTCACCAATCTGTTTTAATATCGAAAAACTCATACCTTACCTTTATTATTAATCAATTACACTATATTCTACCACACTTCTATCCTTTTTTCAAGGCTTGTCGCACTCGCTCCTCAACCGGCAAATCTTTCGGTACTTTCTCCAGCGCTGCTGTCGCCTCCTTAAGCGGAAACCCTAACGCAATCAACGCATCAAGTGCCTCATCTGACTCAGATTCGCCTGCTTGACCACCTTTAACTTCCGTCGCTCCATACCGCGAAGGAATCCCCACCTTATCGCGAAGATCCACAATTACCCTTTCCGCGCTCTTCTTGCCTACCCCAGCCGCCTTGCACACGAATGCTGTATCGCCATTCGCTATTGCATTCCGCACTTCCTCCGCTTCCGCAAGCGACATAATCGCAATCCCTGCTTTCGGACCAATCCCCTGAACCGATATCAATAATTCAAATAGCTTTTTCGCCACTAATGACGAAAACCCATATAATTCTTCTGCATTTTCTCGTACCGCATGATATGTATAGAACTTCCGCTCTTCACCAAGCGTCGCACCTTCAAAATCCGGCGCCGGCACTAATATTTCATACCCCACCCCAGATACATCTACAATCAGTCCATTATTACCAAATTTTTCTTCCACTATCCCCCTAATATGTGCTATCATTTATCCTCCTATATATAATATATACTATTTCCTATTATTACGCCCTCGCGAATTCGAAAACTTGTACTTATCATCCATCCCTTGCTTATACAAAAATCCACACGTAATCGCCACCGCTAGCGCATCCGCTGCATCATCCGGCTTCGGCTTCTTATCTAATCCTAAATGTATCCTCACCATTTCTTCCATCTGTGTTTTCGTTGCCGACCCATACCCTGCAAGCGACAGCTTAATCTGATTCGGCGAATACTCGTATACCGGAATCCCCCTTTGCTCCGCTACCAATAAGACTACCCCACGCGCTTCCGCCACCACAATTCCTGTCGTAATATTCTTCGAAAAAAACAATTTCTCCACCGCCACCATTTCTGGTTTACATTCATCAAACACTTGCACTAAAGAATTATATAATTCCAATAGTCGAGCCGGAATCGGTGCATCTACTTTTGTTGTCACTGCGCCAAAATCTAGTGCCTTGGCTCCATCTCGACCCGAAGTCTCAATTAAGCCAAACCCACAAATCCCAATCCCCGGATCGATTCCCAGTATTCTCATTTCACATACCTAATTAGAGTTTCACGCAAATCCTTCACCGGAATTACAAATTTATCTCGTATCGTCGCAGGACCAATCGCATGCTTAAAACCTAGTTTCTTCGCCTCTGCAATCCGCTGATCCGCTCGAAACGCCGAACGAATTTCACCACCTAACCCCACCTCACCGAACACTACGTATTTCTCATCCAACTTTCGTCCCGCCACTGCTGATGCTATTGCCATACATACTGCAAGGTCAGCTGCTGAATCTGACAGTTTTATCCCCCCCACCACGTTTACAAAAATATCTTTATCCGACAAACGTAGTTTCGTCCGCCGCTCTAGTACCGCAATCAAT
The DNA here is from genome assembly GCA_017433245.1 of Candidatus Saccharimonadota bacterium. Taxonomy (GTDB): domain Bacteria; phylum Patescibacteriota; class Saccharimonadia; order Saccharimonadales; family Saccharimonadaceae; genus Nanosyncoccus. The sequence goes on along the minus strand of JAFRHO010000007.1, from coordinate 31,317 downwards.
AAATTCAACCGATTTAAATCAAATCCACTCGCCGTCCGTTTTGGATAACCAAAATTCGACCCAGTCGCCAGTGCTTGTATTTCCACTAATATCGGCCGATTCCCTTCTAGAGTCGCTAATATCACTGACCCATCTGTATTCGTTCGTTCCGCCAGCAGTGCTTCTGATGGGTTTGCTACTTCTCTCAAACCACCTTGAGCCATCTCAAATATCGCCACTTCATTTGTCGCCCCGAATCGGTTTTTCACCGCCCGAATTGTCTTAAACCCACCATATCTATCTCCCTCAAAATTCAACACCACATCTACCAAATGCTCTAGCACTTTCGGCCCAGCCAGAGTTCCGTCCTTTGTTACGTGTCCCACAATTATCACCGCCGTATCCGTTGACTTCGCCGCCCGAATAATTAGATTCCCGCAGTTCGTCACCTGCGACACCGTCCCTGGCGCCGACGAAATCTCGTCCATCGCCAAGGTCTGAATCGAATCCACTATCACGAGGTCAAACTCGCCCGTTTCAATCGTCTTTGCGATATCATTCGCCGATGTCGACGCCGCAAACGACAACTTATCCGACTCCGCGCCCAGTCTCACTGCTCTCAGTTTCACTTGTCCTGCCGATTCCTCACCTGACACATAGAGTACATTATGAGTCTTAGCTACCTCTGCACAAATCTGCATCAAGAGTGTCGATTTTCCCATCCCTGGTTGTCCAGCGAGAAGCGACACTGACCCCATCAATATCCCACCACCAAGTACGGTATTAAGGTCACGAAATTCTGTCACCAGTCTCGCCTTCGCATCCGATGGTGTAATTGTCGCAATCTTCACATAATCCAGTTTTTTACCCGATGCCTTACCTTTAGCCAGTGCCGATTTCGCACTAGTGCTAGTATTAGCCGCCACTTGTTCCACTAACGAATTCCATGCCGAACAATTCGAACACTGACCCACCCACTTCGCATAAACAGCACCACACTGCTGACAAACAAACTGAGATTTTACCTTCATATTCTATATATTATATCAAACTCTACAATCTTGGCGCCAACTCACGTAGATAAACCGCATCGAAAGTTGATTCATCCTTTGATTCATCATCTGACTCTTCTGACTCGTCTTCTTCGTTATTGAATCCTTTCCACCAATACAATGTTGGATCAAAATCGATTATCTCCGCCGATACCATCGAATTAACACCGGCCGCAGCACCATAAGTACGGTTAGCTTCTAATCGATTTGCTATTACAGCACCATAAATCACCAACTGTCTAGAACTATCCCTAGAATTAATATCCTTGTCACAAGTATTCACTACATTAGCTATCAACAATCCATCTATTCTGGTAACTCCACAATCAATCAAAATATTATTTTTAGAATAAATCACAACTTTTGAAGCATCTAGCAAATTACTGTATCCATTTTGCTCATAATGAATGTCGCCAGAAATAGTTATATCGTCTTCTGCATATATCAACACTGTTCTATTCTTTGGTAAAGTACCACCATTTACCGTAACCTTACTATTAGCATTATAATACTTAGCCGTGTCCGCATTTATATTAATTCCACCCTCGCCAACTTCAGCAGACTCCCCCACGCCCAATGCCTCAACTAAATTCGCAATGGCATTCTTGTCGTTATTGATGCCATTAGTTGCACTTTGGTTACCCACACTTCCAGCAACCCTATTGCTATTCTTACACACTTCATTAGCCATAGTCAGCAGACTTAATTTACAGAAATTATAGCCACCTGAATATCCTCCAGGACGAGGATCCTGTTTGCTACTAGTATCATTAGCTAACGTATTCGGCCAAGCATTGTTTAGGTATCCTAACCCCGCGCCACTAGCAAAACCAGTGACTTTACCAACCGATACCATACCTAATTCTCCCCAAGAGCCAAAGATATACAACTGTTCATCATTCAATGTCGTACTATAATTATTATAATCAGCCAAGTGTCTCTTCTTGCTCAAAGAAGTATTAATCTCACCACCAGTATAGATATTGCCACCCCAAATTTGGAGGCTAGGACGTTTAGCGACAGTATAACATTTCGGCGTCGAATAAGCCCAAGAATCAGCATCATTGACATCATAAGCAGTCTGGCTCAAGTTTAAATCATCGTGACTATCCTTCGGATAAACAGCAGACTGAATACAAATTCTAGACCCAGCACTCAAATCAGGAATCGTCATAGGTAAGCCTGTTTTCTTTTCATCGTTTGTAGGGTCCATATTACCAGAATTATTTAAAGTACCGCTCCAAATATTACCCCAACTATACGCACTACCATTATAGCTAATACCAATTTTCCATTTAGCGCCAGGCACCCTCGTGGCATAATCACTATCTAAAGCAGCATTATGCCTTTTATTTACCTTTATACTAATATCGAAAGAAGCTGACTCACCAGCATACACAAGAGTATCCTCCGGTGTAATAACACTAGTAGTATTCTCAAAATTAAAAGGTACTTTAACTCTAACAGAATCGCTTAAACTAGTCCCGACAGTTGCCATGCTTTTACCGGCATTCACACCAATACTTACTGATTTCGGAGTAGTACCACTAGCGTTACGCTGCAAACTGACTGTCTGAGTCAATGTATTCCCTGCCTTACTAGGAAGAACAGAATACGTGCTAGGAGACCCTTCGCTTGTAGCCTCAAATGACTTTGAATCCGTTACGCCGACTTCATACTCAAACGGATCGCTATAACTTCCTAAGCCCCCACTAACCATCAAATTATTTGACCAAACCCCCAAAGATGTACTTTTTTTATTATTAAATAGCACACGCAAAGTAAGCGGAGTCTCATCATTATCTTGTGCTGCACTACTGTCAATCTTTATTTGTTGGGGCTTCAAATTAACACCACCCTGCGCCAAAGGAGCATATGTCACCTTGTAACCAATCACGTCATTTGGTTTCGCATAAATATCATTATCTGTATAATCCTTATAAGCATCAATTGTACTAGACGAATTTTTGATTTTTATGTCTAACGTAGAAGTTGCCGAGAAAGGCTCATATATAGCATAAATTGTCTTATGACTTTGCATATCACTCACCGTATAGCTCGCTCCAGTCCCCGCGTTACTAGAACAATCCGTATTTTCTACTTCACTCCAACATTTAAATGTGAAACCAGTCTCGGTATTACCATGCGAGACTGTGGCTGTCCCACCCCTGTCAACGGTCATGCTAGTATTACTCAAACCCGTCACGCCCGCCAACGAAGTAGTACTATTAATTTGTCTTGACGCAGCAGTTAATGTAAAGCGATATTTCCTAAACACTGCGTACACAGTATAATCAGAAGTCAATACTTTACTATACTCAGTCCCAGTCCCAATATTATCCGAACCATTCGCATAATTACTCCAATGCTGGAATTCATAATAATAATTACTACCATGAACAACGCTAGCCTCATCACCGCTATCCGTGGTATCAGTATCATCACCAAGTCCAGCAACACTTGCTAGCGAAGCACCACTCGTATCAACCGATTTTGCCGTTAATGTGTATTTAACAGAAGTAGTAACATCATCCCCATCAGAACAAAAACCACCAACAGCTTTAAAAGCACTCGACGTAACAGTACTTTTACCCTCATCTTTTAACTCTTTATTATAAAAACCAAGAGCCGCTGCATTTGTTAACGTTTGTCCACTATAAAACGTATTATTCTTTATCTTATTTTGCAAATCCGCAGCACTACTTATGCTATCATAAGTATTCATCTTATAATAGCATCCCCTGTTATTCGAACACTTATTATTCTTCTTATTTCGATTAAACATTACATAAAAAGTTGGAGTAGCGTTACTTGCTACCGCAACGGTATTTAAACCAAACAGAATAATATATGGATAACCTTTACTGGCACACTTTTGCAATAGACCATTACTACCAGTAATATCATTCCCACCAGCAGTATCGCTCTGTGCAACCCTCCATTTTTTCTTACCACTTGGCACAGAATTAAGCGAATTCAGTCTTGTAAGATTAGTAGTGTTTTTATTGACTTTATAGATACGCCAACTCTTCCCCCCACCATTTACCCCGCATTGAGGTTGATGAATGCCAGAGTATTCTGCCGAACAAGTCGGAACTGAACCGGAACCCGACCCGGTTCCACCATTACCAGTTTCAACAGCCGAAGCTCCCTTACTAGGTAAAGCAGAAAACAATACGCCCAAACCTATTGCTATCATTCCAACTATAATTCTTCTTCTCATCAATTTCTTGCCTCCGTCTGATTTGAAAACATATTATTTTTATTCTCCCAATACGCCTGCAACGACTCATCCTCACAGGAAAGACTTATCGAATATGCATCATCATAAAAATACCCCATAGAATCTTCTTCGAACCAACCATCTGGTATATCATCGTATACCTTCAATGCATTCTCGCAATCACCCTCGTCGTAATACGAATAAACCTTCTCCTCTATACAACTCTCCGCTAACGAATCATCCTCCATTTCCAAACATTCCTTCGCAAGATTATTATCGCTAAAATCATATTTTCTGCCATTCAGAACTGGCACTAATATATTAGCCACTATCAACACAACTGCTACAACCGACAACAACGACAACACCGTAACCAAAACCTTAGTATCAAATGGATTCTGTCTTTCTGCCATATATTAATTATAGCATAAACATTTTATTGTCAACAAAAAAAACCGTATAAATATCCAACTTATACTAAAATCTCGCCCTCAGCCATTCATCTGCCGGACCAGCCGTCATTAATACTACCAAATAGTTATCAACCAAGTATTGCTTAATCTTACTTTCCAACTCACCGCCTAATTCTACTGCCTCGGCCACTTCTTTATTAGACAACCCCTCAATAAATTCATCTGGCTTAATAATTTCAAGTCTAGGATCCTCTCGCGTTAAATATGTTGGTAGCCACATCACCTTATCTGCGCCCACGAACGCATTACGATACTCATCTCGCACTTCGTGTTGACGTACATTCTGATGTGGTTGATAAATCACCACTATACCTTTCTTATTTCGCAATCTACATTCATCTCGCGCCACTTCTATAGTTGCTGCAATCTCTTCTGGATGATGTGCATAATCAGAATACAAACCATCTCTTAGTCTTTCAAAACGTCTTCCCACGCCCGGAAACTCATTCAAAATCTGAACAATCGCATCATCCTGCAATTCTTCATCCATTAGTTTTACTGTCTCTGCCGCCAACATCGCATCTTTCTTTCGCACCAAACCTGCCAGTTTAAACCGACTCAACTCAAAGACTGTATCAATCTTTTCACCATCTCGCCTTAGGCCATTTTCGTCGTCTTCCAATACATGTTCACTCTGTGCTTTAAACTGTTCGAATGCTGCTTTATAATCCTCCTTAGTTGGATAGATATCTGGATGGTCATAACTCACTGCTGGAATCACTGCCAACCACGGATGATATTTCAAAAAGTTTCTATCATACTCATCCGCCTCATAAATAAAGAACTTATCCCCCTTATGATATACCCCGCTCGACGCAAATCCCAACGTCGTTCCTACAATATATGCCGCCGGAAGCCCCAATTTTAGTCCCGACCATATTATCATCGACGTCGTAGTTGTCTTACCGTGCGTCCCCGCCACTGCTATCATTTTTAAACCCAATTTTTCTACCAGAAACGCCGTAAAATCGTCTCGCTTTGTACATTTAATGCCTGCTTCTCTAGCCATCACTAACTCAGCATGATCTTCCGGTAAAGCCGAAGTATATACAAACCAATCCACCCCATCTGTCAGCTTTTCCTGCAAAAACTCCCCATCTTGAGAGCCAATCCTCACTTCAATCCCTGCCTCTATTAATTCATCATAAATTGCTCCCTTAGCAAGATCCGAACCGCATACCTCAAATCCAGCAGTCTTTGCCATCAAAGCCAAAGGACCCATCCCAGTCCCAGCTATTCCTGAAATATACACTTTCATAAACTATATTTTATCATATCTAAAGTCTTGGCGCCAACTCACGTAAATATACAGACTCTAAGTTTAGGTTTTTTTCGGAGTCATCATCCGAACTACCAGTCTCATCTGCATCATTATTAGTTCCCTCCCACAAATATAACGTCGGATCAAAATCAATTATCTCTGCTGATACCATCGAATTAACGCCAGTTGCTGCCCCATAAGTACGATTAGCCTTCAATTCGTTTGCTATCACAGCCCCATAAATAAACAACTGGTTAGAATTTATCGCCGAATTAGTGTCATTACCATTATCACAAGTATTGACAGTTTTTGCGACCAACAGTGCATCTATTCTATTAACGCCACAATTAATCATAATTGTATCATCAGAATAAATAACTAACTTCGGAGTATTCAATATATTGTCATATGGAATTTGTTGATAATTAATATTACCAGCAACCGTAATATTGCCAGTTGCATGTATCAGAATAGTTTTATTAAACGGTATAATACTTTCATTTATCACTGCATTATTATTTATATCGTAATATGTTGCAGCATCATCATTTATAGTTATTCCACCGCCAGCATCAGTTACAGGAGATGACTCAATTCTCAAAGATTCAGCCAAATTCTGAATCGACATTCTATCATTACTTATACCATTGACAGCACTTCCCGTACCTATATTGCCAGCAATTTCACCACTATTATGGCACAATTCGTTTGCTAAAGTAAGCAAACTTAGCTTACAGTAATCGTATTTACCCAAATAACCACCAGGATGGTCACCCTGTATCAAATCATTTGAAACTGAAGCTGGCCAAGTTGTCCCATTATCGTTTTTTAGATAACCTAAACCAGCTCCACTAGCAAATCCTTTAACACTATTCGTATTAATAAGTCCAAGCTCTCCCCAAGAACCAAAGATGTATGCATTATCGCTAGTTGTCCATGCATCGTAATTATTAAACCCAGCCAAATGCTTCTTCATACTCAAACTAGTTTGAATCCCACCACTGGAATAAATATTGCCGCCTAGCACCTGAAGATTAGGACGCTTAGCAACAGTATAACACTTGGAATCAGATATGCTCCAATGACTCACACCATCAGAATCCTTGTATTCTGTGTCATCGTAATTGCCATCAGTGCCACTGTCGGCTGGGAAAACTGCTACCGCCACACATCTCTTACTGCCGGCTGAAGTATCATCTACTACGAAGGAGATGGGATTCAGCGTCACCTTATTCTCTTTTGTATAATCGTTATTAGCAACAACATCAGATTTAGAACCCCTCACAGCGCTAGTAGTACAATTCAGTGCAGTTTGGAAATAATTACAAAAATCATCAATATCCCTATCACCATCCACCTTCCTAGCTGCCGGAAGATTATTAATGTCTCCAGGAGTATATACAATATACCGATAGTTTACTTGACCACCAATCTTAGTGGCATATTCTTTGTCGCCATCTTTCATAGTCATTGAATTAGCTTTTGGATGGACAATGATAGAAGATTCAATATCCTTAGATTCTCCAGCATACAATAAAGTATCTTCTGAAGTATCAACAGTAGCTGAATTCACGAAATTATACGGAATACGTGCATACGCCGTTCCAGATTTTTCATCCCAAACAACCGTAGCAGTGATTTTCGGACTCGCAGCTGCAGTAACGCCAAACGATACACTAAACGGAACTTTCTTTATCAATCCATTCGTTCTAGCCTTTTCATAGATGTACGAGCCAGCATTACTAGAAACCGCATTATGACTATTCTCCCCAGACAAAGTAGTCGTATCACCAATAGTGCCTTGTTTTTGGTACTTTAATGCATCTATATTACTATTAACATCATAGCCATTATTCCAACCATCATGTTCCTTTAATGCCTTCGAACCAACATCAGTATTATTTATGATGTTAACCACGCGATTAGCCATTGCCTGAACAGTAGGAGTATACCACGATTTAAACTCAATTTTATCACCAGGTTTTCCATATATCTCATGTTGCCACGAATGGTAAGTATCGGCAGAGTCTTGATCGCGCACTTGTGCATCAATAAACGAACCGACCTGCGCCGGAGCTTTGGCTATCACACAAACCTGCGAATAGGCCGTACTAGAACCAGCAATAGTTTGTGGTTGAAACGTTAATGTTTCGCAAACCACATTACCACTATATAGAGTTATATCACCACTATCCCGCACCGAAGCCGGTCCAGTCTGAGAAAAACTACCAGACCCCATATTACCACTGGCCGCAGATGATAAATTAGAAACTCTCGAAATACTATACGAAGATGCACCCACACCCTGAGTCCTCTTCATTTGATGATCAAATTTGACCGTACACCCATTGTCACAATTATCCAATTCCACAGTAACACTCTTATTTGTCTTTACAAAGCCAGTATCACCAGTACCAGCCCCACTCACCAAAGTTCTACCTTCGAATTTATCTCGAAGATAATAAGCCGCTACCGATGTACTCTTTGCCGGCATCGAATCATTCTCGCATTCACTGTCAGTTTCATTTGGACAAATCGAACCACCTACATCCCATTTGAACCAACTATAACCATCAGGTTTCGCAAAATGCATATTACTGACCGATGCAGATTCATTAGCATTGTACGAATCATCATCAATCGGTTTCCCGTTGTTTAACAAAGGATTTGAAGACCCATCATATTCTCTCGCATAAGCAGTCAAAGTATACTCAGGCGGTTTTGTATCCCAAGCACAAAATGCCCCAACCTTAGTATAGCTTAATGATGATTTCAACCCTGCATCAGTATATAATTTCTTCGCAAGGTCTTTCGACACAATCTGACCATCATAGAATGTGTTATTTGCAATCTTAGAATTATAAGGAGGCGTACTAATATTCTTTACCAGTTCATTGTAATGGTTCCATTTATAATAACAACCCCTGTTTTTCCCACATTCGCCACCTGGCTTTTCTCGACTTAAAGAAACATAAAACTCTGGAGTAGCTCCTGATACTACCACTCTATTCAAACCAAAAATTACAATATATGGAACATCATTTTTCACACAATCCGAAAGCACCCCTTTCGAACCAGTGACATCTTTTCCGCCATATGATCCTTGAACGACCTTCCATTTTTTCTGGCCACTTGGCACAGTAAAATTATTTAAGTCTGAAAGACCATTGCCCCTTACCCTATATATACGCCAGCTCTTGCCTCCACCATTTACTTCACATGTAGGCTGATGAATGCCAGAGTACTCTGCGCTACAAATAGGGACTGAACCAGAACCATAACTAGTTCCACCTGGTTGTGCTGCCCCATCAGCCCAGGCGCGCCCATCAGTCAACAATGGAACAATCAAACTCAAGCTAAATATTGATACTATTACTATTACATTCCTTTTCATCAATCAGTCGCCTCCAACTGGTTCGAAATTTCATCATTCTTTCCCATCCAATAGTTTTGTAAAGATTCATCATCGCAAGAAAGACTTAACGAGTAAGCTTCATCGTAAAGATGCGCTAATTCCACTTTGCTAACCAATCCTACCGGCACATCATCATAAACCTTCAACGCCTTCTCACAATCACCCTCTTCAAAATATGAGAATGACTTGTCCTCTAAACATTCTGACAAATCCATGTCTTCACCTGCTTCCAAACATTCTTTAGCAAGATTATCTTCACTATAATCATTATTCCGTTTATTAGCCATTGGCAAAAACACAATAGCAACCACCAACGCAATCGCCACAAGCAACAAAGAAGACAGTACAATAACCAACGTTTTAGTATCAACATTATGCTTATTGTTAACCATACATTAATTATACCATAACTTTTTGTTTAATATTTTTTTCATAATTATCATAACAATCAAAGATACTCTCAGGGTGATTCTAGGTAATCTATGCTATAATTAAAAGATGAAAATACGCTCTGAACAGGAAATGCTTGATTATGGTCGTAGTTTTGCCACCAAAAATCCTCATATCATCGAATTAGTTGGCGACGTTGGCGCTGGTAAAACCACCTTCGTGCGTGGTCTCGCCGCTGGGCTTGGCATTACTGAATCCGTCACTAGCCCCAGTTTCACCATTTCAAAATCTTACGCTTTGCCTAATAACCACGGTTATCTCATTCATTACGATTTTTACCGTCTTCCCGACCCAGGAATTATGCTAGAAGATTTACAGGAGAACCTTCAAAATCCCGACAATATCATCGTTATCGAATGGGGTGAATCTGTCACTAATCTTTTGCCCGATGACCGCACTACTATTACGATTAACTACACCGAAGACGGGAGGGATATTATCTCATGAAACTATATTTAGATACCAGTACCCCAGAGACTATCCTCAAACTCGACGACAAAGAATATAAGCACGTTTTCGCCAACGACCTCGCCGAGCAACTTCTAGGATTCATTCACGACAAACTAGCGGAGACCAACCAAACTTGGCAAGACATCACCGAAATCGAATTCATGTCCGGCCCTGGTTCTTTCACAGGCCTTCGTATCGGTGCCAGTATCGTCAATACACTCGCTCACGAACTTAATATCCCTCTGAGAGACCACCACGGTAACGAAAAACCAATCATTATACCAGATTATGGTCGTCCCGCCAATATCAGCGCGCCTCGTAAATAATCTACTTTTTGTTTTTTCTATCCAATACTACTTTTACGGTCACTGCAGTAAAAATCGAAAACACCACCACCATCACACCTTCAATCGTGGCCATTAGCATATAGCCCTTAGTGGTATCTGGCCTCACAATTACACTTTGACCTAACGGCGCCTCATAAGTCGGATCAGTTGGGTCATATGCAATCTGCATACTATCACCCTTTCCATTTTGCGCCATTTTAGTATCAACAATCGTAATATTCATACCTGAAAAAGTTACATTAAACACCGAATCATTCGCGTCACGATCTGCGTGAAAAATCCTCACCATTGAGCCATTGCCTTTTTCCAATGTTATACCAGTAAACGCCAGCTCTTCATTACCAGATGCTGCATATACTTCACCGTTTTCTTGAATCAAAAACCTACCATTCGCCACATCATGTACTCCACCCAAATCAATCGCCAGCTTATCTCCCACAAATACAAACGTATCATCATCGGCCACCACTTCAAAACTCTCTTCACCACTACCAAGTACTGTAAATGGCACTGCAAACCCCATTGTAAACAGATGGTTATGCCCATCCGAATTTACCGTATCACCATCGCTAAATTTCGCATCGTCCAACGGATAAAAATCATCTCGATTGAAGAAGAACTTCGCCCCCTCCGAAATATATTCCATTTTCATCGCACCAATATAACTTGCACTTTTACCATCTATTGCCGTAAACCATCTGGTAGCATCTCCAAGCCCCCTATTTGACGTTAAATTTCCGGCCTTTAGTACCGGTAGGTAACCATCTCCTAGTTCATACTCTACCATGCCTTTTTCAATCTCCTTATGATAGTAGCCGCAATTCTCCCATCCGAACTGTCTCTTATACAATACTTCACTTTGCGCTACATCATACAAATTCACACATTCATCAGATCTTTGATCATAATAAGACACCGGCAAAAGCACCTCTCTATCCTCCGACACCCCAGCACTTGCCAAAATTGCCGCTGGTTCTCTCGATACTGCCACTTCCTTTACACTGTTTATTGTACTCGCCATCCCTGCGAACAAAAGCCCTAGCACCACTACAAACGCCACTATCGCCAGCACACCAAAAACCCAGGTCTTCTTATAACCCTTTATCTTCTGCTTTTTTGCTTGCTTCTTTTGCTTCATGAAACCTCTCCTTTAAGTATAAGCTTTTTCTTAATAAAAATCAAGTTTATACTTCGACCCCTTATAATTGCTCCTCCATCGGTACTTCCGCAGGCTCTTCAGCTGACTTTTCTTCCACCGGAATACCTAATCGCTCATCCGACAAAACTTCCTCACCGAACGGTTTTTTGTATTCATCAATCGCCTTAGTTTCTTCCTTCAAATTCTTGATGAATTCTTCCATGTCTTCCCTCGTTAGTTTACCGTCTCTTGCAAAATCATACTCTTTTTCTTCTTCCTTCTCATTTTCATCTTCAATTTCTTCCTCATCCGGCAAGAAACCCGGTCTTGATCTATCTAGATAAATATCACCTGAATTATGATAAATCGCAAGCGAAACCCCAGTCGTCATCAATGCAATCAGCACCGACACTATTCCGAGAAGCACCAGATTCCTGCCGCCTCGTTCAAGTTTCTTCTTCTCTGAGCTATTTTGATTCTGCATTCAACCTCTCCTTTAATTTTCCCACCAACTCCACATACTCAGACAAAGCAGTTTTCATTTTCTGGACGTCTTTCTCAACCTTCTTTCGCTCCTCTCGTACTAGTTTCAGTTTCTCGTAAAAACTCGCCGGTTCGTTCTTGCAATCCATAGCCACCAGTTCTTCGAGTTTTTGCTGATACCCTACATAATCGTTCGTAAACTTTGTCTTATTACTAGTTAACGTATTCTGACTTTCAATCAAACTAGCCGTCGACATACTATTTTCCACCAAACGCACATTGAGTGGCGTCACATATTTATTCAAAATCGTCTCGAACCTTCCACCAAGATATACTCGCGCCCTAGCATCGCTTTTCTGAATCGTTTTCAAATTATCTTTTATCGTCTCACAATGATCAGAAATCCCTGCCTCCTGAGTTTTAGAGAGCGCCGACACCGCCGGTACCACTCCCACTAGACAAATAAGCAAAAGTATGATATAATATATAAATTGCTTAGTCTTCTTCATACCTCTATTGTATCATACTAATCACGTTTTAACATCACTGTAAATGCTTCTGACGGAATATCAATCTTGCCAAATCGTTTCATTCGCGCCTTGCCACGTTTTTGCTTCTCAAGTAATTTCGCCTTCCTGTCTCTATCACCAGTATGAATCTTTACCGTTACATCTTTTCGATACGCACCAATCGTTTCTCGTGCAATAATCCGCGCCCCAATCGCCGCCTGCAGTGCCACCTCGTAGTTCTGCCTGGGAATCACTTCCTTCAGTTTCTTCGTCACTTCACGCCCGATTCCATCTGCTTCCGAACGGTGTGCCATCACCGACAGTGCATCCATCTTATGTCCCCCTACCAAGAAGTCCACTCGCACCAAGTCTTCCGCCCGATATCCATCCAGCTCATAATTAAACGACGCATACCCAGACGTCGCCGACTTCAACTGATCATAAAAATCCGTCAACAGATTCGCCATCGGCGCCTCAAAATCAATCACCGCCCGATCTTCAATATACGACAAATTCGTCTGATGCCCCCGCTTCTCATTAATTAAATTCAACACATTCCCAATCATCGATTTCGGCAAGATAATCTCCCCCTTCACCCACGGTTCCCGGATTTCTCGTATCTCCGACGGATCTGGCAAATCCGACGCCGACTTTATCTCCCGAATCTCACCATTATTCATCACGACTTCATAATTCGTCGATGGGTTCGTTACGATGAGGTCCAGCCCAAATTCCCTCTCTAACCTTTCTCGAATGATATCCATATGTAGCAGCCCTAGGAATCCAATCCTCAGGCCAAACCCTAGCACCGGTGAATTTTCCGGCTCATAACGTAAAGCCGAATCACTCAGTGACAACTTCTCAATCGCTTCCTTCAGTTCCTTATATTGATCGTTCGACACCGGGAAAAACCCCGCATACACAAACGGTAGTACATTCTTATACCCCGGCAAAGCTTCCAACGCTGGCTCCTTTGCAAGCGTCACTGTATCACCCACTTTCGCTTCGCGTGTCGTCTTCAGATTCGTCACAATATACCCAATCTCACCCGTCTTCAACGATTCTCGCGATGTCATTTTCGGCGTCAGCACACCCACTTCAAGCGCTAACCCCTTCACCCCCGCCGCCATCATCAATATCTCCGCATTCTTGCGAATCTCCCCCTCGAAAATCCTCACATACAAAACCACCCCCCGATAATCATCAAAATACGAATCAAATATCAGCGCCCTCGTCATACCAGTATTAAGTGTTCTCGGCTCCGGTCCCCGCTCCACCACTGCGTCGAGAATCTTATCCACCCCAAATCCCGTCTTACCTGACGCTTCGATAATCTCTTCCCTAGAACAACCCAATAAATTCATAATCTGCGCAGCTACCCCTTCCACATCCGCCGCCGGCAAATCTACTTTATTAATCACCGGAATAATTGTGAGATCCTGTTCCAATGCCAAATACACATTCGCGAGTGTCTGCGCCTGAATCCCCTGCGTCGCGTCCACCACCAACACCGCCGTCTCCACTGCCTGAAGAGACCGCGACACCTCATACGAAAAATCCACATGCCCCGGCGTGTCAATCAAATTCAGCACATAACCATTCCACTGCATCGTCACTGGCGTCAACTTAATCGTAATACCCTTTTCGCGCTCTAATTCCATCGAATCAAGGAGCTGCGCCTTCATCTCGCGCTTCTCTACCGTACCAGTCAATTCCATCATCCGATCCGCAATCGTCGACTTACCATGGTCAATGTGCGCAATGATGCAAAAATTACGTATCTTTTCCATTCCCTATATTATATAACAAACCCCTTTAAAACCCAAATCTGAGTCTATCGCGAATAACGGAAAATCACGACTAAGTAATAAAGAATCGCCAAAGCCCCAATTAGTACTGCCAATGCAATCACAATCCTGCTAATCTTAGATGGCTCATCATCAACCGTCATAGTTTTACCAGCTTTTGGCGTCTCTATCTCAACCATTTCATCAACATCAGCTCTATCGTCAGATTTTACATTCGTCTTAGTATTGTCTTCAGTATTTACGCTGACCTGAACACCAGTATCAGTCCCCACACTAGTATCTACAATAGTCGGCACAGCAACAGAAGTCGAAGTTGTACTGACCGTATTTGTAGTGGTAGTAGGCTTCGTCGTTGTAGTCGTACTAGTAACTGCCGGTTTGGTCGTATTGACAGTAGTAGAAACAGTAGTATTTCCACTTGTAGCCGATGGTTTTGTAGTAGTAGTCGTTGTGGTAGTAGTTCTACTGGTAGTTACTGGCTGAGCAGTAGTAGTGGTCGTGGTACTAGCCACCGGTTTACTAGTCGTAGTATTAGTATTAGTTATTGCTGGCTTTGCAGTAGTTGTACTAGTAGTAGCTGGTTTAGTAGTTGTAGTGTTAGTGGTTGCCGGCTTCGTCGTAGTCGTCGTAGTCGCTGGCTTAGTCGTCGTAGTGGCCGTAGTTACCGGCTTGGTTGTGGTCGTATTGGTAGTTGTAGGTTTGGTAGTTGTAGTCGTACTAGTCGTAGCCGGCTTAGTAGTTGTTGTAGTAGCTGGCTTAGTTGTTGTAGTAGTAGCCGGCTTAGTAGTCGTCGTTGTAGTTGCCGGCTTAGTAGTCGTCGTAGTCGTAGTAGCCGGCTTAGCTGTGGTCACCGCCGTAATCTGCGGCACGCTAGCAGGCTTACTTAAATTGTTCAACTTATAAACTGAATAATGTGAACTATCTGGTTTACCGTTAAACATTAAATATGGCGTACCATCTGTACCGAAAGCCATGCTTTCAAGCTCCCCAAACCCAGCATCAGTATAATACGCATTCATATATTTACCATTCGAATCGAACTGATAAACCACGTTCGACCCTTCACCGAAATACTTGCTACAATAAGTAGCATCATCGGCTCGATTATGATTCTTAAAATAATTACAACCACCCCATCCAATCTTATAAATATAGCCGTCATGATAAGCCACATCTTGATTTACTAATCTATGGCCAGCATCAAAAGTCTTGATTAGCGTAAAGTTACCATTCAAAATCTGGCCAGAAGTTGCACCATGCCCACTAGTCTGAATATAATGATCATTTTTAGCATCATATGCAATGCTAGAACCAGATGGACCGGTGGCCACCTTAGTAACAAATTTACCATTATTCGCATTAAAGAAATACTTGGTCGAACCATCAATTACTACAATTTGGTTCTTTTTACTATTCCAAGTCGCCCCATTACCGTGTCCTATATTATATTTCGTCTTCCAAGCAGGAGTGGAACTTGGTTTTTTATAATTCGTAGCCACAATCCACCCCGCATTTTCCTTCGTCGAATGTGCTTGTACCACAATAAAATACTTATCCGTAATCGCAAAACTCTGCGTCGAGTTCACTGTCCCATCAATCTCCTTACCCGTATACACCAGCGACAACTTCATTTTCGTCATCTTGGACGGGTAAATACTGCTCAAATTGTTACCAGAAGCCGCCTCCGCCGTATAATCACTAAACAAAGGTGTCAAACTAGGTACCACAGTACCAATAATTAATACTGTGCTCATAAGTACTTTTTTAAATTTAGGTAATTTAAAGATATTCCTCATTTTATTACTCCTAATAGTTAACTCCAAATAACCCTTTTCTTCATACAATTATATCATACCAAGCCCAAAAAGTCAATGCTTATGTAATAAACTAACGCTTTTACAACAACAAAAAAACACCCTGCCTTTAGCAGGGTGTTTTACGGATTACTTTACCCCAATCATCGACAGGCTCAACTTCCCATGGTCAATCGCCACTAGACGTACCTTCACCTTATCGCCAACTTTCAATACTTCATCAACCGACTTCAACCTCTTACCTTCCCGAATCTGTGAGATATGTAACATTCCATCAATCCCTGGGAGGATATTCACGAATGCGCCAAAGTCCTTAATCGTCATCACTGTTCCTTCATAAATCTTACCTACCTCTGGCTCCTCAGTCAACGACTTAATCCAATCCAGTGCCTTCTTAATCTTCTCTGGGTCATTGCCAGCCACTGTTACGAGGCCATCATCTTCGATATTTACCTCAGCACCCGTCTCTGTTGTAATCTTATTAATCATCTCGCCACCTTTACCGATTACGGCGCCAATTTTCTCTGGCGAAATCATCAATTTCTCAATCCTTGGTGCATATTCTGAAATCTCCGCGCGTGGCTTCGCAATTACTTCAGTTAAATGTTTCAAGATAAACATCCTACCCTCATGCGACTGCTTCAACGCTTTTTCCATAATCTCTACTGGAAGTCCATGCACTTTCATATCCATCTGAAGCGCCGTCACACCCTCAGTAGTGCCAGTCACCTTGAAGTCCATATCGCCTGCGAAATCCTCTGCATCCATGAGATCTGTTAATACATATGCCTTATCAACGTCTTTCTCTGTTATTTCAGTACCCTTTGGTACGTCTACCATCAAGCCCATTGCCACGCCTGATACCGGTCGCTTAATCGGCACACCTGCGTCCATCAAAGCCATACACGACGAACAAGTCGCCGCCATCGAGGTCGAACCATTCTGTGACATAATCTCGGTCACAGAACGAATCGCATATGGAAACTCCTCTTCAGACGGCAATACTGGCAATAACGCTCGCTCCGCCAGATAGCCATGCCCAATCTCACGTCGCCCTGGCGAGCCAATTCGCCCTGGCTCACCTACCGTATAAGACGGCGCATTATAATGATGCATATAGCGTCGCTTTCCATCCGTCACCTCCATCGTGTCTACATCTTGACAATACGACAAAGGTGCGAGTGTTACGATATTCATCGCCTGTGTTACACCACGCGTAAATAGAGAAGAGCCATGTACTCGTGGCAAAATCCCCACCTGAGACGACAGTGGTCGCACCTCATCCAATTTACGTCCATCTGGCCTTACGCCTTCCTCTACAATTCCACGACGCACCTCCTTATGCACGGCAAGCTCAAACGCCTGATCATACACATCACGCAAATTCGCATCGTACCATTCCACTTTCTCATTATCCGTCTCACCCTGTCCTTTAGAAAGAGCAAATTCGTCATGCATTGCATACTTGATATCGTCAAGTACCTGCGCCCGCTCCATCACATTTCCACGAATTTTCGAACCAAATTTTCCTTTCGTCCAGTCCGCCACCTCTTTCAAAATCTCTTCATCTGGAAGTACCAATTCGTACTCCTGCGGTACTGCTGCAACTTGCTTAGCAAGTTCTCTCTGTAAATCCAACACCGGTTTCACATTATCTACCGCCCAGTGCATCGCCTCGATAATAGTCTCCTCTGGCACTTCCTTCATGCCAGCCTCTACCATCATCACCTTGCCATCTTTACAAGCCACCACAAGATCCATTGGCGATTGTTCTCTTTCCTCTGCAGACAAGAAACCCTTAAATTCACCCCCGATACGTCCAATCCGAATCCCTGCAATTGGACCATCAAACGGCACACCTGCATTCATGAGAGCCGAAGAAGCCGCAATCATCGCCACACAGTCCGGTCTAAACGACGGATCCATCGACAACACTGTACAAACTACCTGTATTTCTTGACGATATCCCTTAGGAAACAGAGGACGAATCGGTCGGTCAATCAAGCGCCCAACTAGCACCGCCTCATCCGCCGGCTTTCCCTCACGCTTAATAAAGCGCGAGCCAGAAATTTTACCTGCGGCATACCATTTCTCTTCATAATCAATCGACAGAGGGAAGAAATCCTGCACCACAGGCTTCGTTCCCACCACTACCGACCCCAGTACCACGGTATCTCCATAGGTTACGAGAACCGACGAAGTCGTGCGAAAACCGACCCTATTTACCTCTAAGGTCAACTCTCGCCCTAACCACTCGGACGTAACCCGCACCGTCTTCTTGCCATTAGGGTTTATAATATCCATAAAAATAATCCTTTCTTGGGAAAACTTCAGGTGTCACGTTCGAAATAAGTGTGTCTCATCTAAGGGAGTAACCTTGGGCAAGTGCCCTTGAGCGCTCCCGAAGAGGAGATAAATAGCCATTTCGAAAACAGCATCTGCCGTCTTCCCAAATATGTTAATTTTCTACATATTATTATACCAAACCTTGCATTTTTACGCAAAATATGCTATAATAGCACAGATAAGTTGTTCACTTATAGTATCTTAAAAGGGGGTAGTTATGTTATCAACAAGAGTATCTGCTTGGAGCTTTGACGAATTAAATGCAAACGCGCATATAACAATTGACGGACAAATCCCCACTCCAGGGGAATGCGACGATCCTGTCGTCGAACTATTTAGGCCCATTCGGTACCAGTGCGTCAATGATGTGTTTTTTACTATCATTGTCACACACAAGACTGATTGCATTGCTTGCACGATTATTCCGAGCAATCGACGCAATCGCGCACAGGAGGAGTTAAATCGTGTTACCAAGAAGGCTCTCCTGGGCGACAGCAGCCACAAAGGAGTCCTTACTCAGTATATCGATATCTTGGAGAAATTCTTCCGAGATGACGAGGGGCTCAAGCTTTTCCTTGAGAAGGCAGAAGAGGTAACGCGAGCAGAGGGAGCTGAACGTTCAAGTCTTTGCATCGAATGCAACGAGATTATCAAGATGTTCGTACGCAAAAACAACCTAGAGATGCCTTCGTTAAGAAAGCGCAAAGAGGCCTTGTTGAAGCAGAACAAACTTGATTCTGCTATAATACAATAACTCAAAAACCCGCCTGTTACAGGCGGGTTTGTCATTTTCAGGAAGTAAAATTTCGAGCAAGATACGAGGCAGCGCCGAGCAACGCAAAGGAGACGTACTTATCGTACGTCTCCTGCGTAGCACAGGCGCTAACGAAGTAGCTTGCCGAAATTTTACTTCCTGAGGCCGAGCTTCTTAACAGTCTTCTTATATAGCTCAAAATCGGTCTCTTCCAGGTAGCGTAGCAATTTCTTGCGCTTCCCTACCATCTGCATTAAACCTCTTTTGGCCATAAAGTCATGTTTATTATTCTTCACATGCTCGGTCACTTCTTTGATCCGCTCAGTGAGAATTGAAACTTGTACTTCAGGAGAACCAACATCGGCCTTATTGCGGGCGACCTTGGCAATAGCCTTGGTTTTATTCTCTTTTGTTATCATAGGGGTATTATATCACATCTCTCTCTCGAGGTCAACGCTCACCAGCAAGGGGTTATTCTCCATCCTCTGAATAATCATCCTCGAAATACTCTTCTTCTATATACTCTTCACCCTCCATGTCATCGCTCTCCTCAATCACCTCAACATACTCTGGTGCAGTCCGAATCACATAATAAAGTGGCTCTTTCTCAATCACTTCACCGGTTATTACTATACGAGCACCATCTGATGGGTACTCACTTTCATCAAGCCCTTCAATCACAAATTCAGTACCAATCTTTGAACCATTTTCGTCTTCTTCTACAATTGAATATTTACTCATCGGATGCGACACGTCGCCCTCAATTTTCACAATCTGGCCAAGCATCTCGCCATTTTGAATGCTCTTTGATAACGTGTACATCCCGTCATAATCGCCATATTCAACTGTAACATTAATATCCGAAAAATCCATATTGTTCACACCTTCAACCTGTCCAGCTTCCGTCCCATCGCCGCCTTCACCGACACCACCCTCGTTACCTTTTGCTATAATAACACCAACAATGATAGCAATCACCGCAACAACCGCCACCGCAATTCCAATTACCATACCTTTGTTTGGTTTCTCTGCCATTATTCCTCCTTTTATTACTTTGTACCATTATAACAATCTGCATTACCTTCCGTCAACACAAAAATGGCGTCGTTTTTATCACACGACGCCATTTTAAACTCAGTACTCTACTTCTTTTCCAAAGCCTTATAAGTATAGGCTGCCAAGAGACCACCTAGCAGCGGCCCCACGATAAACACCCACACTACCCCCATCGGCGCACCGTTACCAGAAAACGCTGCTACCAAGGCCGGCCCAATTGACCTCGCTGGGTTTACACTCGTACCTGTCAAACCAATGCCTAGAATATGTACCGCGACTAGCGAAAACGCAATTACAATTCCCGCCACATGACCATGTTTAGCCTTCTCTGAAGTAACGCCCAGGATAGAAATTACAAACACAAATGTCAGTAGGATCTCCACCAATAGCCCAATCCATGCATTACCATTTACTCCGTCAAGTCCATTTGCACCATATCCCCCGGTTGCATCCATAATACCTGCACCGTTAAAGATTAGTGCGAGTAACCCCGCACCAGCGAGTGCCCCAAGTACCTGCGACACCGCGTAGCAACCGAACTCCTTCCACGACATCTTTCCAGACGCCAGCATCGCGATTGACACTGCTGGATTAATGTGGCAACCCGAAATATTGCCAATCGAGTACGCCATCGTAAGTAGCCCCAACCCAAACGCAAACGCGGTCAATATATAACCACTCCCAAACGCCGGGTCGCAGCCCACCGCCATGGCCGTACCACAACCAATCAGCACGAGTACCATCGTGCCGATAAACTCCGCTAAATATTTTTTCATATATTTCCTCCATTAACTAATTCCATTATAGCACCAAATACTAGAAACAAGTAACACTTTACGACCCCGAAACGAGGCAGCGCACATTAAATCCAAAATATTTAAGGTTACCCATAAGCCCATAGACAGTTGATGGACTGAAATAACTAGAGCTTAGACGCAGATAGTAAGCGTTATCACGACTATACGCTGATCGACTCCAGTAAAAGCCAGTCGTACCATGATCACCTACGGACGAGCCACTAAAGCCACCAGAATAGAGGAAATTGTTAGGAAAGGTACGAAAACGCCTACTCATAATAGCACCATCGCTACTAGTAGCATTTTGTTCGCCACCGGTACCACCGTAACTCTGAGAAAGAATAGCGAATTCTTTCGTGGTATCGCCACTCGATGGCAAATGCCAACCGTATGGGCAAATCGATGTTCCAGCAGATTCAGAACTAGAAGAATCAGCAAAATAATCAGTATTCGCCATCGCAGCAGCAAAAGAATAATAGTTCCCATAAGAATGTATATTAGAATCAATACGGTAATTACCACTAACATCGCTGGGATTTGACGGAATGTAATAATCTTGAACATATGTAGGTTCATCTACCAAGTTATTAGTATTAGTATTATTATAGCGCGGGAAACGATGACCCGGTGAATTAGTTGTACCTATATCCTCCAAAGTTCCCAAAATCGGATCATAAGTATCTACTGGCGAACTAGCCGATGATTTATACACACTATTCGCAACAGCATTACTATTAAATCCACTGGATTCTGGATCAGCCAGCCCCACAAAACTACCATATTGGCCTATAGTGCCACCATAACCCTGAGCCAAAGACTGGTTAGTCACATTACTATCATTAACATTATTGCCCATTGTCCCAGCAGACTCCAACCTTAAGTTCTCAACCATCCAACAGTTACCATCAGCGAGTCGAGCAATGGTATAAACTTGATTATCGCGTTTATCAGTTAAAGCAACTACGTTATCTTTATCAACGATAATCCGACCAGTAGTAGCATCAAAATCAGTTTCAGTCAATGTAGCACACTCTGAAACACCAAAATCCTGTAAGTAAACTGGGTTGCCGCCACTAGTTTTAGCAGGCGCCCAAATAGCATACAAAGGTTTTATACCACTAGCCGGACGTGCTGGGGCTTTTATAGTCTCAGCTGGACCATAGATATCTGAATCATTGGTTGTATCATCATCTGTAAAGTGAGTCCAAGCATCTGGATCAAAAGACCAACCCACAAAACCATAGCCATCACGTTTAAAATTGGAAGCAAGAAGGTTTACGTCCATCCCTTCAGATACGTTTGTCTGTTGTATACTCTTTTCGCCAGTTGATACATCAAGAGTACCCATACCATTAAGGTTATCTGCACCATTGCCATCATATTGAATGGAATAAGAATCATCAACGAAGCAACGCACAGTCTTCCCATAGCCTCTCCCGTCTGAGTTACTTGGACCAACACTCCCATCATTACGGGTCCCAGCACCATTTTGCATTAACAAATAATATGCCAAAATACTCGAATCGCTTGTTCTACTCCAATAATAACCGCTAGACCCTCGTCCATAAAGAGTTGGTGAGTTACGAATATATACTTCACCAGACAACATAAAATTATTTGGATAACTACGTAATAAATTTGAAATAAAATGTTCATTATTCTCTCCATCATAAGCCTGATACAGCAAACTAAAGTTCCCAACCTTGCTATCGCCAGATGGTAAAGTCCAGCCCGAAGAACATAAAGAAGTATAAGAAGCACCGCTATTCGTATTCGCCATTGCAGCACTCCACGTATAATAATTTCCATATGAAGATACAGAAGATGTTGGGTAAGTACCTGTAGTAGATGGATTTGATACATATGGGTCAGCAAGGTTCACAGTGTAACTCGGGCTAGATAATGCATTGACGATGTTATCATTATTATATCTCGGGAAACGATACTGATCACCACCTTCAATTACATTTTTATTACCATCCGCCACAAGGCTATATAAACTATTCGCATTAGTAGTTTTAAAAGCAGATACCGCCTCAGCATTGGCAAGACCAGTAAACACCCCACCATAACCTTGAGACAAGCTTTCGTTTGTTACGCTAGAATCGTTCATATTATTTCCCACGGTATTAGGTGCCTCCAGTCTTAAATTCTCAATCATCCAACATCTACCGTCCGCAAGCCTAGCCACAGCATACACCTCATTATCACGCTTATCAGTCAAAGCAATCACACTACCAGCAGTTATTTCCTTTGTAGTCTTATCAAAACTAGCCCTAGTAAGATTACTACATTCTGTAGGACCAAAATCTTGGAGATAAATCGGATTATTATTGCTATCCTTTTCCGCCTCAATCCAAACCCCATAAAGCGTAATGATGCCAGAGTCATTATTAGGATATGGAAAAGCCGTTATTCTTTCATTAGGACCATAAATCTTATCATTACCATTAACAGTAGCGTTAGGATTGGTCGACCACCCAACAAAACTGTATCCTGCACGCTTAAAATTAGATGCAAGCAATCTAACTGGGTCACCCTCACCTATGTTTATTTGTCTTACAGTCTTAACGCCAGTACTAGCATTAATAGTACCCATTCCGTTCGAGTTATCTGCACCATTGCCATCGTACTGTATAGAATAAACCGGCACCCAGTGCGCATACAAAGTAATTCCATCTCCAGCATTCGCGTTCGTAACCTGATATCTTTCACTTACCTGGTATTCAGCATTTGCACCACTGGCATTATCTGACACAATAGACCAACCTTTTATTTTCCAGCCGCTCATAGTCCACTTATTGTAACCCGCCAGGGTTCCAGAACCATTACCGGAAGAATCTATATTAATTTTTTGTTCGCTAGTATTAACAGAATCATCTTGAGTACAAGCTGCACTGTTGCTAGCATAAGAATAACAATTATTCACATAAGTAATATTGTATTGTGGATTCCACTGAGCATACAAAGTAATAGTCTCGTTTGGACTAAAACCTAAAGCTGAAAGAGAAGCGTTTGCAGCAACTGATATCCCACTACCATCGGGCTCCGTATTCCAATTACTAAAAGTCCAACCAAATCTGGTAAACCCTGTACCAGGCTGCGCACTTGCACTATTAATTTCAACATTCGTCTGCGAAGCCACTTCTCCAGTAGTCGGGTACTCCGTCGTGCCATTACCGTCATAATTCACCGTGATTCCACCCTGCGAAGCGACACACCTTACTTTAGCACCATAGTATTTATAGCCAGATGAAGTAGAGCTACTATAAATACCGCTACTGTAAACATAATTCCAATAACCATAACCAGCACTACTATTACTTGAAGTCCAATAATAACCATAGCTAGTCTGATTATAATACCCTTCGGCTGCATTACGATAACCACCATAAACAAAGTTATATGGAGCCTCATGAGCGATAGTGGAACTAGTAATTGAACCTTTGGTTCTTAAGTTATAAAACTGTATACGATTTGGTAAATCCCAGTTCTTAGGGCAAACTGAAGTAGCGATATCGCCAGTATCTGAAATAGAAGTATTAGTAGCAGTAGCTGCAGCCCAAGAATAGTGACCAATAGTGGGAGAATAAGAAATGCTATTTACAGTATACGAAGGAACTGTGTGATTAATCAAGATTTGCGAAGTATAGTAACCATCAGTACCAGTTGTATAAGCAGTAGGTGAAGCCGGAAGAGTAAAGGTGGCATCGTCTGCAAGGTCAGTGTCTTCCGAAGTAAGCGTAACTGTGCCATTATTATTCTCTCCGCCTGATTCCCTACCTAGATTCAAGTCTTTAGTCATCCAACAGAGATTGTCTGGGAGTTTGGAGACAGTATATGATTCTGGGGATTCTGGGTTTTCACCTGTAGTAACTTTGCCACGATAATCTAATAGGGTGATAGTATGATAACCATTTGGATTAGTAGATGCATCATATGGATTATGAGCATCTGAACTAGTATCCGTAGAGTAGGCAGTAGAATTATAACAGGTTTCTGGAGACATATCTTGCATTTCGTTATGGTCTATAACTTTTTCAGTCGTTACTGAGGTACCGGTTGTCATATCAGCCAATGTGGCTTGTTTCCATTGAGCATAAAGAGTAATAGTTGAACCTACACTTGCAAGATCCTCTACTTCTTCCTTATCCTTATACCAATCACCTGTACCGTCTATAGCAGTATTCCAACCCCAGAATGTCCAGAGTTTGTCTGGGTCACCAGTAATAGTATTATTGCCTGCATCGGTGTACGATGCTCCCTGTGGAGCGGTTAGAGAATCTGCACTAGTTAGTTTAGTAGATTCTCCAATTTCAATTCCCTGATTCTCCATAGTACCAGTACCACCATTAGCATTAAATGATACTGTGTATTGGGTACAAGTGGTATCCATAGTTAAGTAATAGACAATGGCACCGTTATTAGCCATTTGGTAAGTACCTGGGTCAACTGAATCGCTGACTTTAGCACCATAGTTAATATCAAAAGTATTATTAATATCTGCTTCTGAAGAGGCAGTTTGAGATGGAGTCTTTAGGACTGCTTGAGTAGACGAGAGTGGAAGAAAGACTGTACTACTGGTTGGATTAGTGGTTAATGTATAGCCCCATTTGTTAGTGTTATTATCACTATTTAGTGCAGAAGTACCATCTACTGCTGTAAAGGAAGCGGTTCCTGCTTGAGTATTATTCTCATACTTATATAGACTACTACCTTCTGGAGTAGCTATAGTAAGGTTATATCCTGCTCTACAGTCTGATTGAACGTTAATGGATTCACTATGAATAGAAGTACCATCACCTGAAGGAGAGATATCAAATGAAATAGAGTCATTCGTAGTAATAGATGCAGTGTAAGCTGAAGCACTGCTAGCATTTATTTGGAATGAGAACAGAAAATAAGCTACAAGTAGCCCTAGCACTGCGAGACGATTTGTTTTTGTACGCATGTTAAACACCTTTTATCTATGTATGACTTTTGATGATTCTATTATATAATGCTCGTGAATAAAATACAAGGGTTTTGTGGAAGTTTGTGGGGAGTTTGTTTTTCAGAAGGTCCGTTTGTCAATGCAGACACCTCCATTAATTTGGAGTTTGTTTACCTGGCCTAGCTAACTTCCCATCAGACAACGCACACTAAAACCATTGTTTCTAACGTAATAGTTGCAAGACGGGAATAATGAAGTAGAATCCAAGGAAAGGTAATAAGAGTTAGGATCGTAGCCGTAACTAACCCCCGTCCTACTCCAGTATTGACCACTCGAGCCGCGCTCGCTCGCGGATGAACCGTTGAAATAGCCAGAGTTAAGGAAATTGTTAGGAAAACGGCGAAAACGTTCCGACATAACATCGCCCGCACTAGCGGTGCTACCCTGATTATTTCCGGTTCCACCATAGCTCTGAGAAAGAGTACCGTATTCTTTGCTAGCCCCATTACTACTAGGTAAGTGCCAACCAGCCGGGCAGATAGATGTATCGACTGATTCAGAGACAGAAGAGCTTCCAAAATAGTTAGTACTTGCTTTCGCGGCCGCCCAAGTATAGTAGTTGCCATAGGAGTAGAGATTTACCCTCGGGAAAGTACCGCTACCAGATGGACTCGAAGTATTGGTATAGTTTTGAGTATAGGTAGTGCTATCTATTAGACTCTTTGTGTTGTCACTGTTATAGCGGGGGAAACGATAGCTTGGATAATTAGTAGTGCCAATATCTTCTAGCACATTATTAATTGGATCATAAGTATCTACTGGTGGATTGGCGGAAGATTTGTAGATACTATTAGACGTAGTGTCCCAAGATGACTCTGAATTTGGTAAGCCTACAAAAGTACCATAAACACTAGGAGTGCCACCATAACCTTGGGAAAGAGACTCATTCGTGACGCTTGAATCGTTCTTATTGCTCCCTACGGTGCCTTCGTGCTCTAGTCTCAAGTTTTCTATCATCCAACAATTATCGTCGGCTAGTTTGGCAATGGCATATACTTCATCGTCGCGCTTGTCAGTCAATGCAATAATACTATTCTTGCTAGCAGTGATTTTACCAGTGGTACTATTGAAGCTAGTGGAAGTGAGAGCAGCACAACCATCGGTAGTGTCAGTTGGATTATCCCATTCTTGTAAATAAATTGGATTGTTGCTGCCATCTTTTTTGGCTGGGACCCAGACTGCATACATAGTATTGATACTAGTGCCGTTATTCGGATAAGCGGGAGCAGAGATAGTTTCCATTGGACCATAGATGATTGGGTCGTTCGTGCTGTCATTGTCCGTAAAGTGAGCCCAAGCGTCTGGATCTGTAGACCAACCTGCAAAACCATATCCTGCTCGTTTGAAATTAGAAGCAAGTAGCTCTACGCTGATACCTTCGACTATCTCAGTTTGTTTTACACTCTTAATGCCATTTGCGTCAGTTGTACCCATACCATTAGGATTATCTGCTCCGTTACCGTCATATTGGATGGAATAGACCGGCTTCCATTGAGCATAAAGAGTAATCGTAGATAAGTCCGGCGGAATAGCATAACTATTGGTATAATTTGTACCGGAACCATTCGCTGCAGTATTCCAACCAATAAACCTATACCCCGCTCTGGAAATTTGAGGTAAATCTACAAAATTATCTGGTACACCATAGATTCTTGAGATAAAACTCGTATTATCATTGTTATCCAAAACAACTTCTACCATGGATGGGTTCATAAGACAACGAACAGTAAAGCCGTAAAACTTTCTTTCATCGTCAGATGGATGGAAATTCACAGAATTAAAATGCAAACGATAAGAAAGGTAGTCATAGCTGCCACCGGCAAGCGCCGACCTACTCCAATAGTAAGCGCTCGAACCACGACTTCCGATGTAAGTACCAGTGAAACTACCGGCATAAAGAAAATTATTTGGAAAAGTACGAAGACGTTTACTCATATCTTCACCACCATCTTTAGCAGAATATTGACTTCCCCCAGTACCACCATAATTTTGGGAAAGAATACCATATTCCTTAGTAGTACCACCACTAGATGGCAAATGCCAATTAGTTGGACAAATGGAAGTACCGGCAGATTCAGAAGTAATTGGGCCCAAATAGTAGTTTGTATTTGCTATGGCGGCAGGCCAAGTATAATAATTGCCATAAGAAAAGAGATTCGAATTAGTACGATAATTAGTACCGCTATCGCTTGGGTTAGAAGCCTTAATAAAGTCTTGTGTATATGTAATGCCGTCTACTAAACTATTTGTATTGCTATTATTATAGCGTGGGAAGCGATAAGATGGAAAATTAGATAAACCGATATCTTCTAAGATATTATTGACAGGATCATATGTATCAATTGGTGAAGCGGCCGAAGCTTTATAAATAGTATTTGAAGTTGTCACACCATTAAAACGTGTTTCCGAATCGGCAAGACCGACAAAATGACCATAAATGCCAGTAGAACCACCATACCCCTGGGAAAGGCTTTGGTTTGTCACACCATTATCATTGATACTATCTCCTACAGTGCCAGCATGCTCTAGACGCAAATTCTCTATCATCCAACAATTATTGTCGGCAAGTTTAGCTACTGTATAGACCTGGTTATCACGTTTGTCGGTTAGAGCAATAACACTCCCTGGAGTAATTATACCAGTAGAAGAATCGAAATCTGTCTTCGTAAGGGCAGCACAATCACTAGTGGTAAAATCTTGGAGATAGACTAGGCCATTACTACCATCTCTCTCAGCCGCTATCCAGACAGCATACAAAGTAATAATATTAGTACCGTTATTTGGATAAGCGGGAGCGTCTATGGTTTCCATGGGACCATAGATTTTATCACCGCTAGTTACTGTAGCATTTGGATTAGTAGACCAACCAGCAAAACCATAGCCAGCACGTTTAAAGTTACTAGGCAAAAGGATTACAGAATCTCCCTCACCTACGTTAATCTGTTTAACGCTTTTTACGCCACTGATATTTGTCGTGCCCATACCATTAGGGTTACTGGCGCCATTACCATCATACTGTATGGAGTAAAGTGGAACCCAGTGGGCATAGAGAGTAATACCACTGCCTGCACTAGAACCACTTGGTACTGTGTAGGTACTACTGACTCTATATTCCGTTCCAGAACCATCGGCATTGGTAGTCCAGCCGGTAATCTTCCAGCCAGCGAGAGTCCACTTGTTATAGGCAGCAAGTGGGCCACTACCATCACCACTATTATCTAAAGCAATACTTTGTGTACTAGTATCATTTGAGACAGATTGAGTGCACGAAGAATTAGTTCTTGCATAAGTTTTGCAATTGTTTACATAGGTGATCGTGTATTGTGGCAACCATTGAGCATACAAAGTAATGATGCTATTCGGCTTAGGATTAAGTGAAGAAACAGACGCATCAGCACTAATAGATATACCACTACCGTCTGGCTCAGTATTCCACCCATTAAACCAATAGCCATTCTTAATGTAACCATTATTTGCAGCTTTGGTAGCAGTAATCTCCACATTCTCTTGACTGGCAGTAGAACCGCCATCATTTGTGTTACCATTATAGTTTATAGTAATATTTCCCAACGAAGCTACACACCTAACATTAGCACCATAGTATTTATACCCAGATGAAGTGGAACTGTTATAAATACCACCGCTATAAACATAATTCCAATAACCATAATTAGAGCTACTATTACTTGAGGTCCAATAATAACCATAACTGGTCTGATTATAATACCCTTCGGCTGCATAACGATAACCTCCATAAACGAAGTTATATGGAGCAGAATGAGCAATGGTGGCGCTAGTGACTGAACCCACGCTTCTTAGATTATAGAACTGCATACGAGTTGGTAAGTCCCAGTTTTTAGGGCAGATAGAAGTAGTGATTTCGCCACTAGCCGTAATTGATGTGTTAGTAGCAGTAGCAGCAGCCCAGGAATAGTGACCAATAGTAGGAGAATACGAAACACCATTTACAGTATATGATGTAACGGTGTGGTTAATCAAGATTTGTGGAGTATAGTAACCGACGGTACCAGTGGTATAAGTTGTAGGTGAAGCCGGAAGAGTGAAATTTGCTGTGATATCAGTATCATCAGGAGTGAGAGTAACAGTGCCATTATTGTTCTCTCCACCTGATTCCCTACCTAGATTCAAGTCTTTAGTCATCCAACAGAGATTGTCTGGGAGTTTGGAGACAGTGTATGATTCTGGGGATTCTGGGTTTTCACCTGTAGTGACTTTACCACGATAATCTAATAGGGTGATAGTATGATAACCATTTGGATTAGTAGATGCATCATATGGATTATGAGCATCTGAACTGGTATCTGTAGAATAAGCAGTAGAATTATAACAGACTTCTGGTTTCATATCTTGCATAAGGTTGTGATCTATAACTTTTTCAGTCGTTACTGAGGTGCCGGTTGTCATATCGGCCAATGTGGCTTGTTTCCATTGCGCATAGAGAGTAATAGTAGAACCTACACTTGTGAGATTTTCTACTGCTTCTTTATCTTTATACCAATCACCTGTACCATCTACACTTGTATTCCAACCCCAGAAGGTCCAGAGTTTATCTGGGTCACCAGTAATAGTGTTATTGCCTGCATCGGTGTACAATGCTCCCTGTGGAGCGGTTAAAGAATCTGCACTGGTAAGTTTAGTGGGTTCTCCTGTTTCAATTCCCTGATTTTCCATAGTCCCAGTACCACCATTAGGGTTAAAGGATACTGTATATTGAGTACAAGTAGTATCCATAGTAAGATAATAGACTATAGCACCGTTATTAGCCATTTGGTAATTACCGACTTCTACTGTATTATCTACTTTAGCACCATAGTTAATATCAAAAGTATCATTAATATCTGCTTCTGAAGAGGCAGTTTGGGATGGAGTCTTAATAACTGAGGCCGTAGTGGATAATGGGGAGAAGACAGTACTGCTATTTGGATTAGAAGTAAGAGTATAGCCCCAT
>JAFRHO010000006.1 GCA_017433245.1 Candidatus Saccharimonadota bacterium | reverse complement strand
CTGATAGTCAGCATAGAGTATTTTGTGCCAACGCGTGATTTCATTATTTATTTCAGATATGTGCTTATAGAGGTAATCAGAGTAAGATTCGTTATTTTTTAGGCGTTCAATGTTGTAAACATTGTCACTCGACTCGCACCAGAGAAAGTAAAAATAACCACTTGTGGTTATTTTTAGTTTCTATGGAGTGGGGCCGAGAGAAGACTTTCTCTCTACCCGCACCAGATAAAAAAAGGAGATAAGAGTAAACTCTTATCTTATTTTTGTTTTGATGAGAATGATTGTGCTATCATTGACATATTTAGTAAAGTGTGCTATAATTAGGTTAGTTGTAGTTAACGTGCATTATGAATTGGAGGTGGAGTTATGCCGAAAACTGCAGGTTGGAGGGGCGAGGCTTACACTGAATCTGATACCAGTCGTAGACCGGTAACAAGATCCCGGAGGGGAACAACAGTGAAGGTTACGCCCGGATTTAAAAAATCTTTAGAAACTGAGGTTTCTGAGACGAATAGTGAAGTCGAAAGACTTGTCGAAGAAATCAAGAATCTAGAGGAGGAATACAAGGCTCTCGAGGAACAGATTGCGACGAAAAAGTCTGCAGTAGCTGTCCTCCGGGACAACCTTGTAATTCTAAAAGGATGGTTAGACCAGATGGACTGACCCTCCGTACCTTATTACGGGTGGAACCCGGCTAGAAATAGCCGGGTTTTTAATGTATTGTTTTTATGGTTTAATTATTGACTTTTTTGGTAAAGTGTGCTATAATGTAGTCAGTCTGAAATAAGAGGTGTGTTCTATATGGAAGACGACCATTAACAACCAAATCATCTCAGATTTCAAATGAAATCTGAAAGCTATCTATCATAATTCAAATCCCCGACACTCCGGGGGTTTGACCTCCGGAAAAAATTATTTAAAGGAGGTGCATGTTATGCAGTTATTCAATAGTGTAAGTGTTGGTGCAATCATAGCATTCCTTATGCTGATTGCAAGTTGGATGCTTAACGTCAATGAAGATGACGAGAAATCGGCATCTTCTAGGAGTGACGACTGGATTTTAGCGATTCTGTTCGGCGCTCTCGCAGGAGCTATTAACTATTTTGTTCCTAGCTTTTATGGTGAGACTGCCTTTCTGGCTCCGGTCTCTCTCATAATTTGCTTGGGGATAACGGGTTTTACCGTCTATTGGTGGGACTCGAAAGGGAGCAGCTTTAAGGAGATGCTTCCGTTTATTGGAATTGTTGTAGTCGTTTATTTTGTGACGAAGGCGGCAGCTCTGATGACGGCCAATATGGTAAGCTCTTCGACTGGCATGACCCTGTTGATGGTCCTTCCGGAAATAGCCTTAGTGCTTGCTCTTGGCTTCTTTGTGGCGAACATGTTTTATTATCGTTACAGGGAAAGCGCCAAGAAGGACAGTCGGAATGCCAACTTTAATAAGGCCATGGCTGTTATCGCGGCAATCGTCGCTGCACTAATCGTTTTCATTCTGTTGTTCACGAGAGTGTATTGGGGTGATTTAGACCTCGGTGCAATTAGTGGCAATACGGGTGGAACGGTTAATACGACCGGAACCACAGGTAGTACAGGACAGCAGTCTCAGGCTACTGTTACTGGTTCATACGCCGGTTCGGTGATACCGACGAAAGTCGGTAATGTGCAGTTCCCTGGAACGGTAGGTTTCTATAACCTGTCAATTCAGGATGATGGGTTGGCGAATGACTTCAATTTCGGGCCTAGCCCGATGAAGTCGGGCGCAACAGCTGCTGATTATGATTTGGATTTACGTCAGAGAATGGCGTACGATCCGGCTCTGTCATCAGCAGTATTGGCGTGGTTCGATGCCAATGCCGGTACCCGTTTCCTTGGAACTTTCTATGAAAGTTGTAAGGAAAATTGGGCGGAGACCATAAATGCGGCACGCGATGCATTCATCGCGGATACGGATTTATGGTATATGACGTTGGTAAAGTTTTTCGCTTTGCTGGATGATCAGACTACGGCCTTGCTCAAGGAGGGGTCTGGTTTGAAGGATCAAATGTATATGAATCCATATACATTGGACGGGATACCGGATATTATCGTAATGGTTACGGACCAGGATACAGGTTGTTTCCTGGTCTACGTTGTTACTATAAAGGGTAACAACGTAGAGGTTCCTTATCGCCTGGAATGTGGGTATCAGCCCACAAACGTGCAGGAGGTAATGGGTATTGAACCGCAACCGGAACCGCAACCGCAGCCGACACCGCAGCCGCAGCCGGAACCGCAGCCGCAGCCGACGCCGCAACCGCAGCCGACGCCGGAGACGAATCCGACACCGGAAACTGAGCCGCCGAAGCCGACACCGACGCCGCAAAAGGACCCGTCAAAGAGTCCGACTGTGAATACGCAGCCGAACGATGATCCTGGGCCAGGACCCGATACCAATAATGGCGTAGGGTCCACTACGGCGCCGGCGGATCAGCCGTCGAATAGTAATCATGGAACAATCCAAGATTACAACCAGGCGGTTGAGGAGTTGAGGGACACGAATGCCACCCAGCAAACTGGGTCGGGTAACAATACTCCTTCAACGCCGGCACCGACGCCGAGCACCCGTGTCGACAATAATGGTGACAAGGGGAATGGTGGATCACCCATCAACCAGCCGACGCCAGTGACACCACCGGCGACGGTGGCTGATACTGGTCAGGCAATCTCTGACAATCCTGGTGAGGCCTGGGGAGGCCCTCCGGATTGATTAGTTTGATAGATAGCTGAGTGGAGCCCGTGGGCGGGACGGCCCAAGTACCTTATTACCCAAAAGTCCGGCGACTTCGGTCGCCGGGCTTCACTCCATATAATTGAAGTTTGAGATGATTTGGTTGAAGCAGACGAATCATTAACAATTAAGGCTAGCAAATACTTGACCTTTTCTTTCGGAAAGAAAAGGTCAGGAAAAGAAACCAGTGTGAATTTCAAAATGGAAGTGAATTCCATTTTGAAATTGGATTATCAAGTTTTAATTTTATTCAATGAAAGGATTATTATGAATAAGATTTACAAATCTATGCTTGGCGTGGCCGGTGCAGCGATTGTGCTTGCTGGTACGCTAACTCCTGCTCTTGTGAATGCTTGGGGTGACTCTAACAATGGTCGTCCAAGTTATACACTTGATCAGATCAACGCCGGTGCACTAGGCGATAAAATTGTGCTTAACTCGATCACTAATAACCAAGTTATCGGTGATGAGAAAAACTTCGTAGGCGCGAAGGTGGCTGGTGCTAATGTCAGCACTTGGAACGCTAATACGATTGACGTGAAAGATGGTGAGACTTATACGATTCGTCTTTACGTTCACAACAACAGCCCGAAGGGCCGTGATGCTATCGCAACTGGTGTGAAAGCTACTTTCTCACTTCCTACTACGGTAGCTAAATCTCAAACGATTGTCGGCTACATCGATGCGTCGAATGCAACTCCTAATCGTTATTGGGATGAGGTAACTCTCAATGCTAGCGAGAATGTTTACCTCGAATACGTTGCTGGTTCTGCTAAGTTCAACAACAAGAGCGAAGCTGGTCAGGAACGTACGTTTGCTTTGCCTGATTCTGTAATCACTTCTGGTGCTACACTTGGTTATGACACGATGGATGGTAACATCCCTGGTTGTTATGGTTTCTCTGGTGTAGTGACGATTGATGTGAAGGTTCATAGCTCGGTAGCTGCTAAAGTTGCTAAGCAAGTTCGCATCAAGGGTACTAAAGACTGGAGCGAATCGGTGGAAGCTAAAGTTGGTGACGAAGTCGAATATCAAATCGAATACGTTAACTTGCTTTCTGAGCAGGTAAAAGACGTGATGATTCGTGATGTGCTTCCTACCAACGTGGAATATGTACAGAACTCAACGTATTTGTACAATTCGAACTACCAAAGTGGTGTTTTGCTAAAGGACAACACTGTCACTACTACTGGTATTAATATCGGTAGCTACAATGCCAAGGGTAACGCTTATGTGCGTTTCACTGGTAAAGTAGTTGACAAGTCGATGTCTTGTGGTAAAAACCAATTGGTGAACTGGGCAAGTGCTACGGTGTCTGGCTCTGCAATCAAGAACGCTGTCTATAAAGACGACGCTTCTGTCTTTGTAACTAAAGACGATGAGAGCTGTCATGACAAGCCAGAAAACCCAACGCCAACTCCAGATAATCCTAGTACGCCGGATACACCGGAAACTCCGACTACGATTGTCAACACCGGTGCTGGTACGGTTGTAACTGGTGCGATTGGTGCTGGTTCAGTTGTAACTACACTTGGTTACTACATTGCTAGCCGCAAAAAGTTAATGAAATAAGTTGACCGCTTCACGGGTGGGTAAGGGTGGTCCTTAGAAAAAGTGGCAGATTCTGTAATGAATTCTGCCACTTTTTTGTGCGAGTTTTTTGCTCATGGTTTTCTCTGCATGTTTTTTATGTTTTTTGCGGACTTTTTTGTGCGAAAAAAATAATGCTTATGTTATAATGGATTCATATGGATCTGACACAAAATAATGTTTTTGGTAATCAGCCACCGATGGGTACGGGTGGATTTGGTGCGCCAGTGAATTCTGGTGTTCCGATGAGCTCGGGGACTGGGGATATTGTGTTGAATAATGGTGGCGGGAAATCGAAGAAGAAGTGGTGGATTGTAATACTATTGATAGTGCTTGTTGCGGCAATTGTGGGGGTTGTGGTGTGGTATTTTGTTGTTAGACCGAGTAATCATGCTGTTGTTTTGGAAGAAACAAAAGATAGTTGGAAGGACTATTATAATTATTTGATGTTCGGACCAGAGGGTGAAGAGAAGGAAGTGACGATTGAAAACTGGTATCTAGTGGCAATTAATGATGCGGATCCCGGGGAGTTAAGCTATGCTGATTTTTATAATAATTACTATGCTACTTTAAAGAGTAAATTTGAAAGTTTCTATAAAGTTGTTCCAGAAAAGAATGACAATATCATTAAATATGGTAGTATGTTGCAAGCCGTTATCGATTATAATACGATGGATACGTTAAAAGGAACGGTTATTGAAAAATATAAAGAAGCTGGTATTAGTGGTGGAAGAACCTATATAGATGGTATTGGGGCGAATTTGACTGAAGGAGGCTTCGTAAGATATATGTATGATTATATAAAAAAGTATCTGGAAGTGTTTTTATCTATAGTCGATTATTATGAATCAAATGGGTGCGATTATAATGAATCTCAATCTTTGGATTGTCTAACTGTTAGTTCTAGTAGTGAGTTACAAAATAAAATGATTTCTAGTTCACGAGTGGCAGACAATATGAACTATTATTATAATGAGCTGTTTGCCGATGAATTCTTTTCGGAAACGTATGCTTTAAATGTTGAGATTGGAGGGCTATAATGAAGAAAAAGCAAACAGTGATATTATTAATTTGTTTCTTGATAGTAGGCTTTGCTCCGTTGGCGTTTATTGATGGTAATGTATCTGCGGCAAGTGAAACAGAATTATTGAGGAAAGTGTTATTGCGGGGGCTTGAAAAGTGCTATGACAATAAATATATTCCTGGTGATAAGGAGATTGATGGAACGACTAGTGAGGTTAAGTTAGATGCTATTTTTTCTGAAGATGGCTCAAGAGTAAAAGAAGATACCATTAAAGTGTTCAGTAAGGATTTTGGTAACACTTTAACTCAGGATGTACCGGCTGTTTCGTGTCAACAATTATTTGAAGGGTATTCTGGATTTGGTGGTAGTATAAAAGGGCTAGAGGGCTTAACTAATAAAAAATTTGACATTAGCCAGGTAGGTTTTCACACAATCGAAACAACTACTGATACGAGTGAGTGTATTAAGATACCGTTTACATACGTTTTAAATAGTTATACGTATAAGGGTTATTCGAATGAACTGTGTTTTCCTGTAGATGGTAATGGTAATACATTATATGATGATGTAAACGGGACGGTCGTGGAGCAAGGAGAAAGCCCTAGTGTGAGTGATGGCGGTAGTATTAAATCATCATTAGGACAAAGTGGTGATGGGGTTTTTTATTTGACGAATTCGAATGATTCTACTTCGGTGAGTAATACCCTAACATGTTCCGATGTAGATTATTTCAATGGTCCTGTAAAATTTACCGATTTGGCTAATTGTTTTGCAGCAAATTTTGATGAAGTAAAAATACCTACAAATATAGTAAATAATAATGCGAATAATGACAATGTGGTTGTAGAATATGGAAAGATTGAGACAAAAGAAAAAGGTGTAACTAGTGGAATCGGCAATAAATGGATGAAGGATACTGATGGGGCGGCCATAAAAGCCCTAAAGTATTATGGCGGTTTAGATAGCTTTGATGATATTACATTTACAGAGCAGGAAAAATATGATGTTTTGCACTATTATGTTAAGAAGGCTATGAGTGAGAATAGTAATATGGCTATAGACCCTGACCACTGCTATGATACGATTGGTGAATTGGGGGACAACAGCTATGGATTTTTAAATAAAGGGAAATGGTGCAAGATTACTGGTTGGGAAAATGTAGGCGGTCAATATAATGTAATTAAGAATGAAATAAAAGATGATAAGCAGGCGTTAAAAACCGTTGAATTTGAGGAAGTACTAAAGCGTATTAAAAAAATTGACACTAGTAAAATTGATACTAGCAGTGGTTCGAATATTAGTCCAAATGGTGAAGAAGAAGCGGAAGCAAGCTGTCGTAATGTATCTGGGGCGAAGGGGCTTGGTTGGATACTTTGTCCTATATTGGAATGGATGGGTGGAGCAGCTACTGGGTTGTATGATGGTGTTGTAGAACCTCTTTTGAGTATCGATCCGAAACTGTTTAATAATAACGAGACTAATAACACGACAGAGGAGGCTTGGGGAACGTTTAGAAATATTGCTAACGTTATATTTATAATTTTGCTATTAGTTGTGATATTTTCGCAGCTTACTGGTGTCGGTATAGACAATTATGGTATAAAAAAGATTTTGCCACGTTTGATTGTAGCCGCCATAATGATTAATTTGTCATATCTAATTTGCATACTATTGGTGGATATTTCAAATATTCTTGGAAGCGGATTACGTGGGATATTTGAGGTTCTTGGTGGTGATATTAATCCAACGATTTCAATGGATGACGTAGTGTTTGCCGATGGGTCGACGGCTACGGAAGTTTCTGGTGCGATAGCGGGTGTATCCTTGTTGGGGCTATTGGCTGGAGGTATTGGTTCTGTGATATTTGGTGGAGCCGCTACTTTGTTATCGTTGTTCATTGGCGCAATAGGAGTCGTTATATCTATTCTATTTATGTTCCTTTTGTTGTCTGTGAGAGAGGCAGCAATAGTAGTGCTCGTGATTTTATCTCCTCTTGCGGTGGTGGCATATATGTTGCCAAATACGAAGAAGCTTTTTGATAAATGGTGGAAGTTTTTCGAGGGTCTATTGTTAGTCTATCCGATTGCTGGTTTACTGATTGGTGCTGGTAATTATGTATCCAAATTATTGCTTGCCATGAATCCGAATGACTTCTTCTCTTGGATTACGGCGATGGTGGTAGGCATTGTACCGATTTTCTTTATTCCGACGGTACTTAAAGGTGCATTTTCAGCAATGGGGAAGATGGGTGGACTGTTGACTGGTCTTGGGGGTGCAGTTAGTAAGAAGGCGACTACTGCGGCGAATAATACTGGTATTGCAAAAAATATACGTAAGGGTTCAGAGGATCGGCAACTTCGTTGGAAGGCGGGAATGGATAAGAATGGGAATACATCAGCATTGAGAAGACGAGTTGGTACAATACTAAGTGTTGGTAATACGAATAGACAAAGAAATGCTTTAGCCTACCAGAGGGCGATTAGCGAAAGAGGCTCGCTGAATGCAGCAGATAGTGAAAACTTTATGCTCGATACGTTAGCTGGTAACGAAGTGAAGCGGATAAAAGCGAGTGACGAAGCAAGTAATATAGGGGCATTACAAAAACATCTCCAAGATGCCTTGAAGTCTGGCGATCGTGCGAAGATAATGGCTTACACAGATGTTTTAACTGGGCAAGGCCAATATGGCCGTGATGCCGTAAAGAAAGCATACAATGAAAGTGCTGGTGAAATGTCCGACGTGGCAGCTAAGACATTTGCTAGAAATATTATGCTTAATCATGCTAGTGATTACAAGAGTAATAGTAGGAGTTTGTTTGAAGTTGCGAGAGGAATTAATAATGGCGAAACGGAGGTGTTTG
The DNA here is from genome assembly GCA_017433245.1 of Candidatus Saccharimonadota bacterium. Classification (GTDB taxonomy): domain Bacteria; phylum Patescibacteriota; class Saccharimonadia; order Saccharimonadales; family Saccharimonadaceae; genus Nanosyncoccus. Next base: position 7,355 of record JAFRHO010000006.1, on the reverse strand, counting down.
GTAGCAGTGCAAATGGTGGGTTTAAAAAGACGAGTGATTATGTTGCTATGACAGAGGATGGTCGTGGTAGGAAACACTTAATGATGAAGTCCGATGCTGGTACTATGGCTGATATGGATAATTCTTCTTTTGCGGAAACCTTTTTGGGTGGTGATTCGGGTGCATATAAAGCGGGTGACGTAAAGAAGGTGAATTTGGATGGCTTAAATGACCCACAGAAAGAAGCTATCGGTAAAAATGCCTTTAATGCTCTAAGAAATGCCTCAAATATGGATGCTAATCGTGTCGCTTTCTTGAGAGAAATATTGAGTCAATCAGGGTATCAGGAAGGGCCTGCGGGTCCTGGTGGTAGCACTGGAGGTACTGGCGGGTCTGGTACTAGTAGTGGCACAGGTGGTAGTACCGGTACTGCTGGTACTGGTGATAGTACAAGTGGGGGTGCCGGTAGGTCTGGCGCTAGCGGTGGTACGAATGGGGGTGCTGGTACCGGTGGTTCTTCTTCAGCGCCGACGCCTGTGTCGACTCCGACTCCAGCATCAGGTCCTACTGTAATACCAGAAGGTTATGCAGAGTATGATAATATTTCCGGTAGGAGTTCGATGATATTAAGGGAAATGCCGGATGGGACATTACAAGATAGTAGTGGTAACACTTATAGTGCGGCAAGATGGAAGAGAGCAGGAAGGGTTGAAAGTGGGGCTGATAGTAGTCGTCCACAACCGCAACGTCAAACTCAACCACAACCCCGCCCACAATCACAGCCAATTCGGATTCAGAATACAGGGGCTGGAGGTATGCCGCAAACAAGATCTGGCATAGTATTGCCTGGTGATACTTCGCAGATTAGTAAGCTGGCGGAGCAAGCTAGAAAGAGTAATAATAACAATAATGGACAGTAATTAAGTCTCTGTAGCTGCTTTTAATTGAATGTATTAATCGTTGTTGGCTTGGATAACGTGGTCAAAAAGGCAGGTGACAGTGAGGGGGCCGACACCGCCGGTGATGGGAGTAATGGCGGTGAGGTCTGTACGCTCGCGGACTGTGTCCGCGAGGTCGCCTTTTAAGACACCTTTTTCGCTGGCGGTGCCAGCGTCGATAAGAACGGCACCGGGTTTCACCATAGAACTAGTGATTAACCCCGGTTGGCCCGTGGCTGTGATGATTATATCATACTGCTTAAGGTTTGTCAAGTCTGAGCCGCGATGGAAGAGGTCGACATTGTACCCAGAGTTAGTAAACATGCGGTAAAGTGGGGCACCGACGAGTTTGCCGCGACCGACGAGAGCGATTTTTTGACCGTCCAGTTTGATGTCGTAGCCGGCGAGAAGCCAATTAATGGCAGTGGCAGTGGCAGAGTCGAATTTTGCGTTCTCTCCAAGACCATCGACATCTTTTTCGGGAGCGATGAGGTTGCAGAGTGCGTCGGTTTGGGATTTATCGGTGAGAGGGAGTTGGATGATGATACCGTTAATTGAAGGATCATTGTTTGCACGAATGATTTCTTCTCGGAGTGTGTCACCGCTATCGGCACGAAAATCTTCGACTTTGACGCCGATGTCTTCACCATACTGAATTTTGAGGTCGACGTATTTTTTAATAACAGGGTTGTCGCTGTCGCGAAGGATGAGCAACTTGGGTTTTTTGTGAAGTGAACGAACTTGATGAGCCTGGCGTTCTTTGATGAAACCGGCGAGTTCTTTGCCGTTTAAGATTTTCATTGGATCTCCACAGGTTCTTGTTCGAGCCAGTAGCCGAATTTGTCGTAGACCTTTCCGGTGATTTCGCTGCGGGCTTTTGCAAGATCGTTATATGAGGTGGCAGATTCGTTGATGAGGACGAGAGCGGCTTTATCGCTGACGCGAATGCCATGAAGGAGTTTGCCTTTGAAACCGCACTGTTCGATGAGCCAGCCGGAATTGATTTTGTAGCCATCTTTGCCGTGATGGACGGGATAGCCTTTGTCGGCGGCGGCCTCGGCTGCTTCTTCGGTGAGATAAACATTATGGAAGAAAGAGCCAGCGCTGGCGATTTCGAGTGGATCGGGGAGTTTGTTGGCGCGAAGTTGTGTGACGATGCTGCGGATGCTCTGAGGGTTAAAATCGGTGAGACTGTGCTCGGTGATGTATTTTTCGATGGAATTATAGAACGGGCGTGGCATGGTGCCCTGCTTTAAGGCGATGGTGATAGAGATAATGAAATAGCGGTTTTTAGCGGTTGTGTTAAGGATGCTTTTGCGGTAAGAAAACTGGAGGTCGGCCTTGGATAATGTGACGAAAGAATCTGTGACAGAATCGTAGGCTTCAGCTTCGACGAAGGTATCGGAAATGTCTTGACCGTAGGCACCGATATTCTGAACAGGTGCGGCGCCGGCAAGACCGGGTATTTTACTCATGGCTTCGATGCCGGTGAGACCACGTTCGCAGGCGTAAGCAACAACGTTATCCCAGTACTCGCCGCCCATGATTTTAATCATGGTACTACCATCGTCGGTGGTGGATTCGGTAATCCCGCGCATGCGGTTGATGATGATGGCGCCCTTGAAGCCTTCGTCGTGGCCGAGAGTATTAGCCCCGTAGCCCATGACAAAAGTGGGAAGATGGTATTGCTTTGCAAAACCGTAGGCGTCGGGAATTTCGGAAGGTTGCTCGACTTCTAGGACATAGCGGGCGGGGCCGCCGAGGCGCATAGTGGTAAGACTTGATATCAAAATATTTTCGTTGACTTTCATATTCTTATTATAACATGTTCAGGGGGTTGTAAAATATTTTTATTCGTGTTATAAGAGAGCGCAGAAAGTAGGGTTGGTGAAGTTTAAATAAACATGGTGAGACGAAAGGAGGACTATGGGTGAGCTTGAACTTGATTATGTGATAATCAAACTTAAAAAGAAATCTCCTCAGTCTAAAACTGAAGAGAAATCTTAGTAGTATGAATTGAGTCTACCATACACAAGTGTAAAAATCAACTCTACTTTCTATTATAACAATGTATTATAATAAAGTAAAGAAAGGTGAAATTATGGCAAAAAAGGATGCGGTGGAAAAGAAAAATGTTAAAGCTGAGGCTGCGGCTTCGGACGGGAAGTCGGAGGCGTTGAAGCTTGCAATTGCACAGATTACGAAGCAGTTTGGTGATGGGTCGATTATGAAACTAGGTGAGACGCCGAAGATGGACGTAGAGTTGCTGCCGTCGGGGTCGCTGTCGTTGGATTTGGCGCTCGGCGGGGGATGGCCAAAAGGGCGGATTATTGAGATTTATGGGCCGGAGTCTTCAGGTAAGACGACTTTGGCGTTGCACGCGATTGCGGAAATCCAGAAGCAAGGTGGACAGGCAGCGTTTATCGATGCGGAACATGCATTAGATCCGGCTTATGCGAAGAAGATTGGGGTGGATACGGTGAATTTACTTATTTCACAGCCGGATAATGGAGAGCAGGCGCTCGAGATTTGTGAGACGTTAGTGCGGTCGAATGCTGTGGATCTCATTGTGGTAGACTCGGTGGCGGCACTAGTACCACAGGCGGAAATCGATGGCGACATGGGTGATGCGCAGATGGGACTCCAGGCTAGGTTAATGTCGCAAGCGATGCGGAAACTGACGGGTATTATTTCAAAATCTCGTGCGACGGTAATATTTATTAATCAGATTCGAATGAAGATTGGCGTAATGTTTGGTAATCCGGAGACGACGACGGGTGGTAATGCTTTGAAGTTTTACGCGTCGGTACGGGTGGATATTCGAAGAATCGGTCAGATTAAGGATGGGGATAATATTTCAGGGAACCGGACGAAGATTAAGGTAGTGAAGAATAAAATTGCAGCGCCTTTTCGTACTGCAGAGTTTGATATTATGTATAATGAAGGGATTTCGAAATCTGGTGACGTGTTGGATCTTGGTGTACAGTATGGTGTGTTAGAGAAAGCCGGTGCATTTATTAAGTATAATGGTGAGACCTTGGGTCAAGGACGCGAAGCGGTGAAGAAATTGTTCCGTGAGAAACCGGAACTTATGGCAGAGATTGAGGCTAAGGTAAGAGAACAGGCGAAGAGTGATTAGTTATGCATCGTGATGAAATGTGGCAAGTTTATGCGCCGAATGGTGAGCCAGTGGTTGGCAGGGGGTGGGATTCGGCATTAGACAATCCGGAAAAATCTGGGTCGGATACGATTGTGGGAATTGCGATTGTGTTTTTGTATCGGTTTAATGAGGAGGGGGTGTTGGAATTCTTGTGGCAAAGGCGATCGAATAAAGTAGATAGATTTCCTGGAGATTATGATATTTCAGCAGGTGGACATATTAATATGGGTGAAAGCATAGTGGAAGCGGCAATTCGGGAGGCGCGTGAAGAAATCGGGGCGGAGATTACAGCAGATGATTTGCAGTTTATGATTGAGGCACCATTTAATCGGAATCGGTTTGCATGGGTTTATGTCGTGGATTGGACCGGGAGACCAGATGAATTTACATTTGACGATGGTGAGGTATCGGAAGTGAAATGGGTGCCGTATTTAGAAATGGAAACATTTCGCGAAAAGTATGCGAAGAAGCCGCTGAGAGAAGATCCGTTTGCATTTGTATCGCTGAAGAATTGGCTTGAGATGCACGGGATGATTTAATGGAGATATATAAATTAAAAGATGAAGTGCCAGAAAAGTGGCAAAATAGTAAAAAGGGTGTAACTAGGAAGACGGATGATAGTCGTAATGAATTAAAGATTACAGAGATGCGACAGGGGGTGAAAAATCCGGGACGAGTGAATGTGTATGTGAATGGGGCTTATGAACTGTCGCTAGATGTGGCACAGATAGTGGATTATAGGTTGAGGGTGGGGCTCGTGATTAGCACTGAACGATTAGGGGAACTTCGGAAGGCGTCGGTGTTTGGAAAGTTATATCAGAGAACTCTGGAATGGGTATTACTCAGACCTAGATCGGTGAGGGAGACGAAGGACTATTTGTTTAGAAGACTCAGAATATCTCCTGAGGGGCATCCACAGTCGCTACGAGGACGAAACGACGAGCTTCATAAAGACGGGCGCGAGGAGCGTCCCGAAGAAGATTGTTCTGAGTTTTCTAGAGTGATAATAGAGCGTCTTATCTCACGAGGATATTTAGATGATAGAAGATTTGCGGAGTGGTGGGTGGAGAATCGGTTTGTAAAAAAAGGAGTGAGCCGGAAGAGACTTATGATGGACCTGATGAAGAAGGGGGTGGCACGAAAGATCATTGATGAAGTACTAGACGGCCGGAACGATGAGGAGGAACTGAGGAAAATGATTGCTCGCAAGCGTAGTAAATATGATGACGAGAAATTGACAGCATATTTGTGTCGGCAAGGGTTTTCGTATGACTTAGTGCGAAAAATGATAGAGGAGGAATAGGATTTATTCTTGTTCGTCGGTGTCGATGGATGAGAGTTCTTGTCCTTGGGTACGGAAGGGGTTGACGAAGTTGGGGACGAAATCTTCATTAGCGGCACGTTTCTTGAGAGTTTTTTCTTCGTCTTTTACGATGATTTTGTAATCGGTGACTTCGACGATTTCTTTGCGGGAGATGAGAAGTTCCGGGTCCATGATACGTTTCATAATGGGGCGTCTTACGACGATTTGTTGGACAAGAAAATCATCGGAGTTAACGGTGAAATCGATAACCTGTCCGAGTTTGCTGCCTTTTTTGGTTTCGACTTTGAGGGAGAGGAGGTCAAAATTTAGATTTAAGACTTGTTCAATTTTGACGACGTCGGAAGGAGCAACAAGTTCGTCGGCATCGTCGATGACCATGCCATAATTGGAATATTCACGGATAGAGCGGACGTCGAGGATGTTTTGGCGTCGGTCGATTTGTGAGCCGATTAATGTGAAGGCGATGATTTTGAGATTGTCTGGGTCGATGATAGGGGTACTGATTTGACCGATGGGACCGCCGGCTTGAACACTAAGGATGGTGGTGCCGATAAGACGAGAGTTATACACTAACATAATACAATTATAGCACATGTTATAATAGATATATGGATGATAGAGTGGATTTGGTAGATAAATGTGATACTGGCGATTTGGATAGGATATTATTAATAGATAAGCCAGCGGGAATTTCGTCGTTTGGGGTGGTGGCGAAAGTGCGAGGTTTTTTGAAAGCGAAATGTGGGCATAAGGTGAAGGTGGGGCACACAGGGACGTTGGACCCGTTTGCGACGGGGCTATTGATATTGTTGACTGGGAAGATGACGAAGAAGTCATCGGAGTTTTTGAAACTAGATAAGGAATATATAGCCACGATGAAGCTGGGGTATGTGTCGTCGACTGGTGACCCGGAGGGGGAGATTCAATTGTATTCAAACGAAGGGGGTCCGGAGCCTGGCAAGGCGAGGATTAGCGCGCGAGCCCCGTGGCGACGGGAGCGAGCGACGCGCCCCGAGTTGAATACAATTGAATCTGTCCTTCATGGTTTCGTTGGGAAGATATCACAGACTCCGCCGAGATATTCGGCGATTAAAATTAATGGGCAAAGAGCGTATAAGCTGGCACGGAAGGGGGCGGAATTTGAAATGCCTAGTCGTGAAGTGGAGATTTATGAAATTGAGGTTTTGAAGTATGAGTGGCCAGAGCTTACAATTAGATGTTTTGTGTCGTCGGGGACATATATTCGGACTTTGGCGGAAGATATCGGTGTTCAGCTTGGAGTGGGGGCGTATTTGACGGCATTGAGACGGACGAAGGTGGGGAAGTATGATGTGAAGGATGCGATGGGTTTGGATGAGTTGTGTAATGATGGGGCTGTAGAACTTTAGATAAAATGTTCTTGCCTTTTATTCATAACTAATATATAATAGTTTTATTAAAGGTCATACATTAATAGAAACAGGTGTTTGGTATGTATACAAAAACAAATACATTTCTCGCGGTGCTAGGGCTCGCTTGGGCTTGTATTTTGGTTTCTGGCTTTGTTAGTACAGACTCTGCTTCAGCCTATACCGCTTCTATCACTACTAGCGATTCAATCACGTTTGATATCTCTCCTTCAGGTGATGGTACTTCTATTCATAGTGAATCTATTAATGTCCAATCAGACTGTAGAGCAGGATATAATCTCACTATCGCTACTCCAGAAGGCAGTAGTCTATATAAGTATGAGAATAACACGCAATCTAGTAGTACTGCCTCCTTCACCGCCGTAGATGGTACTTCTGCGCTAAATAGTGATAATAACACTAACAAATGGGGCTATACTCTTACTTCTAATCCAAATAGCAGTACTGTCTTCTCCCCATTATCCACTACGGCCTCAGTTATTAAGACTCCATCCCAAACTGCCTCTTCAGAAGCAGATATTAATGATACTTTTGATATTAACTAT
>JAFRHO010000005.1 GCA_017433245.1 Candidatus Saccharimonadota bacterium | reverse complement strand
TACTGTCTTCTCTCCACTCTCATCTACTGCTGCAGTCTTAAAAACCCCATCACAAACTGCCTCCCCATCAGCAGACATTAATGATACCTTTAACATCAATTATGGTGCCAAAGTAGATAATACTGTAGACGCTGGTACTTACAAAATGGCCAATAATGGAGCAATCGTCTATTACTTAACTATGGATACTACTTGTACTCAGTATACCGTCGCCTTCAATCCAAACGGTGGTACTGGCACTATGGACAACCAGGGGATTGAAGCCGGAGAACCGACCAATCTCTCCGCTAACACCTTCACTGCCCCAGCCTTTGGTTCATTCTATGAGGATGCTAATGGCGATACTATTGCAGGCACGGCTAATACTTACTGGCGCTTCAATGGTTGGAATACTGCCATTGATGGTACTGGTACACCCTACGACAATGAAGAAGAAGTAGAAGATTTAGCCGGTATTGGCAGCACCATTACCCTATATGCCCAATGGGAAGCTCTCTCCGCTATGATTGTCAACTTCAATACTAATGGTATGGCATTTGAAGATGAGACTACTACCAATACTCTCGGCTATTACCACGACAGCGTAAATAAGTATGTGTCTTATCCAAGTTATTCCCATACCGCCAACATCAACGACGATGGTACCCAAATTGATTCAACTACATACGCTAATAACCTAGCCACCAAAGAAGTTGTTACAATTCCAAATGCAGATTCGTTACACGTCACTATCAAATATGGTACCGAAAATAACTGGGATATGCTCTATGTGTTCCAAGGCACTTATACGGGTTCTGTGACTAGGAATATGAATGCCGGCCAGTTAGCCAAATACATGGGCGGCAACAACACTACGACCACTGTAGAAATAGATATTCCTGGTGATACTGCTACCTTTGCGTTTTATTCGGATAGCTCTGGGCAATACTGGGGTTATCATGCAACAGTAGTCGGCTACTATGACGAAGAGCCCGCAAGTTACGCATCCACTATACCAGTTTATCATAGAGCATTAGTCTATGGTGAGTATCAAGAACCTGCCCCAGACAATGACCATGTATTTACTGGTTGGAGCGAGAACAGTTCTGCCACAACACCCGACTATACTTCAGCGGACGATATTCTGAATAATCTCCCAGGTGGTAATGGTGACACCAAGACTCTATATGCTACTTGGAACCCAGTTTATCATATTACATATGTAAACAATTGTGGAACTTACATCAGCGGGAATTCTTCTTGTACTCAATCAGTATCAAACGACACCAAAACACAAAACATAAACCTCAACGCTTCCGGTAATGGCAGTGGTACCTTAGGCGCATACAATTATAATTCTTGGACGATTTCTGGTTGGAAGATTAAAGGCTGGTCTACAGTAGCAGACAATTCCTCTGGCATAAACACAGAATACCCAGTTAGCAGCACTTATTCTGTCACCGGACAAGGAGTTGGGGCAGGTATCACGTTGTATGCTCATTGGGTTAAAGTCTATTCTATACAATATTATGATAACGGTGCGGATAACCCCAATGGCATGGGCAGAACGGATGCAGTTACAGGAAATAAGAGTGTCAAGCAAATCAATGTGGGCGAAGGCGACTCAGTTATACTTCTCCCTAGCAATTTCAAGCGCGCGGGTTATGGGTTTGTTGGTTGGTCTACTGACCAGAATGCTTGGACACACTTTACCGACAATGACAGCACTAATGATCCGACCATATATGGCCCGATGGAAACGCTCTCGGCCCCAGCCAACCCGAATAATAGCACAAATACTTTTAATTTATACGCCGTCTGGGTCCCAGCAGAGACCAGCAATGGGAACCCAGTCTATCTTCAAGATTTCGGAGATACTGAATGCAGTAGTCTTACTAGTGCTAGCTTTAATTCTGTATCGGGTGAGATTACCGCTGGAAGCGTCATCGCCCTTACAGACAAACGTGACAATCAAGCCTACGCTGTGGCTAAACTCGCTGATGATAAATGTTGGATGATAGAAAACCTACGGCTAGATAATCAGTATACTATGGGTCAAAACCAAAACGACAATAGTGTCACCAACCAGTCTCTCGCCCAAGGATACGGAGGAACCACGGGCCTTTATGGCAATTTTGTTGGATTGGCTGCATCGGAATCCAGCAACTTTACCAATTCCTCTGTCGCTAATACTGTATATAAAGCTTCTGCCAACCCACCGGTAGATACTTATGATCCAATTAACAACACTCTAGAGGATATTGGCTCATCGAACTATCCAGGCTATCACATTCCTCGTTACAACAATAGTAATACCAAGAATCTAGTGGATAATACTACTTACAGTCAGAACTATGCAAACGCCTTGAGCCCAAGCAATAGCAGCCCGAACTATATCGCTTCCAATATTTATTCATACGGTAACTATTACAACTGGGCAGCCGCTATGGCAAACACTAATAGGCTTGGTTATGATGGTGCACCGTTGTCGTCTAATTCTTCTGAAACAGTTGACACATCTATCTGCCCATCTGGCTGGCATCTTCCTTCCGCTGCATCATCAGGAAATGATAAGGAGCTTAATATTCTTTCAATAAGCAATGGCGGTACTGGTGGTTATCAAAGTTCATTATCCAATGGAAATGGCGCCACCATATCTAATCGCTTCCGTAGCTTTCCTAATAATTTCCTTTTTTCCGGATATTGTTCTGGCACTTGCACGAAAGACGGTACATATAGTTATTATTGGACCAGGTCAGCTATGCAATCAAATTACCATGGTTCAGGCTGGATGCTTTTAGGGAAGACGGCTATAGATCCAAGAAGCGGCAATACGTATAACATGGTTCGCGGAGCAAGTGTCCGTTGCATTTCAACCAAACTCTATACCGTTACCGTCAACATGGATCAACGCGTACAAAGTGTGACAATTTCAAATCCTAAATACGGCACACAGACTATAACGAATGATGGCGACACGATAACGCTTACAGAGAGCGCACTATACTCTATTTCTGCAACTATCCGTCACGGCTATCAGTTTAATTCCTGGTCTGTTACGGCGGGTGGCGAAATCGGCTCTACAACATCTTCCGAAACTGTATTCAGCGTAAACGCCAATACGTCATTATCTATCACAGGCAAAGGAATACCGTATACCATTCAATACGATGGCAACAACGCAGACAATCCCAACGGTATGGGCACTACAGATGCCACTACCGGAGAAAAGAGCGTGAAACAAATAAATGTCGTTGAGGGTATCAATGTTACGCTTCTTCCCAGCAACTTTAAGCGTGCAGGATACGGCTTTGCTGGTTGGTCTACCGACTCCGATGCCTGGGCTCATTTCACCGACAACGACAACTCCAACAATCCAGTTATTTATGGACCAACAGAAACCATAACAGCTCCTTTCTATCCGGGCAGTGATAAGATAACTATGTACGCAGTCTGGGTTCCAGCCAAAAAAGACGGCAACAATAATCCGGTCTATCTCCAAGACTTTGACGGTAGTTCATGCAGTAATCTAACCAGCGTAAACTTTAATTCCGCTACCGGAACAATCACGACCAATAAAAACAGTATAGTCGCACTGACCGATAAACGCGATAATGAGGTTTATGCCATTGCCAAACTCGCTGATGACAACTGCTGGATGATAGAAAACCTAAGACTAGAATCCACTGGTACTTTAGGCAATAGTATTAACGACAGCAGCGTCACTAACCAATCTCTTTCTCAGGGCTATGGTGGTACTCCCGGCACTTATGGTTCCTTTGTTGGCCTTGCAAACTCTGAGTCTAATAACTTCAATGACTCAATCATCTCAAATACCATTTATAAATCTTCCACCAACCCACCAGTGGATACCTACGATCCAATCAACAGCGTACTGGAGGATATTGGTACTACTAATAATCCTAATAATCGCTTCCCACGCTATAATAATATTAATACTAATAGCCTAGTAGATAGCATTACATATACTCAGAACTATACTAATGCAAATAACCCAAGCGATAGCGGTACTAATTATCGCACCAGCTCAAATCTATATTCCTATGGCAATTACTACACTTGGGCAGCCGCCATGGCCAACACGAATTATATGAATAGTTCGTCTATTTCTGAGGCGGCAGGTACCTCCATTTGTCCAACCGGCTGGCATTTACCATCCAGTAGTGGCGTAAATCAAGAAAACGGCACTCTTTCCCAGCATTATGGTGGGACTGGCGACCGTCAAAGTGATACTGAGGATGGTAATATTATGTCTAATCGCATTCGTCATTTCCCGAATAATTATATTTACTCTGGATATTATTATGGCACAAACGCAAGTGGTCGTGGCACCTATGGCGATTACTGGAGCAGGTCGGCATCTGACGCATCAAACTCCTATCGTTTCTTCGTAAGTTCTACTTCCTTCTATCCATCAGGATCCACCTATTCCAAGTATTATGGTTTCAGTATCCGTTGTCTCGTCTCCAGTTCCCAATAATGACAGGGAAACAAACCCTCAAATTAACAGGGGTCCACCCCTGTTAAAACGATTCTGGTGCTCCCCTGTTCTTGTTCGGTTTTTGTTCAATCGTAAAACAGTATTTGCACAACAAGCAGGGCAGAACAACTCAAAATAACAGGGAAAACACAAAAAAGGGAAATAAAACGGGGAAATGTCAAATTTGCAAATTTTAAGCCAAAATCTGACCAAAAACCGCGCCTAACAGGGGTACCGGCCAACCAAACCCACCAAAGAATCCAGAAGAATCCGAATCGTTGTAAATCCTACAGAATTTCGGCAGACGAGGATAAAGCCTAAATAGATTCTTTTAAGGAACTCGACTTGTTCTGTTGATAGTTGCTACAAAATCCGGCAGATGCTCGTGCTTTACTCGTTGATTGCAATTCATTTATAGATTCATCTAACGGGTGCCCAATCATGCACAAAGTCTCTAATTAGCCATCAGGATGAGCACTCGCATAAGTGGGATTTTGTAGCAACCACAACATAACAAATCCGAAAATGTTCCTTAAAAGAATCTATTTAGGCTTTATCCTCGTCTGCCCAGCATTATTTACCCATATAAGACGATAACTTAACCGTCTAAATCCCAAAGTGCTTATGTCTTAAAATCTATATTGTACGACATCTAGAGTGCTAACATCATTATTACAAACATAATTTGATTTGTCAATAATAAATGTCTGAGTTTCTAAATTCTCTGACACTTTACGTCTAAATAACGGCAAAGTAGTTGAAAGCACAATAGAATTAGTGCTTCGCTTCGGTCGAACTAGGTTACGTGAACAAAAAAACCTACGTTGATTAAATGTAGTAACAAAATCCTTAGTTATGTACTTAGTAACATAGTTCGATACACCTTCTTTTGAATCAATAAATACAGCAGTCGTAAAACCGCTTCTAAACGAAGTTAGATTATAAACACGATGAAGTGAAGGTGTTACACAGTTCGAGGCTTTCAAAGTGCTTGAATAGCCCGAAATTAAGGCATGAAAATGCCATCTACCGGACTTATGGCGTTCAGGAATAATTAAATACTTAAAATCTTTACCTCGCTCACGAGCCAAATTGCGTTGATGATGTAACCAACGTGACATAACGCCCCAAGTAGCCGGAAGATTAAAAGAATCAACCTTCTTTGGGTCAAACGTAAAAGTACAAAATAATTCGAAATCGTTACAAAGAACAATATCACGAATTAAAGACTTAGTACGTTGTAACGAAGAAACCTGAGGAACATAATCCTCAGATACAACTTCCCTATTACGTTTGACCGAATCAGATTTGACAAATACTTTAGGTTCCTTATAAACAACTATTTTAAACATATCTGGATATTCCTTAGTTATATTAGTAATTACACGCAGATTCATAAGTTTACCTCCATTATACTATTATATCATATTTCACAGCCGCCGTCAAAGTGACCAAACTATGTATATATATAATCAAGTATAACACACAAATATGGTCACTGACGGCGGCCCGCCTTTTTTCTTTTTTCAAAAGAGAAAGTATATCACACGCCGAGAACCTGTCAAGGGCCGCTACGCTTAAACCCTTGACAGAACCTCTTGGCGCGTAATTCCCTTCCTTTTAACGAAAAAAGAAAAATCAGGTATAATGGTTATAGTGACACTTCCCCGTCTTGGGGTTCTCTAGTGTCACTTTTTAAACTTTTAAACTCTAAAACCTCCAAAGAATCAGCGATACGACGAATATCCTTAGCCATCTGAATTACAGAAACCAATGCACAAATTAAAATAATAATAAGAAAAAAACCGACAAAAAAACAGATAATAATTGCCGGAACTAAATCCTGAATTATAATATTCATCTAATATTCTCCTTTCTAAATGAATTATTATATAACAATTATAGCACAAGCGAGTTAAATTGTCAAGCAGTTATCATACGATGTGTGTCAAATGAGGTAGTCGGCAAACCATGCACCATAATGCGAACCGGCTCACCAGACCAACGGCCGAGATCATCACACAGAACATCATCGCCATCTATGAAATCATTGACAACATGATTAGTTATTTTAGATTTACGACAATTAACCATATAAAGACACTGTTCACGTAAATTCTTATTAACCCGACCATAAATTTGAGCAGTAGAAAGAACATAAATCTGACGCTTACCAAGTTGACTAAATTCACCCGTCAACTCGTCAATGAGTCGTAAAGTCGCCTGGTCTTTAGTATCCTTAGGAAAATAAGACTGTAATTCATCAATAATAAAAATATAAACAAATTCAGGTTTATATTCAACTTTACGAATAATAGGACTAAGTGAAATTTTAGTAACAGGATTACCAAAACCCATATTAGAATAAAGAATTACAGTCTTTCCCTGCCTTTCATATCGTTTCTTAAGAAACTCATAATACCAGATGGCGGAAACAGTCTTACCAGAACGCTGACGACCTACAAATAAATAATGACCAAATGGATCAGTAACTTTAATTCCCTTACCCTTAAAATGCCTAGTCTTAAAAAATCGGCCAATTACTCCGGAGCGTTTACGATTACGCTGAGCAATAGGGTCAAGCGAAATAACAGATTGAGTTTTCATACAGCAGAAACACTCCAAGAAGTAAGGTCAAATATCTTCTTAGCAATTAAAAAGGAAAGAATTGCAACAGTAGCAGTTCCAATAGCACCAAAGACATTTAAAGCATTAAAAGGTAAATACATTGAAATAAGAGCAAGAATCTCACCAACTACAGAACTAAAAACCAAAGAAGTAATGAGATTAAGAAGACCAGTAATAGCAACCATAAAAACAGCAGCAATAGCAACAATAACAGTAACTTTTAAAATATTAAATACAGTATCTAACATTAATTCTTCCTCCTAAATTTATTTTCAAAATGATAACCACCACTATCAAAACCACCACTATCTTCAATAAAATTACCACTCCTAGAACCAAGCCAACGAACAGCAAAACCAAACACTAACATCATAGAAGATAAACCAAGAACCGGAGTAACAATATTACGAAGAGTAGAATTAAACCAAGGACAAACTTCGGTTTCTTCAGAATGAATCATACCGGCAATAGTAGGAATAGAAGCACAAGAATTATTGTCAGAAAACATCTGAAAAATAGGAGCAAAAGGATTAAAAAAACCAAAAGAAAACAAATTAGAAAGAGAGGAAAACCAATCATCATTAGAAGGAATTAAAGCCTGAGCAGAACCAGGGGCTTTAGAAAGATTATTACCAGTAGGAGCAGTACCCCAAGTACCACCAGGAGTATCATCATTATCAGTAATAAAGAAAGTAGAACCAAAAGACCAATCAGCATTAGTATCAAATAAATAACCATACGGGTTATAGAATTTCAAATAAAACCAAAGTTGGCCATTATAGAAAGTAGTAGGAGAAGTTAAATCACAAGTATACTCTAATTGATAAAAATCATTAGCAGGCAAAGAAATAAAATTAGTAGTACAATCAACATAACCACCAGAATTAGAATTAGTATCAGTAATTGATTGAGATTCAGTTAAACCAGCATAATATAATCGAAAATAAGCAGAAGATAAATCAGAATTCCAAGTAAAAGTATTACCAGGACCAGAAAAATCAAAAACACCCTGTAATTTAACTTGACGACCTTGCGTAATAGTACCAACAGACTCATTAGGCCGACCAAGAGGAATAGTAAGAGAATTAAACTTATTAGGAGCATGACCAACTATTTCAGATAGTTTAAGAGTCTGATTATAAGTAATACCAGTATTAGTATCAATGGCAGTATCATGAGCATAAAAAGAGTCAAAATCATAATAATAAGGAAGCAAAGCAGAATAAGGAGGACGGTCTAAAGGAGGAATATTATTAAGAGAAGAATCATCAAAATTAGGGTGAGAATCTAAATTAGATTGAGAAGAATACAAAGTACCAAAAGGAACAGTCTGATTACAAATAATAGAATCAAAAGAACCAGGATAACCAGACTCAGATAAATAATTATAACGATAAGAATCAAAACCATAAGTAAACTGAGCAATAGGATAAGTGGTATAAGATGGAGTAGAAGTATAAATGTCAGAATAATTTACAAAAGTACATTTATTATTAGAGAGACGAGAAGTAAAATAATGATTAGTACCCCTATTAATATTCTGATCAGGAGCATCAGCAGAAAGCCAAGTAATTTCAAAACTAGGATTACGATTAGAACCATTAGTAGAACCAGCAACAGCAGCAGAATCAGAAGAAATAGGAATATACTGAACATCATGCTTAAGAGCACTAGTGTCTAAATATACGCTTAATGACAACCCAAGCATGATGGCAAAGGCTAACAATGGACCAAAGCATTTTTTTACTCCTTTCATGACCAGCCCCCGGTCGATTTAATAATCATACGATAAATACAATAAAAGAAATAAACAACAAGAATCGTAGCAGGAATACAAAAAATGGCAAAAATAATCTTAGAAATAGAATCATCAGAAATAGGACCAATAGTTTGCGGAACATCAACAGAAACAGAAGCATAATCAGAAATATCATATTCACCATTAGAAGAAATAGAAAAAGAACCAGAAGGAAGAGGAGGACAGTCAGAAGTAACAAAAGGATTAACATCAGAAATAACAGCAGAATAAGTAAATGGAACAGAAAAAGATATATTATTAGAAATCAAATAAATCAACTGAGAAGAAGAAGTAAAAAAATAAGAAAAAGACGGATTAGAAGCATATCTATTAAAATCATTTACTAAATAATGAACCAAATCATTATTTGAAACAGTAGTACTAGAACAAGAACGATTATTGGCTACAGCAAAACAAACATTAACAGAGTTAGTAGTAGAAGAATTACCAGACGAAGGAATAAAACTAAAATAATAATACCAACGACCAGAAGAAAGAGAAGAAAGATCACAATTAGAAGTATAATTAAATCCACTACCAGGATTAAAAGAAGAAGGTAAAGTACCAGAACAAGAAACAGAAGTAGCAGATACATCAGCGCCGTAAAACAATGGAAACAACAAAATAGACAATAATAAAACCGAAGAAGAAATAAATAAGCGAATCCATCTCACTTCAATCTCCTTCTATCGATAAAACGCATAAATTGACGAGGTAACTGACGAATAGAACGCTCAATATCAAGAATATTATCATTAATATCAGCACAAGTAGATAAAATAGAAATCTGTAATATTAAAATAATTACAAGTAAAATAAAAATAAATAGATACATATTATCTCCTAAATAGAGAAACAACCCACGAAACAGCAAGAATAGTAGCAAATGGAATTAAAAACCATGCTAATACGTCAACAAATGCTTGGGCTAATTGTTCCATATAAACCTTTCTTTTATGGTACCGGCCCGCCAATAAAAAGCGGGCCGGTAAGGACTAAATGCCCCGGAAGAGGCCAATTGCCCAACGAACAACGTAGAACAAGAAGCCAACTAAAACCGCCACCGCAACTATCGGCAAAAGTGATTGAATCACACCGGCAAAGGTTGCAGTGGAAAGAGCAGAAGTCAGAGCACTTACATCTAACAAAGCAGTTTCTCCCATAACTTCCTTTCGGTATCCCACCAGAACGTGAGTTAAAATTACTCTCTCTAATCTAATTATATATTATTAAATAACGAATGTAAAGACGCTAAATGATGTTGACGTTCAACAAAAGTCTTATCAATTATATCAGACTTTAAAGAACCATCATCATTAAAATAAGACTCTTCAATATTGCGAATCTTATCAATTTGCTTAGAAATAAGATATAAAGTCAAAACATTATGGTCTTTCAAAGTCTGGTTAAGAGCAGCACCACCACGTAATAATTTATGGTCCCACAATAATTCCATTAATTCCTGATAAAGAAAATCATCTTTAGAAGAAGTTTCAATTACTGAAATCTTTTTTATCATAAAAATCCTTTCTTAAAAGTGGGGCAAGTAAAAAAAATAGTAAGAGGAGGTAATTTATAAAAGACTATGCCCCACTGTAGAGTTATCCCCACCCTAAATGGCCGCAAAACGCTACGTTTAACTTACCTGCCGGTGACATAAGAAAGCCTATGGTAAGCACCATAATTTTAAAAGTTCGAATCAATATCATTATTAGTTTGAAGCATGTCAAATGCATTAGTAAATGCAAACGCTTCAGAACTCTGCAAATATAAACGCTTAGTGTAACCATTTATAAATGTAATCTGAACATAATAATAAATGTTGCCAGAATCCTTAGCAGTTCCCTGACAAACTTCTAAATTAGAAATTGAATCTTTTAAATTACGGCCCATATATACAGCCAAACCATTATCCATGGCTATTCTCCTTTATATTATTAAATTTATAATAGTCATGCTCTCTATATTGTACGACATTAAACTTATGCTAAAATCATGATTCGGACTTCAGCCAAAATCTGGCCTTTTAAATTTGCCGGCCAGGTTTTTTATTTATGTTTCCCTACTTTTCAAATGAATCAATGTTTAATACTTAGAAATCCATCTACTGAATTATCTTTGTTTGCAAAGCCATCCGTGCGCTTAACAGGGGTAGTAAGGGGTAATGAGTTATGAGATGGCTGTATTGTGACGGTCGACTTTTCTTGATATTCCACCTCTGGTGTAACAGGGGTGGGGAATGACTGTTTCTGCTGTGTTGGTTTAGGGGTATCCACAGGGGAACTAACAGAGGTAGTAGGAGGTGTCACAGGAACCTTCTCGGCCTTTTTCTTGCGTCCTTTCTTCCCTTTTTTCTTCAGGACACCCTTTCCTAACTTAGTTACGTCAGTCTTCTTAGCTGGCCCCGATGTTTTCTTGAATTCTACTTTACTGTCTTTGTGTTCGGCTGCCAGTCTTGCTAAGTCCTTTAATCCCAATCTTTCTTTACCTTCAGCGGTATTCGGACTCATCCCAGAGCGCCTGAGGTCCATCTGAGGTGTCGAAACTTTATAGTTCGGTTTTTGTTCGGCAGCTTTCTGAGGTTTTTGCTCTGGTTGCGTAATTAAGCGGAATACTGGTTTTTCATTAGAATTAATCACGAGCTTGGGTTCAATTCCCTCTTGTCGCCCCGAATTAGATAGCTCGCGTTTGTATTTTTCAGATTGTTCAATCGTGTCACGAATTTCCTTCTCGACCTCCATTCGTGGACGTGCATAATATTCGCGTGAACGCGCCACAATTGCCTCGAAGTTATCTGCTGGTGTTTCAGGGATTGACAGAGTTGTAGCAGAGAAGGCCGGTACTTTCTCGCCGTTAATAATCATAGAAATCACGAAGTGGCGATTATTGAGCTGCACCAGGTCTGATTCATCGAAAGTTGGCTCAAACTGTTTTACTAAAATAGGCGCATCATCTGGCGATACTCGGAAGGAGATCGTAGTACCCACGTTACCAAACACTGCATCGCGCACTGAATTGGTCATCTGTGCTACATATTGGTTTGCTACAGTTAAATTCAAGCCATATTTACGAGCCTCAGAGAGAATCACAGCAAATGATTCTGTAGCAAAGTTCTGAAACTCATCCACATATAGATAAAACGGTCTACGATCCTCTATCAGGGGAATATCAGAGCGAGACATCGCCGCAAGCTGCACCTTAGTAACCAGGAATGAACCCAGAATTGCCGCGTTATCCTCACCAATCAAACCTTTAGATAAGTTCACGACTAGAATTTTGCCCTCATCCATGATTT
This sequence comes from Candidatus Saccharimonadota bacterium, assembly GCA_017433245.1. GTDB lineage: Bacteria > Patescibacteriota > Saccharimonadia > Saccharimonadales > Saccharimonadaceae > Nanosyncoccus. Next base: position 121,704 of record JAFRHO010000005.1, on the reverse strand, counting down.
TGCGGATATCAAACGAAGATTTTGGTTGCCCCACGATGTTACGGATAATCGGATTGGCTGTAAACGCCCCAACCTTATTTAATACCGGCGCAATTGACTCGTTGACCTGTTTTTCGTTCCATTGGCCAAATTCGTGTTTCCAGAACTGCAACACTGTTACATCCTGACAATAATCCAACGTTTCCTTACGGAAGTCTTTATCTGTTAAGAGCCGCGAAATGTCGAGCAATGTAGTAGAGGGCCTATCGAGCAATGCTAGCAGGGTATAACGCAAAATATGCTCCAGCCTCGGGCCCCAAGAGTCCCCAAACATCCTCTTCAACACCCCAATTACTTCAGAACAAATATTGGGTTTACGCGACGGATCGGATACCTCGAGGGGGTTAAATGCTACCGGAAATGCCGTATCAGCTGGATTGAAATAAACCACATCATTCACTCTGGATGCTGGGATGAATTTTAGGTTATCAATTGCAAAATCTCCATGCGGGTCAATAATACAATACCCCTGATTATAAAACACGTCGGACAAAGCCAGAAGTTCAAGCATCCCGCTTTTCCCTGCCCCTGTTTGACCGATGATGTAAACATGGCGCGAGCGATCGCGTCGGAGTAGGCCGAACTGATGGTTGATACCGCGGAAGTTCGTTAAACCAAAGGCGGAGACATTTTCGTCGATAGCAGAATCGCCAGTTAACACCGGTAGTTTTGCTGGCGGCTCGGCTGTCTTAGAAGAGGCCCACACAATATTAGGTGTCTCCACTGAGGTGTGCGGCAAGTGATATACCGAGGCTAGTTCGGAAATATTCAAGATAAAACCACGATTCGTAAACTGTCGCATTTTATAAGCATCAAGGTCATCATGATTAAAGCTTCCGCCCAGTTGTTTGAATCCATTTAGATTAGTAGAGTTAAACTGTTTAAAAGTACCCACTAGAGCCTGCATATTGAGCCGTGCATCCGTTTCGTTCTGCCCAAGATAAGCAAGGCGAATCTTCACTTCGAAGCCCAGTTTAGTGGCTTTCTCTTCGGCTTTGGCTATCTGAGTCTTCGCTCTTTCCGATAGCTCCACGGTGGTGTCTGAATTGGTCCCACCTGCCGGCGGGCGAAACAGTGCCATGATTACCTCTGAAATCCACGTCCAATCTATCCCGCTCCCCATGAATAATGACTTCGTTCCGGTTTTAACCTTTTGAATCCATTTATCAGTTGTATTCTTGTGCCAGTCATCAGCAATCGGTCTGGTTAGAATTTGAATCCATAACTCTTCAGAAGAACTGGCGTCAAGCTTTGCTAAAGTTCCTGTAATCCCCGCCAAGGGGTCTACTTCAAAGGTATCAAACGTCTTTATCGGCAAAGCATCATCTTCGATTAACCCAAGTTCTGCAGAATAAGTTACCGGATACTTAGTGCGATTATCTACGTAATCTTCGTTCATCTTATATATTTGTACGGTTGGGTATTGAGAATAAATTTGCCCTTCAACGAAACTCTGTAAAACTTTCGGCACCCAAACATAGAACCGAATTTGACCCGCCGTTGACACAATCTCGAACGACAGATGTTCCTGTACTCCGCCTGAATTCCTTAGTTCCCTCTTGTCGCGGAGAATACCGTGCAAACTTGCAAACAATTGTTCCGCGGCCAATTCTTTTTTATCGTTCTCGCGCGGGATTTCCAACATCAACAATACTGAATCAACATTCAATACCTTCAGTTTATTTAGTTTTTTATAATTTCGATAAGTTAAAAATGCCAAAATCCCCACTATAGGAATCCAGAATATCGGCATCAGAATAAAATGTATCACTGCTTCCATACTTTTATTCTATCATACTTCAGCTTATTTTTGAATATCAGCCAAAGTATAAGAGTTCTTCCCTACTTTCTTAAATAGTTTCTTGTTCTGTAAATTCAATAAAATCGTCGTCTCCTTCACTTTACGGACTTTCAAGACCTGTTTCACAATCTCTTCTCTAGACAGTGGTTTACCAGACTTTTCCAAAATCGAACGGATAATATCAGAGATAGTTCCCTTCTTATAACCCCAAGAAGACAGCGCATAAATACCACGTCCAATCAGTACAAAACGTGCATCTTTAATTAACTCATTGTGGATAGCCTGTACCGTGACATTGCGCCGTTTAAAATTTGATTCTTTGATAGCCTTAGCAATTTCCGAGAAGTGCATCGGCTCTTTTTTAGCCTCGAGAATCACGTAAATTTTGTCACGGATATTCTTCGGGTTCACTATTGGCCATTTTACTAATCCCCATACACCGTTTAAGGTAGCCAGTTGCTTTGAAATTGACGCAATTGCCCGGATATGGTCAGGATGCTCATAATCTAGTTGTCCGTCAAGCTCATCAATCGTTAGAGGCTTTTTTGCGGCCTTAATCACATTAACAATCTCATCGACCCTTTCGCGAATTATTCGGCTATTGCCGTATTCTGCAATTCCAATCGCAGCGTGATATTTATCATTCTCTTCAACGATCGTTAAGTTTTTTGCAAAGGTCGCAATAAAATAAATGCCCATTCTCTCGGATGGTTTCGTATCTCTCCCATATACTTTTCCGGCGACGTCGGACAATCTTGCCACGCGTCCCATCTCAGTCAGATTACGCACTAACAGTTTCTCAGCGGCGGCGAGTTCAGAAATCTGATTCTCCTCTGCGGAAATTTGAAGTCGAATCAAGATGGCTTTCTCTAGCTGCCTCACCCTCTCACGCGTGATGGATAAAGATTCACCAATTTGTTCAAGTGTCTCTTTCCTACCCTTCAGCCCAAAACGTCGTATGATGATTTCTCTTTCGCGTTCTTGTTCAATGACTTTCAAGCTTCCGGATATTGCATTTTTGAGGATTTCCGCATTTTGCTCCATTCGATTCTTCCTTCTGATTATATCTGTTAATATTGTAAATTATTACTATAATATCATATGTTTGGCCTCATGTCAACTATGAAATTATGCGTTTCTATTCATTATTGTAGCATATTTTTTACAAATATAGAAAAAAATAGTAAAACATAAGCTTTGTGAGTAATTTTATTTAGCCTTTTTGCCAGTTTTTCTCTTGGCGATTGTCTTCTTGGCGGTTTTTTTACGTCCACCGCGTACGCCGCGCCTAGTTGCCTTAGGCTTGTTTTTAAGCATTTCTTTGGCTTGCTCTAAGGTAATCGATTGGGGATCTATTTCTTTCGGAATCTTCGCATTATTGCGTCGTCCTGGACCCTTCACATATGGCCCGTACGCTCCCCGGATAATCTGAATATCACCCCAATCAGCTATCATCGAGTCAATTTTCTTCTGATACAGCGGCAAAGCTTCTTTTAAGGTTATAGTATATGGATCATAATCTTTCATCGGAATATTATACTTTCCACCCTTCAGGTAAGGCCCAAATGGGCCACTCGCCGCAATCAGCTCGGCTCCATCTTTTGCTTTACCTAGTACGCGCGGTAACGCTGGCAAATCTAATTGCTTTAAGGCCTGTTCTAGTGTCACGGTCTTGACGCTCTTTCGTTTCGGCAAAGGCGCAAATTGTGGTTTTTCGCCCGCCTCTTTCTCGTTATCTCCTAATTGGATAAATCCGCCAGTCTTTCCGACTTTGGCGTAAATCGGCTTACCGTTCTTGGGATGATGACCGAGAAGCCGTGCGTTATTGTAGCGCTCTACGCCGTTAGCCTCGAGTACTGTATTACGGAATGGTCCATAAAAATCTTTCAGCATCTTCACGCGTTCTAACTTTGCATCCGCCACTAAGTCCAAATCTTTCTCGATATTTGCTGTAAACTTATAATCTACGATATTCTTGAAATTATCAGTTAAGAAACCAGATACCAATTCGCCAATCGGCGTCGGGATTAGTTTCCCCTTGTTTGCACCCACCTTCTCCTTTATTAAAGCGCGTGAGATTTTACCGCTCTTAGCCTTAAGCTCTACGACTTCACGCTCTGACCCTTCTGATTCTCCTTTTTCAACGTAGTTTCTTGCTTGAATTGCAGTCATAATCGAAGCATAAGTTGAAGGTCGCCCGATACCTAATTCTTCTAATTTCTTTACCAGGGAGCCTTCAGTGTATCTTGCTGGTGGCTTACCATAGGTTTGTCGAGCGGATAATTCCAGGCAATCTATCCTATCACCCTTGGCTACTTTTGGCAACTCTAAATCTTTACTCTTACCGTAAACTTTAAGAAAACCGTCAAAAATCACCACTTCGCCTTTGGCTACGAAATCATGGCTTAATTTAATAGTGGTCTTAGCAACTTTAGCGTTCGCCATCTGGGTCGCAACCGTACGCGCCCAAATCAAGCGATAGAGCCGTTTCTCGTAGTCGTTCTTCCCTGCACTAGTGCGAAATACATCAGTCGGACGAATTGCTTCATGTGCCTCCTGGGCCGAAGCGTCTTTTGTCTTAAAATGACGCACTTTTAGATAATTCTTGCCAAAAGCTTCTTCAATATATTTCGCAATCGCCCCCACGGCTTGGCTTGAAAGGTTCAAAGAGTCGGTTCTGTGATATGTGATTAATCCAGCCTGATACAGGCCTTGTGCCGCCGACATCGTAGTGCGTGATGCAAACCCCAGTTTGCTGTTTGCTTCAATCTGGAGCGCCGCCGTAGTGAACGGCACCGGGTTCGCCTTTGTCCCCTCTGTTTCCTCGACATCTTCCACCTTGAAATTGGATTGCGACAGGGTTTCGAGCAACTTCTTTGCTTCGTCTTCAGTTTCAGGTTGTTTTCCTTCCATATTGGCATCAAATTCAGCCTTATCTTTCGCGAATCTACCAGTAGTCTTGAAATTAAACTTCGAATCGAATTTTTCGATTTCTTTCTCGCGCTCGACAATCAGTCGTAAAGCCGGCGACTGTACTCGTCCTGCCGAAATGGCCCCAGGCACCTTCTTGCGAACCATATCCGACAAGTCATATCCTACCAACATATCTAGAGTCTGTCGTGCCTGTTGCGAAGACACCATGTTCATATCAACTGTTCGCGGGTTCTTAATTGCTTCCTCTAACGCTGATTTGGTAATCTCATGAAAAGTAATCCTGGCAGTATTCTTCGGTAGAGCCAACACCTCACAGAGGTGCCATGAAATTGATTCTCCTTCGCGGTCTTCATCGGTCGCAAGCCAGATTTTGTCGGCTTTTTTTGCTTCGCGTTTTAGCTCGCTAATAATCTTCGAATGTTCCGGATCTATTTCGTAGGTCACTTCGAATGTTGATTTGTCCACTTTTGTATCTTTGCGGATATGCCCAACTGAAGCCAGTACTTTAAAATCCGACCCGAGATATTTCTCAATCGTATGCGCCTTTGCTGGGCTCTCTACTATCACCAAATTTTTTGCCATATATATTATAATACCACACCCGTCAAGTACAGTAGTATTACGTATAATATCTAAATCTCCTTAATGTGACGTGATATAATGAGGTTATGGATAAAGAACCCGACAATAGTGAAAAACAGTTTATTTCAAAAGAAGCTTTTGGTATTTTAGCGTTTCTACTCGGCATTTTTGGGGTACACGACTTCGCTGCGAGACGGTATTTATACGGATTTGGGCACTTAGCGCTAACTTTCATGGCGATTGTTGTGTTTTCTTCGAGTCAAAGTAGCTTTCTACCCCCTATGTTGATTCTTGGAAGTTGGGTATGGGCAATCGTAGAAAACAATGCCTACCAAAAAAGTATTGACAATGCAGTTACGCGGAAAGATGCGACAAAAGGTTATCTGGCGTCTGCCAAAACAGCAGAGGTCTTTCTCTGGTTGGCTATTTTATCAAATATTGCAACGATAATAATGACTATACAATCGAGGAGTTGGGTTTGCAATGATACATCATGTGGTTGGAATAAAGCTTTCGTGACGTTGTTGCCGATTATCGTCGGGGTTCTTATGACTGCCCTGTCGTTAGTTTTTGTAAGTATTGTGCTAGCGCGGAGAAAAAACCTGTCAAATGCGCAAAAACAAACCAAGAATGTCCTATATCATGCGAAAGCTACCACTATTACAGGTATAGCCTTGATCATTACAGTAGTGCTGGTAATACTTGCGCTCGCGAGGATTATATAGATTTAACTCTAGACGACATAACAAAACGGGTTATAAGACTACCCAGCTTAAAGGTCAATGCCCAGTAGCACACCAAAAAACCCTCAGGTAAGGGTGGGCATCACCTGAGGGTTTTTTGGCCCTCTAACGCTTCATTACTATACCGGGTAACCCCCGGAGCGTAACCCACCTCACACAATACAGGGGCCCGCCGGTTAGAGGGGTTGCTAAGCCTTCGAAAGTTTCCTTTCAAAGTGGAGGTAATACTTATAAAACTTAAAACCATTAAGAAATTTTAAGCCCGAAAGGGTTTCAAAAGCTCGCAACTTCTGCTATACTACGAGTAGTATAGCGAAATTATAACTTATTTAGGTGCGGTGTGGCACGATTTTTCGTACCAACTGACTCAATTATATCACAGGAGAAAAAATATGTCAACACCTTTTTCACACTTTTTTACAAAAATCAACCAAATTTCACCCCTAGAAAGCAATTTTACAGAGGTGTTAGAAGCCATTGCGCTTAAGCCAAAAACATTGTATTTTCGTGGTAAAATGCCAGAAAATGTGTCAAAAGGGCCTAGCCAAAAACCCGAACAAACCCGAACAACAAGACCCAAAACGGTCGCTATTGTTGGCTCAAGGCATAATACCAAGTATGGCGAGGAAGTCGCTTATAAACTAGCCTATGAATTAGGCAAACGCGGCGTGGTGGTGGTATCTGGTCTTGCGTATGGGATCGACACCATAGCACACCAAGGGTGTCTCGATGGGGGCGGTATTACAGTGGCGGTACTTGGTACGGCAATTGACAATATCTATCCAAAGCCCCATGAGGCTGTCGCGAGAAAGATAATTGAACAAAACGGCACCATTATCTCGGAATACGCACCAGGAACGCATCCGTTCCCCAAGACTAGCTTCTTAGAACGCAATCGTCTCATCTCTGGCCTTTCTGATATCGTAGTCGTAGTAGAAGCAGCTGAACGATCTGGCTCCCTCAATACCGCCACTCATGCCATCGAACAAGGCAAAACCGTCTTTGCCGTACCTGGTAATATTACAAATCCATACTCTCAGGGTTGCAATAAGCTCATCAAGCAAGGCGCTATTCCCTACACTGAGCCGGATGACATTCTAAGAGATCTGTTCCCCGATATGTATTCCCGACGTCATAAGAAGCATAAACAGTTAAATCTGATTGGTGATACCGATGTAGAAACAAAGATTCTTCAGGGGTTAGCAAATGGACTACGGAAAGGCGAAGAGATAATGAACGCCACTCATCTCCCGCCAGAAGTCTTTAATGAAACCATTACTCTCTTGGAAATCAAGAGCCGCGTAAGACCCCTAGGGATGAATAATTGGAGCCTGATTTAACAACAGTTTATTTACAAAAGATGATACAATAAAAGCATAATAACTAACTCTAAGGAGAAAAGAATGAAAAAAACGATTTCTATAAAAAGCATTATCGCGGCGGTAGCTGGTCTAATAGGTATGATTGCTACATTTTTACCATGGCTATCGGCATCAGCGTTCGGCATCAGCGTTTCTGCAAAGGGCTCTGATGGTGATGGGTGGATTAGCTTTGTTTGTTTTGCGGCTGTTTTATCAATTGCAATTGTCGAGATGTTTAAGAAGGCCAAATGGACTAAAATCGTAATCACGGTTGCCGCTGCGATTGCAACTATAGTTGTGGCGATTGATATGATTAACGGATTAAATAATGGTTTAACTGTCAACATAGGTATTTACTTAGGGCTGGTGGCTGGTATTGCCGGCATTGTTGTACCTTGGCTTCCGATCGACAAGAACAATTAATCAATAAAATCGTCGATTTTTTCAGTGACTACCTGCAATATTGCAGGTAGTTGCTCTTTTTCCTGTGAGGTGAATCTTGATAAAACGAATTCAATATCCCCTAGCTTAGTGCGCAGCTCATCGTTCCCTGTCCCTATTCTGATTCGAGCGTATTCTGAAGTCCCCAAGGCGGCATCGAGGGATTTGAGCCCATTGTTGCCTCCGGCTGAGCCAGAAGTCCGATATCTCACCATGCCAAATCCCAAGTCAAAATTATCGCAAATCACTAGTATATCAGAGGCGGGAATATTAAAATGCCGCATATAGCTAGCCACTACCCCTCCCGTCTCGTTATAGAAATTCTGAGGTTTAATAAACAGCACATCATCCACAGAGCCCCTCATGGCCCCCAGGAACGCTTTGTCTCGCCATTCAAGCTTATTCCGCTTAAAATAATAATCTAGCGCCAAAAATCCTATATTGTGCCTTGTAAAATTATACCGATTCCCTGGATTCCCCAGTCCTACTACTAGTTTCATGCCCCAATTATACCATGAAAAACCCCACACCTTTACGATGTGGGGTTTACAAAAGGGGTGCAGCAATTGCTGAGTAGCTTATAGCGCATCCGTAATACTGCGGTATGAACCATAAACTACTATTATTCAGTTATGACTTTTGTCTAAAAGCGCAATTCGCCAATCTCTGCGAGGACTTTCTCGTAATTGCGATTCGCAACATCGGCAGCTTCGTGCCTCATATTGTCGGTCAGATGGATATTAGCGCATCCTTCCCAGTCGTGATAGATCATTCTTGTAAAGATGAGACCATTCTTGATTCTCTTCTCTGGAGAACTATACTTAATCTGATTAATATCTCCACATACGACTAAGAGCGATTTTTCCCCCAGTCTGGTGATAAAAGTCTCCATCTCGTCGACGATAATCCTCTGTGCTTCATCTACGATGATGATCGCATCTTCAAACGTCCGACCTTGAGCCTGTTCATAAGGGATAGCCGTGAAATACCGCTCGTAATAATAATCGACCTGCTCATTAAGTAGTTCAATATAAGTTTTGCGATTTGGCTTCACCTTCTTCTCAGCCCTTTCTGCCTTCTCGGCCCGGCGACGCTTTTTCTCGAACTGCTCATCCACTAGCTCGTCAACCAGTTGCCGGTACTTGTTGGGCTTCTTGTTGACTTTCGCTTCAGATGGTTCATCATCGGTGTCGCCGTGCCGTCTCAAGGTATCACGCTTCTTTTTGAACTCAGGCGTTGAGGCCAGGTAAGAACGAATCGCATCCTTGCAAAACGCCACCATCGGTTCCAACTTCCTCTCCTGGCCACCAGGCAAAGTCCCCATTCCGTTATTGGAATTAATGATTAATACGACGCTCGTATATTTTCCTTCACCCAATGCCCGGACGGCGTGTCGGACTATCTGATATGTTTTACCAGTGCCGGCCATACCAGTTGCCACTATTACGCTGATAGTGTCATCGTTCATTGCGTCATAATAAGTGGCAATTCCGGCGTTTGGCGGCATTGCCTGCTCTTGTTTCATAAAACGCAATGGGAAAAGCATTTTCCGGAACTTATTATAGCGCGCCACATTAGCAAAGGGTAAACCAGTCGCGAAATACCCCCTTGGGTAGACATCATCCTCGGGGGTCATCACGACATACTCATTTGCTACAAATGGCGCTTCACCGGGCATATAGTCTGAAAAATCCTGCCAAGAAATTCCATCCTCCTGCCAAAACTTCTCAAACATTTCTGCCGGCACCGTTAAATCACGCAGACCCGTAAATGGCGGACGCTCTTTGAAACTATACGACTTCGATCTCACGCCATACAAATCCGCCTTACTAATCAACGGATTATCTTGAGTTAGGAGGACAACGTCCTTCCGGCTATTATCGCGTTCCAGCACCTCTTCGACCGGTACCGTCCCATTTACCGGCAACCCGTCACGAATCATAGTGGCAGCAAGTGCTGTCACCGCAATCCATCCGTCATTGTCGGTAGGAGCCGGTACCCATGGCAAAGATTTAGCAAAATTCCGGTGCAAAGGTAAAATAGAAATCGTTTGCTTCTTCCAGCCAGTCGGGATAGGCTTTGACAGATCCATAATCTCTTGCAGGCTTCGCCCGCTGTTTGGGAAAAACTTCTTTAATCTACGGAAAGCCTTCCTAGCAATCGGGCGGGTTGCCGAGTGTCCATCTTTGATATGGTTCAGCTCTTCAAACACAATCGCCGGGATAATGATGTGAGCATTATCTAAGCTGGGTCGGAGATCGAGTGGCATACGCCAATCCTCATCGTCTGGGTCATAAATGATATCAACGCACGACAGTATGAAATTTGTATCTATTACGTACCATTTTCTCTTGTCATCGGGTAACCAGTCTAAATCCTTATAATCTTCTTTTTGCGCTAAACGTGTTTCGTCAACTGGTTCTTCTTCTATAACTCCCCTGTTCGCGTCAAAGAGCTCACGTTTTTGTAACCTTTCTGTTCGGTCACGGCGAGTTTTGCCGCCATCATAATATTTCCCTTTCGACATAGTCTTACACCTCCTTGTCAATGTACTGGGTGCCAAAAGGTCTTTAGTTACTCCCTTCACTACAACCCCGAAAAAACAAATGTGGGACATATGCCCACAACCCTATTTTACCATAAATACAAGAAATGCTATATATTCATTATAACACACTTAAGCCTATTTGTCAACTTCGCCTCTGTTGTTGTCGCTCCGATAGGAGAACTTAATCGGTGTACCAATGAACGGGTATTTTTCTCGAACCTTGCGTTCTAGGAATCGCTTCCATGACCAGTGAAGTAGCCCTAAATCATGCCCATGCACCACAAACCACGGTGGGCAGATATCGGTCTGCACAATGTACTTTGGCTTTGGGCGCGTGTTTTTGAGCCCCGCCGGTGGATGCGACACGATGGCCTCATTTAGAATCTTATTCAGATCCGCCGTTCTAATTTCGGTATGGCGTGCTTCGTCTATCTGAAGTGCCAGTTCAAACAACTGGGTTACGTTTTCGCCGGTCTCTGATGAGGTTAGTACTACGGGCGCGTAAGGTAGAAAATCGTAGTCCTTCTCCAGCTGATCGATTAAGAAATCCGCCGCCGTACGATTGCCGACATTCTCTTCGCCGAAATAATTAGTCGGCTCAGCATTCTCGAGCAAATCCGACTTCGTCACCACCATAATAATTCCCTTCCCGGCCTCAACAATCTGGCCTGCAAGGGACTGATCGAGCTTGCTATGTGGCTCCGTCGAATCCACCAGTAAACAGCAAATATCAGACTCTTCAATTGCAGCTAGCGTACGAATGGCACTGAATTTCTCAATCCCTACCTCGCGTTTACCCGGCTTGCGCAAGCCTGCGGTGTCTAGTATTTCCAGCTCTCTACCCTTATACTTTACCTGCACTCGATTCACGTCCCGAGTTGTACCCTGTCTTGAACTAACAATCGCTTGTTGCTTGCGTCCGAGCGCATTAAATAGACTCGATTTCCCTACATTCGGCCGACCAATTAATGCGACCTTCAATGATGGTTTAATGGCTTTTTTGGGGTCGCGTTCGGCCGGCCCGCCGTCACGGGGAACCGGTACTATAACTTGCGCTGCCGCGCTCCGTAATTCCCTCAGGGAGCCACTTAAGCCCTCTTTTAAACTCGCAACGCCTTGGCCAGTTGTTGCCGAAATATAGTATATTCGTTCGGGCGAAATCCCAAGTGCTCGGAATTCCTCAATCGGTAACGACTCAGCCAAATCGCATTTATTTAGCAGCAAAAATACAGGTTTCTGAGAGCGCAAGGCATCTTTAGCAATCTTGGCATCCCGATGATTGAAATACTTAGAAGAATCTAATGTCACCAAGATTACATCGGCGCTTTCGATAGCATCTTGGATTTGCTCTTGAATTGATGCCTCGAAATCATCGTTCGGGTCCTTGAGACCAGCCGTATCTGCCAAGATGAAGGAATCATCAATCGTAGCCACTACATTATCCCGCGTGGTTCCCTCTTCGCGTGCCACTATGGCGATATTTTTATGCGCCATGCGATTTAAAATGCTAGATTTTCCAGCATTTGTCTGTCCTATCAACGCTACAATCGGCAATCTTTTCATGTTTATATAGTACCATATTTCTCTGAAATAAGCAAACCATATTCCTATTCCATATCTTTTATGCTAAAATAAAAATATGGACAAAAGAGCGTTCAAACATTTGGCTATAACACTACTATTTAGCACTCTTTTCTTACACTCAACTTACGCCGACAACGACACGGTTACAGACGAAGTCAACGTCACTATCCCTATTTCCTGTACACTATCGGGTACTGGCATGGATTCTCACGTTACTGAACTCCAAAATACAGAATCTAACTCAGCCATAGGTGAAACAATCATGAAAGCCTACTGTAATGATAATAATGGCTTCTCTATTTACGCCATAGGTTTTACCGATGATGAATATGGTAAAACTGTCCTTACTGATTCTTCCATAGACAGTACTAACGATATTATCACTGGCACTTCTACTTCTGGCCCTACTTCCAACTGGGCCATGAAACTATCTACCGTCACCAACCCAACCCCCACATATCCTCTCACTATTCAGGATAGTTTTGATTCCTTCCATAATATACCAAATGAATATACCAAAGTTGCTGAACGCACTTCCGGTACCGATATCGGTATAAACGCAGAAGGTTCTACCTTAAAATCTACCTACCAAGCCTACATCTCTCCCACTCAGTCAGCCGGCACCTATGTGGGACAAGTGAAATATACTTTAGTGCACCCATACAACGAAATGGCCGCTGCACCACAACCCACAGCCTCTGGCAAGATTTGCTACTATGCTAACACTAATTTTGCGGAAGGCACTATGGGGTGCCAAACGCTCGGCAGTTCTACTGATACTACCTCCACCTCAGCCATCCTCTTAGCGAGTAATTTTTCCAGAACTGGCTACGGGTTTGCAGGCTGGAGCGATGTGTTTGATTATGAGACTAATGCTAATGCACATTTTTATGGTCCAAACGACTATATTACCTTTGCGGAGGGACAATACAGTGGTGAATCAGGCACTAATAATGGTCTATCTCTCTATGCAATATGGATTAAAACACAAGGTTCTTTTCAAGATTCAACCAAAGTTTCCCAACTTTGTGGTACAGGCACCGGAAGTCTCGTTCAACCCGTATATACTGGCAATTCAGAGAACCAATATGACTGGTCTATCACGGCGGGCCTAGACAGCGTCTCGGCGTTGACCGACGATCGTGATGGCCAAACCTATGCGATTGCGAAACTTTCAGACGGTAAATGCTGGATGATTGAAAACATAAGATTAGGCAATACTGCGGTATTAACACCCTCCAACACTAATAATCCACTTAGTGATGGTACAACCGTCACATTGAAGCATAATTATACTGATACGGAGACTCACAGCACACTGTCTCCTAGTTCAAGTATAGCGTATAATGCTGACACGGCCCCGGAAGGATGGTGTGGTACCAATGATGAGGAATGTGTTGATCAATCTAGATTGAATACTACCAATACAACAAGTAGAGCTACTAATCCAACCAATAACAGGACTTCAATTTACAGTTACGGGCACTATTATAATTGGTATTCTGCAACAGCAGGAAGAGGCACGCGTAGTAAGTCGAGTGGTAACGCCGTGGGAGATATTTGTCCTTCTGGATGGCATATGCCTACTGGGAATACGGCCGGAGCTACAAGCCCAGGCGAATTTGGTTTATTAACTAATAGCCTTGGTGGATACAAAAACGCCAATAATGTACCACAAAAAATGGATGGCAATACTACTCCTACACAGGTTGTGATGATATTTAGGCTCCATCATTTTCCTAACAACTTTGTTTTTAGTGGGAATTTAAGTGGTGGTTCAATTGACAACCGTGGCACAAGAGGACAATACTGGGTTTCTACAGCTGCAAGCACAAATTCTTCATGTGCAATAAATTACTACAATTCCAGTACAAGTTCTTTTTATCCAGGAATTAACTACGATTTTTATAAACGTATAGGAAGAACCGTTCGTTGTGTTGCCACAAAGTCTTAAACCGTAACTTTGTTCTTTAAACCACAAGAATTATGCTATAATTATAATATGAACAAAGGTCTGCCTGTATTATTGTCCATGACTATACTTAGCGGTATAGCCCTCTCCTCTTCCCTTGCCATAGCCGAAGATAATGAAGTCATAGATACCGTAGAACTTACCGTCCCAGTCGCCTGTACTATGGGCGGGGTAGGTACTACTTCACACAATGCTTCTATTAACCCAGGCACTTATTCGGGAGCAAGTGGCAGTGAATACGAAGCCGGTATTGGAAAAACTACTCTCACTACTTTCTGTAATGATAATAATGGTTTCTCAGTCTATGCTATAGGCTTTACAGGAGATTTATATGAAGGAGAAACCCATACTAAACTCATTGGACAAAACACTAACCTAACTATATCTACCAAAGTCTATACTAGTGGCGATACAGACTCTAACTGGTCCATGAAAGTAACTAAAGTAGATAATCCAGCAAGTGGAGATCCAATCACTTATAATCCAGACAACATGTCTATCCAAAACAGTTTTAATTCCTGGCATACAGTACCAGACGTATATACTAAAGTAGCACAGTATAATTCAAGCACTACCGATCCAGCAACCACTGATACTACCTTAGGTGCTAAACTAGAAACCACCTACGCAACATATATTTCTAGTGCTCAGGCTGCTGATACGTATACTGGACAAGTTAAGTACACTATGGTTCATCCATATGATCGTCGTGCTCCTGAAGCACCATATTTCCAGGTTTTCTATACAGGACGCCCGGTTTCTACTGAACCCGGCCAAGAAAACCCTGTTAAAATCCGTATGTCGGAACTCCCTGAAAGTGGTACTTATAATCTCTTGGGTACCGAAGATGGGCTTTATGACAAATTGACGCCTGGCAAGCTATACGGTGGTTACTACAAGAATATTGTTCCATGGTTTGAAGATTTTAGTTATTCGAACAGCACTACTACATATGACGGAGCGAATATAATATGGCCACTGGAAAATGCTCAGTATACCGATGCTGCTAACTTTACGCCAGAGAATGAGGCTACGTATTATGTTAAAGAGGTGCCTGACGGATATCTGCAGAATTTTTATCACTATTATTATCATACTGGCACCGGTAATTTAACATATGTATACCTTATATCTGCCATTGACGATAGAAATTATTCGGACGCTCATATTAAGTTAGATGGCGAGTACACGCAAAGGAAAGTTGTGAAAAAGATAACATTTGGAGGCGAACCATATACTCCAGGTTCTATGTTTGGCAATAAAGGAGTGGTTGATAACGATGTCGTACGTGTTCTGTACTGCGGTGATTTAAGTGTTTTGATGGCAGCTGGGGTGTATAATGCTATACCAATGTGGGTGACTCTTGATGGGTATGAGGTTACTGGCAAGACACTTCGGACATATACAGTTGCGGCACCAATTCATACTGGTATAACATATGTAGAAACCGATGTCGGAATAACCATCAATAAATGGGAAGAACCATAAAATGGCCAAAGCTATACGTATGTTATTGCCCATAACTATTCTGAGTGGTATAGTTCTCTCCTCTTTTCTCACCTCCTTCGCCACCGAAGTCATAGATACTGTAGAACTCACTGTCCCATTCGCTTGTACTATGGGTGGCACTGGGCAAACTAGCCACAATGCCTCTATCAAACCAGGCACTTATTCAGGAGCAAGCGGCAGTGACTATGAAGCCGGTATCGGAAAGACCACTCTCACTACTTTCTGTAATGATAATAATGGTTTCTCAGTCTATGCTATAGGCTTCACAGGTGACTTATACGAAGGAGAAACCCATACTAAACTCATTGGACAAAACACTAACCTAACTATATCTACCAAAGTCTATACTAGTGGTGATACAGACTCTAACTGGTCCATGAAAGTAACTAAAGTAGATAATCCAGTATCAGGAGATCCAATCACTTATAATCCAGACAACATGTCTATCCAAAACAGTTTTAATTCCTGGCATACAGTACCAGACGTATATACTAAAGTAGCACAGTATAATTCAAACACTACAGATCCAGCAACCACTGATACTACCTTAGGTGCTAAACTAGAAACCACCTACGCAACATATATTTCTAGTGCTCAGGCTGCTGATACGTACACCGGACAGGTTAAATATACTATGGTGCATCCATATAATGCAATCCCACCTACAAATATAAGTTGCAATCCAAACGCCTCTACCATCTCGGAAGCCGTCTGTATGCAAGACTTCGCAGGACCCAATGGTGACCAAATTGACGATACTATGACGTTAGAACAACAATACACCCTTATAGATAAACGTGATAACAAATCCTACACCATTACTAAATTAGCTGATGGTAGAGTTTGGATGACACAAAACTTAGATTTAGACCTAGACTCCAATGTGACTTACACTAATGATGATACTGATTTAGGTTTTAATAGTAAAACAGGCAAATATGGACCAGCTACATGGACACCCAGTACATCAACCCGCTCAACGAATGATACCACCTGGATTGGTTCCAATAATACACCGGAATCTTACGATCCGGGAGATTTATACTGGAGAGATTACACTGGCGAAACTGCGGCTTGGCGAGAGATGTTCTCTACGGCATCGAGATATATGACAAGCTGTGGAAATGGCTCATGCAATGACAAGGAGTATGCCTTATTAACAGATGATTGGAAGACTTTCGTCGATAGCTGTAATCATACTAGTAATGACTGTGACTTTGTTTTACTTCCGTCAGACCCTACAGGGTTCTATCGACAGACTATACTAGCTTCTCTTTACGCCCAAATGTGCATCAGTCAAGGAGCGTGTGACGACTCACTTTATACAGCACTCAACGATGAATGGAAAGCATATATCGGCAGTTGCGATGCCACATTTGAAGTATGTGACGAATCGTTAAGACCGTCAGACATTTCCTCTGTCAATACCGCAACGAATGGGATCCAACAGTATCATCTGGGCAATTATTATAATTGGACGACGGCGGTTGCTCTAAATGATAGTAGTGACCAGACCGGCTCGGTCTATCAATCTATCTGCCCATCAGGCTGGACCTTACCGTTCGGCCGTGATCAGGACAAACTCTTCATCGCTTACGGTAGGAGCAGCTATACCCAAACGCTCAGTAATAACTATACTGCCTATCTAGAACCAATGTATTATAATCTTAGCGGATATGTATCTAGCTCGGATTCCTTGCAGGGGATTGGCGATCATGGCTATTTTTGGTCGTCGGATGCCTTTAACGAAGAGTGGGCAGAAAGCGCCAGTATTGGTTACGATAAAAAAGTTTACGGTAATTCGATTAACATCTATCGCGGCGATGGGGGATCGGTGCGTTGTATAGTCAGAGTGTGGTATGGTAACAATAGCATGTAGTACCAGACGTTTACACTAAAGTAGCACAGTATAACTCAAACACTACAAATCCAGCAACCACTAATACTACCCTAGGTGCTAAACTAGAAACCACCTACGCAACATATATTTCTAGTGCTCAGTCAGGAAGCGCTAGTATAAACATTGGTGCTACAAATTATCCAGCTTATCGTATGCCACGTTATAATAATATCAATACTCAATCGAGAGTATCTAATCCAACTAGCGACATCTTCGCAGATCAAACTGCCGATGGCGGTATATATAGTTTTGGGAACTATTATACTTGGTCAGCCGCGTTAGCAAACACAATTGCTTACGCTGGTCCAGATAGCATTGATGCAAACAACAATACTTCTGAAACTGCTAATACGTCGATATGTCCATCTGGCTGGAGAATCCCATATGGTAGAGGTACTGGCAATGGCCTACTTCCTGGCGGTTTTTACAATCTCAATTACGTTCTTAATAATAACTCTAATGCAACTGATTCTACGGCTGAGATGAAATTGACAGCTTTCCCGAACAACTTTATTCGAGCTGGTTGGATTAGCGCTTCAACTATATACAGAAGAGGTCGTGTAGCTAGTTACTGGTCGTCTTCCGCCTACAAAACTTCAGTTGTGCAATACTGGAGTGCGTATTATTTGAGTATAGGCTCGAGCCCCAATGTGTTGCCAGGTACTGAAACTGGGTGGAAATATAATGGTCTCAGCATAAGGTGTGTGACAGTATACTAGTTTATACCTTCGTTTTCCATAAAAACCACAAGACGATATTAAAATAAGCCCTAAAGGGCTTCTTTTTATGCTTGGTGATTCCGGCGGGAGTCGAACCCGCGATTTTCTGGATGAGAACCAGACGTCCTGGACCACTAGACGACGGAACCATATACAAGATACGGACCTAAGGGGGGTTAGGTCCGTAAAATGATTATAGCGCAAGTTGATTTAAAAGTCAACACTTCCGTAATTAGGGACGGCTGTAATGAAAGTCTGTCCAGGTGCTAAGCGGATTTCTTTTCCCTCCGAGTCAAGAAATTGTATTTGCGATTCGGCGGAGGCCTTTTGCCAAGTCCCGCGTATAGCAGTACCATTCTGGAACACATAAGCGTTGCCAGACCCAATCGCATCGATATCCTCATGGTAGTTGTCGGATGCTCGTCTCTCTGATACCATCATCGCAATTACTACCGAAGGCGCTATTTGGGTTAAAGTACAGGCGTCTTCCGGGTTACTACCCTCATTGTCGCTTTCCGGACAAGTATACGCATTATGCTCTGCACCAGATTCATAACTGCGGAAGTATTTATTACTATTAGCATCGTATTCATAATGTACATTAAAGTCACCCCAACCCCCTAATCGGAAATTAATACTAGAGGTTTTGGGATTCAATCCTGAAGTATCACCCTTGCTCGGTTGGGTGATTACGAGCTTTTCGGTCACTAAATCTTCCACTCTTATCCGGCTACTTTCTTCTGGAGTCATCCGCGTAAAGCCCTTAATCTCTGAAGCTGTATAACCATGGTCATTGCTATAACGCCTCAAGGCAGCTGCTGAGGTAAAGAGATTGTTCCACAATCTTGAGGTATAAGTACCCCGATACATATAGTTATAATCCTCAGACAAATCTTTATATCCACCACGCGAAACGGCCGCTAACGCGTCATCCGATCCTCCAGCATGCACAATTGTACAATCAAACGGCGTATCCCATTGCAAATAATAAATACGTAAAGATCGAATCGGGCCAATGATAGATGCTGTCGGATTTTGGTAAATCGCCGCAAACCTTGTAATGCCAGATTCTGCAATCGCTTCAAACACTACTCCAGCCTGGTCTAAACCTGCATGTGGTCGTGCTCCATCCATACCGTTGGGGGTCTGGATACAATAGGCTGGCGCTGTCTTAAGTGAAGCATCGGTCATAATCTCACCAGTTAAATCGCTATACACTACAGTCTTGCTATCCTTTTTTGTTAAATCAGGATAGTTTACGGGGCTAATCGCTTCCGGTGGAACCAACAAACTAAATAGTAGCATTGCGACACCACCAACAAGGCTAACCCCTCCAACCACATAAAAACAAATCATTAATTTGTCCCATTGATGCTTTATTCCAGACTTTTTAGTCTGTTTAGAATCATCGTCACTTTTAAGTTGACCATTAGGTGTCAGTGGTTCTCCTCCTCCGAACGCTGCCGCTAGTTCTTCATTCGTTACAGTATCGTTTGTTTTATCCATTATTTGCTCCACATTAAGCTACTATATATTATATACAAAAACATAAGTTTTTTCCACAATTTCATTGTTTTTAATAAAAAATAGCAATTTTTTGAAAAAAACTATTTACTTATGATTTTTCTTATGCTAATATAGATACAGAACAATAAAGGTCATACGCAAATGAACAAAAATGTTTTTAATAAAAACCTTCGGGCTTTGTTGCTTGAGGCTACATATCATAAAAAAACTTATGCTAGTATAGTTGCTGTTTTAGCACTTTCTGCTTGGGCTATTGCATCCAGCTTTGCCTCTCTTCCATCCAGCGACACTTCTGCCGTTACCCAAAACGCGACTTTCCAGATTAATGTGCAGGATTCTATCGCCGTAGCGGTCACCGCGCCCACTACCGGTGCGACTGGTGATGTGAATGAGTTTCTCCGTAATACTGTTGATGTTTCAGTAAACTCCAACGTAACTAATGGTTTTACTGCATCTATGTATTCTCGAAGTGATACTAATCTTACTCATACTATGCTGGGCTCATCTTACTATATTCCGACCATGAGCAGCAGCGCTACGCGCGGCTCTTTCCCAGTCAATACGTGGGGCTATTCGCTCAAATCTTCTTCATTAGATGGTAAAACCTACGGCGAGACCGACGCTGGTAATACTAGTAGTACTTATTATCCACTTACCACTAGTACTTCTACTCCGATTAAAATCCTTGAAGCTGCCTCAGGCGTCAAAAGTGGTACCCAGAGTATCTATTTCGGTGCCAAAGCAAACACCGACAAACCAGCCGGTACTTATCGTAACACGGTTGTTATTAGCGTAGTTACCGGTGTAATTGACTCTGGTAGTAATCCGACTAACCCGATTACGCCAACCAACCCAGTCACTCCAGGCACTGATCCAAATCCTGGCGACAATTTCCCCGTTTATACCGGCACCAATTCCACAACCGGTACAGGCGTAAGTGGTTCTCATGGTACCACCGTTTACACTACTAGGTCCACTAACAGCGGTGCTGGAACCACAACTACTACAACTGAAGTAAGTGCTGGCGATAATCGCGACTCTTATGCAGCCGCTCAAGGTGTGAGTGTATCTACCCAGACCAACATTGTAGAAGAAGGCTCGATGCTTCCTCTCGGACTTGCCGCTACCGCTGCCACTGCTGCTACTGCGGGTATCATCTTCTTCATTATCGCTAAACGCGACGATGACGACGATGAAGACGAAGAAGAAATGATCTAATCTGTGATATAATAAACAGTATGGAAACAGTTACGAGGTTTGCGCCAAGCCCTACCGGTTATATTCATATTGGTAATGTTCGCTCTGCTATTTACCCATATTTGTTAGCAAAGCAACAGAATGGTAAAATGATTCTACGCATTGAAGACACCGACCGTGGGCGTTATGTTGAAGGTGCTACCGAATTGATTGAAGATACTCTCGAATGGCTAGGTCTTAATTGGGACGAAGGCCCCATCGTGGGTGGCCCTCATGCTCCCTATTTTCAGAGTGAGCGCCAGGAAATCTATCACGAGTATGCCCGCAGATTAATCGCAGCTGGTCGTGCTTACGCTGACCCCACCCCACCAGAGCAAATTGAAGAATACCGCAAGGAGTGTAACGCTAAGAAAGTACCATTTCTTTATCGCAACTTTCGTCCCAATGATACACCAGAGTGGCAACCAGGTATTCCTTTACGCTTCAAAGCCGAACCTAAGGATTATGAGTGGCATGACGAAGTCATGGGCGACATGCACGCTGGCCCAGAGGTGCAAGACGACATTATTTTAATCAAGCAAGACGGCTTCCCTACTTATAACTTTGCTCATATTGTGGATGATGCCGAAATGGGAGTCACTCATGTGATGCGCGGTGTTGAGTATCTTTCGAGCACACCCAACTATCTTGAATTATACGATGCACTAAAACTTGAGCGACCCAAATTGGTTTCTCTTCCCCACATTCTTGCCCCCCAAGGCAATAAAAAACTCGGCAAACGCGATGGTGCTAAGTCCGTCACCGAATATCGCGATGATGGCGTTTTATCAGAAGCCATGCTGAATTACTTGGCTTGTCTTGGCTGGAATGACGGTACCGAGCAAGAGATTTATACCAAAGATGAACTAATCAAGGCTTTTTCGCTTGATCGCATCCAGACTTCCGGTGCCCGTTATGACGAAACGAAGTTATTATGGGTTAACGGCCAATGGATTCGCCGCATTTTCGACGAGCAGGGCGTTGAAGCACTCTATACTCGTACAGCAGAGTTTTGGCCAGAAGTTGCCAATAATCATCCTGATGATTATAAAAAGAGAGTACTTTCCATTATCTATGATCGTTTGAAAACCCTCTCAGATTTGCGCGAAATGACCGCCTACTTCTTTGCCGAACCAGAGGTGGATCTCGATATGATTATCCAAAACAAATTCTTGAAGAAACTCTCTGAATCAGAACTAGAAAACCTTCTCAAACAATCCATCGAGAAGCTTTCGTCCCTTTCTGAATGGGACGCAGATGTTTTACAGGACGCCTTAAATCAACTCCTACAAGACACCGGCAGGAAACCGGCTGAGCTGTTTAGTTTAATCAGATTATCTCTTTCATTTGCCCCCTTTAGTCCTGCGCTCAACCTTACTCTGGAAGTACTTGGGCGAGACGTTTCCCTTGCCAGGCTAAACACTGTCGCTAGGGCCATCTAACAAAAAACGGCTGATTTAGCCGTTTTTTTGTCAGGTTATACTCTATAATGAAGTCGCAATCGAACAGATTTGTTTGTTGGTTAGAATACCATTCTTTGCGGTAATATTATAAAACACCCCACCATTCACCCAAGCCGCGTCGCTACCATTGATATAAATAGTCAGACCTTGTTCTTTGACGGTTTTGTAATTATCTCCGTAGGTCGTCTTCACGTAATTATTTAGCAAAGCATTAGAATCCCACGAAGAAGTCTCTTCTGTAAGGGTAAACATCCCTTCATCTTCACCGTTTTTAAAATCTAATACAATTTTCTTGCTTTCTGACGTAATACTTGAAACAGCATAGCCCCGAGGCACATAGCCAGGATACGATGCATTAATACCAGTTTGCATTGCTGCTACTCTTAGTGATATATCAGGCATATTGAGGTTGACGAAGTATACAATTGCAAGCGCAACTATTGCTGCACAAGATAGTGCTAAAGCAACTCGCCCAAACCCAAAATGCATTTTGCTCATCTTCTTAGTCTTCTGACCGGAATCGCTCTGTTCTACCGTAGCAGCGCTAGCGAGCGCCTTCTGGATGGCTTGATCTTTGATTTCTTTGGCTGTCATTTTGTTTTCTTCCTGATTATTTGACGTTATTTGTTGTGAGCGAATTCTTTGCATACGGTTTATTGCTGAAGTTTGTAATGGATGGCGTTGTATAGTTTCTTGTGGCTCTTTTGCGTTGACGATTTTGACTTGAACCATATTTGAAGCTGGTTCATTCTTGAAATGTTGGATTCTCGAGCTTCTTGCAACACTAACAGTATTATCTACCCTACTTACTGGACGCTTTACATATCTACGATTTAGAGTCGTCGAACTCTTCACTTGTCGTTGTGTGGATTTAGCTACACCATCAGTCCTTTGCATATTACCTCGCTTATTCTTATATCTATCATACTATTGTTGATTTGAAAATGCAAGAGTTAATTTTTGGAAAACATGCTATACTATATATAACATGAATCCGGAACAATTCAAAAAACAAAACATCAAAGTAATCATCTCCGAAGCATTCATGGTTATTGCTGTAATTATTACGGTTATTGTTTTGGCTTTATTGGTATCAGGATACTGGTTAAATTCTAATTTTGAGATTGAGCGTAACGGGATGCTACAAATCGCTTCTATCCCCACCGGTGCTAGCGTTGAAATTGATGGTCAAGTTTCTTCATGGCTCGAACGCACCAATTCTTCCAAAATCCTGACTAGCGGTTCTCATACCATTAAGCTAACCAAAGATGGATACGATTCATGGTCTAAAGAAGTCAATATTGCCGAGGGTCTCCTCTATCGCCTTCATTATCCCAGGCTTTTTTTAAAAGAACGCCAGTTGGAATCATTGATTGACACTAGTAAATACACCGACGCTTCTATCTCCTCCGATCACAACGCAGTTTTACTCATTAATAGTACTTCGGAGTGGGCTTATGTGGACCTTGACACTGATAATCCTACCCCTCGTAAAATCGACATTTCTACTCTATTTTCAGGTGTTAGTTTAGCTGATGATGCCAAAGTAGGAGTTCTTACCGACGAGATAATCGACTTGGACTGGGATTATGATGCTTCTCATGTTCTTATTGAGGCGCGTAACGGCGAAGCGGTCGAATGGGTTCTACTTGATATCAACAACGCCACCAAAAGCATCAATTTAACCAAGGAATTCGGCGCCGACTTCTCGCGTGTTGAAATTCTGGACAATAATTCCAATACGCTCATTGCTGTACAGAATCACAACTTGCACAAGATTGACATCCCCGGGCGTTTGCTATCTGCTGTTTTAGTCAAAGACGTGATTGATTTTGATCATTATAATAACGAAATTGTGTTTTCGGCACGAGAGAGTGTAACTGAAGCACCGAAGACCATGCCCGGTTACTATGTTGGCTTTTTAAAATTAGGAGACCGCGAAACTACTACACTCGAACAGCTTAAGGACCCAGTCAAAGTTGCCATCGGTAAGTTTTATGACTCTAAATACATTGCTGTTTTAGATGAAGATTTACTCACCGTCCATCAAAAGGATGCCTATCAAGATGAGACGATGCAATATGCAATTTCGTTTGTTCCAGACACGATTAAAGTTGGCCACGATGGAGAATTTTTGCTCCTTGTCAAAGATCACACTCTAGCAACTGTTGACTTTGAGGCTACCATAGTTCATCAATGGGAAATCGAAGACCACTTCGGTTGGTTAGATAATGATATGCTATATACGGTTTCAAATGGTGATTTAATAGTATATGATTTCGATGGTTTGAATCGACGCGTCATCGCGCATAACGTATCAAGCCACTTCCCTGTTGCTATTACTAATGATAAATGGTTGTATTATTTTAGCGACGACAATCTAGTACGCGAATGGCTAATTGCTAAATAATTCTTGCTTTAACTATTGGCCGGTTAGGAAGTTCCATACTCCTTCAAAGAAAGATGGCTCGTTGGCTGGTAATGCCTCAGTTGTCGAATCATCCTTTATTGGGGTTGCTTTGTCAGCTTCCGAGGCACCGTCATAACTTGGTGAAATTTGCTCCGCTGTTACTAATAGGCGATTTCTTGAAGTTCCAAGCGGCGTACAAGTCACCAAAGTTAATAATGGCTTATCAGTGTCTACTACCAGAGCCGCCACATTGGTTGGGTCGATTATTTGCTTTTTCACTACTCTGTAAGTATAACGTGCAGAATTATAATTTACATAAATCAAATCACCATCTTCCAGCCTCTCCAGCCCTGAGAAGATATATTTGTATGGATTGGAACTATAAACATCTCCAGCCGAATGCCCCGTAATCACGAAATTGCCAATCTCGCCTGGATAAGCCGAAGCTCCCGCAATGCGGTAATGTGCCACACCGTTGTTCATGGCTGACATTACATCGGCTAAAGATACATCGAACCGAATCGGCACATCCACGTTAAGCTTCGGAATAATTAGACGTGGGTCGGCTGAAACGGTCTGTGTAACAGTCGGATCAATCGCATCAATACCTGATGCCGGCGCATTACCTGGTGACACGTAAGCCATAATTGGCGCAAAGATTAGGCGATTATACTGCAAGAACAGTATTAGTAGCACCACAAATACACCCGCAACAATCGGGATGAATTTGCGTTTTCGGTGGGTTTTCTTAGCACTTTCAGTGGCTTTTTTTCGAATTTTCTGACGCAGTTTATTCTTAATATCTTCGGAACCTTCTTCAGCGCCTCCTTCGATGTTTACCCCTGTTCCTAGCGACAAACCCGCTTTATCATCGGATTTTTTACTAATTCTAGTTAAGGAACTCAGAATTTCCTCTTCTTCCGCCTTCTCGCGGGCATCCTTTAAACGCTCCTTTGCAATATAATCACGTGCTGCTTTTGAGTAATAATCGCTGTAGTATTTCTGATAATAATTCTGCCAAGCGGAATGATATTTTTTCCAAGATTCTGAATTGATTTTAGTCGTGACTGGTTCGTCTTTTAATTTCCCTTCCCTAGCCTTGGCATCTTGAACAGATTTTTGGGCCCTTGCAGTATAAGCCGCCAAAACTTTCTTCCTGGCGATTTGAGCTGCGGCCTGGCGAGCCAGGTCGTTCGAAGACTGCCCACCGTTTTCTGAATTCATGAGATGATTATAGCATATTTTGGCATTTTATGCTATAATTAGCCCACGGGCGAATGGCGGAACTGGTAGACGCGGTAGACTCAAAATCTGCTGGCCGTAAGGTCGTGAGGGTTCAAGTCCCTCTTTGCCCACCATCATAAGACAAAAACAGCCCCGCAGGGCTGTATTTTTATTATTTCACTTTCTTCAAATCAAACACCTTATCCACCTGATTGCAAACATTTGCCGAATGTGTCACGATTATTACACATTTCCCTTCCTCATGCGCCAAGTTCTTAAAAATCTCCAGAATCTCTTCTTCGGTCTGCTTATCTAAGTTCCCGGTCGGCTCATCCGCGACAATCATTTTTGGATTATAAGACAAACTTCTAGCAATCGCAACTCTTTGCTGCTCCCCACCGGAAAGTCTCAACACCTTGCGGTTCGCATAAGAATCTTTTAATCCGACACTTCGCATTAGTTCTAGCGCTCGCTTCTTCTTGTCGGCTACTTTAATCCCGCTCGCATCCATCGATAGAATAATATTCTCACTCGCCGTCATAAATGGTAACAAATTATAACTCTGGAATACGATGCCGATATCGTGGCTGCGATAATAATCTAGGTTGATATCGCGTAAATTCTTGCCGTCGAAGATAATGTCTCCCTCAGTGCAGCGTTCTAGGCCACTAATCAATGATAGTAAAGTTGTCTTTCCGGTTCCGCTTCGGCCACGAATGGCGTATATCTTTCCCTTCTCAAATTCGAAACTAACATCGAGTAATGCATATTCGCCGTCTTCCGCATCGCTGTATTGGTAACTAGCATTTTTGATAACAAGTAGTGCCTTAGTATTTTTCATAATTCCTCCTTTAGGACCTTTCCTTTAATATGGTGAGTGGCGTAAATCTCTGAATGCTAATCATTGCTGCTAGACTACTGATTAGGATGAGTGTGAGACCGATACCAAGTAGTTCGAGTAGCACGCTGATGTTTACGACTGCGTCAATCGATTCGTACGCCTGTACTGTTGGTTTACCTTTTCCGCTAATCTTCCCCATCGGACCGCCGTTTTCCATCGGGTTAAATCCACCAGGACCGCCGAAGTTGCCCTTAATCTTATCGGAAGATTCTTTCGAACTATTAATCTCGCTAGCGAGTAATGAATTACTCACGTCTTTCGACATCACTGCCCCTATGCCGGCACCAATCATCAATGCTACAAACCCAACAATCAAGAGTTCCGCCACAAATTGCATCGTTAACTTAGGCTTACTAATACCAATAGTGCGCAGTACGCCAATTTCATATTTACGCTCGCGGATGTTAATCATATTAATGACAAACAGTACGATGCCACCAATTACTAGCGTGATAATCAGGAAAGTAGTCGCGAAAGCCTGAACATTTTTAATAGACGATAGCCCAGCATTGGCAGTTTCCTCATTAGTTTCTACGACGTAGTTTTCGTCCAAACCTTTCTTATAAAACTCCGCCTGGATCGCATCCTTATCATTATAATCATAGATGATGAAGGTTGGATTTATTGAACCTTTAACATTGCTATTTGCTTTCGTAATCGCTGTGAGGGCGGCGGCGTTTGTGATAATAGTGTTGGCCGAGTTAGAGAATAAATTCATTGGGCCAGCATTGCCTGATTCGTTTTCTTTATAAATTCCGATAATTGTAAATTTATACGTATTACCATCTTCATCCTCCAACTTAAAAGTATCACCTAGCTTCAAATTATTATAAGATGCCAATTCCTCATTGATAAAGGCATAATTACCATCAAAAGCCTTCTCCCAAGCATCATCAGAAATCTCCACCATTTCGTAAGTGCCTTCGATAAACTCACTCATCGCTTCAAGCGAACTATAGCCATTCAAAGTAAAATCATAAGACGAGTCACCGAAACTTCGGCTCATACCGCCACCTCCACCCGGAAAACTCGGTATATCAGAATCCCCCTCTTCCGACATCTTTTCACTCGTGGCTTTTTCGATATTATGACCGTTCAGCGATACATCATACGTATAATAATAACTTTCCACGTAATCGCTCTCAGCGAATTTCTCCACGTCCGAAGCCGTATAAGACGAGATGTTGTTGAACTTTTCCTTCATGTCATCGAGTTTTTCTCTTTTCGAGAAATCAAAGTCCTTGGTCATGTTTTCCCGATTAAAGGTAATTGTTAGTTCCTTATCATATGCACTCTGATAAGAATTAATTAGATCCGACGCGGTATTATTAATTGCTAATGTGATGGTGCTGGCCGCCGCAATTACCATGATAATAATGCCAATCAGGATGTTCCGTCCTTTATTTCTGGTAATAGAAATCAGCGCATTTTTGAAAATAAACATTTTTACCTTTCTCATTACTTGTTATTCTTATGATACAAAACCTGACTTAAACGAAACTGAAAATAAATTTAGTAGTTTTATTAGTGCTTTCACAATTAATCCCCCACTTATTCTGCTCGCAAATCGCCTTGGCAATCGCAAGCCCCAGCCCAGAACCTTCCCTCGATTTATCAGTCTGATAAAAACGGTCGAAAATCTTCTCCAAATCTTCCTTCTTCACGACCGCGCCGTCATTCGCCACCGTGAGTTCATTTTGGTTTAGTGTAACTGTGATTTTCTTATCACCATATTTGGTTGCATTATCTAGCAGAATATCCAATACCTGCAGGAAATCCTGTTTCGGTAAAGTGCGTTTCGTATTCTCGGCTTTTTTACTGAAAGTAATTTTGCCGCTAAACTTTGGCTTGAAAATCTCCACATGTTCATTAATGACGTCATTTAAATCTACTTCTTCGGCCGGACTGCTCCCGATACTCCCCGTGTCCATTCTGGCAAGTTGTAAAAGATCTAGGACCAGTTTATTTGCATGTGTAATTTCGGTCTCGATGTTTTCTTTCCACTCCTCGCTCGCCTTGCTCACCTCCAGGGCCTCCATGTTGGCTTCAATCACCGCAAGCGGTGTTTTAAGTTCATGCGAAGCATTCGCAATAAAGACTTTTTGTTTGTCATAAGAATCTTTCACTGGTGCCACAATTCTTTCCGACAGATAATAAGTAATAATAAACACGATTGTTTCAATCGAAATACCTACACACAACAATATAGAAAGCAATCTAGCGTTTCCTTCTCTGCGGTCGTTTTTAATAAAACTATTGAGTTGCTGATCTGAATACTGATTGATTTGTGTAGACGACTCAAACTCTCCACCTTCCATAAAAGTGATATTTAGCAGCGGTTTCGGTTCCGGGCGAAAGGTCGCAGAAAACAGCATAATACTTACTCCCGCTACAACCAGCACGACAGTGGTAATCGTCATGGTAATGATAATAATCTTATTGCGCAGTTTTCTGAACATTCTGATTCCCCATCAATTTATACCCTAAGTTACGAATCGTTACAATTTTAGCCTGGCTATGGACTTTCTTGAAAAGTTTACGAATTCTAGAAATATAGGTTTCTACATAATTGTCATCACGCATACTTTCCTCCCCCCAGACTTTGGCGAGTAAATGTTCCTTGCTAATTAACTTATCTGGGTTTTTCATAAACTCTGTTAAGATTTCTACTTCCTTATTGGTTAACTGCTCCCCGTTTAAGGTTACATTAGTCTTATCTAGTACTAGGTCACTGTAAGTCAACACGCCAGTATCCACAACTTTAGGTCGACGCACTAGGGCTCTAATCCGTGCAATCAATTCTGCGGTCTTAAACGGCTTCGCCAAGTAATCGTCTGCCCCTCGATCCAGATGCCCGACCTTCGTCTCGACTTCTGAAATAGCCGAAAGCATGATTACAGGGGTCTGGACGTTTTTCTCGCGCATTCGAATTAGGATATCAGTACCAGAGCATTTCGGCAACATAATATCTAGAATCACGCAATCATAGATATCCTTCATGGCCTGCTCGAGGCCCTCCTCGCCATCAGCAGCCAAATCAACAGTAATTCCCTGTCTTTCTAGGTTATGTTTTACGGCGTTTGCCAGTAGTTTGGTGTCTTCAACGTATAATACTCGCATATAGTTCCTCTTTAATCTTAGTATATATTATGCGCCCCTAAACTAAAACCAAACTTAAAAACCGCGCCTTATTTGTCCCAGTCAAATCCTTCGCCGTAGTGCCCGTACTCAGCAGTCTTCTCATAAATCGGGCGCTTTAAATCCAGGAATTTGATAATACCGCGTGGTGTCAAATCGTATCCTTCAATCTCTTCTGGCTTACCATCGATTATCACAGTTTTTTCCAAAGGTTCCGCGAAACCAATCGCATAAGCCAACCGTACTAATACTTCGTGTGCGTGGTGCTTCTTTAAATAATCTACCGCAATACGCCTTGCCATGTAGGCTGCCGAGCGGTCAACTTTCGATGGGTCTTTGCCCGAATAGCATCCACCACCAATCGCGACGCGTGGCCCATAGTTATCGACAATCAACTTACGACCTGTCAGGCCAGTATCGGCTTCAAACCCACCCTGGTTCCAGTCTCCTGCCGGATTAATATAAGCACGGATATCATCCTTGTTTTTATTCAATAATTCGAAATCCTTCGGGGAATCAAGTATTGCTTTATAGAAATAGGTAGCACTACGATTATTAAGAAATCCTTCCTTATCCAACCATGCTGACACTCTTTCACCAAGCTCTTTCGATGGAGCATTCTGGAAACTTGCTACCACCGAATCGACTTTGCCATCTGGGCGCAGTGTAACCTGAGTCTTACCATCATATGGAAATTTCTCGTAAATAAACTGATTTAAACGCCGCGACAATACCACTTCGAGTGGTAACATCTCATCAGTCTCATCACAAGCATAACCAATCATAATTCCCTGGTCACCTGCTCCGCCAGTGTCAACGCCCTGGGCAATCTCTGGAGATTGTTTCACAATCTTGGTATGAACTTCCATATCATCACCTGCGATTCGGTGTACGATTGCCGGTATATCCACTTCTGGTGCTTTTGAGGTAATTTCTCCAGTCACAAACACCACGCCGTGACCGCCACAAGTCTCCGCTGCGACCCTAGCATCTGGATCGGCTGCTAAGTATGTATCTAGAATCGCGTCCGAGATCCGGTCGCATAGTTTGTCTGGGTGTTTTGGAGAAACGCTCTCCGCCGTTCGATAAAACATAAATAACTCCACTTAATTATGGTATTATTATATCATATGAAAATCGCATTTTTTACGGATTGTTATTTGGATCTTACCGGGGGCATCAGAACTTCTATTGATGCCCAGAAAGCCGCTCTTGAAGCCCTGGGTCACACCACCTATATTTTTACTAGTAGTTACCCTAAATCTTCAGAGGAATTACTAAAATTAGCCAAGCAAAACATTTATCCAGTCCCATGTTGTCGGTTTTTTCTTCGAGGCATTACACCGGTTGCGCATCGGCCTAAAATCATCGAAAAATGGCTTTTGAGAAACCATCCTGAGATTCAACAATTTGATATTTTTTACGTCCATTACGAGGCTAGTTGCTCCATCGCCGGACTGTGCCTTGGTAAAAAACTCCATATTCCCACTGTTCAGGTCATGCACGGACGCGAAGATATGGGCGTCGCTAGTATCATCCCATTCGGTTGTCGCACCACTGTTGCGACCCTACTGAACTTTGCACATTCTCGCTGCCTTCCGCATAAGATTACAGTTCCTCGCGACAATTATCTTGCCGATACTATCGCGAAAGCCAAAATGTGGACTCTGATGGTAAATCATGCCGACTATGCCGACTACGTAATTGTGCCATCTCGACATTTTGCCAACAAACTCAAACATTATGGTGTGAAACACAAGATCTATACTGTACTAAACGGTTATCCAGATGTCAATTTCCCAATCAATCCACCAGTCAAACACCTAGAATCGGACGAGCCGCTATGTATTATTTGGCATTCCAGACTGTTTGGCGAAAAACGCGCCCTACCATTTTTAAAAGCACTCAATAGCGTTACCGGGAAATATCACCTCGACGTCTACGGCGATGGCCCAGATCTTAAGAAGGCTCAGCGTTACGCTACTCACCACCATCTGGACATCACCTTCCATGGCAACACCCCATTCAAGAAAGTCCAGGCCGCCATCCAGAAATCCCATCTCGATGTGCTCGCTTCTTATAATTTCGATAATTACCCTCTGACTCTAGTTGAAGCCGAGGCCTGCGGCGTACCGGTTTTTATTTGTGACCCAGATATGCAAGAAATAATTCCGAAAGGTAGCTGTGTTTTGAGCAAATCCGAGTCTCCTGCTGACATGGCAGTGGCGCTTAATGATTTAATCGCTCACCCCGAACGCATCGCTAAAATGAGCCAAATCATGCTAGAACACCGCGACGAAGTTCTAATTTCTAATCGCATCAAACCGTTAATCGAACTCTTTTATAGTATAATAAAGTCATGAGATACTTAGCTGATTTACTCACACTAACCAGACTAATCTTAAGCATTGTTCTGATTGTGATTTCCTTTACGGGAGGCACACCCGAAGCGGCTTTTATTATCTTCCTCACTGCCGAATTCACGGACACTTTCGACGGCACTTGCGCGCGCAAATGGCCTTTCCCGAAGAATAAGACTCCCGCATATCGCAAATACGCCGCTCAATTTGACATGGTTTCCGACGTCCTACTCGCTGCCGGGCAAGTACTATTCTGCACGCTTCGCGTTAACTGGATTGTCGGTCTAATCGTAATTATCTACTACGCAGTGGTCTGTGGTGTGCTCGAGCTCATCCTCTACGGCAAATTCTTCGGTCACCCCGATAATTGTACTAAGAATTCGCTCACTAATCGTAATTTCCCACTCGCCAAGAAAATCGTCCTAGCTCGCCGCTACTTATATACCATCTGTCTAGGTATCGTCAACGCCTTCATCCTCTTTGCTACCAATTGGCCTCTGCCGGTTAAAATTGGCCTCTTCATCTTCGGCTGTTCCATCTTCGTCTTTATCTGGTTCTTCCTCCGCCAGCGCCGCAAGCACGTTTCCCGTGATGCAGTGGATGTTGAACGGAAACTTGCCAAATCCGCTAAAACGAAACACTGACGGTATTAAGAGTTTTTAATGTTTTTTTAATATAAACATAAAAACTATGTTATACTTATGCTATGAACAAAAATCTGCTTGTATTATTAGCCATAACTATACTTAGCGGTATAGCCCTCTCCTCTACTATAGTCTCCGCAGACAATAATGAAGTCATTGATACAGTAGAACTCACCGTCCCAGTCGCCTGTACTATGTCCGGTACTGGTACTACACATACGGCTACATTAAATCCTGGTACTTATTCGGGTGAGTCTGGTTCAGAATATGAGAATGGTATTGGTAAGACTACGCTAACTGCTATATGTAATGATGATAATGGATTTGCGATTTATGCTATAGGCTATACTGGTAATTCATATGACTCAGAAAACCATACTAAACTAGTTGGAACAAACACTAACGGTACTATTGCTACTAAAGCTTATGCTTCGGGAGATACTACATCTAACTGGTCCATGAAACTCACTAATGTTACCGATACCAGTGAATCATATAACCCACAGAATCTTACTATCTCAACTGGCTATGATAATTGGATAGCAGTACCAGCAACCTATACCAAAGTAGCCCAATATAAAGCCAATACTGGTTCATCAACAACTGACACTACACTAGGTGTTAAACTAGAAACTACCTACGCTGCATATATTGCATCAAACCAAGCCGCAGATACTTATGTAGGGCAAGTTAAATATACTATGGTGCATCCATATGATGCCGCCACACCAATTATCCCGAAAACAATTGCAAATGCAACTACCATGCAAGAAGTTAATACTTGTCCAGACACCCTAACTAGCGGCCAAATCTACACTCTTATAGACTCCCGCGATCAGCAAGAATACAAAGTGGCCAAGCTGGCCGATGGCAAATGCTGGATGGTAGAGAACCTCGCTTTAGACCCAACTGATAGCACAACTGCGGCCAATATGAACGCAACCAACACTAACGCTTCAGCCGTTGCTATATACAACTATTTAAACGGTGGCGGCGGTATGGCTGGGTGGTCATCTATGGCGGTTTCGAATAACACATTAGTACACTGGAATAGTAATGATTATACCGAACCATTGATTGATAATCAATATAAAGGTACTTCAATTACGGGTTACGGTCCAGCATCTAACGATGGGCAAGCCGAGGCAGGCATCTACTATAACTATTGTGCAGCTACGGCAGGAACTTATTGCTATGATAGTGGCAACAGCATAGATTTGCCAGATACCAATATAGATGCCCCCGAAGATATCTGCCCAGCTAATTGGCGAATGCCGACAGGGGGAGAAGAAAGTGAGTATGAAGTACTCTTTAATGAGTACAACACTACGCAGGATGCGACAAATGTAGCGAGCCTACAGTATAATTGGTCTGCTACTCTATCGGGCTACCGCTTGTATAATTTTGAGGATCGTGGTTATATTGGCCATTGGTGGTCTTCTACATATTCCTTTGGCTCCTTCATGAATGCGCTACATATTTCAAATTCTTGGGTTAATAGTTACTCTGATAGTCGCTCTATGGGTTATTCCGTCCGCTGCCTTCTCAAAACCAATTAGTATCCCATGCACCCAACCACTTCACTGTTACCAACATCGATCTTGAGTACTCACCCCGCAAATCGTCGCCTCAACAAACTGGTTGGGATTATATAAATTCATCCCTACTATTTTCGCTGCTGCTTCCCCACTCCAGAACATCATCGGCGAATAACCTGTAGCCGACAAAGTCATCGCCTTCACTATACCGTTATGTGCCACTAGCACCTGTTCGTTGTGCAACGTCACAACACTTACCGGGTAACTCAGAGTGAATTTATGCAGTACCTCCACCACTTGTACCAAAGATGACGACATTAGGAGCATCTTTGGGTAATACACCGCCCGGAGCAACTTCTGCAACTGCGCCACCGACGCCATAAATACGATATTCTCATTCATTAGCACCCGTTCGGGCATATTTTCAGCAATTATATCTACCGCGTCGCGCGTCACCAAAGTCATTTTCTCGGCACTTTTGCAGGCGCTCGCTACGGCGCGTCCGGTTACTTTATTATGTGATAAATCTCCTAGCACCAGATTATAATCCGAGGCGCTAAAAAAATCCAATAATTCCTGGCTCTCCGCAAACGACCCCGTATCCGTCGATGGCGCAAATACAAAATTCGGCAGCGGCGGCAATTTACCCTTCAACTTATCCGGCATCACCACGCGCACTTCCTGCACGGGATAAGTACCAGCCAAGAATTCCGCCACCTTCACCTCACTCCGGAAACTCTGTGCGTTCCCACCAATCACATTTACGATGCCCTGCTTCCGCTCCGGCACATTCCATTTCAAATCCTCGTAAGGATTTTTCTCTATTTTCTCGAAATACTCCATTGTCTAAAACTCCAATTCGATTGACACTGGACAATGATCCGACCCCATCACGTCCTCATAAATCTCCGCCGACTTCAAATTCTCACGCAAACTTTTCGAAATAAAGAAATAATCAATCCGCCAACCCACATTGTTCGCGCGTGCATGACCCCAGTGTGACCACCAGGTGTAACGCACTTCCTTCGGATGCAAAACCCGAAACGTATCCAGTAGCCCAGCTGACACTAAATTCGTAATTCCCCGTCTCTCTTCGTCTGTGAACCCAGCCGAGTGATGATTAGTCTGAGGCCGCGCGATATCAATTTCTTCATGCGCCGCGTTGAAATCACCACACACCACTACCGGTTTCACCTTCTCTAATTCTTTCAAATACTTCAAAAATTCCGGGTCCCATTTTCCCTCCCGAAGCCCCAGCCGCTCCAATTCGTTCTTGGAATTCGGTGTATATACATCCACCAAAAAGAACTTCTCAAATTCCGCCGTCAGTACCCTACCTTCGGTCAAAGGGTCACCGTATTCATCCGCCATCACCACTTCGGTTGGCAAACCATACCGTACCGATAATGGCTTAATTCTAGTAAAAATCGCCGTCCCCGCATACCCCGGCCGCTCCGCCGAGTTCCACAGCTCCTCATACTCCGGTAAATCCACCTCTGCCTGCCCCTGCTTCGCCTTAGTCTCCTGCAGGCACAGTATATCAGGTTCATATTTACCGATAAAATCCTGCAAGGCCCCCTTCCGGATCACCGCCCGGAGCCCATTCACGTTCCACGAATATATTTTAAGCATATCTCCCTCGCTCAATATCCCTC
Source organism: Candidatus Saccharimonadota bacterium (assembly GCA_017433245.1). GTDB lineage: Bacteria > Patescibacteriota > Saccharimonadia > Saccharimonadales > Saccharimonadaceae > Nanosyncoccus. Next base: position 85,475 of record JAFRHO010000005.1, on the reverse strand, counting down.
TTTTTGATTGTTTCTCTTTTGTCATATTTCTTTTTACCTTTACCTACGGCGATTACTAACTTTATATGGCGGTTACCACCTAGCAACTTTACGGGTACAATTGTAGAGCCAGCTATCTTTTCACGCTCTAATGCTGCAATCTGTTTCTTCGTCGCGAGTAACTTAATATTTCGTGCCGTATCAGCCCCCAAAGTCAGATTATTCAGCCACAACTCATTGTTGCGAATTGTTACAAACGAGCCCTTCAGCTGCACGTGATGATCACGGATTGAGCGCACTTCTGGTCCAGATAATACCATTCCGACAGAAAGCTCGTCGCCGAGTACATAATCATAATGTGCTCTGCGGTTTACTGTTACTGAATCTGACACCTTTTTCTTCATACTTCCATTATAGCGCATTGTATTCGCGTAAACAAGTCAAATATGTTATAATAAAACCTCACAGTAGGGTTTTTCGAAGAATACGGTAAAAACATAAAAATGTCCTAAACCCTCCGCTTCTTCTTTCTCGCCGTTTCCACCACCCAAGTCAACTGATACTTGGCCGGTTTTAATACCAAATCATGCGCCGGCGTATAGCGTAATTCCTCGCACCCAAATGACCGCTTGAACTCCGATACTCCATAGAACCGATGTGACGTTTCGTCCGGCTCCACAATCCCCCATAAGTTATAACGAATACAACCGCGCTTTCTTGCCTCTTTCATTGCCTCCATATGCAGTAAAGGTGCTGCTGAATATCGTGTCCCGAGTTCCGATGACACTCCATAATGATAGCTTGCCTCTGGCCCATAGAATATCATAAAATTCTGTGCCAGAGTCTCACCATCCTTACGCGCTGTATAAATCAACACTTCCCCACCTTCGCGAAACGCTTCAAATTGTTTCGTTAGAAATGATGTCGAAAACGCTACGTATTTCTGCCTCTCGGCATGCAGTTTTTCCAATCTGCAAAACTCGTTAATTGCAGTATTGCTCGTTTCAGCAGTAATCTCAATATCATTTTTGGCAGCCTTGCGCAACTTGCGTCGGAATCCTTGCGATGCCCCAGCCAGAATCTCCTCTTCGGGTTTTTCCAGATTTAATACCCCAGCGAATTCTACCGATAGGTACATTGGCGCCCGCTTTAAACCTAGCCTAGACATCAACTTCAACGATTTATCAGATAGTTCTAATTGTGGCCGCACGCGCACAAATACACATCCAGCCGCAGCGCCCTGTTCTTTGATATCATCAAATATCGCCGTAACTATCTTATTATCATCCCAATCTATAATCGGCCCGCCCGCAATCGCAAGGTACCGCCCGCGCTTAGCGGTCTCAACTACCCCAGCATAAGCTCCCACAATCACATCATCAACATAGATTAATCGTCGCACTACCTTCTTTCCCCGTGCCAAGTGAAACTCATAGAAATCCCACGACTGTAAGAAATTTGCTTCCGGGCGACCTTTAACGAACCCATCCCATATCGACTTATCGGTGGCATCAAGTATGTTCATAAATGTCTCCGTTTCTTTCGAGCCTTTTCAACCACCAAATCCTTCAAGTATCCCACTCGAGATATCACTAAATCATGTGCCGGCACATATTCAACCACTTCTCCACCAAACCCAGTCTTGAATGTCGTTACTTTAGCATATCGATGTTGTGGCTGATTTGGCGGTGCAATCCCCCACAAATTAAACCGCTCGTATCCTGATTCTTTCAAATCCCGCATTACGCGCCAGAGCAAAGCATAGGCTCCCGGTAACTTGCGGTTTAGCTCGGTTGAAGCCGCTTCATAATAATCCCCTTCCAGGCCGTCAGCAATAATCAAGCCATACGCAATCTTCTCGCCTTCCGTCGTTTCTGCTACATATATCTTAGCGTTATTGCCAAACGCTTCCATTTCCGCCATCAGGGTATCCAAATTCGGCGGCACAAAACCTTGCCTCTTAGCGGTTGCCGCTTGCACTTTGTGAAACTCTTTAAATAATTCGCGCGAATTATCACATATTACTCGGACCCCCAGCTTATCAGCTCTACGCACTTCGTACCGAGTTTGTCGCCGCATATTTGCTAGTAATTGTTCCTCATCGGCGTTAAGGTCAATCATTACTGTATGTTCCGCTGCAAGATGCATTGGCGATTTAGTAAGTCCTAGTCCAGCTAATAGTTTCAAATTTTCCGGTGTACATTTTAATTGTGGGCGAATCCGTACGAATACACATTTCTCCGCTTTGGCAATTTCTCTTATTTTATCAAATACTATCTTCACGAGTTTTTTATCGTTCCAATCAATCAATGGTCCACATGGTATCTCAAGATAACGACCTCGTTTGGCATCACGCACCACCATTAGTGCATAACCTTTCCCACCAAAACTATCGCAAATCACCCGCGAACCCAGAATCTCATTCATTTTGCCATAAGCCGGCGACTGTAAGAAATTCGCCTCAGGATGATTTTGTACTACTTTTTTCCAATCGTTATCCTTTCCGCCCATTTCCCTCCTCTTGGAATTCTTTTATTATTTTATTTGCTGCCACTAAATCTCGTCTCGTATAATAATTTGGTATATTAATAATATGCTCAGCCACATAAACTGCGTTCGGGCAGTCGGATTCTGGGAAATGCACTTTTTTATAATATCGCGTCGGCGAAACAGGTTTTTCATACCAGAATCCATTGAAATAATAACCTTTCTTTTGTAATTCTTTCAGTACTTTATCTCTATCGTGCACGAAGCAAAAATCCCTCAGTATTGGCTCGCCGTTTCTTCTCAGACGCTTTAGCTGTTCAAGCGCTAGTTTCGCTTCAAACTTACTCGGTCGTCTTTCCAAATCCAGTTTATTGTCGGCTGACCTCTCCACCCAATGGATTTTTACCAAACCTCGCATTAGGGCTCCACCTACTCCTATATACGACAAACCTCGACTCATTGCACCAAACATCGGGTAGAATCTCGCCTTGAGATGGTCGGACAGTTTCGGCAAAAGACTAGGTGCCTTAATCTCGTGTTTACAAGTGTCACGCAGTACTACAGCTCCCCCTGAAATCGTATCAATCGCTTTGTCCTTACCGAACGATAACGCGCATGCTGCACCTACGGTCCCAACCTCTCGCATGTCTTTGTATCTTACGCCCGCACAATGCGCTAAATCCTCGATAATCGTTAAATTATGCTCCTTAGAGAAAGCCTCTATTGCTTTGATATCAACTGGATTACCTAAAGTGTTCTGAATAATAATACCGCGTACGTTTTTGCCGGTCACTATCGCTGTCTCTAATGTCTCTACTGAGAAATTTAAATCCTCTTTCGTAATATCCACAAATACCGGTTTCAGTTCTGCCGCCTCCACTGCTTCATATACCGCATAACAGGTAAAGCCATTTACAAGAATCTCGTCTCCTGGTTCAAAATATGCCTTCAGTGCCAATGCTAACGCTGAGCGCCCATTTTTGCATAGCATCGCCTCACCCTTATACTTACGGCTTAAGTATCTCGACAATGCATCGTAATCTTTTCGTTTACCGACCGTTAACAAATGTCTAAACCACTCGCCGTTGGCGTAGTTCACTGCCATGCCTAGAAAATAGTGTCTACGCATTTTCGGCCAATTCATTGTTTCATCCTCGTCACCAATGTTACTAGTGCTCGCGCCAACCCCTCAGGGTCAGAAATATAAGGCGCATGTGTCCAATTTGCATAAAACTTTAGTTCTGCATTCGGTAGTTTCTCATACATTGTTGTTGCTTGCCTAGGTGGCGTGATGGTATCCTTCTTGCCCCATAGAATAAACGTCTTCGTTGTTACTTTAGAGAAATCCAAATCCTTATCCGATGCCAACATATTGGTCAATGTCACCTTCATGTTCTCCGGTGCACGCGAATAATCAGTCGAACCAGTTACTTTATGAAATGCCTTATCTACTAGCGGGATTTTCTTTAATGGCTTACCCATCTTGGCCACCTTCTCCACTACTTTCTTCTTCAGGGATGGCTCATATACTCCAGCACTATCTAGCAGAATCAAATATTTCAACTTTTCTGGCTTTTTCGCACAAAGGTTCAGTAAAATCCTCCCGCCGTTCGAATGTCCCAGCGCAATTGCCCCATCTGGAATTTCATTATCAGCCCATTTTATATAATCATCGATTGTGAATACCTTCTTCGATGGTTCAGTTAGCCCTGGCACCGGCAGCATTCTTACATTGATACCAGTTTCACGCAAAATCCCCACTGTAGTTCGCCACGGTTCTGCAGTATAGGTCCAACCATGGATAATGTATAAATCAATCGTTTTCGTTGCTCCTTGTTTTTCACTGGTGTTTTTAGCCATTTCTATTCTAATCCCCAACTTTTACGTCGCATTACGGCGGCTTTTTCGCGTCGGCAAAGTTTCTTTGCATCTTCCGGATGTGCTAATAATTTCTCGATTATCCACTCGAGATACTGGCTCCCCTTGAAGATGAGAGTTTCATTACCGTGAATTCTTTTCTCTATATAATCAAGCGCTTTCCTCGGGTCGGTCGTAGCCACTGCTGACACTCCAAGTTTTTTGAGTTCCGGCGCCGTCCATTCCTTAGTTCGTCGCCCTACCAAAATCACCTTATCTGGCTTTACTGCAGCAATCAACTTAGCCAGCTTAATGTGTTCCTCCTCTTCTAAAGATCCTTGATCTACGATATCGCCAATCACTAGCCATTTCTTCTCCGCATGCATCCGCTTCGCCATATCGAGTACAGACATCATTGAAATCATATGTGCATTGTAACTACTATCTACAATCGCAATACCCTTCTTCCCTTCGAAATACGAGCATCGCCCTGGCGCAATCTCCATTCCAGTGAAATCCGGGTTAAATTTCAGCTTTAAATACTTCATCAAGTCTTGCACTACGAACAAATTAAATGCTATATCTTTAGGCTCTGGGTGGTTGAAATGAAAGGTCGTATCCCCATAAGTAAAATCGGTCGAATCTGGGTAAACTACATATTTCTTAATATCTTGTTTTTTAATCGGAACTACCTTTGCCTTAATCTTAGCAGTGGCTTCGACCATAATCTTCGAATCGGCATCGATATATACTCGTTTCGTGGTGTTGGTTGGCAAATTCGCAAACTCTGCCACAATCGCCTCGCCCACATCGTTATACTCCCCTGCTGCGACCTCTTTTTCAAACTGTACCGCGTGAGATAAACCAATCGAAACCCACACCGTCACCTCTGGCTTTAGCCATTCTGCTAGGAATTCCGTCTCGTGTGGACGCTCCCCGTCAATCTCTACTACATAGAATTCTTTACGGCGCCAGAAAAACAATCCCATAATCGGTGCCGCAAAAATTAGCCAAATCCACTTCAGTTTCGAACCTCTGACCCCGGTTAGCCCCAGAACATCAAATGGAATCCCAAAGGCCGAATTGGCATCATGCGAATAGTGCGCCTTGGGGCCGATTTCATGCTCTAGCATCTTCATCATCGTAGTCTTCCCAGCCGAACCGGTCACCGCTATTACGCGTGGATTCCACCTCTTGAAAGCTAGATTCGCAAAGAATCGAAAATACTTCGCCACAGAGAAATAAAAACGCTTCTTAAAACCAGCAATACTCATAAAACCATTATATCAAAAATCCCCCATAATGGGGGAATTTTCTTACATCTTAATCTCAGCATCTACGCCAGCCGGGAGTGAGAGATTCTGTAGGCTTTCAATCGTCTTCGGCGAAGCGTTTGAGATGTCAATCAAGCGCTTGTGGACTTTCATCTCAAAAGCCTCACCACCGGTCTTATAGACGTGTGGTGATTTTACCACTGTGAAGGTTGACCTCTTGGTTGGTAGAGGAATTGGACCCGACACGGTGGCTCCAGTCCTAATTGCGGTATCCACAATTTGCTTAGCGCTTAAATCAATCACGCGGTGATCATAAGCTTTTAAGCGAATGCGAATCTTTAACCCCTCTTCTTTCTTTGCTTCTGCCATTTTTACCTTTCTTTGCCCGATAACCTCCAAGACACGAGTTTTTCAGACTTGATAATTATTAATAATACAAGGGCAATTATATCATACTTTTATCATGATTGCAAGATTATAGATGAACCAATGTTGACAAAAGCGGATAAGTACGCTATTATAAACATAAGCAGGTTAATACACAAAAAGGAAAATCAAAAATGAAAAAAACTAAAAAACTACCAATCATAGCGCTGAGCTTACTGAGCCCTGTGTTATGCGCCACTAGTGTTTTTGCCGACAGCATTAACTATGGCATTGTCTACTCTGGCGGGCAAGATCTCGGCAGTAGTAATGTTACTATCAATCAAGAGTTGGTCGAAGGACTCACTCCTCTAATAAATTCTTCAAATGTTGCGTCAACTCCAAATAGTGCTACTAAATGGAAAAAGGCTTACATGCAAGATGGCGATTTTGGTTGTAAGGACTATTACTATTTCGAAGTGTCAGAAGATAATCCAGTCGTGGAAAGCGATGGTCTTGGTTTTACAATAACTGATGGACAATACCAAGCAGATGTGCAAATCAAGTCTGTGACTTCAGAAGATCTTGGCACCAAAGTTACTGCTGTGGGTTTTGTCCCAATACATGGTTTTATCTATGGTGGTTGGGTTCCACGTAGTGCCGGCACACCCGAAACTTGCGGGGATGCTCTTGAAGGCGTTAAGGCTATATCTGCTAGTAATAGCGACGACAGAATTTTTGTTAATGCAGTGATAAATCTTCACAAAAAGAACGAGAGTCAAGTATTTACCTCAAGCCAACTATATTTTGGCATTACTGATATAGATGCCGCTCAGTCATATAAAATACTAAACACTGGCAACGAATTATCGCCAAGCAACATGTTCGCCAAGAGTGCCGCTGATTTACAGCCAACCGACACTACACTTCGGAACAAATTCGTTTCATCTGGCAACTATATCTATTCTGAATACGAAAAAGGCGGTACCCCTTACATTATTGGGACTGACCAAATCACCAATGTCTACGTAAAACTTGACGAGTCCACACAGGAAGAAGGTCTAAATATGGTTTATGGTTTCGTAGGCGCAGCCGGTAGCGGAATCGAATACTATGCAAAACAGTATACAGTTACTTATAAATCTGACGAAAATGGTGAAGTAACTGGTATTAAGAACGAACGAGTTGTTGCGGGAGAAAACCCATCTGGATCTGAGCAAAAACCAGCAGAAGGCTACACTGACAAAGCCTGGGTGGCGGACGTCGATGTTAAACTAGCCAACGGAACCACTATTAAAGCCGGCGACCCCTTAAGCCTCGCACAAATCAAAAGCGTTATCGTGAATCAAGATATCACTTTTACGGCTCTTCATATTGCTGAAGAAGAGCAGATTGCTGTACCAGATACCGGTGCCTCTACTAAGGGTACTGATGCTGCACAAATCGTTACTATCTCGATTTTGGCGGTCCTATCGGTGGCTCTATTAATCCGAGCCTTGCCTCGCATCCTTCGCAGGAAAGTCAACTTCGACTAAATGACCCGTTAAACAAAAAAACTCCCTTTGTAGGGAGTTTTTTGAAGGAATCAATTATTACTTGATAACCTTAGTAATGACACCAGAACCAACGGTCTTGCCACCTTCGCGGATAGCGAAACGGTCGTTGTTGTTCATAGCGACTGGGGCCAACAACTTGACGTTGAAGGTTACCTGATCACCAGGCATCACGATTTCCTTGTCAGCTGGAAGCTCAACTTCACCAGTCACATCAGTGGTGCGGAAGTAGAACTGTGGCTTGTAACCCTTTGAGAATGGAGTGTGGCGTCCGCCTTCCTCTTTCTTAAGGATGTAAACCTGTGCCTCAAATTCAGTATGTGGGGTAATTGAACCTGGCTTGGCAATCACCTGACCACGCTCAATTTGATCACGCTCGATACCACGAAGTAGCAAACCTGCGTTATCGCCAGCTTGACCCTGATCCAAAGTCTTGTGGAAGGCTTCGATACCAGTTACAACTGACTTCTGAGTGTCGCGAAGACCGACGATTTCAACTTCGTCGTTCAACTTGACTACACCCTGCTCGATACGACCAGTAGCGACGGTACCACGACCCTTGATCGAGAAGACATCCTCGATTGGCATCAGGAATGGTTTGTCAAGATCGTGCTCAGGAATGTCAAAGTATTCATCCATCGCGGTAACGAGTTCCATGATAGCATCTTCAGCTTCCTTATCACCTTCGAGGGCCTTAGTAGCAGAACCCTTGATGATAGGAGCATTGTCGCCATCGAAACCGTACTTGTTCAATAGTTCGCGAACATCCATCTCGACGAGCTCGACGAGTTCAGGATCAGCGAGGTCCATCTTGTTGAGGAACACGATAATCTTTGGCACATTCACCTGGTGGGCAAGAAGCACGTGCTCACGAGTCTGTGGCAACGGGCCATCATTAGCAGCTACCACGAGGATAGCGCCATCTACCTGCGCAGCACCGGTAATCATGTTTTTAATGTAGTCAGCGTGACCAGGCATATCTACGTGTGCATAGTGACGCTTTTCAGATTCATACTCTTGATGAGAAGTAGCGATGGTGATACCACGAGCTTTTTCCTCAGGAGCGTTATCGATCTGATCATAAGCAACTGGTTTATTCACGTCCGATGGAAGTCTCTTCGCAAGAACGCTCGTAATCGCAGCTGTTAAAGTGGTTTTACCATGGTCGACGTGGCCCATGGTGCCGACGTTAATGTGCGGCTTGGAACGGTCAAAATTTGCCATTCATTCTCCTTTTATATTTATTACGTTTGGAGCGCTAATAAAAACCAGCTCCAAATCTCTACCCTACTATTTTAGACTATTTTTCTACTTTTGTAAAGAGTAAAATTAAAAATCCCTCGACTTTTAAAGTCGAGGGTTGTAGTAGCATTAATCGATAGTTACTGTGCTTACCACGCGGGCGGCTTTATCGCCATGCTTCGCAGGGCTTCGCTTCTTGCGATGATTCTAAACATCTTAATAAAGCGTTCGGTTCTAAGTTCATCCACCACAGACGCATATGTATTGCGGTCATTGGCGTAGTTGCTTTTTCCGAAGCTAATCTGAAGATACTCATGGATTTTCTTCTTCAATTTATCGGCTCTGTTTCTACTTTTACCTAACATGTTCACAAGATAAAACCTGTCAGCTGTTTTAAACGTCATGACGTCATATGGCGGCTCGGTCTTGACGAACCGTGTATTGCGCAGGTCTTCTTCGTCGAAAGTAAACACTGCAATAACCTCTTCATCAGAGGCTCCGACTTTAGAGTCGATCATTTTTGACAACACTGTTACCGAATACTCATCACCATATGTACCGCTTCGTCTTTCCGATTCATAACGTAGAACCATAGGGACAACATCCCTTTTAGCTAGTGAAATCGCCTTACCGGCGGTCTCGTCTTTTATGCCTTTACTACTCATATTAATCCCCCATATGTAAAACTACTAGTACGCTACTACCCTATAATTATATCACAAAATGCAGAAAAAATCTAGAGCATTACCTCTTATGTTCTAGACAAAACGTTAATTTTAAGGTATAATAGTACACTAGGTGGTGTACCTTAAGGAGGTGGAATATGGGATTTGTAAGTTTGGCTCTTATTTTAACTTGTGTTTTGTTTTGGGGGGTTGTGATTATGCTGATAACACACAGTACTTGGGCGATATTAGTTGCACGATTTGTTTTAACCTTGATTATAACATTTTTGCTTGTAGCATTAATCTTATACTTGATTAAAACGATTTATAAAAAGCTTTTAGCCCATGGATATAGAAAACCAAGCAAAACCAAAGAATCAACTACTATACATCAGATCTTGGACACCGACGTAAAACAATAACCACCTGCATCTTTAACCAGGCTCTTTGGGCCTGGTTTTTCCATACAAAATAAAACTCCCTTTGATAGGGGAGTTTTATTGATTGAAGCAACTATTTCGAAGAATTACGCTTTTCAATAATCTCAGCGGCTACGTTTGGTGGTACTTCCTCGTAAGCGTAAAGCTCCATCGAGGAAGCTGCGCGACCTTGGGTCATACCACGGAGATCACCCGTGTAACCGAATAGATTTGCGAGCGGACAAAACGCCTTAATCAATTTAGCGCCACCATTCAAATCCTCCATCTCATCGATACGACCACGGCGTGAGTTGATATCACCAATCACGTCGCCCATGAAATCTTCGGGGGTAGTAATTTCCATCTTCATGACCGGCTCGAGTAAGACTGGGTTAGCCTTCTTGATACCCTCGCGAGTAGCGAGGCTACCAGCCAAGGTAAAGGCGAGTTCCGAAGAGTCCACATCGTGGTATGAACCGTCATATAGGGTTGCCTTAATATCTACTACTGGGTAACCAGCAATTACGCCACCAGCGAGCGTATCTTCGACACCCTTCTGTACTGGTTTGCGATATTCCTGAGGTACCACGCCACCTTTAATCTGGTCGATAAACTCAAAGCCTTTCCCTGGTTCATTTGGCTCAAACTTAATCCAAACATCACCATACTGACCACGACCACCAGACTGCTTGATATGCTTACCTTGAGCCTCAGCAGTACCACGAATGGTTTCGCGGTAAGCCACTTGAGGTGCACCAGTATTGGCCTCGACGCCGTGCTCACGTTTCAAACGATCAATAATAATTTCTAGGTGTAACTCACCCATCCCCGAGATAATCGTCTGACCAGTCTCTTCATCGGTATGGACGCGGAAAGTTGGGTCTTCCTCAGCCATCTTAGACAGACCGATACCCATTTTCTCTTGGTCGGCCTTGGTCTTTGGTTCCACTGCGATTGATACAGGGGGATCCGGGAATTCAATTGACTCTAGGAGAATCGGATGTGCCGGGCTGCAAATTGTTGTACCGGTAGTACAGTTCTTGAGCCCAACAACCGCCGCAATATCACCGGCACCAATTTCCGAAATGTCTTTGCGGTCATTTGCGTGCATCCGGACTAAGCGGCCGATGCGTTCCTTATCGCCGGTTGAAGCGTTGAGGACTGTATCGCCTGATTTTAATTTACCAGCGTAAACGCGGATGAAAATAAGTTTACCCACAAACGGGTCGGTTGCAATCTTAAAGGCCAAAGCTGTAAGAGGCTCCGAATTGTCAGCCTTGCGTACAATCTGATCGCCGGTCTTCGGGTCGGTACCAACGGTTTGTCCTTGATCACGATCGAGCGGAGATGGCAAGTAGTCAGTCATGAGGTCTAAGACTTTCTCGACAATCACACCGCGACCATCGCCACCAGTTACGAGGAAGAAATCACCGTCCAACACGCGCTTACGAAGTGCTGCCTTTAATTCATCCACGGTAATCGCATCTTCGCCCTCGCTGAAGTATTTATCCATCAAAGCTTCATCGGCCTGGACAGCCTCTTCTACGAGCATTGAACGAGCATTCTTGGCTTTTTCGATCATGTCGGCTGGGATTTCACCTACGGTCAACTCATGGTCAGCATAATCCTTGTAAGTGTAGGCCTTCATATCAATCAGGTCTACTACACCACAAATATCCTTCTCAAACCCAATCGGCAAATGAATCGCCACTGCATTCTTAGACAAACGCTTATGAATCGAATCGAGTGATTTATAGAAATCACCACCAATTTGGTTAATTTTATTTACAAAACAAATCCGTGGCACGCCATATTTTGTCGCCTGGCGCCATACTGTCTCAGACTGTGCTTCGACACCCATTTTACCATCGAACACTACTACGGCACCATCAAGCACGCGAAGCGAACGTTCCACCTCGGCGGTAAAATCGATATGCCCCGGAGTATCGATAATATTGATCTGATGATTCTTCCAATATACCGTCACGGCAGCCGAAGTAATCGTGATGCCACGCTCCTTCTCCTGCTCCATCCAGTCAGTATCAGCACCACCTGTGCCACCCTTTACTAAATCAATTTTATGTTTCAGACCTGTACGATAAAGAATCGCCTCTGAGGTCGTTGTCTTACCTGCGTCAATATGAGCAATAATCCCGATATTCCGCAGCATACTTAAATCTTTAATTTCAGTCATATGCTCCTTTAATAATTATTATTCCGTCAGTTTTTTAGTTCTACACTCAAAAACAAGACATGATTCCCCTAATTCTACCACAGGTTTTCATAAAAATAAAGCCCCTTCGGGCTTTATCTTATATATTATACCACAGATATATTATTTTGTCAACTTATGGCGTAGTATTTCACTCACCACCGACGGATTTGCTTTGCCATGTGATTCCTTCATGACTTGGCCCACCAAGAAGCCGAGTACCTTTTCTTGCCCTGCTTTGAAATCTTCCTGCGCCTTCTTAGTTTCCGGCTTGGCTAACACTGTCTCCACAATTTTCTCGAGCGCCCCGAGGTCATTTTCCTGAATTAAACCCAATTCCTTCGCAATATTCTTCGCACCATGCCCCTTCATTTGCGGATCGAATAATCGGAGGAACACTTCCTTCGTTGCCGTCGAAGATAATTCCTTCTTCTCATTCATCTCGGCTAATTCATTCAAATCTTTCGCAGACGGCAGACCATTCAAATATTCTGCCGATTTCTCTTCGGCCAGCAGCACTGACGCAAATAGATTCGAAACATTCTTTACATATTTCTCATCGATCTCACCTAATTTCTGCATTAATGCAGGATAATCGAGTAATACTTCCATGATATCCTCGGCAATCGTACTCTTAAACTTCTCGCGATAGTCCGAAGGCATCAACGGTAACTTAGCTGATTCAGTTTCTATGAATTCAGTAGACAAATGAATCGGTGGCAAATCTGGCTCCGGCATGTAACGATAATCCGCCGCCACCTCCTTTGAGCGTTGCGGCGTAGTCTTTCCCGTTGCGTCAGACCAGCCCAAAGTCTGTTGTATGACCTTCTCACCAGAGTCTAACACTTTAGTTTGTCTTTTGATTTCGTATTCAACTGCCCGTTCTACCGAGCGGAAAGAATTAAGATTCTTTACTTCAGTTCGCGTGCCAAGCTTTTTAGAGCCTTCCGGCGCCAATGATGTGTTCACGTCAAACCTCATATTGCCGTTATATAAATCCCCATACGTCACACCCGCATAGCACATCAATCTCCATAATTCCTTACAGTAGTCATGCGCGTCTTTTGCCGAATGAATATCCGGCATCGACACAATTTCGATAAGAGGCGTATCAACACGATTCAAATCCACGAGTGAGTATCCGTCAAAATGCGTCAGTTTTCCTGCGTCGCCTTCAAGGTGGGCATGTTCAATCCGAATCTTCGTTCCAGATGGCAACTCCACATAACCAGCCCCAATAATCGGCTGGTAGAACTGCGTAATCTGGTATCCCTTCGGTGAATCTGGATAGAAATAATGTTTACGATCGAATCGCGAAAAGGCATTAATTTCGCAATTCATCGCTCGTCCTGCTAAAATTGCAAACCGAATCGCTTCACCATTTAGTCTCGGCAACATCCCGGGAAGAGCATAATCCACTGGTGATACACACGAATTCGGTTCTTTGCCACGCGCGTCGTTATCCACTTCCGAAAACAACTTTGTCTTCGTACATAATTGTACGTGGCATTCAATTCCGATCGTCGGTACGTATTTACTCATATTGCTCCTAAATCCTTTAACGCTTGTTTGTAAACCTGCAGAGCATTATAAGCCTGCTTGTAACCCACTTCAAAATCTGACTCATGTGCAATCGCATTGCGCAGTTTATGCGCTCGCCATACAGCGTTTGTATTTGTAAATCTATCACCTACACGTTTCAAGCGGTCGCCCATGGTTTTGCCGGATACGCCCATTTCAATCAATGCTTTATCAAGCAACTTATCACCATTAATAATCGTCGTGGTATAACTTGCTAGATTATCCTGTTTTAAGCGGTTTTCGATCTCCAGAAATCTCGTCTGATAAAACTCCACATTGAAATGATGGCCTCGCTTGCCGGTTAGTAGTATTGCCACAAAAACCAAAACTGCTACAATCAAAATAGCCAAAAGGAATGTAATTACACCACCATCCATTATTCAAGCTCCTTTGCAAATTTTATTAAGTTTTTATCGCTGCGCCTTGGCCCCACTAATTGCAAACCAATCGGCAGACCCGATTTCGTCTTCCCTACCGGCACTGCTAGACCTGGCACGCCGGCGAGGTTCAATGATACACTCATTACGTCTTCCAGGTACATTGCAATCGGGTCGTTTACCTTCTCGCCCAGTTTGAACGCCGGGCTCGGTGATACTGGTGTTAAGATATAGTCAACTTTCTCAAAGGCCTTTTCATACTCCTTCACGATTAAAGTCCTAGCCTTCGCCGCTTTCAAGAAATACGCATCGTAGAATCCAGATGACAAAACGAAGTTACCAATCATAATCCGACGTTTATTCTCTGGCATAAAGCCTTCATTGCGTGTGTTTTCATACAAACTGTCCAAATCATCTGATTTATCTGATCGTAGAGCATATCTCACACCATCATAGCGCGACAAGTTCGACGCTACTTCCGCTGGCACAATAATATAATATGCTGCCAGTGCATATTTTAACGCCGGCATCTCAAGTTCTACAATCTCGTACCCCTTCTTCTCTAACGCTTCGCACTTCTTCTTTAATGCACTTCTAATCTCCTTATTCACCAACTCGTTGTCAAAATCTTTAATTACGCCAATTCGACCACGAGGCTTAGAGGGCTTGGTATCATTATAAAAATCCGGTAATGTCGTCATGTCTTTTGGGTCTTGCCCAGAAGCCACCGACATCAAGAGGTCCATATCCTCAGTCGTCTTCGTGAAGAATCCGATACAATCCGTCGATGACGCCATCGCAACCACGCCATAACGTGAATTGCATCCATAAGTTGGTTTGAGCCCATATACACCGTTGAATGAGGCTGGCTGTCGGATCGAACCACCAGTATCGGTTCCGGTCGCAAATTCCACGATATCCAGCGCCACTGCCACCGCTGAACCACCGGACGAACCACCCGCTACACGCTCCTGATCGAAGGCATTTAAGGTCGGACCATAATACGAATTTTCCGTCGAAGAACCATGCGCAAAGGCGTCTAGATTTGTCCTTCCAATCATGATTGCACCTTCGGCTTCTAACTTCTCCACTACAGTAGCAGTCACCGGCGAAGTAAAACCCTCCAAGATATGCGCCGATGCGGTCGTCTCGCCTTCAGGGCTCAGAAAATTATCCTTAAGAGCATACGGCACGCCGGCCAATCTCCCCACCTTTTCGCCTTTAGCAATCTTAGCATCAATCTCGCGCGCTTTCTGAATTGCTCCAGTCTTATTTAAAAATGTAAAAATGTTATAATCTCTGAAAAATTCCGCTTTTTCCAGAGCATCTCTTACCAACCTTTCGGCGGTCACTTTCTTATTGGCAGTTTTCATAATACTTTTGGTACCTCTATTTGGTTATCTCTACTCTCGGCACTTAGTGCTAATAGCTCTTCACGACTAACCCCTTGGTCTACAATCTCATCATCCCGCCACACGTTTTTCATCTCAAACACTTGGTAGGTCGGCTCTACGTCCTTCGTATCCAGCTCGTCAAGTTGAGAGATATACTTAATAATATCCTGTAAATCTTTGCCTAGCGATTTTACCTCTTCATCAGATAGCGACAAATTTGATAAACTCGCTAAATGCAAAATATCCTCGCGTTTTATATTCATACACATTATTATAACACAATTTACTTGACGTTCTTAAACAGTTTTTTCTTCAGATACCTAAACACTGGCATAGCTTCTTTTAGGCTTAAGAAATAACTTGCTGCAAAATACGAAGCCACGGAGATAGTCGAAATCACTAGGAATTTCGGTATAGTTATGACTAACGAATTATCTGTTGCCATTAAAGGAATAAACTTTGTCATCGAGAATGCGACGCACCCTGCTACGGCCGTCGCAATTAGCATTCGTGACAAGGCTCGCCAGAATTCGAGATTCAAGATTCTCCCATGTGAACGTTTCTGTAGAATTGTCAAAAGAATAATCACCTCAAGCATCGCTCCAATCGACTGCGCCATACCTAGACCATCAACACCAAATCCCATCGTCGAGAACAGCACCATCATGCCAATTGTAATCCCAATCGCTACAATTGATACCCGAAACGGCGTCTTAGTATCCTGATAAGCATAGAATCCTCTCGATGCAATATGAAATACCGATTTTGCAAAAATCGCTAAGCATAACATTCCTAAAATCGATGAAATCGTTCCGTTACTATCATTATTTCCGATATTTGAAATAAAACTCGTCACATAGCCTCGTGTAAAGAATGCAATCACCGAAATTGGTAGTGCAATCCAAATAATCATGCGAAGAGCTTGACGGAAGGTTTCGTAAAATTTTCCGTCATCGCCGTCGCCCAGTTCCTCCGTTAATTTCGGGAAGAATGCCGTCGAAATCGCCACACCAATCAAACTCACTGGTACGGTATGTAGGGTCGTCGCCTGATCATACGAACGCACCGCCCCCGCCCCCATCCGCGAAGACAAATTCATGCTCACTAGCGAATTAACATAATCAATTCCCTGGTCAAGCGAGCGCGGCGGCAATAGCCGCAAAATTGTCCGAAATCCTTGGTTGCGCCAATAAATCTTAAAATCATAATCAAATCCCAGCCCAAATAGCCCAATCAGCGCCACGATTAATTGCATAATGGCTCCCAGAATCACGCCCATCGCTACTCCCATAATGCCACCTTCGAACAACTGTATCCCAAACAGATTAATTCCACCCGTGAACCAAGTAATACCAATAATAATGCCTATATTATATATAGCAGGCGCAAACGCATAGAAGATAAATCGACCCACTGCTTGTTGCATTGATGTTAAGACTGTCGCAATCGAGAACAGGAACGGGTTAATTGCAATCACTCGCGTCATATTGATAGCGAGTACCATACCCGATTCGTCTAGGCCTGGTGAAACAATATAGCGAATCAACGGGTCCGCAAAAATCATGATTAATGCACTAGTCAATAAAGTCAGTAACGCCAGTAGGTTAATCAAACTAGACGACATCTCCCATGCTGACTTTTTGTTGCCTGTCGCTAATCTCTGGTTAAATACCGGAATGAATGAAACTGCCAAAGCTCCCGAAGTCAGAATAAAAAACATGAAATCCGGGATCGTAAATGCTGCAGTATAAGCATCAATTCCAGTCGGGTACGTACCCAAATAATACGAATTTAATAAGCGGTCACGGAATAATCCGAGTAGAGCAGAAATCAAAGTTGAGCTTGCAAGTACAATCGCCGCCGATTTCACCGACATCTTCATGTTCGCCAGCGCTACCACTGATTTAAATCGAAATCTCCGCATATATATTCATTATAGCATGGCAAAATGCCAAACCGCCATTATTTGTAATAATTAAGTCTTACTAAAATTTGTAGTTTTAATGGTTTTTGTTTCAAAAACTGATTACTACGCCATTTCGGAAAATAAGTCTTTAGCATCTTACGTGTCTTAGCAAACCCAGGTCTCCCCTCTTTGAATTTACTGAAATCTTTGGCTGAATCAATGAGCAAATTCCAGATAAAAAACCATTCCAGCTCGTCATGATATTGCGAGGTGGCGTTTTTCTGTCGGAACTTATTATACAGTCCCTCTAGCGCCGGGAAAATATCATAACAATGTGGGTCCCACTGGGTTTTATGTAGCACCGAATCGGTGTTTTGATAATAATAATATAGCGGCTCATTCACGCAGGCATATTTATCTGTATATAGTATTAACGACGACATCAACTCCATGTCCTCATGAATAATACCCTCATGAAAACACAAATTATTATCAGTCCACCAACTCCTTTTTATTAACAACTGTACTGGTCCCAAGCCATAACGCACAAAGCGGCTCTTATAATCATCTTCCTTCGGACAGACCGCCGATAAATAATCCGTATGCCCATCCGGATAAATGCGTTGCATGCCGAGCATCACGATGTCTGCATTCTGCTTTTTAGCTTCCGTTAGTAGTTTGGTGATAGCATCAGCGCTGATTGTATCATCGGCATCCACGAACCAGATATATTTGCCCTGCGCGATTCCTGCGCCATAGTTTCTTGTTGCGGCTGCACCTTGAGTTTTGCAAACGGCGGTTCTGATTGTCTTCGGCCTTTGCTTTTGGAGTGCCTTTATAATTTGGGGCGACTCGTCGGTTGAGTTGTTATCTATCAGAATAATTTCAGTTTTCACACCAGCGGTTCTAATGGATTTCAGGATTGACTTTACGCATCTTTCGAGCCATTTTGCACTATTATATACTGGTATAATAATTGATAATTCCATACCTTCATTATATCAAATTTGGCAAAACCAATAGTTTTTTTGCAAAAACTCAAAATAGTGTATAATAGAAACATGGTAAAGAAAAAATCCGAGGTAATTTTGCCACGTAACAAAAAACGTGCCAAAAAGTCCTCATCAAAAACTGCGAAAAGTAATATGAGCCTTTACTCGAGCCTAAGCTATAGACATCGAGCCAAGAAAGAGGCTAACTCGAGGCGACGCGCAGAAGAACTCGCGAAGCTTCCCAAGAATCCAGTCAAACGCTTTTTTGCAAGGCTACATCCTAAGCGCGTCTTTAAATGGTGGTTCTCTTGGCGTGGCCAGAAAGCCATTTTGAAGTTCTTTGCGGCTTGTATTCTAATCGGTATTATCTTCATTGGTGGTTTATTCCTTTATTACAAGAAAGATCTCGATGAAATCCGTCTTGATGAAATGTCAATTTCCGAAACTGTTAATACTTATCTTGACCGTAACGGCGAAGTACTTTGGAAAGATACCGGCAACGACGATTATCGTTTGGTAGTGAGCGGCGAAGATATTTCCGAGTACATGTATCAGGCAACCGTGGCCATCGAAGACAAGAATTTCTACAATCACCATGGTGTTGACTTCGTAGCTCTCGGTCGTGCGGTATTATATACGGTCACCGGCCAAGATGTACAGGGTGGTTCGACCTTAACTCAGCAACTAATCAAGCAGGTTTACTTCTCCGACGAAGCAGCCAGTGCCAACCGTGGTGGTCTCCAGCGCAAAATTAAAGAGCTAATTCTCGCAATCGAGCTCGAGAAAATGTACTCCAAGGAAGAAATCCTTACCATGTATCTCAATCAATCACCTTACGGTGGTCGTCGCAACGGTGTCGAATCAGCTGCCCAGACTTATTTCGGTAAATCCGCCAAGGACCTCACCCTTCCAGAGGCCGCCCTTCTAGCTGCCATCCCGAACAATCCCGCCGTCCTTAACCCATATAATATATATGGTAACGAAATGCTCATCGAACGCCAGCACAAAGTTCTTGACGACATGGTTATTAAAGAATATATCACCCCAGAAGAAGCTGCTGCTGCAAAGGAAGTTGCGATTCTGGACACCATCAAGCCAGAATCTAGTCAGTATGCTGACATGCTAGCGCCTCACTTTGTACTTGAAGTTAAGAAACAGCTCGAAGAAAAGTATGGTATTTCTACCATGCGAGCGGGGGGATGGACCATCAAAACCACCCTCGATTATCGTGCTCAAAAAATCGCCGAAGATTCCATTGCTGTTGGTGTCGGCGAATTGTATCGCAATGGCACCGATAATCTCGCCATGGTCTCAGTGGATGTAGAAACATCGCAAGTCATTGCCATGGTTGGTTCTGCTGACTTTTTCAATCCTACCTACGGCGAGCTTAATGTGACGACCGATTCTCTTATCGAACCAGGCTCGTCTATTAAGCCCATCCTTGATTATGCGCCACTCTTCGTAGAGCGAGAAGGTATTAATTATGGTCCAGGTTCAATCCTTCGTGACGAGAATATCAACAGTATCTATTGTGCCGGTTATTCCGGTGCCTGCGCACTAACCAATGCCACCAACACTTTCTACGGTAACGTGACGATTCGCTTCTCACTAGGTCACTCTCTTAATATCGCCGCTGTTAAAGCGCTGTATATTAATGGTATTGATAATTCCCTCGAAGTTGCCCATGCTCTAGGCGACAAAACCTACTGCGACGGTCGTGAAGGCTATGGTCTGTCCATTGCCATTGGTTCTGGTTGTGGAGTCAAAATGGTTGAGCATGCCAATGCCTACGCCTCACTTGCCCGCGGCGGCTCCTACAAAGATTTAGCCTACGTACTCGAAGTCAAAAACTCCTCTGGTGAAGTCATCGAATCTTGGACTGATTCCGAAGCTACTCGCGTGGTTGACGAACAGGTTGCTTACATGATCTCTGATATTTTAAGCGATCGCAGCGCACGGTGGGCCAACAGTACAATTGGATTCAATATTCCTGATGTTTGGACTGCCACTAAGACTGGTACTACTACTACCGCAAACTCTGTCGAGGTTAAGGACTCCCTAATCGAAAGCTATTCTACTGCCTTATCGACCTTCGTTTGGAACGGCAATCACGATGGTCGCGGTTTTGCAGTTGGTTCTGGTGATCCGGTTCGTTATGTTGTTGGTACCTTCATGGATCGTGTTCATCACGAAGTTTATGGCCCAGACGGCAAATGGCATCCGGGTGACCAGCCAGCCCGCCCAGCCGGTATCCAGGTATTGTCAGTAAATGGTAAGACTGACATCTGGCCAAGCTGGTTTAACGCTGCCAAAAACTCTGGTATTGCTAGGGAAAGCCTAACGTTCAATAAGTACAATCACTTACTTGCTGCCAATTGTACTCCTGAAGATCAGAAGATTGCAGTTGAAGTCACCAAGGTTACAGATCCAATGACTGGTAAATCTATCTATAATGTACCAGAACCTTACAATCGAGATAGCAGCGACACTTGTGATTACACTCCACCACAGCTTGCTCTATCGACCAGCGGAAATACTATTGTTGCCAATATACGCAAGGGCACCTATGATATAACTGGCTATACTTTATACGTTGACGGTGTCGAAAAATCTGGTATTTCTCTTAGTGGTAGTGGCAAGATTAATGGCTATACTTTAACTGGTAAAGAAAAGAATATTAAGCTCGTGATTTCTGATTCAGCCGGTGGCACAGCCACAAGCGAGATGACTTTGACTCCTACTTCTACTGATACTGATACTAAGCCATCCAATACTAACGCCAATAATAACTAACCACTAAAACATAAGCGGAATAGGCGCTAAACCTACCCTTTGGCTAGTCTGGCAAAGATAATTCTACCAGCGGAGGTTTCATGTAGGCGCTCAAATTCTACCGTAACCTCTTTGCCAACTTTGCCAGCGGCACGTTCTACGACTACCATTGCTCCATTTTCGAGATGCCCAATTCCCTGTCCACGCCCGGAACCCTTTTCGGTAATCTTAAGCTTAGCCCTTTCACCAGCCTTAAAATCTGTTTTTGTAGCGAGTGCAAGATCATTCAGATTCAATGTGCCAATTTTCTCCGCTTCGGCTACTTTGATAAGATTATAATCCAGAGTTAACACCACGCCGCCATACTCACGTGCGAACCTCAGTAATGCATCGTCGACTTTTTTCGGGTCCTCACCGTCATCTAGAACCTCTGTATTTATTTCAATTACGCGCTCAAGCTCGGCGACATTATCTAGCCCGGCACGTGCTCGCAAACGCTTATCAGTATCTTTCCCATCCGCGAGAAGCTGCAGCTCGCGCAGTACGCTCTTTAGAATAATCAAATCTCCATCCAGGAATCCCGTTCGAGCCACATTTACGATTCGTCCGTCAATTAGTGCCGAAGTATCCACGAATACTTTGCGTTTACTGCTCCGCAGTGGCGCATGTTTTTTAAACACCAAAAATGTAGTTTCCGCTAAAATAACTGCACAAATTGTCAATATTAAGTATTCCATTTGAAACTATTGTAGCATATCTACGCCATTGTCTAAAGCGTAAGTGTGGTTTTCATCCAAGATTTGCTGATATTTAGACGCTAAGTCTGTATTTCCAACTAGTTTTGCCACGTCTATTGCAACATCATATCGTGAAGCGGCATTTCGCCTCAGCATTTCAAATGGTGTAGTGGTAGAACCTTCTTCATTGAAGCCATGCACGCGTAGTCTCCCTCGTGCTGTATAGTTCTCTAGAATGTTTTCTAAAGTCTCCGGATAACCGTGGAAGTTTGCGATGATGGGTTTGTTCTCTGTAAACAATTCCATAAACTTTTCTTTGCTCAGCTTGTTCTCGGTAGTACCAATCCCGCGGTAAGATAAAGCATTGATATAAACAAACCTTATTTTGATTCCCGGCAAGTCTTCTCTCAAGATTTTAATCGCTTCAATTACCTCATGTGCTACGATGTCACCACAAGCTGCAAACACAATATCGGGTTCTTCGTCAGAGATAAACTGATAAACTGAAGCCCCACCGTTCACAAACTCGTAATTAGCATGATGCGAATCTATATAACGTGGCCGCTCATTTTTATCAAATGTTGTAAGATTTACAACATTAGTTGAATTCATCATGAAATAAAAACTTTCTTCGGCTGCAACATCGTCTATCGGGAAAATGCAGTTGGCAAGATTAGAGGGTACAGACAACAAGGTAGATATCAGGGCTGGCGATTGATGAGTAAACCCATTATGATCCTGTCTCCAACAAGTTGAAGTAGATAACAAATTCACCGCTGGCATCGGTTCGCGCCAACTCACGGTTTTGGATTGCTTAATAAACTTCATCTGCTGTAATAATTGTGCTGTAATAATCGGTAGGAACGCTTCATAACTTCCCAGCATTGCTGGCTCGCCATTGGCTAGATGCCCTGTCATCACAGAGAATAATACATTTTCTGATAACATTTCAATTATTCTGCCGTTAGCCGACTCAGGTAAATCCCATTCTTCTATTGGTAAGTTTCCCCACGCCCGTTTTTCTACCTCAAAAATTCGTTCAAATTTATTTGAAGTAGTCTCATCTGGCGAAAAGAAGTAAAAATGTGGATTATTCTTAAACTCGGCCATTAGAAGCTCTTCAAATCTATCAGCCGGTGAATACTTTTTTATGCCAGGATTTGAAAAACCGTCTATCATAGCATTTCCCCTTTTTCTACATCAAATAATGCAGTAAAATTGTACGATTTCAACCATTCTTCTAATTGCTTTAATTCTTCCGCATCGGTCTTGGGGTTCTTTAACGGTATCTGATGCGCATCTTGATGACGGTTCGGGCCGCCTTCACCCTTGTTTGTCTTCATAACATAGAACGGTGAACCGGCTTTTGTTTGCAAAGCAGCCTGAAATGTTTCTGTATCGTCGCCATTCAGTACAAACGGCTCGAACCCAAATCCGCGCAGCATCTCGTTCAATTCTCGTTCGGATTTGCGTGCATAGATTGTTGGAGCAGAAATCTTGTAACCGTTGAGGTGTAGAATCGGTAAAACCTTACCATTATTAGAGCCATCAAACAGATTTCTCAGATTTAGAGAATCAATTGCTGTTGCAGTCTCTAATTCACCGTCGCCAATTAGTACTGCGATGGTTTTCTCCGGGTGCCCTAGGCACATTCCATAAGCATTTGCTAGCGCATAACCAAGTTCTCCACCTTCCGTAATCACGCCGGGCGTCAATGGGCTCGCATGGCTTGGAAAACCATCCGGCCAAGAAAAGTTCCGACATAGGTACTTTAATCCTGCTCGATCCACTGTCGCGCGCGGGTCAATCTTGGCCAGTTCTCCATCTAGCCACAAATTAGCGTTAAGCGCCGGAAACCCGTGTCCCGGTCCCAAAATGAAACTATAATTTATATTCTCACCATATTGGGCTTTTAGATTTGCATACGCTACATTAATGCCATGACAAGTCCCCCAGTGCCCTAATAGTCTAGCTTTGATGTCATCAAACGATAGTTCCCGTTCCAACAAAAAATTATCTTGCAAAAAAAGTTGTGCCACAACCAGATAATCACAAATCTGTACGCGTTTCTTGATTCTATCAATTTCCGCAATTCCCACCACGTTCATATAAATATTATAATATAACAAAGCATAAAAATAAACCCTTGAATATCACCAACCGCTATATCTAGTGTATTACCGAACAATTCCCGAACATAATAAGCTATTTTTTCTTCCCGTCTATATATTCTTTAATCTTCTCGATCTCATCTCTTAGCGCTGCCGCTTGTTCAAATTCCAAGTTCGCTGCCGCGAGCTGCATTTCAGACGACAGGTGTTTAATCAAAGCCGGCAGCTCATCCTTGGGTATTCTCTTGATGTCCAGCTTATCAATCTTTTCCTTCTCCGGAATAATCGCGCGAAGCCCCGCTGAAATCTCTTTCACTACAGAATGCGGCGTGATGCCATGTTTGGCATTGTATTCTTTCTGAATCTCGCGGCGCCGATTTGTTTCCGAAATCGCCTTTTCCATACTCTCTGTAATAAAATCAGCATACATAATCACCTTGCCCTCTTCATGCCGCGCTGCGCGGCCAATCGTCTGGATTAGGGCTGATTCAGAGCGCAAGAAACCCTCCTTATCCGCATCTAGGATCGCCACCAGCGACACCTCCGGTAAATCTAGTCCCTCACGTAATAGATTAATCCCCACGAGTACGTCATATACCCCCTCGCGAAGGTCACGCAGGATGTCACCTCGCTCCAGTGTATCGATATCTGAATGAATATACGCAGTCTTCACCCCACGCTCCTTCAGATGATCAGTCAAATCTTCTGCCATACGCTTAGTCAAGGTTGTAATCAAGGTTCTCTGCCCTTTCGCGATACGTCGGTCGATTTCTTCCATTAAGTTATCAATCTGCCCCTCCGAGCCACGTACTTCTACTTCTGGGTCAAGGAGCCCGGTCGGACGAATTACCTGCTCAGCTGGTTCTGGCGAAACTTCCAATTCATACTCGCCCGGCGTCGCCGATACGTAGATAGCCTGGTTAATATGTTTCTGAAATTCACCATAAGTTAGTGGTCGGTTATCTAGTGCTGACGGCAATCGGAAACCATAATCCACTAACGTTACTTTACGTGCATGATCACCGTTATACATGCCACGCACCTGGGGCAAGGTCATATGCGATTCGTCTACGATGAGCAGCCAATCCTCTGGGAAGAAGTCTAGCAATGTTGAAGGTGGTTCACCGGGTTTTCGCCCATCCAAGTGTCGCGAATAGTTCTCGATTCCCTTCACGAAACCAGTCTCTTTTAGCATCTCGAGATCATATTTAGTTCTCTGCGACAATCTCTGCGCTTCGAGATACTTTTGGTGCTTCTCGAAATACTTCAGTCTATCCTCATACTCTGCTCGAATCGATACCAACGCCTTTTCCAATTGCTCCATTGGCGTTGCGTAGTGCGTGTTTGGAAAAACATGTACGCTCTCGGGCTTCTCTCGTGCCTCAAAAGTCAGCGGATCTACAATTTTAATGTCCTCTAACGTATCGAAGCCGAACTCGAACCGATATGCGTATTCTCCATTCGCCGGATATAAGTCCACTGTATCCCCCATCACACGGAAATTTCCCCGCTCAAACGCCAAATCGTTCCGATGGTACTGAATATTCACCAGTTTTCTGATAAACTCTACCTGTGACAGGCTACTGTCCCTAGATATCTCAAATGACATTTCTAAATAATTTGCCGGCGAACCAATACCGTAGATACAAGATACCGACGCCACTACAATCACATCTCGACGTGTGAGCAACGCCTCGGTTGTACCGTGCCGCAATCGGTCTATTTCGTCATTAATTGCTGAATCTTTCTCGATATAGGTATCCGTAGATGCAATGTAGGCTTCAGGCTGATAGTAATCGAAATATGAGACAAAATAATGTACTTCATTTTTCGGAAAAAACTCACGAAACTCCGCATATAGCTGTGCCGCAAGGGTCTTGTTGTGCGCCAATATTAGGGTTGGTCTTTGTACATTTGCAATTATATTAGCCATCGTGAAGGTTTTACCAGAACCCGTAACGCCGAGCAACGTCTGCTCGTGTATGCCCGACAAAAGCCCTTCCGTCAATTGTCTAATGGCAGACGGCTGATCACCAGTCGGTTGATACTTGGAAACTAACTCAAATTTAGCCATATTTATTATTATACCACGCTGATAATTTTACCAGGGTTCTTCACTAAGACGCGTTCCAACTCGCTCTTATTATAATACTTTCTCAGCCGTTTCTGCGCTTTAAGTACACTATTATCTCCTCGAATATGGTGGATATCACTTCCCATCGCAAAAATTCGATTCTCCTTCGCTAGCCGCACGGCCAATTTCTCAGCAGCTTTACCATATTTATCGATAAAACTGCCTAGGTTACATTGCATCAATACGCCCATATCACATAGATTCTCTATCACTCCGTAATCTCTCTGAGTCATTAAATATCTTTCCGGATGTGCTAGGATGACTTTATAGCCTTGTTCCATCAGGTCGCCTAAGATGTCCGCATAATTCGGATACTCTTCATTCAACGAAAACTCCACAAGTACGTATTTGCTTTCGGCCAGCGTAGATACCACCTTCCGCTTCAGTAGTTCAGCAATAGTGATATCAATAAAGATTTCATTTCCAAGAAAAACATTCGCAGTAATGCCCGCCTCAGCTAAAACACGCCTAAGCTCTATTAATAGTTTAGTATTATTTTCGCGCGGGGAGGTGTAGATAGTATCAGTAATATAATGTGGTGTAGCGACAATATCAGTAACACCTTGGCTAGACAATTCCTGTACAATATCTATACTGTCTCCCAAAGTCCTCGCACCATCATCAATCCCAGGCAAAATGTGCGAGTGTATATCTATCATTGTTCGTTCTGATCTCCGTAATAGCTATAATACTTTGCCGATCGATGAGTTACGTTATTGAATACTACGCCGGCGATATTAGCATTAACCTTCTGTAAAGCTTCTTTGGTAGCAGTCAACTCGCTTCGTGAGGTAGCGCCGTCATTCGTTACAATCAGTACTTCGTCTACAAGATTTGCTAGAATCACCGAATCAGCCAAACCACCCACCGGTGCACCATCTAGAATAATAATGTCATAGTGGTTACGCAGGCTTGCCAATACCTTCTTGTTGCGCTGCGAGGATAGAAGTTCACTCGGGTTTGGTGGATATGTACCGCAGGTAATTATATCAAGTTTCTCTACTGTGGTATTATGGATATAACTTGCCATATTCTTAATATTGTCTGCCAGTAGATTCGAGAGACCCGCGTTGTTGAACATCTTGAACATACGGTGCAAACGTCCTTTACGGAGGTCGCAGTCGATAATCAACACTTTTTTGCCTGCTTGCGCAAAGGATACAGCAAGGTTCGACGATACGAAGCTCTTACCTTCACTTGCGTTCGTGCTGGTCACTAGAATAGTTTTCAAATTCCTATCTACGGCCGTAAACTGCAAATTCGTACGTAGACTCTTAATATTCTCGCTAACGATTGACTTTGGCGCTCGTGCTACTATGAGCTCGTTACCATTCTTGACCTTGGAATCGCTCTTCGAAATACTGCCTGCAACCGCCAAGCCAAATAACTTCTCGATATCATCAGTATGTTTGACGCTATCATCCAAGTAGAACCTTAAGAATGCAAACCCTGCTACACTAAACACCGCTACGGCAAGTGCGAGCACAATATCGCGTGACAGCGTATTATTTGCTGGAGAAGTTGGTGTTACTGCCACACTTAATTGGCTAACATTTTCTAACTTATAAATCTTTGCAATTTCTTCTGCAAATACCTTTGCAATACCATTGGCGATGGTGGCCGAGCGTGTTGCATTCTGATCTTTTACAGCAATACTAATAATAGACGTGTTTTCGATTGGTTTAATTGATACGCCTTTACTCAATTCTTTGCTAGACATTGATAATTCTAATTCTTCGATTACGCGGTTTAAAACTAACTCACTCTTAGCGATTTCACTATAAGTGTTAGCTAATTTCTGA
This sequence comes from Candidatus Saccharimonadota bacterium, assembly GCA_017433245.1. Classification (GTDB taxonomy): domain Bacteria; phylum Patescibacteriota; class Saccharimonadia; order Saccharimonadales; family Saccharimonadaceae; genus Nanosyncoccus. Next base: position 57,618 of record JAFRHO010000005.1, on the reverse strand, counting down.
CTAGCGTTGACGTCATTTAAGGAAACTGCGGTGCCTTCAACACTATCAGATTGCGCAATCACTACAGTCGTATTTGCCTGATATAACGGCTTCTTTACCATCGTGTCGTATGCTATAATTCCCCCAACTGCCAAAGCGGCAACGATGACAAACGCAAAAATATAGTGTTTAAGATAATTAAAATACTCTTTGATATTTATTTCTTCCATACTCTCCTTCCCATTTATAATACCATATTAAGCATAATAATTAAAGATTTAATCTTCATTTTCCTCAATATCTTCCATCTCTTCACTTTGCGTTCTTAGATACTCATCGATTTTATTCTTGGCACTCACTATGGTCGCTTCATCAGGAATCATTACATAGAGTGGCAAATTCGAACCCATACTATAAGTTGGCAACATCGTACCAGCACCATTTACCGCGATGGACTCAACCTTCCACTTCGGCTGTTCTTGTAACTGCAAGCGAATAAAATCCGTAATCTCCTCGCGCGACAACGAAGTTTCGAACGAATCCGCCGCAATATCCAGTATTGCCGGCAACTTCAAAATATAATCACGCGAACTTGATAATTTATTTATTATACCAGTAATCACTTCTTGTTGATTTTCGCCACGATGGCGGTCGCCCGTTTCATAAGTTTTGCGTTCCCTAGCAAACCGCAAGGCGCACTCGCCATCTACATGCTGCTTGCCTACTATGAATTCACAAGTCCTTTTATTCATAGTTCCTAGAGTCATAGCCGTATCTGAATTAATATCAATCCCGTCTAGTTGGTCAACTACCTGAATCACCGTATCGAAGCTTACCTTCACTGTATAGTCTATATTGATTCCTAGGAAGTCCTCAATGGTATTTTTGCTCATATTAATGCCATACACACCAGCATGAGTTAACTTATCTTTAATTCCCGTAGTATCATGTAGCTGTACGTACGTATCTCGCGGAATAGAAACTAAGAGTATTTTGGCATCCTTTGGATTTACTACGGTTACGATATTGACATCGGACCTTGCAGTAGCCTTGACACCTTCACGTGAATCACTACCGGAAATATAAAGAATGAAAGGCTCTTCGGTGACAACCTTGGGCGTCATCTCAATATCTTCACTCTCAAACTCAATTTCAAAAGTATATATTACTTCAGTGTCTTCTAGTGGGTTTTTCTCGGTTTCTTCCAGAGCCTCAACTCGGTCAGACTCCAGTACAATCGCGTCACTTAAATTACCACTAAGTACACCAAGTAACAAATCTATGTCATCATAGGAATCCGTATCGAAACTAATTTGCTCTTTCAGATATTGTTCTGCATTGCCAGCTTTTGAATCGGTACTGAGAAAGCCAATGTTTTTCTGCTGCAAGTCATCCAAGGCAATATAATCACTCGATTCATTCACTATTACACTATAACTCTTCGTTTCAGGTTTTTTCTCGGTGACTTTGCTAAGGAAACTATTAAAAGCACCAGTATACGACATCGCGAAACAGCTGATGACAATACAAAACACTGAGATGATACCGCATATGATTTGTGCTACTACGGAGGCACGCTTATGTAAAACCAATTCCACTACGCTTATGGCAAGCAGCCCGACTAGACCTAGTATAATCATTATTACAATCCAACCGCTCAAAATTCCCATATTTAACAGTGAAATAATCAGCACCGTTGAAGTAGCAGCCTGGGCTATCACTAAGGCGATTTTTAAACCTTGCAACCACCAGTTCACAGCCTTGCCATCTTGAGTTTTGCCTTCCATTTTTGCCTCCTTTCTAATCACGCGAGAATAAATCTCTCGTGTAAACTTTATCTCTTACATCCTCAAGTTCTGGTTCGACGCGGTTTGCTAGAATCACCGAACACTCCTTTTTGAATCTTTTTAAATCATGCGTCACTTCGATACCGTTGATTTCATCACTCTGCCACATCGGCTCATAAATTAGCATTTTCTTGTTTTTGGCCTTGATATTCTTAATTACGTCCCGAATCGCCGCATCACGGAAATTGTCCGAATCCGACTTCATCGTTAAGCGATAAATGCCTATTAACTGCGGATTGTTTTTAGTTACTTCATCCGCGATGAATTGCTTACGCGTAATATTTGCTTGTACAATCGCTTTAATCAAATCTTGTGGTACGCCTTTGTAATTCGCTAGTAGTTGCTTAGTATCTTTCGGTAAACAGTATCCACCATAGCCAAACGATGGGTTATTGTAGTGTGTACCGATGCGTGGATCAAGCGAGATACCGTTAATAATACTCTTTGGATTGATTCCTTTCACTTCAGCATAGGTGTCCAATTCGTTAAAATATGCCACTCGCAGTGCTAGATAAGTATTCGCAAATAGTTTTACCGCTTCCGCCTCTTTGCTATCCATAGCTAGGACTTGCACGTCGTCAGCAAGTGCCGCTTCTTGTAATAGCTTCGCGAATGTCTGTGCCTCCTCCGAATACGAACCTACGATAATACGCGACGGGTATAAGTTGTCATACAGCGCTTTACCTTCGCGCAAGAATTCTGGTGAGAAGAAAATATTATCAATATCATATTTCTGTCGAATTGAATTAATATATCCAACCGGTATAGTAGATTTAACTACCATGGTAGTTTTAGGGTTATCTAGGGATATTACCTTCTCGATAATATCTTCTACTGAACTAGTATTGAAATAATTTTTCTCCTCATCATAATCAGTCGGGGTTGCTATAATTACATAATCTGCGTCGCGGAAAGCCTCTTCCCAATCTAGGGTTGCTTTTAAATTCAAAGTTCGTTCACCATTCACTGCACCATCAAAATATTTTTCGATATATTCATCTCGAATTGGCGAAATGAACCTATTCACCATTTTGACTTTCTCTGGTACGATATCAAGCGCCACTACTTCATGATTTTGTGATAGCAAAGTCGCGAGCGACAAACCTACATAACCAGTTCCAGCAACTGCAATTTTCATTATAACTCCATAATTAATTCTATATATTATAACTTATCAAAGCCATTTGGTCAACTAAGCATAAAAGCTTTTGTACCACTCTGCAAACTTTCTTAATCCTTCACGTAGCGATGTGTGCGGCTTGAACCCAAAGTCTCGTTCGAGTGCCGAAGTATCGGCATAAGTCACCGGCACATCACCCGGCTGCATTGGCACGAGTTCCTTATGTGCCTCGAAATCATAATCTTCTGGCAGCACCCCTGCGCGAATCAACTCTTCTTGCAAAATCTGCACAAAGTCTAGCAAATTCTCGGGATTAGAATTGCCGATATTGTATACAGCATATGGCGCAAGTGGCAAGCCATCTTCACCCTGTTTTTTCTTTGGCGCACCAGCCATCACGCGCATTACACCCTCTACGATGTCGTCGATGTAGGTAAAATCACGTTTGCAATTACCGAAATTAAAAATCTGGATCTTCTCACCCTTAATCAGTTTATTGGTGAAACCAAAATATGCCATATCAGGTCGCCCCGCCGGGCCATACACTGTAAAGAATCTTAATCCCGTTGACGGTATATTGTATAGTTTCGAATACGCGTGTGCTAAGAGTTCGTTTGATTTCTTGGTTGCGGCATATAGGCTAACCGGATTGTCGACCTTATCTTCTACTGCAAACGGCACCTTCTTATTGCCGCCATACACTGATGATGAAGACGCATATACCAAATGCTCCACTGGATAATGTCGACAAGCTTCCAGGATATTATAGAACCCAATTAAGTTTGCTTCGATATATGCGTCCGGATGGTCAATCGAATATCTCACCCCCGCCTGCGCCGCTAAATTCACCACGATTTCGGGATGATATTTTTCAAATACCTCCTCCACGGCTTTCTTATCAGCTAAGTTGCCCTTGATAAACTCGAAATTATCGTATTGCTCCAAATCTTTCAAGCGATACTCTTTTAGTTTTACATCATAGTAATCATTGACACTGTCAAACCCGATTACCGTAGCCTTAGGGTTCTCCTCGCATACCCTCTTTGCTAAATACCACCCGATAAATCCCGCTGCACCAGTAATAAGTATAACTTTTCCATCAAAATCAACTATTTTTTCCATAATATATATCATACATCAGTTTCTTGACTTTTTCAAGACCATATGCTATAATGAAATCATATTCGGGAATACCCGTCCACCCTAGTCGCAAGATTAGGGGACATTTTTTATTGCTCATTTATAAGAGTATTATTGTATTTCTTCCTCTTTCTTTTTTATGAGTAGTTTGAATTTCAAGATGTCAGTCTTTCTGATCAATAGAACATCTTTTAATTTTACAGTATAGTACTTAAGATACAAAGATAAAAACACAATCCCTATACCATTATAAGAAACCACCGAAGCAATTGAAGCGCCATAAATTCCGTAATATGGGATTGTGAGGCAGTTAATCACAACATTTGCCAACACCCCAATCAATAATACAATAAAATACTGTTTTGACTTTCCATCGCTAATAAACAGCTGTCCAATTATCTTATAATAAACCATGCTATATGCTCCAACAAGCAGAATCATTGTGAGAGTAAACGAATCAGCGAACTCTTCACCAAATAGCATTATGAATAAGTTCTTATTCAATAATCCCAGGACGATAAAAGCAAAGATTACAAAAGTAGATGAGCATCGTAAAGAAAAATTAACAGTTTCTATTGGATTCCCCTTAGCAGTCCGTTTTTGTACCACATCCTTAAAGATATCCGGAATCACCCACACGTATTCTGAAATAGAAAGCCCCAAAGAATAAATACCAATTGCACTATAAGCCACTGAGTATGAATCGAGCATAACTATATCAACTTTATAATTCAACATTATTAGTAGACCAGAAAGCATTGGTAAGAAACCTTCTTTTAGAATTGAAAGATAATACTTCGCATATCGTTTTTTAAATAATTGCGAATAATCAATCCTAATCGCATAAAGGAAAACTATTACGCAATCCTTAAGAATATAAATCAACAATGCTGTTATTAGGTTGCTCTCCAAGAACAAAAAAGCTAAAACAGTAGCGACACAATTACACACCGACATAGCAAAAACGACAAAGGTGTTTCTTCTCATATTCTCAACAAGATTAATATAACGCAATTGTGTAGTTAGAACTGAAACCGTGGATATGATGCAAACGAATATACCATCAATTTGTAAATCAAATATCATTATCAGCGCAATCGAAATAACTGTATAGATGAGTGCCTGGATTAGCGACAAAGAAATAAAGATTTCGTAACAGTTCTTTATATTTCTGCGCTTAAAGCGCGGATAAATCATAGAAATACCAAACTGCAAGATTGCCGAAGCGATGGTAACATAATTCAGAATTGAGGAATACTCACCCTTCAGTGTCGTACCGAGAAATCTATTCAAAAAAATTAAGGAGATAAAACCAAAAAACATTATAAAAAACTTACTACATAACGATAGAAAATAATCGTTCTTCAATATATTCTTTTTCATACGCTCGCCTTCTTGCTGACAATCAGCTTATTGACAAATAATATCAGAAAAGTCATCAGGACATAGTACTTAACCCATGGGCTTATTATATTACCTAAGGCCTGTCTACAAGAATATGCCGATAAGGCTAATAGGCCCGTGTAGATAATAAAATAATAGCCATTTTTACTGCTTCTGAGGTAAAAGTATTTAAGCATTCTGGCAATAATCGCCATCTGCAATACTATGCCAAAGAAACCAAAATTAACATAACCTTCTCCAATAATGGAAAACCCCAGTCCGGTTTTTCTAGTCCCCCAATACTGATTCGTGTACCATTTTGTCGAACTAAAACTGCTTAGATCTATAACGCCATCTAGCGGACTTAATAAATCATAAACATAAGATCTTCCACCTAGAACACCACCAGCATCTTTATTTAATAGATAATTAAAATTAAATCCAGCTGATGCGAAGTCTGAATTAAGGAACGAAACGATGATACCTTCATTACTATTGCTACTGTTAGAATACGAAGTGCTGGTAAATAGCATTTTTAATGATGAAGAAACCGAAAAGAATAATACAACACTGACTACTATAAATGCTAGTTTTTTAATCGTAACTCTTCTCAGAACAGAATAGCATATCATCATTACAAGTATATAATTAAAAACGTAACTCCTCTCACCGTAAGTGAACATTCCAAGCAACATTATTAAGAATGTTATGATAGCAATAGCAATCTTTTCTTTTCTACTCGTCTTGTCGGAAAAAGCAAAAAACATTGGCAGAATACCGAGAGCTATATAGGCCATATTACCTATGCTCAGAATAATATTAGAAGAACTCGCCAGTTCGTATTTGCTTTGATAACCATTTGCGATAATATATAACGAGGAACCTATGCATAAGAGTAGCAAAACCGCATAAAGTATTTTCAAAAAATACGTGTTCAGCTCCATCTTTATTTTATGATTAGAATAAGAAACGTTCTTAAATGATCCGTAGAAAACCAAGAAAGAAACTGTTGCGACCCAACTAAACAAGTAATAATGCGAGTTAAGAGAACAAAACTCAAATACCTTTATGCCTAAAGAGTTTAAAATAGGATACGATATTTGATACAGTATAAAGATGGTCGTCCATAACAAGGCCGGGTTTTTCATATCATACTTCATCAAGAATACCAACAAGAAAACTAAGACGACATTGATAGTAACAAAACAATAGAGATTGTTAAACAATAATAACAATATGCTTAAAAAGATTAAACATGGATACAGAATTACTCTACCGTCAATTTCTTTTAGGGCCCTACTCATTTAGTCTCCCTCACTATCATTTGCAAGAAAGAATCTCTCTTGTTTTCTAATTCATCATTCAAGTATGCTTTTGCCTTGTCGCTATTTCTTTTACTTTTTTCCGACAAAGCATTTGATGAGATTGTGTCTAGTATTGCATGAATCATCGAAGCAGTCTTCCCTGCCTTAAACAATTGATCATCATCCAGAAGCTCTGGAATACCAGCGATGTTGCTACCGAGACAAACACACCCGCAACTCATTGCTTCGATTAATGAACGCGGTAAACCTTCTTGTAAACTGGGTTGAATATAGATATCTGTCTGCCTCATATACTTATGTAATTCTGTGTGTGGTAACATTCCTAAAATAATCACATTTTGTTCAACTCCATATTTTTTTGCTACACTTTTTAGTTCTACACTATTTCCCTTCCCTGCGAGATAGTATTTCACATTGATGCCGTACTTCTTTTTGAGCTTACTTATTGCCTTTATTACATATTGCTGACCCTTATAATATACGTCCAATGCAGCCGCAGTCATCATGGTAAAGTTCTTGCTATCAAAATGGCTATAGTCTTTTGGTTTTTCCACTGACTCTATGTCAACATTGGAAAGACCTATCGTTTTGTTGTTATTTGGGTATCTTCTTTGCAGAAAAGCCTGCGTTACATAAACACAGTAATCGGCTTTTTTCACTATACTTCGAGTTTTAAAAAACATAAAAGGAGCAATCACTTTTCCAACAATCCCGTGGTTCCAATAAGCGTCCCATGCACACCCCATAACCTCAACCATATTGTGCTTGGAGTTTTTTTTCATCAACCGGTTAATTTTCAAAGAAACTAATGACGGCAATCTCATTATGACCAGACCTGATTCCCTTACATGTTTAATGATTCCAGGAGAAGTTTTCTTCGTCAAAAATCGTCCTATCGAGCCTATATTATCAAAGCAACAACAATAATCGTCAATCTGAACATACCCATTTCGTTTTTTAGTCTCATCTATAATTCTTGTAGCTAAAACAATCTTCTTAAAATTTCTATGATATCTTTCAAGAATTTTCGCAAAAGAAGCATCAGCATATACGTGGTCGCTAACTTTATAGACTCTCACTTCTGTAATTATGAAAACCATATAATCGGTCATCTCATTCCACCTTATAACGTATTTCGTCGACGTCCAACTTATTATTCACTTTTACGATAGTGTCTGACCCGTACTCCGAATTAATCACCGCATTTGCACCAAATACATTATTATCGCCAACTTTTGCTTTACTTAGAATAACTACATTGCTCCCAAACCAGTTTCTATCTCCAATTCTAATTGAACCACGCTTAAATGCTTTTTTCATATCAACAGATTTATCATTAAAAACGTGATTATGATCGTAGAGTTTTACACCTTCACCAAATAAATTATTCTTACCTATAACAATTTCATCATGACAGTTAATCGAGCAATAATTGTTGAAAAATGTTCCATCACCAATCTCCAATCGTCCGTTTTTAGCGATGTTGATTATAAAACCTTTCCTAAAATGCACATTCTTTCCAAGTTTTAGCCTATCGCCATATTTCATTTTATAATACAAGAGTTTACAAAATGTCTTAGACCCCCTAGCCGCTTTTTCCAAATTAGATATGATTGTATACATCTTATTTAACCTCCATTATATCCATCATCCGCTTGTCAATCTTCTCAATCGTAAACTTCTCAAGGCACATCTTATATGATTTATCCCCCATCGCCCGCAATTCATCACGGTGCTCTATCATCCAAACCATTTTTTTAGCCAAATCATCGGTGTGCTTCACTTTTACGAAGAACCCATTTTCTCCTTCAACTACTGTCTCTTTGCAGCCAGGTGTATTAGTCGTAAGAATCGGTCGTCCCATTGCGGTTGCTTCAATCAGAGTTTTCGGGATTCCCTCTCGGTAATACGATGGTAATACGAACACGTCACATTTCGATATATACTTCGCAACGTTATCAGTTTTAGCGATATAATCAACGGTTCCATCTTCTACGTATGGTTTTATGGCTTTCATGCTCAGGGCATTTTTATTCTTATCAATTGGCCCGATATATCTAAAAGTAACTTCAGGGTACTGGTTCTTAACTATGCTCGCCGCTTTAAGATACTCCATTACGCCCTTTTCTCTCAGAACACGCGACACCATCAAAAACGATAAATTGCCGCTAGGCAACTCGTTGCGCACGAATTTCTTTAGGTTTACACCAGAGCCATTGACCAACCTGCATTGTTCCTTCTTGACATAGCCTCGCTTAACAAATTCCTTCACGTCATCAATATTTTGAAAAATCACTCTAGTATTGCATTTTAATGCACGCTTATATAGTACTCCAACTCCGCTTCGGATTAGTCTAACTTTCAAAGAATTTGAACTAAACAACATCCCTAGACCGCATATCAGTGAATAGATTTCCTCTACGCCGGCCTTCTTCGCCGCCAGAGATCCAAAAATCACTGGCTTAATCGTGTAGGAAAACACCTTGTCTGGCTTTTCCTCCTCAATAATCTTCTTCAAATTTTTATAGTAATTAGAGGTATTAAATAATGAAAAAGAATTCTTATCAAGATTAATCAGTCGTACCTTTACGCCATTCTTCTCAAAAAACTCCCGACAATCATTTTCTGGTACGACTACTGTGACATTGTAACCTTTCTTCCGAATATCCCGAATTAAATCCCCGCGAAAATTCACGAAGGTATCTGTCTTCGGTGCAATCATCAAGATAGTTTTGTTAGACATTGTCGCAGTTGTTTCCTTTTTTCAGCAACCAACGCTCCACATGCGCCAGTTTTTCTTATACTTAAATTATACCCCATTTTGGCCAAAAGGTCAACCGAAATTCGCTCATGCTTTAGCCCTTAAGCTTTGTGGCTTCCCTCTTATTTCGCTTCTTTAAATCTTTAATATCGTCGTGGATTCTCCCCTTTCCAGCGTCCACCTCATCGCCTTTTAGTACCGTACCGATAGTTAGGAAGACTACCTTTACATCTTGTCTGAAGGAAAAGTTCCGCACATATTCCAAATCGTACCCAATTTTCTCAAATACATTCAAGCCATTGCGCCCCTTCGCCGCCGCGAGACCCGTGATGCCAGGCCGTACTGCTGCTCTACCACGTTCAATTTCGTTCATGTTTTCCCAATACTCCACAATCCATGGTCTCGGGCCGATAAATGACATCTGTCCCCGTACCACATTAATTAATTGTGGCAATTCGTCAATCGAAGTACGTCGAATGAATTTGCCAACGCGCGTATATTTATCGTTGCATGTTGCGTCCCGGATATCATTATCTGCCACCATACTGCGGAATTTGTACATGTTGAATATTTTTCCTTTTTTGCCAGTTCGTTTCTGACGGAAAAATACTGGTCCAGGACTGTCTAATTTAATCGCTCCGGCCACTATCAAAAACAAAGGTGATAATAGAATAAGTGAAACCGATGCTACCGTAAGATCAAAACCGCGTTTAAAACAGCCAAAAGAAACTAGCCTCGCTAGCTTTAATCCACTATAGTTCTCGCCCAAAAAAACTTGATAGCTATCTCGTAGTTGTACTGAACTTTGACTCACGTTTTTTATTCCAAAATTAATTCCACGCCCGTTGCGTCACTATAATAATACCACCATCGCTTATTTGGGTCAAGAGCGGCTTCCTGTTATAATGGTGTTATGAATAAATATATCATCACCGTCAAACCCGGCTCTACGCAAGAAAAAATTGTCGAATCCGCTCCAGGCGAACTCATTATCTATCTCCGCGCCAAGCCTCACGATGGCGAGGCTAACGCTACACTTATTAAACTCCTCTCAAAACATTTCAATATCCCAAAAACCTCAATTAACATCACTCGTGGCGCCAAGTCGCGCACTAAGATTATTGAATTCTAATCGAAAAAACATAAAAACCGTGAAAAGAACAGCATTTTAGCATTTATTCACGGTTTATCTAAATTATTACTCTTTACTCTTAATCAATGGGAACGGTACTGCCTCGCGCCCAGATACTCCCTCGAGCAGCCAGAAATTCCTTTCCGAATTGCCCCAACCACACGCCGGTGGCATGCCGTATTCTAACATCTCGACGAAATCGACATCGAGCATCTGCGCTTCCGCATCACCCGCATCGCGTGCCGCCTGTTGTTCTTGGAATCTAGCCAATTGATCAAGCGGGTCATTCAGCTCTGAGAACCCATTACCCATCTCGGTACCAGCAATAATCGGATGGAACCGCTCCGTTACTAACGGGTTGTCAGTTGACTTCTTCGCTAGGGGTGAGAGTGACAAAGGTTCCTCAATTACCCAATACGGCCCAGCCGAAGTTTTCCGAATCAATTTCCACACGTCATCAATCAAATGTGGTGTAGAAGTATTCTCTAGTTTCTTTACGAATTCCTCTCGCCTCAAGTCCTTAGATTCCCAATTCTCTAGTAGGACCTGGATTAATTGCTCTCGGTTTGGATCGAACACATCCACGTCGAATTTATCACGTAGCAAATCAGCATATTTATAACGTGGCCACTCGCAGTCTAAATCAATCTCGAATCCACCCACGTTGAACTTCAGGGTTCCCCACGTCTCTTTGGCGACGTACTTAATCATCTCTTCGTAAAACTTCATGCCATCTTCATAATTCTCATATGCTGCATACGCCTCAAATGCAATATGCTCTGGCAAATGTTCATCATCGACGCCTTCATTACGAAACCTCGGTCCGATATCATAAACCTTCTCGAATCCACCACCTAGTAACCGCTTCAGTGGTAACTCGTGCGAAATACGTAGGTAATAATCCTCATCCAAGGCATTCATATGCGTCACGAATGGCTGCGCATCTGCTCCACCAGTAGTGTGTTCCAATACCGGAATATTAATCTCGATAAATCCATGCGAATTCATATAATCTCGCGTTGCCTGCCAGAATTTCGAACGTCTCACCAATCTCTCGCGTACCTCCGGGTTCACGTTCATATCAACATAACGTCGACGGTAGCGTTCTTCTTTATTTGTAAATTTCTCCGGCAGAGGTCTCAGTGTCTTCGTAAGCAGTTTCACAAAATTACAAAACACCGAAATCTCACCTGTCTGCGTTTTATCAACGGCTCCTCTTGCCTCAATGAAGTCGCCAGTATCAAGCAGACGCACGTCCTTTGCGCCAAACAGCCCTTCCGGAGTTTCTTCCGGTACTGCACGCATGAAAACTTGCACGTCACCTGAATAGTCCCGCACTTTCAGGAAGACCAACTTACCAAACGAACGAATCGCCACAATACGTCCCGCCACACATACTTCCTGGCCTTGTTTCTCATCAAAATGATTGACTACATCAGAAATGTTGGTATTTCGCCCAGTCACAGAAGGATAAGGCTCTATGCCCTTCCCCCGTATCTCTTCAAGTTTTCTTAATCTTTCGTTTCGATAATCTTCAAGTAACATATTATATATTATATCATGTTACTGGATTTCGACAATCTTTACCTTTTTGTTATTAAAATCAAACTCTTCGCCAGCCTTACGACCAAGTAATGCCTTTCCAATCGGCGATTCGTTCGAAATCTTCCCCTCGAGCGGATTCGCTTCCGTTGGCCCGACCAACGTATAAGTTACCTTCCTACCACCGAAGTCCAGGTTGCAAGTCACACCGAGGTCAATTTTACTGCGCTTCCCGCCTCGAATTACCTTCGCATTCTTCAAAATGTCTTGGATTTCGAGAATCCGACTCTCAGCAATCTTCTGCTCATTGCGCGCAGAACTGTATTCTTCGTTCTCCGACAAATCACCAAAAGCTCGCGCCGTCGCAATCTTTTCTGCAATCTCCGGGCGACTCTTAATCAAACTTTCTAATTCGGCCTCGAGCTCTTTCTTGCCCTCGGCAGTTAAACTAATCGATTTTTTAATCATAACCGTCACTCCAATTTAAGACTTATATAAGTCTACACGAAAACCATTCTTATGTCAATACTATTAAGAAACATTAGCAGGATTTATGCCACACTACGCAGCAAGTCAATCATAAACATGAGCAATCTACTTCTCAAATAGTTCACTAATCGCAATCGTCCAACTTTTGCCCGTTTTGCGGTCGGTGATTTCTGCCATACCCTCTTCAAGCGTTCGGTCTGAAATCACAATTCGGAGCGGTATACCCATTAGTTCCGCATCGGCAAACTTCTCTCCTGGTCGCTTATCACGGTCATCATATAATACTCTATTCTCGCGCCCGGCATAGAACTTCTCCGCCTCCGCTATGCCTTTTTCACCAATCCCAATCAAGTGGTACTGGAAAGGTGCCACCGTGTCCGGCCAGACCAACCCCTTATCATCCGCGTATTTCTCCGCAATCACCCCCATTAGTCTTGAAATCCCAATTCCGTAGCAACCCATATACACAGTCTGTTGCTTATTGTTTTCATCAATGAAATTTAACCCCAAAGGTTTCGAATACTTATGCTTTAGTTTAAAGATATTTGCTACTTCCGCTGCCGTGGTTTCCTCAAATGTTTCACCACTCGCACCAAGGTCAGCCAGCACCTCGTCATTGTACACTTCTTTATTCAGTACCACTGATTTGTCGTTATTATAATATATGGTATCCTCCCCTACCGGCAGCATTGTCTGGAACTCATGTGAATACTTCGAGAAAATCCCGCCTGAGGCAAACGTTTCATAAGTGCAACCTCCAATTCCAGCCCGTTCAAAAATCCGTCGATAAGCGTCCTCTACCTTGGTATAGAACGCATCCAAATCTTCCTCTGAAGTATGGAAGCTATATAAATCTTTCATCAAGAACTCCCGTCCGCGCATTAGCCCTGACTTAGCTCTTAATTCGTTTCTAAACTTAGTTTGGAACTGGTACACCGCGACCGGTAAATCTTTGTAGCTAGAAAGATAACTCTTCATTAGATTCGTGACGGGCTCCTCATGTGTCGGAGCAAGTCCTAACACGCCACCCGAAGTCAGCTCCGTTTTAAACCAAATATCTACTTCCTGGTCATCAAATCTACCTGTCTTTTCCCATGGTTCCGGATTCTGTAAGGTCGTCAACGATAATTCCTCGCAACCTATTCTATTTAATTCGTCGCGAATGATTGCCTTAATGTTGTCAATCACCCTAAGCCCCAGCGGCAAATAGTCATAAACCCCCGCCATTTCTTTGTGGACATATCCCGCTCGGATCAAATATGCGCCGTTCTTTGCTGTCTCGTCTTTCGGTGCTTCACGTAAAGTTTTGATAAAAGTTTTCGATAATCTCATAGGTACATTATATCACATCACCCCATACCCATTACGAAAAGTAAGAAGAATGCAATGCCGTTTTTTAACATATGGAGCAGTACCCCAGCATGAATCGAACCAGTAATCTCACGCAGCCCACACAACACAATCGATAAAGCAAACACATTGACCCCAACATTCCATTGTCCGTGTATGATACCAAACAGTAACGACACCAGAAAAATCGATACCATCATTGACACTTTATTCGAATACTGTTTTGCTAGTCTTTCTCGCATTCGTCCATATAGCCACCCCCGGAAGATAATTTCCTCGGCAATTGGCGCAATTACTATCAAAGTTAAAAAAGCAATCAACCTATCCACCCCAGTTACATAATAGCTAAATCCTATACTCTGAGTTTCTCCGGCATCAAACCAAGTAAACAGACTAAACAATGCTACTAGGCCACCAGCTAATATTAAATAAACTACATATCCCACCGGTGCCAGTCCAATATCTGTCCAGGTTGGCCATTTATGTAGCCCTAACGTTTTCCAGTTTATTAGTCTTCCTTTTTGCATCGTATTTTTTTTCTGGCCTTTGGCTTTCTTCATAATCTTAGCTGGAACCAAAACTACCAACAACATTGCTATAATATAGGACAAAGCTGAATAAACCGCCATGACAACCGGCTGCGAGAACGCTTCCGCTCCTAGTATCATTATCATTATGTATCTTACTACATATTCGGATACCATCACTGAAGAATATGTCCATAACAGCATTGCGAGCACGATGAAAAACGTTTTCCACCCATGTCTATACGGCTTATTATCAGGCGCTTCCTTGACCACGTCAACCTCGGCGACACCCGTCATCAATGCGCTATCCTTACGATGTCAAGAATCGTCACGATAAAAATTAAAGCCAAAAGTATCATGAACGCTCTAGAAACAATTTTTTCTTCCGTCTCCTTGGTTAGCTCTTTCTTGCGCAGCTTATAAATTGCAATCAGTAACCATCGTCCGCCATCTAGCGCTGGTATCGGCAGTACGTTCATGCAGGCCAGCGACACACTAATCAGGGCCGCCAAGAATGCTAGGTTAGATGGCCCCGCCGCTGTAAATGCCGGGAATAGCACGCCGATAATTCCCACTGGCCCAGATACTGAATCCTTTACTTCAGATAATGCCTCTTGCCCGCTCTCACGCACGGCATCATCTGGACTAAACAAACGTGCTGTGCCAGAGATTAAGTTGCCAAGCATTAGCCCTACGCCTTTAAATGTCTCTCCAGTAAGTTGTAAAGTCAGCCCCGCTCCCACTAGCGGTGCAGACCAAGTTGAATATGTTATTGTTTGGGAAGAAGCCATAGTAACACCTAGCAGGTAATCCGAATCCGCCGAATTTAAAGTTACAGTTGGTTCGTATACCTTCCTTTGCTTCTCTTCTTCGCGACATGGGCACGGCGCTGTAATACAATTCGGTTGATTGACACAAACCGTCTCAGTTCTTTCTATCTTGTATTTCACTTCGCCTCCAGCGTGCGCAGTGTTGTAATCGATAATCTCATCAGAATAAGCAAATTCATTTCCATCCACCGCGATAATATAGTCTCCAGCCAGGAGTCCCGCGCGCTCTGCCGGTGAATCTTCCGCCACAGAAGTAATCTGGACTGGTGCAGCATCCCTTTTGGTGTCATCTGGTATCGTAAACTGTCCATCGAGGAACTCTGGCATCCCAGTCCATGCCAGTATCGTAAAGATAATAAACGCCACTAACCAGTTCATTGTCACACCGGCAAATAGAATCTTCGTCTTTGCCCAGAAATTCGCTTTACCGAAAGTTCCGGGGCGCTTATCGGCGGCCGATTCACCATCCATCTGACAAAAACCTCCAATCGGTAGCCAGTTTAGACTAAAAATCATGCCTTTCTGTGCGAGGCTCTCATCCTCCTTCAAGTAGACGACTTTTGACATCTGTTCTTTTTTCCACTCGCTCCGTGGTAATCGCTTCCACTTGCCAGTCCTCGAATCTTTCTGCCAAGCAATCGCTCGTGGCGGAAATCCAATTCCGAATTCTAATACATTAACACCATTCCGCCTTGCCGCCAAAAAATGCCCAAACTCATGTGCAATCACGAGTAGCATCAGTACGACAAGCCCCACAATAATACCGATTACTATATCCATATATTATATTATAGCACTATTTTCCGAATCTACGGTTACGTTTATCGTATTCTTTCAGGATGGTTTTAATATCATCTTCATCCATCTCTGGGAAGTACTTCTTAATAAACATAAATTCCGCATATGATGAACGCCACAGCATAAATCCAGAAATCCGTTCCTCACCCGAAGTACGTACTACCATATCAATATCTGGTATTTCTGGATGATATAAGTGTTTTCGAATAGTCTCCGGCGTGATTTTGCCTTCTGCTTCCAGGGCGACATTAGCCGCATCAGCGATTTCTAACTCACCACCGTAATTAAAACAGAACCCGACCGTAATCCCATCACAATCTTCAGTTATTTTCTCGGCTTTCTCGATAATAGTGAGGAGCTTCGGTGGGATTCTTCCCTTCGAACCCAGAATCACCATGCGACCATTGCGTGCTTTCATTTTCTCAGCATAGCCTAAAATCTTCGTCTCGGCTAATTTCAGTATATATGAAACCTCTTTCTCGCTTCGCCCCCAGTTCTCGGTACTAAATACATAGAATGTAATATACTGAATACCGGCATCCATTGCGCCATTCACTAATTTCTCGATTGACTTCAATCCCTGGCGATGACCTTCAATTGAGGGCAGACCCCGCTCTTTCGCCCACCGTCGATTTCCGTCGGCAATTACTCCTAGATGTATCAAACTCATAACTTCATTATCTCTTGCGACTTAGATTTGAACGCTGCATCAATCTTGTCGTTAAACTCTTTAGTCAATTCGTCAATTTCCTTCTCAGCTCGTTTCTTGACATCCTCACCCATCTCAGCGGCAATTTTTACAGCTTTACGCGCATCCTCACGCACGTTACGAATTGCAACCTTGGCTTCCTCTACCTTTGCTGAAGCGTTTTTAACGATTTCCTTGCGACGTTCTTCAGTTAGAGATGGAATTGGTACTCTGATAATTCTGCCATCATCAGCTGGATTTAATCCAAGGGATTGATCATTCCGAATCGCCTCAGAGATAGATTTGATATTGGTTGGGTCAAATGGCGTAACAACCAACAATGTTGCGTCTGATGCAGTAACATTCGCGACTTGGTTTAGTGGCATAAATTGTCCGTAAGCTTCCACTTTAATGCCGGCTAACATATCTGGATGAGCCCGTCCGGTACGCACTTTCTTCATCTCACTATCAAATCGTTCGACCACGCTCTCCATTTTTTTGCGGTCTTCTTTGGTGTCAAACATAATCACTCCTTATTTATATAATAATTATAACATCTTTGTTAGTTTTATACCAAATCGCAGTCACACTGACATTCTTGTATTTAGCAAGAATGCGGTATAATATACATATGGTTAAAAAGAAACCACTGATTTTGTTAATAATCGTCACCTTAGCCATATTTATCTCAAAATCTGCATCTGCGACTTCTTGTGGTGGGGTAGAGACCTCTATGGTTTCATGTGACGAAGGTGGAAGTGGCGGTATATTTCATCTCCTTTCACTTTTTTTAGATATTTTCTCGATAGGTATTGGGATTACAGCCGTAATTGGTATTGCTGTTGCCGGAACGCAATATCTTACGTCTAAAGGTGACCCAACCAATACGGCTAAGGCTAAACGTCGCTTGTATGAAATAATAATCGGCGTTGTTTGTTATGTTGTTCTTTGGGCTGGACTCAGGTGGCTGCTTCCTAACTCGAGCTCCAGTACAGTCAATAATAACCAACAAGCCTCCGAATTGTCGATTTCATTTTCTGGAACTGCGGTCGTAGGCAAAACTTTTTCGCCTAGTGTTACTTTTGCTAGTCAAACCGGAGACGAAACGTATTCTTTGAGCAGCAATAACCCCAACATTCTCACCACAATTGGAACGTATGCCAAATGTGTTGCACCGGGCACGAGTGGCATTACCGCGGTTTCTTCTAAAGGTAAAACAGCAAAAACCGACATCGAATGTGTGCAAGATTCATCGAGCTCTGGCTCGAGTATAAGCCCATCACGACCATCATCTAAACCAAGTAGCAAGGGTAGCTCGCAGAGAGAAACCACTGGTAATATGGAAAATACTCGCTTCAATGGCAAGGCACATCTGCGTGCCGAAACGATAGCCACAATCAATCAACACAAGAAAGATTTTTATTACAAAAACGTTGATGCAAAACTTAAAAAAGCCGGTGGTCTTCTCAAATACATTCAGAACTTGGATAAGAGTAAAAACGGCGTATTCTGGACTTATGCTAGCCGCATTAATGGCAAAGGTGGAATCAAGAAAATACCGGTCAAAACCGCAGCCGATTTGCAGAAGGCATCAGAATTTATTTATGGTCTCATGATGATTTGGGGTGTGGATTACGATATTGGGACGACGTATACTGAATGGAAAGGTAACGACGCCTTCTATTATCCCAGAAAACACGGCGGTGGCTATTCTAATACAGATATTATCACGTTCCTTAAGAATAAAAACACTGTTCGGACGAACTGTAATTATTCAGTTAGTACCTTCTATAAAACCACTAGCTTAAAAAGCCTTGGTGGAGTCGGTAGTGGTAAACCGGAGCATATCAAAATGTCCAAAGTCGGCAAAATTACCAAATGGAAAGATTTGAAAGTTGGCGACATAGTACATTTCTTTAATGGTGGCGACTGGAAGCATGTTGCAATGGTGGGTGAGGTGTATTCAGATAAGGTTGTGCTATACGACGGTGGTCCCTTATTCCCCAAGAGGATGATTTATAAAATACCCACCCCACGCACCAATAGCAAAGGTTTTCCGAAAGGCACACCCTACAAATGGTATACATCTTGGTGGGCATTCAGGCCATGGAATATTGACCAGAGCGTAACTTTAAATGGAATAAACTAATGGAAGACTCTAATATATTTTTTCAAGCAAATAGACAAAAGAAGCCAGTAATCTTTGTACTAATTATGTTAGCGATACTTGCCGTCGTAATTACAGTTGTTGTTACCCTAATCACGACCAGCAAAAACCACACCCCATCCATGGAATTGGTGACCGAACATTCGGAGACGCCCATCCTCAAGTTATATGAGAATTTAGACCCCCAGACGACTATTGCTAATCTTTCTCAGGCGGCTACGACATTGAGCCCCGAAATGGCGATAAAACTCTACCAAGATGGTCATGGCGAAGTGATTATGTCCGACCAAACGGATATTATAAGGTTTTACCATAATCTAGGAACAGAAGAGTCCGAGGAGGATTTGGAGGAATTCGATGATGATACTATAGTCCAAAACACCATCACAGAAATCACAGACTATCCGTCGACCGAGATAATCTATGATATTGAATACCTATTTTTCATCGGTGAAGCAGGTTACGCAATCTATTATAATGCGGACGACAACTGTTACGAAGTGTCCGATATGGGTGAGGTTTACCAGTTTGATACAAAAGAGGATGCTATTGGCGCATTCCTAGCTCCTATAGTTAAAGAACAATAACCAAATAGGTAACAAAAACCGACCTTTTCTCAAGGTCGGCCCCAAGATTACTCGCTAAATTATTCGCTGACCTTGGCCTCGATTTTCTCTTCTTTTGCCTTAGCTTTCTTGTCTGCTTCCTTGGCGGCTTTCTTCGCCTTGTTCTCAAGTGCAGTCTTCAACTTAGCTGCTCTTGCTGCGCGCGCCTTGAAGCGGTCTACGCGACCCTCGGTATCGATGATCTTCTCTTCGCCAGTAAAGAACGGATGCGAAGCAGACGAAATCTGCACCTTAACTAGAGGGTATTCCTTGCCATCTTTCCACTTAATGGTTTCCTCACTCTTCGCCGTGGATTTGGTCAAAAACGAAAAGCCAGCCGCTTCGTCAGAAAACACGACGTCGCGATAATCTTTAGGATGTAACTCTTTTTTACTCATAATTGCCACCATTATACCAGAGATTTACGAAAATGTAAAGAAAAAGGTGAGCCTAGGGCTCACCTTATAGGGTTACAGGATGTCTTCGATATCTGTAACAATCTCGTCGATAAAACCGCGCTTCAGAGCATCTTCCGGCAATAAGTACAGCTCTACGCGCGCCAACGCGTCATAGTCGACGGAATCCATTTTGCTGTGTTTCAATACATGTGTTCGGACAACATCCCTTTCGAATCGTTTCTCAAAATCAATCCTGTCCTGCACCTTGTTGGATGAACCAAACATCACCGTTGAACCATCGTGCATCAGAAACATCATATTGGGCATCGAAAAGCGTTTATGACCCGCTATACCAATCAGAAACGCCATTGAACTCCACTGACCCACATTAATTGTGTAAATCGGGGTTTTACTCAGTTCAATAGCTGAAACCAACGCAAACCCCTCTACTATATCGCCACCTCGCGAATTAATATAGAGCAGAATTGGTTTACGCTTTTCTACTGGTATGTCGCTATCCATGCGGTTATAATCAAAAATGCGTTCGATGATATTTGATGTCATTGAGGCATCATAGTAGAGACCTTTGTCTTCAGTGTCAATCGAATCAATCGTTCCATACAAGTACATCCTTCTATCTTCATACTCCAGAATTCTTTTGAATTCATAATAACCCGTGCTAACAGTCATAATTACGCTTATCTGTCTACTTACGGTCATATCATTATCAGACATCTTTTCACCTCCTTTTAACGTACGACACCCTGTTTCCTAGCGTAATTCTAGCGTAGAATATTGCATTTTGCAAGCGTATGTGGTATAATGATGTCATTAATAGTTTTAATGGAACAGCCTCGGGGAGATTTCCTGATTACAGGTCTCGAGGCAAAGAGAAAGGAAATCATATATGGCAGTAGATGTCGATATGAAAGCTCTGCTGGAAAGCGGTGCCCACTTTGGACACAAGACCAGCCGGTGGCATCCTAAGATGGCACCGTACATTCACAGCAAACGCGGTGAATCCCATATTATCAACTTGGAGAAAACTATCGAAGGTCTCGAAGTGGCTTTGCCCAAGCTCACTGAAATAGTGAAGTCTGGCAAGAAAGTGCTCTTTGTCGGTACCAAGAAGCAGCACAAGGATATCGTGAAAGCTGCCGCCGAGTCAGTCGAGATGCCTTACGTCACCGTGCGTTGGGTCGGCGGGACTCTAACCAATGTTGATACAGTCAACCGCCAAATTAAGAAACTAAAAGATTTGGAGCGCCGCATGGCTTCAGGTGAACTTGAGAATCGCTATTCCAAGCTCGAGGTTCAGCGCTTCCAGGAAGAGATTGATTTACTAAACGAGCGCTATGGCGGTATCAAGGATATGACTGACCAACCAGCCGCTATCATTGTAGTGGATGCTATGGAAGATAAGAACGCCGTAAAGGAAGCCAATGTTCTTCACATTCCAGTCATCGCGGTTACCGATACTAATGTTGACCCGTCTGATATTGACTATGTAATCCCAGGTAACGACGATTCCGTGAAAGCTACCCAGCTTTTTCTTGATTACTTCGTCGCTGCTATTAAAGAAGGTAAGAAATAATCACCGTGAATAAGCATCGTTTATTACATAAACTTAATTTAACTATCTATAAAATAAGGAGGCAAAAATGGCTGAAGTAACAGTCGAACAAATCAAGAAACTAAAGGAGCTCTCTGGCGCTGGGCTTACCGACGCGAAGAAGGCTCTCGTCGAAGCCAAAGGTGATTTTGACAAAGCCCTTGAAGCAATGCGCAAAAAAGGCCTCACTAAGGCTGAGAAACGTGGTGATCGTGAGACCCGTGAAGGTCTCATTGAAGCCTACATCCATGATGGTCGCCTCGGTGCTATCGTCGAGGTCAACTGTGAGACTTCATTCGTAGCCAAGACCGACGAATTTAAAACTCTCGCTCACCAAATCGCTATGCAGATTGCATCGATGAACCCACTTTACGTCTCGGAAGCTGATATTCCAGAAGCCGACCGTAAAGCTAAAATCAAAGAACTTGAAGCCAACTTCAAAGGCCCCGAGAACATGAAGGAGAAAATCCTCGAAGGCCAAGTCAAGAAAGCTTTCTCTGACAAGGTTCTAATGAATCAACCTTACATCTTGGATGACACCAAGACTGTCGAGCAGTTCATTAAGGAAGCCATCGCGAAAACTGGCGAAAACATCACTATTCGCCAATTCAAGCGTATAGAGTTAGGGGTTACAGAATAATTAGTCATAAGTAAAAAATGAGTTGGAATTCACTCCCAACTCATTTTTCTTGATGGTTTTCTTTGTTGGGGTTTCTTTTTCCGAAAAGAAACCCCAAACTATAAAATCGGTCACCCCTCGCAGTTATACGGGTGACCGATTTTTTGTGCAGAGTTTTAATTACTATTTACGACGCTTACTTGACCGATTATGTTTACTGATAAATACAATACTACTAATCCCAACTATTAAGAATAAGCCAAGTCCAGTTATCAAATAGTCCGACTTCGAAATATTCAAATTCTTAAACAATCCACCAGTATCTGCTGTTGATGGTACCACAATATCCTCTTCCTCCGGTGCTGGCTCAACCTTTTTCCCATCATATTCTACTGTAACAGCTACTGTTTCAAATAACTTATCACCAGCAACGTTAAACGGTTGTACCACCAAGATATATTCACCGGCAGGGATTCCGTAATCATCAAATGGAATTTCAACTTGCCCAACTGGTGGCTTTACCACAATCGGTGGCATATCTTCTACTGGGTTTCCATCCTTATCGTACACCGTAATTACCACCTGATCAATCTTTAAATCTTCCGTCAAACTATCCTGATCTTCGTCAAAATCCAAATCCACATACGGATTGCCGGATTCACTTTCTGATGACGAATCCGCCTCAATCGCTACATACTCAAATTCGACCGCATCTCCCAAAGCCGAATCATCATTGCCTACCGCCTCTAACCTAAATACATACGTACCATATCCATACGTTTCCGCAATTGATCTAAAATTGTAACTGTCTGGACCGTGTTCTGCGGGCGTATTATTCTCAATGATGGTGGCAGTAGTCTCATTTCCATCCTCGTCGGTATACGTCAAAATGATTTTATAACTTTTAATATTATTATATTCTATATCAATAATTTGATCCGGAGTTAAGAACTTATCTCCTGAATCAGGATTACTGATGCTTGCTGACGGTTCACTTCCTATCACCACCACAGTGATATGATCCGTCACGGTTGATAAAGCTGAGGCCTCAGGACTCGGCAAAAAGGTTGCAAAAACAGTCATTGCAACCACGAAGACAAGTCCGAAAAGACCTAAGATTTTTTTATGTGTCTTTTTCATACTCTACACTCTTGTTTATGTTTAATATTTGTTTTGGTTTTGTAAAGCTTAACCGCTCGCAACGGTTAATCGCATCTAGACTGCCAACCTAGAATTGCGGGCTTTACGTCTCCTGACTATCATTATAGTCCATATGGTTATAATTGTCAAGACTATTATTACAAAAAGTATTGCTAGAATGGGGTTCACGAATACTAACGTTTCGATTGTCTCTGTCTCTTCACCAGCTTTGACGGTCCAAGTCACCTTGTATAAACCAAAAGACGGCGAATCTTCCCACTTATCACTCACTTCCAACTCAGATTCTGGGATTACCGATACTCTACCCTGGCTTTGAGGGGTTTCATAACTGCCAAAACCGATAATTGGATCAACCTTCAGTGTCCCAACCGCGTTAAAGTCGATGTTGCCATCGTTTTTAACTTTTGCGGAACCATAGAAATAACTCTTCTGGGTATCATCACCGTGAGGGCCATACTGTGCATCCATGCTGCTAATTTTAGCGACAGTCTCGATACCGCCTTCCGACGAACGTCCAAACAACACCATGCCAGGACTTGCCTCAGTCCTAATACCGCTAGCAGACACTACACCAGTCAAAGTATGTGCAAATATTACTGCATACTGACCGCCTGATGGAATCTTACCAGGGGTTGAAATTCTGTATTTGACTTCTAGCTTATCATGTGCTGGAATCTTAAACTGAGCCTTGTTTCCCCAGCTACCGTCGTTCTTTTTGAAAGAAATCCAACGCGTAATCTGGGTAAAGTTGGTCTCGGTGTTAAAACCTAGTTTATACATCTGTTCATCTTCGGAATATACGTAAGCATATGGAGCAGCAAATACTTCAATATCAATCTCTTCATTGCCGTCATTATTCACGGTCATTATATCTTCGTACTCGGAACTTGGTGAAATCTGCAGTACCTTACTCACTGGCATTAGGCTGATACTAGTGCCACCACTTGGTGCCTGGCTATATTCTTCCTCTGCGGCCTCTTCACCTTCGGCGTGTACGCTAAATGGTACGATAATTCCAGTTAACAGTATGATTGACAAACATAATATTAAACTCCTGAAACTTAGCTTTTTCTTCATTTATTCCTCCACTTACTTACTATAACAATTATATCACATACTTTTTGCAATTCAAATAAATGGTGCGCGCGACTGGACTTGAACCAGCACAGCCGTGATTGTGGCCACTACCACCTCAAGGTAGCGTGTCTACCAATTCCACCACGCGCGCATGCATATATTATAACACAAAATTGAGTTTTTAAGGAGTTTTATTTTTGGTAGTTTTTGTTACCGCCCAATTTGTGATATCCGAAAACCTGTCCAGTGCAGTCACGAGTTTTACTCCATCGCTGAAGGTGCGCACGTTCTTATTATAATAGTATGTCAGGTTTGGTTGATATAAACCAATTGCTGGTACATCTTCCATCCAGGATTCCAGGAAGCTCTCGTATTTTTTCACACGTAGTTCCTGGTCGAGGGTATCCCGCGCACCAAGCAGCAAATCATCCACCAAGGCATTACGGTAGTTCGAAAGATTTAACCCACCACTTGAAGTTTGGGAAGAATGATAATACGGGAGCAAATCGGGATCTGCCCCGAGTTCTACTTCATACACTAGAATATCGTAGCCCCTCATTGAGATAATGTTAGTGATAAATTCCTGGTTCTCCTCATAAATCGACACATTAACATTAAGCCCTAGACTTTTTAATTGCTCAGCGAGCTCATTGGTTACAGCTGGTAAATAACCAGAGTTAACTGTTGCGATATTCAAAGTCACTGACTCCTCACCCATCGTTTCGCTAATCTTGGCCTTAGCTGTCTCGAAGTCTCGCCCCGGTATCTCTGGATAAGCCGTTAATTTAATCTGTGAAGTTAATAATGGGTAGTTTAGAGACACTGTGTCTGGCGCCAATTCACGTAGTTTTGCTATATCGATTCCCTGTCGAATCGCCGCTCGCACTGCTTTACTTTTTACGAACGCGTTTTTAGTGTTAAAGAAGATAAAGGCACCAGAACTCAGACTGGAGTTCTTCTCTAAGAATTGGCCAGCGCCCACCAAATCTCGATCAGCCTCCGTCAATTCTGCTGTCGCGGTTACTGTACCGGCGTTGAGGGCGGAAACCACCGCTTCTTTATTTTCATAAGTATGAATCGCGAAACTATTAAGTAATGGCCTTCCCTTATAATAATCTGGATTAGCCGACAAATAAATCACCTGTTCATCTGCTTTTGAAGTACCCTGCGATGCATTAAAAGAAAACGCACCCGAAGTTACTGGTGCAGTTGAAAAACTATTTTCAATCAAAGTTTCTGGGTCGTTTTCTGCCAAGATATGTTTTGGTACAATCGGAAAATTCAATGCCGACATAAAATCCGCATAAGCTGTCGGTAAAGTAAAGACAATCTCATTGCTTTCATTGACTGATACCTTGACGTTTGATAGATTAGCATCATATATAGATGATACTCGTGGATTACGGATTAGCTCCGCTGTATACAGAACGTCATCATTAGTAATTGGCTCACCGTCAGACCAAGTCAAACCATCGCGTAGTTTCACAGTCCAAATTTTGCCATCTTCATTCGGTGTCACAGCACTTGCAAGCCCGATATTGGAATGCCCAGAATAATCTACTGTCACCAGCGTCCCAAACATCAGTCGACTGAGTGCTTTTTCGCTATTTGTCGTGGCAAATAAAGGATTCATTGAGTTCACATCTCCCAGCGTCGCCTCAATGTAATTGCCGCCATTTGAAAAAACATCCTGCGAATACGAATCGGCAAACCAGAACGTCTGCGCTACCGCCAATAGTATAAGAGCAGATATCAATAAGCACCATTCTAAGACCAACAGCTTAATATCACTAATGTGCTTCCAGCGACCAAAAAAATTCTCTTTGATGTGTTCTTTGCTCTCTTCGCTTGCCTTCGTGGTAGCACGAGAAAACTTTCGGATGAATTTTTGCCCACGCTTTTGTAATGAGTTACCCATATTATGCCGGTATTAATAATATCCCTATAATTGAAGAAACAAAAATCGTTACGAAAACAATCGTAGTGACAAACATCGATTTTTCCAAGCCACGCCTCTTGGTATATAGTTCCCCAGAACTGCCGAAACCTGCGCCAAGTGAAGCACCTCTTTGCTGTAATAAAATCAACACAATCGTGAGAAATGCTGAGACAAATATTACTACTTCTAGAAAATTACCGATTTGCATAATATCTCCTATCTTCACTTATTTTAGCATACTTTTTCTTTTGAGTAAAGAATGGTACGTAATTGCAAACCGATGCGCTTCCTCGTCAATCCGGGCGACCAGCCGCGCAATATGAGAACCTTCTGGTAATTCCAAAAGCTCCCAATCTCGGCCCGCGTCCGAAACCCCTGTCGCCACAGGGGTTTCGGCGCTTAACCTCGCCTTGCCAGGCTCCGGATGACCTCGATTTGGGACTTTTGGAATTACTAGCCTGACCTCAGCGTTGCGCGTATGGTCGCCCGATTTGTCGCGACCAATTACTGGGATACCGTATGGTTCCACCAAGGGCAAAATCGCGTTGACTTGTGTAATGCCGCCATCTAGGATTATTAAATCCGGAAAATCCCATTCCCTGTGTTTGAGTCGACGCGAAATCATCTCCTTCATACTTTTTAAATCATCGTTTCGCGAAGTACGTATTTTGAACTTGCGATACTCGTCTCGTGCAGCTACGCCATTAATAAATACCACCATACTTCCTACTGTATTTTCTCCCGACTGATGTGAAATGTCATAACCTTCAATTCGACGCGGCGGCTGTGCTAACCTTAGTATCTCCTGTAATTGCCTCAAGGCCTGATCGGAAGAAATATCCAAGAATTCCTTGTCTGAGAACACAATTTTCTTCTTTAATTCCTTTAAACCAAATAATTGGTCGCGCGCTTCCGCCGCTAACTCATAATTCCCCTTTGCGGCCTCATCCTTCATAGTTTTTTCCAAATCGCGAATCAGTTTCTCGCGGTCACCCTCCAGATAGCGAATTAGTTTACGTAAGTTTCGCTTGTAATCGCGTGGCGTACATTTGTCAATTTCAATCCCTGGAGTCAGCCCCAGGTCAGTGTCCAGAGTCTTACGTCCTGTATATGGCTTGTTGTAATATGGAAAAACGCGCCTAAGAATTCGTACTGCCTTCTCCACCGCAGATTTACCATAAAATGGCCCCACGTACACCGCTTTATCATCCATCGGTGTTCTTGTGAACGACACATACGGCACCTCGTCGCCCATCGATACCCGTACATACGACACGGTTTTGTCATCACGCAGTAAGATGTTCCATTTTGGCATATAGCGTTTGATCATTTCAGATTCCAGAAACAATGCATCCATCTCGGTATCTACCACAATCCAATCCGTGTCAGCAATCTCAGCTACTAAGGCTTCAGTCTTGATGTCTTTGTGCGATTTTTGGAAATACTGCCGTACACGGTTTCTTAGTACTGCAGCTTTGCCTACATAAATAATTTCACCCGCCGTGTTTTTATGAAAATAAACCCCCGGAGCCACCGGGAGTTTACTGAGTTTTTGTTTCAACGCTTCATTCATCTTTTAATTATATCACACTTATGTATAATTGTCAAGTTATACTCTGTTATTCATCTATAGTCACGACGTTGGCGGATTCACCTGAATACATACTCTTGAAAATCGTCTGCAAGAATTCAGAGAAATCCGTGTATTCAACTGGCTCAGAGACATTTATGTTGGTCGGGTAGCTGAAACCGAGGTCAACCGTAGCAGTTGCAGCTCCATTACTGATGTCCGACTCAAAATATAAACGCGTGAAGTTATTGTCTGCATTTACCTCTGCATAGACCTTTGGCATCTTGCTGGTGAATGCCTCAATATCTTCTTCAGTGATTGTGACATTGTCTTCTAGTCCCATACATTCATATAATGATTGCGCTATTTGGGTGTTTTGCATTTCGGTTGCATAACCATAGAATTGCTCGCTGTCTACCCATATTTGGTAAATCGGATTCTGCTTGCTAGCAATCGGAATGTTTTTATCAGTAGATGCGATGAATGGATACTTACCGTAAAGTTGAATCGCGCTATTAGTGTTTTTGTCGAGGTTACTTACCAAATCAGTTACACAGCTCATACTACTTTCATTACCAACTGATTGTTGTTTGAGCGCATTCATTTCGTCTGATGAAATTCTGAGGTAGACGCCTTCTGCCGACTTGACTAAACCTATGACTGCATCAAGTTCTGCGGCCGTATCCTCATCATCGGTATCAACGCCGCCCATTAGGTTTAATATCCCAGAGTTTTTAACCGCATCCGATGCACCTTCAATCTTGAAATACAAATCATCATTTGCAGCATAGACTTCTTCAAATTCGACGGAATAATCATTGTCGCTATTATCCGTGAAAGTTAGAACCGCTGACGAAGTATTAATCATCGAACCAACCATAATATCAGAATCAAGGTTAATATTAATGCGCTTGAACGGAATATTTTCGTTATTCAATAGAATATCAATTGTGCCGTCAATTGCAACATTCTTCGGCGCCTCGCCATTCATAATTTTCTGCATAGCTGCAGCCACGGCGTCGCCCTTGTTTGCCCCCATCATTATAATGATTGCTGCGATGATTCCGCCAATTAATAGTACACAGCCTGCAACAATAGCTGCAATTATCCCTGCTTTTGATTTTTTGACGGGCTCGGCGGTCGCAACGTTTTGTTCCATTGGTCTACCAGTTGGATCTAATGATTCTACTGGTGCCGAAGTTGGCGCTGCCGGTTCTGTTGTCGGTGTAGTAGGCGTAGGGCTTGGCTTCGGTGCCGCAGCTGGTTGTGCTGCCGACTGACCGCCTGGGTTTAAGGGGTTTGGTGTTTCCCCTGAATTGTTATCCATAAAATAACTCCTTATATTAATAACTCTTAAAATCATTTTAGCACAAGTTTTTTAAAAATGATATATAATTATGACATGGATGATTTTATTATAAGTAGTATTAAAGCAAGACAAGTATTAGATTCAAGGGGTAACCCCACTGTAGAAGCCGAAGTGGTTTTAGAAAACGGTGGTTTCGGCCGTGCCATCGTGCCATCCGGCGCTTCGACCGGTTCTGGCGAAGCCCTGGAACTACGCGACGGTGACAAAAGCCATTTTGGCGGTAAAGGCGTCTTAAAGGCCGTCTGGAACGTTAACTCCAAAATCGCCGATGTACTCGTCGACAATTCCGCTGACCCGTATTACGTTGACCGCATTATGCTCGACCTCGACGGTACCGACAACAAATCCAACCTCGGTGCCAACGCTATTCTTGCAGTTTCTCTAGCTAATGCCAAGGCGAACGCTCGCGCTCGCAAAATTCCATTTTACAAATACGTCGCCGAACTCGCTGGCACGTCTGACGAGATGTCTATCCCGATGCCGATGATGAACGTGATGAATGGTGGCGAACATGCCTCCTGGGCCACGGATTTCCAGGAATATATGATTATTCCGCGCGGAGCCGGTAATATCGCTGACGCTGTGCGCATAGGTGCTGAGGTCTTTCATGCCCTGAAGGACGTTTTAAAGGAACGCGATTACCCCACCACGGTAGGTGATGAAGGCGGCTATGCTCCTCGCGTCCGTGAAGGCAATAACGAACCGCTCGAATGCATCAGAATCGCTATTGAGAAAGCTGGTTACCAATTAGGTACCGACGTGGCAATTGCGCTAGATATTGCCGCCTCAGAATTCTACGACAAGGATCATTACGTATTGAAGACTAACGGCGATTGGAAATCTGCTGACGACCTTATTAATTGGTATACCTGGATGGCCGATAATTACCCGGTGGTTTCTATCGAGGATGGCCTCGCGGAAAACGACTGGGCTAATTGGCGTATCATGACCGAACGCCTCGGTGGTCGTCTCCAATTGGTCGGTGACGATCTCTTTGTGACGAATGCCAAACTCTTAGAGCGCGGCATCAGCGAGAAGTGCGGTAATGCTATTCTAATAAAACCCAACCAAATCGGCACTCTTTCCGAGACCATCGACGCTGTCATGCTCGCTAAGCGCGCCGGCTTCAAGACTGTGATGTCGCATCGTTCTGGCGAAACCGAAGATGTTTCTATCGCCCATCTCTCCGTCGGCCTCGGTACCGGCCAGATTAAGACTGGTTCCCTCTCCCGCTCTGAGCGCATTGCGAAATACAACGAACTCATTCGTATTGCCGACACCAATTCCAACCTTGGCCTCAGCCACCCATTTTAGTCATTTTTACACAAATCATCACGATTATGTTATTATATTATTATGCATAAGGTTAACCATCACATAGAACTATGTTCTAAAATCATAGTATTGTGTTTATTAAGCATAGTTTTAACTACAGGAATTATGCTTTCATCAAATATCACTAAAGCCGAATCTAGTTCCGCCAATGCAGCAGTTACCGTCCCCGAAGCCTGTACTATGACAAGCACTAATAATACTCCTCATACTGCAACACTTAGTCCTAACACCTATTCTGGAGCTTCTGGTAGTGATTATGAGAATGGTATAGGTAAAACTACACTCAGTGTAGTATGTAATGATTATAATGGCTTTTCTATTTATGCTATAGGATTCACTGGCAATCAATATGAAGGGGAGAACCATACTAAACTAGTAGGTAGTAATACTGGTAATACTATTAGTACTGCAGTATACACTAATAATACTACTCCATCTAACTGGTCCATGAAACTCACCAAGATAACTGACTCTACTGAATCTTACAATCCAGCTAACCTCACTATATCTACTGGCTATGATGCTTATCATGCCGTACCAGACACTTACACCAAAGTCGCCCAGTATAAAGCCAACACCGGTTCCTCCACTACCGACACCACACTAGGCGTCAAACTAGAAACCACCTATGCCGCCTTCATTGCCTCCAACCAACCCGCCGATACCTACGTCGGCCAAGTTAAATACACTATGGTCCATCCCTACGATGATCAACCACTCCAGCCACAAACTACTGAAGCAGGTTGTATTAGATACTATGCGAATGGTAGTAATGTAGAAGGTACTATGGGTTGTCAATCGATTTCAGCTTCTGCTACTAGCGCTACACTTCTGGCTAGCAACTTCAGCAGACAAGGCTATGGCTTTGCAGGCTGGTCCAATAAGTTTGATTATGCCACTAACCCAACCCAGGAAGGTATTAAGTTCTATGGTCCACAAGAATATATTACCTTCATCGATGGACAGTACACTGGTTCTAACCCTGGCTTATCACTCTATGCTGTATGGGTAAAGAGTGAAGGCAATCTTCAGGACTCCAGCAAAGTGACTACTATATGTAATAGACTAACCCGGGCGCCAACAGACGGTACTGCTAACCTAAACTCTGTCTCTGCTCTAACTGATCAACGTGATAATGAGACCTACGCTATCGCGAAGCTCGCTGATGGTAACTGCTGGATGATTGAAAACCTCCGTCTCGAAAGCACTACCACCCATAACTCCGACGGTTCCCTCGCTCAAGGCTATGGCACTAGTGCCACCTACGGCAACTTCTCCGGCCTTGCTGATGCAGAAAGCGCTAATTTCTCAGACTCTACTACCGCAAACAGTTTATACTATTCTGGCACACAGAGTGGAGATGCTACGATAGACATTGACACCACCAATAACCCAGGCTACCGTATGCCACGCTATAACAACTACAATCATAAGGCCAGTTCAACTGATAGACCACAGAATCCAACCACCAATTCAGCCACCAATAATACTACTAATGCTGGCATGTATAGCTATGGCAACTACTACACTTGGTCCGCTGCACTGGCTAATACCATACACTACAACAGTCCAACTGCAACCGATGCAGATGGTAAAACATCAGAAACCGTAAACACTTCACTTTGTCCCAAAGGTTGGAAACTACCACGTGGAGGTAATAAATCCAGAGAGACTACTAATGATTTCTGGTCATTAATTGTCGCTGGTATCAACGGTGGTACCAATCCAGCAAACTATGATAGTAGTACGATTCCAATTTACACAGATTACTCAGGTACTCCAGAAGGTAGCGATACTTCCAAAAAACTAAGAGCTTATCCAAACAACTTCCTCTATTCCGGCTACTTCGAAACGTCGTCCACTACTGGCAGGGGGAGTGACGGCCGCTATTGGTCGTCTACTGCGAGCAGTAACATCGATTCGTACAGAACGCACCTGTATAGCACGCGCGTGGACCCAGGTAACGGTAGTAACCATAAGTACTCTGGCTACAGTATTAGGTGCACGGTATCACCTAGCGCTTAGATTCGCATAGCCGCCTAGCATTATCAGTTCTTTGTTTATTCTAAAAAGGTATCAGGTTGAATTAGTTTAGAATTATCCGTGATGACAGCGTCAAGCAATCTCACAAAACTAATTACATATTACATATAATAAATGGTATCCAGCCTACGCTATATCTAGCGTACCGTATATATCATTATACGCTGCATATAGCGTTTTTAACCAAAACCGGCCATAAAAATCCGTCATTCTAGAGTTTTTTTCGATAACTAAAACCAAGCAAAGAATTAAGATTCGGATTCCTTCTCAAACGCCTTCGCTTCCCTAAACCCATCATAGAAATTCTCCGACACCTTCGGATGCCCAATCTTATTCGCCGCATCCACCACATCCTGCAACCGGTCGGTGATATGGAAAATACCCGTATCCTTTGAAGCAATCAGCCCCAGCGCTATCATCTTACCTATCATCTTGTCGAACCCCTTCCAGTAATCCACCCCAATCAAGAATACCGGCATCTTTGGCATTTTCGCCTCTTGCATTAAACATAATACCTCAGAAAGCTCATCCATCGTCCCAAATCCACCCGGGAAGAACACGAATACCTTCGCCGACATAGCGAGAGCTACTTTACGCGCGAAGAAATATTCAAACGTCAGACAATCCGACAAATACGGATTCGGATGCTGTTCATGTGCTAAAGTAATATTAAGTCCAATCGTCCGCCCTCCAATCTCAAACGCCCCGTGCGAAGCAGCTTCCATAATGCCAGGTCCACCTCCTGTAATCACGGCATGTCCATTCTCGGCGAGCAAATGCCCCAAATCAAACGCCATCTGGCAGTATTTAGAATCTTGCTTCAGTCTGGCTGAGCCAAAAATCGTCACCCCTTGCGGGAAAGACCTCACAATTTGTAAACCTCGTCCCAAATCCTTCGCATACGCATTAGCCCGCTCAAGATCAGCGATTGATAATTTACGCAGTAATTCTTCTTCAGCTTTTAACATATTCCTCCTTTAGATTTTCTGAATCGGCATCATGTGGAGTTTCACGGAGCGCCCGAGAATCCCCTTATTTGCACCTAATTTTGCAATCACGGAAGTTGAATTCGCGGAAGCAAAGACCAGTGCGGACTTGAAATCGCGCCCATTTGCAATACTTGCCAGGAACCCAGAACCAAAGGCGTCTCCCGCTCCCGTAGCATCCTTCACGCGCACATCTTCGTAAATACCGAAGCGATACACTTCTTTGCCTTGGCACGCAATCCCCCCCATCATACTATCAGTAATAATGACTGTCTCGACGTAATTTCCCAAGTGATAAAGTAGTTCGGTCAGGACCCTACCCTGAACCAGCTGCGAGGCTTCTGCTTTATTTACGTTAAGCACGTCAACATATTTTAACAATTTCATTAGTGCGTCAGACTGCTCCAGTTCCTTCACGCCAGGATTAAACATAATCTTCGCACCGAGATTCTTAGCTTTCGCGAAAAACCTCTTCAAAGTGTCCATATCGCCTCGAAGAGACGTCACGTATAACCAATCCGGCTGAATCAAATCCAAATCTTTCTCGTCAAAATTTCCAAACTGCTCCGAAGCACCCCGGCAGGTCAAAATCGTCCTCTCGCCTGATTTCGAATCAAGCAAAACTACCGAAGTACCGGTCGCCCGGCGTTCGAGAAAATTCACATAACTACTATCAATTCCCTCACGATTCAGTGCTTTGATAATCGCCATGCCAGCTGGGTCTCGGGAAATATTCCCGATAAACACCGCTTCGTGTCCGTGTCTCGCAAAAGTCACTGCGGAATTAAAACCGCCCCCACCTACCTCGTAAGAAATTCTATCTATGTCAACCTTGGAACCTACTAATACTTTGCCAAAAATCGCCGTATCGCCAATCGTCGTTGGCGTCAAATCGTCGTGGTCAATCAGATAAATATCCTGCAGAGCCGAACCGAGTGAAACGATTCTCGCCATTACAGCACCACTCCGTTTTTATCGATTTCTGCCACTAACTCTTGGAATGCTTGGGCCGGATCGGGCGCCTGTGAAATAGCCGAACCCACATTAATCACATCAAGATCAGCATGAGCGAGTGCGCGTACATTGGTAATATTTGCGCCGCCATCCCAACCAATCTCTATTTCTGGCTTCATGTTACGCACTAATGGAATCTTTTCCATTTGCATCAAATCCGCCGGCGCACCTTGCACGCCAAGTTGACCTGCAAATATCAACACGTGGTCAGCCGCTTCAATATAATGTTGCACATTACCCGGGAAAGTGGACGGAAGTAAAGCCACCCCGACCTTAATCCCCGCTTCTTTGAGTTGTTGAAAACTTGGCAACAAATCTTCCGAGGCCTCCGCATGTAGAATACAGAGCGAAGGTGACAACTTCAAAATTGTATCGAGATGTTGGGAAGGATAAGCCGCCATCAAATGCAAATCCGCTTCCCAGTTTTTCGGCCACCACACATTGGTGATGTCAAGTGTTTGAGTTGGTGCAAAAACACCATCCGTTACATCAATCTGTACACGTCTCGTAAATATATTAATCCGTTCTGCCTGAGCGCGGTAATCTTGTTTGTTATCGGTCAGTATTGTTGGTACGATTGATACCGTTCTAATCATAATCTTCCCTTTCGTCTAAACGATTAATTCGCCTTACTCGGCGCTCAAGATTTGTAAAATCTACTGTTAGGAATGTCATTACGATGTCGCGCATCCTTGCATCGTCCATAAAATGCGCCGACAAACATAACACATTGGCATCATCATGTTCGCGAGCCAATATCGCCGACTCCGTATTATCACAATGTGCTGCACGGATACCTCTAAACCGGTTCGCCTGCATCGTCACCCCATGCGCCGAATCGCAAATCAAAATCCCCATGCTGCCGCGGTTTTCACGCACATTCTTAGCCACTGCAATCGCTGGATCATTAAAATCATCACCCTCGCTATAAGTGAAAGCCCCTTCGTCGGTTACTGTGTGTCCTTGGGCCTTCAGATACTCTATCAGCATCTGCTTTTTCTCAAATCCACGATAGTCTGCACCGATGAATATTTCCATTAGCTTTCCTTCCCGAAGTCAACTGCGAGTTCCGCCAAACGGTTCGAATAGCCCCATTCATTATCATACCAAGCCACAATCTTCACCATATTGCCACCCACTACATCAATCAGCGATAAATCTACGATGCATGAATGCGGATCACCGATGAAATCCGACGACACCAATTCTTCGTCGGTCACACCGATGATGCCTTCATAATATGGTTCCTTTGCGGCAGATTTAAACAGCTTCGTTAGCTCTTCTTTAGTAGTATCGCGCTTCAAAATCGCTGTGATATCGGATAATGATACTACCGGAGTCGGGACACGAATCGATAAGCCATTGAATCTCCCTTGCAAACTTGGCACCGTGAGCGCAGCAGCTTTGGAAGCACCGGTCGTAGTCGGTACGATATTTTCCGCTGCCGAGCGCGCTTCGCGTAAATCCTTCGCTGGCGCATCAAGTATCCTCTGTGAACCAGTGTAGGAGTGTACCGTAGTCATCATGGCCTTATCGACACCAAAATTATCCTCGAGCACTTTCATAATCGGCGCAATGCAGTTCGTAGTGCAGGATGCATTTGATAAAATCTTGTCCTTTTCGTCAACTACGTCTTCATTTACGCCAAGTACCACAGTCTTCGCACCTTCGCCCTTGGCTGGAGCTGAAATCACGACTTTCTTCGCCCCCGCCTTAATGTGAGCTTTTGCATCTTCGGGATTAGTGAAGAATCCGGTTGATTCGATTACTACATCTACGTCTAACTCTTTCCATGGCAATTTCGCTGGGTCTTTTTCGGCATACACCGGAATCTCGCGTGTATTCACCACGATCGAATGCTCCTTAGCGGAGACTTTTTTATCATATGTGCCATATGTTGAATCGTGTTGCAATAGATGCGCCAAAGTCTTCGCATCCGTAATATCATTAATCGCCACAACCTGCACGTCGCGGCGGTCTAGTAATATCTTAAGTGCATTACGGCCAATTCTACCAAAGCCGTTAATTGCCACTTTTACCATTTTACCTCCTAATATACTTATGTCTATTATAACACACATTTGTGTATTATGTGGGACAAAAAACTACACAAACCAACCTTAAGTAGGAATTGAAATACCATCTGCTCGTCCCGCTTAGGCGTTGATGTACTAAATGGTCAGCTATTGGGCTACGCAACGTACTGTTCTACCATAATACTTGTAACCGCCGAGTTCCGTCCCTGGGGTTAGGCGAGAACCACTCAGATATAAATCGTAAGCATAGCTACCATTGCCCGCCGTAGACGACCAATAGACGCCATATACACCTCGACCATTTAATGATTCACCAATAACGTAGCTAGAGTAGAGATAGTTATTTGGGAAAGTACGATGTTTCTTGGAATTTATTGCGTTACTGGCGGTTGCGACCATAGAGCTGGCTAGATAATAGAAACCACCAGCAGTATTGCCACCCATAGTGCCTGTACTACTATTACCATATGGTAGGTGCCAGCCAGTAGGACACAAGTCACCTTCTGTGGTTCCACTGGATTTTGCTGTAGTTCCTCGTCCGGCTGTAGCGGAATACCAGTTATAGTAGTTGCCGTAACTATACATGGAATTAGAATTTGCGTTGGGGCTATTTATAGCTCTGTCTGCGGTGTTGTCGGTTCTGAGTCTAGATTGATCATTGCAGGCAGCAGAGCTAGTAGTGCACCAACCATCTGGAGTAGTATCGGCGTTGTAGGCTACATCAGACGATGCAGACAGTGTGTTGAATGTATTTGTATCAGTATAGCTATGCTTTAGTGTAACATTGGCACCATCATTTAGTGGGTTATTGGTATTGGCTAGAGTTAAAGTGGCGGTATTATCTAGCCTTAAGTTTTCTATCATCCAACATTCACCATCTGCGAGTTTAGCGATAGCATAAGTTTCATTATCACGCTGATCGGTAAGAGCGGAAACGCTAGAGAGTCCTGCTGTAATAGACCAAGTAGATTCATCCTCATCTCCCATATTATCGTAGACTGCAGTAGTCAGACTACCAGTTCCAGTGCCACATAATTGTGCTACTTTACTTGTGTCTTGGAGATTACCTGCAGACTTTATCCACACAGCATACAATGATAAACCTTTGCCTTCGCCAGTGTAGATAGAAGTGTCGGGAATAGATAAATCTTCTTGTGGACCATAGAAATGCGCTTCATTATTCGTGGCGTAGTCAAACTTGTCGGACCAACCTGCAAAGCCATAGCCTGTTCTACTGAAGTTGCTGGCAAGCAAAGTAACGTTCGATGCAACATTCTGACAGCCCATCGTACCCTCCGCATTGCTGGCATTAGCATAGTAGCAGATTTTACCCGATGCTGATGTTTGAGGCTGAGCAGGCACGTCATTATATGGATGTACCATAGTATACTTCACTTGTCCTTCATAAATATCAGCAGGTTGATTGGTAGCAATGTATGCTGCATAAGTAGTTTCTAGTTTTACTCCTAATGTAGTATCAGTAGTAGATGAACCAGTATTAGCATGGTATTCTGCTACTTTAGCAAATGTGTCTGGTACTGCATGCCAGGTATCATAGTCAGTAGTAATAGTAAGGTTGTCTGGATTATAAGTCACTGGATCTCCACTTACTGGGTTAGTCACTTTAGTTAGTTTCATAGACCAGTTAGATGTAGTGTCTCCCGAAGCATAGGCTTTAGTTGCTATTACGCCGCCTGTGTTTGCTCCGATTAGTTTAGTATGATTTTCACCATCATACTTATTCTCTGTGAAACCAATCGCATAGATAGAAAATCCATTATCATCATTACATATAGCAGTTAGCGTAGTCTTACCAATACCATTCTCATATTCTGAACCAGACTCACCCGAATAAGTACCAGGATTCAATGTAGCCGTATGTGTAGTACCCGTACCAGTCATGGTGCAGGCTATCGGTACCGTGAGTTGGACCGAATCTACTACTTCATCATCTGTAGCCAGAACGGAATTAGAAGCAAGTACTACACCACCAATCAAAGTTAAACTAAATAATCCTACACAAAAAGACATCCTTCTCATGCTTATAATTATATAGCAATTCGAAATACAATCAATAATCTTCTTCCATTAAACCAGTCAAGCTCGAGTCATACTGCACGTTTACGCAGCCGTAAGCGACAACCAATTATTTATTTTACGAAACACTTTGAAATCGCCTGATAAAAATACAACAGTCATAGACGTATCCTTTTTATATTCTGAAAGAATCAAAAACCATAATCAAAAAAAAGAAGATCAGGACATGTGCCTGTCTTCTTTTTCATACTGGTTTCTTTTGCTGGAGTTTTCCTTTCTAAAGAAAAGTCCAAAGCGTTAGCGTGCAAAATGTGCAAACGCGCGGTTCGCTTCCGCCATACGGTGGCAATCTTCCTTCTTCTTGAAGGCGGCGCCAGTTTCATTGTAAGCATCTACGATTTCAGCCTCCAGGCGCTTTGCATAAGGCATGCCTTTGCGTGCGCGGGCTGACTGCACTAACCATGAGAAGGCAAAGTGTAACTGACGGTGTCCCGCGATTGGGAATGGAATCTGATAGTTGGCACCACCCACACGACGAGACTTTACTTCGAAATCTGGTGAAATATTCGCAATAGCCTTCTCGAGCACCTCGACTGGGTTCTCAGATTTCAATTTCTTGGCAGCACCTTCGATAGCAGTATAAACTGCACGCTCGGCGACCTGTTTCTTGCCGTTTAGCATCGATTTGTTAATCAATCTTTGTACTAGAATCGACTGGTACTTGCGATCCGGATTAACCTTACGGATTAAAGATTTAGTAGTCTTACGTGGCATAATTACTTACCCTCCTTCTTCGCTCCGTATTTCGAGCGACCTTGCTTGCGGCCTTGTACACCCTGGAGGTCCAAGGTGCCGCGCACGACATGATAACGTACACCAGGAAGATCTGGCACACGACCACCACGCACGAGCACTACGGCGTGTTCCTGCAAGTTGTGACCTTCGCCACCAATGTAGGCCCAAACTTCCTGACCATTAGTAAGGCGCACACGAGCGACCTTACGCATAGCCGAGTTTGGCTTCTTTGGAGTCTTGGTGGTTACTTTAATACATACACCACGCTTCAAAGGCGCAGCTTTCTCATAACGCTTGGTCTTCAAAGTATTGACAATGGAACCGAGCGCTGGAGATTTGGATTTCTTTGCAGCCTTCTTGCGAGGCTTGCGAATCAACTGATTAATAGTTGGCATTAAAATTCCCTCTTATTACGGTTATATTATTGTGCTTGGTATCTTACAGCAATCAAAACCAAGCTGAAACTCTTCCCATCATTATATCACGCCTGTGGCAAAAAGTAAATACATGATGCCCCGCCCAGTCAAAAAGACGTATTGTCGCAAACTGTCGCAAATATTATTACAAACGTCGTAAACACAATGAAACACCCCACTTTTAATAGTACAGTCCTAAGATCTACCGAAGAACACAACGTACAGAAACACCATAATCTCTCTGGCCGCCACCGCCATCGGGGTAGGCTCCGCCACTTGTATTAAAGCGCCCTCCCCGAGCATATTGTATTGAGTACGCTGAGCTAGTAACTGGTGCCCAATAATTGCCAATGTATCCGACGTTGGTATGTCCTCCATAACTAAATTCTCCACCTGGAACAAAGAATAGCGGACTAGACCACAGGTTGTTGGACCCACTTGTCGAACTACTGGCAAAGCCGTACTCATCCCAAAGCGTATAAAAAGTCTTTTCGCCATTCCCCACCTGCGGCAAAGTCCATCCAGCCGGGCAGATAGATTGATTGACTGATTGATTATTTGATTGAATACCCCAACTGTTATTCATAGCAATGGCGGCAGTCCAGTTATAGTAGTTACCCAAATGGTAATGAGAATTGCCAGTAGGCGACGTAAGATTTAAGGAGCCGCACCAGTCACTGTCCCATATGCCACCAGCGGCTTCGCAACTTTGTTGGTCTTCTGGCCAAGCAATCTCATTCCAGTACAAGTCACCCGGATCATAAGAGTATGGATCACCGTATGAATAATCCCAAGCACTTGCATTGGTGAGAGTAGGATTGTTTGGTGTCCAAGTGGTATTCGTTGGGAGATCAGTGTCCTCAGAAGTATAAGTCTTAGACGAATCTAAATCTAAGTCTAAGTTCTGAGTCATCCAGATGTTACCGTCTTTCAGCTTAGACACGGTATATGATTTATTGTCACGCTTATCTACCAGAGTATATTGTTGATCTTCAGTCATAGAAGCGAGGATGGTAGGTTTATTTGATGAGGTAACATCTTGCATGCAAGCGATTGTGGAGATTGTAGTACCGCTGGGCTTACAGACTACTGGAGCCGCCGCGCTATACGGGTGTACTAGTGTGTATTTTACCTGCCCAGTATAAGTTCCAGCAGGTTGAGTAGCATTGATGTAGGCTTGATAAGTAGTCTTCAGTGTAGCACCTTCCGCTCCTGTACCGATGTCGGTTCCAGCAGTCCTATAAGCAACTCTTTCATAGTCGTCTGGTACTTCCTGGAACGATGTATAGTCTGGGTCACCTTGTTCTTTTTCTGTATCGTCAGTACTACCCGCTACGATAATCGGATAAGTTGGTGTAGGACTAGATACTGTACTTAACTTCATCGCCCAATTAGATGTATTACCGCTAGTAGCAGTGCCAGTGATGATGTCATAAGTAGAACCAAGCGTAGAATTAGTAAGTATATTCTTACCATCTATGTCATCAGTAAACCCAATTGCATACATAGAAAAACCATTGTTATCATTACAAAAAGCCTGAAGTGTAGTTTCACCAATAGCAGAGTTATATTGTCCATTATTAATAGTAGCATTATGTGTATTCATCCCGGTGCCAGAAAGGGTGCAGGACACCAGCACTGTGATATTAATCTCATCCACCACCGAATCGTTATCGGCAGAGACAACATTTGATAATAAGGCCGCACCACCTAGCGTGACCATAGTAAATAATACAAACATAACCTTTTTCATACTATCATCATAACATACTTTTTAGCAATTATTAAAATTTCATAAAAAACACACCGTCATTTCGCCGCCCAAACAACAGTGTGTTTAATACACTACTTATTGGTCTTCACTAGATAATCCAGTGTTGCTTCGATAATCATCCGGTTCTTGATATCAGACCGCACGTTTGGTTGCTTCAATTGTTTTAATGCCTCAGGAGATTTCTTATAGACATCCTTTAACTCTGCGATTTTCGCCGCTACGAGCTCATCCGCTACGTCAATCTTCTCGGCCAGAGCCACATTCTGTAGTGCCAGTGAAGCCTTCACGCGTTCTTCAGCAATCTTATGCGCTTCCTTCTCCCAATTCTCTAACGTTTCGCCATTCTTCTCTAGAAACTCTTCGAAACTCATCCCCTGTGAAGTAGCATTTCGAGTCATATCATCCCGAATCACGCGCACCTGATCATCAATCAAGACTTCCGGTGCCGGGATTTTCGACTTCTTCACCAACTCGCGTACCAGTGCATCTTTGTATTTCTCTTCCTCGGTATGCTTCTTCTGTGCTTCTAGATTCTTCTTGATATCGGCTTTTAGTTCTGCCACGGTCTTAAATGGTCCGCACTTTGCCGCTAACTTATCATCAATCTCAGGTTTCTTAATCTCGTTTACCTGCTTGACTAGCACTTCGAATACTGTTTTTGCGCCAGCGAGGTCCTTTACACCATAATCCTTCGGAAAAGTCAACTTCAAATCAAACTTATCACCAGACTTGTGTCCCACGATTCCCTCTTCAAACCCAGGAATAAACGTCTTCGAACCGAGCGTCAGTTTATAATCCTTCGCCGAACCACCCTTGAACGGCTCACCATTCTTCTTGCCAACGAAGTCAATAATCACTTCATCGCCAGTCTCTGCGGCTTTCTTGGCCACCTTTTTCTCGGCGAACGAGTTAGCGATATTGTCCAAAATGTCCTTGATTTCCTTCTCGGAAACTTTCACCTCGCTCATCTTTACGCCAAGATGCTTATAGTCACCTAACTTCACTTCCGGAATAATGTCGGCCGTCGCAGTATACTCAGCCATCTCATCCGGCACGTATTTAGTTACATTTACACTTGGTAGTACCAACGGTGACTTTTCTTCCTTCTGGAAAGCCTGTACCACGGTCGAACGCACCGCGTAGTCAATTGTCTCGGCGTTTAAATCATTTTCCGGGATAAACTTCTTGGCTACTTCTGCCGGTACTTTACCCTTACGGAACCCTTCTACCTTGACTTCCTTAGCTAGTTTTTCCAAAGCCTTTTCCTTAGCCGCCTTTAAATCCTTGGCATCCAGAGTTACGGTCAGTTCAATTCTGGAATCCGAAACCTTTTTAAATTTTGTCTTCATAAAAACTCCTATCTATTACCATATATTATATCATAAATCTACCGTTAATTCCGCAATCGAAGTTACACTGTTACTTTTTTGGTTTCCGCATCGCGCAGGTGTGTCAGAGTAAACTTCGAATTAGCCCCCAATTTCACATCCGGATTTAATATTCCATTCGGATCAAATATCTTTTTGATCTCCGTATATCGCTTGCCATCAGATTCAAGTAATTCGGCATTAGTCACAATCGCCTTCACGCGCCCCTCCGGCGAACCACCAGTCAGCGTCCCGCCTTGGCGGCCAATCACGTACGCCCCGGCTCTTAAGAACGTCGCTACTTTCTTATTGAATCCTTCTTCCTCAAAATTTAGCATCGGCCTGAGGCTATAAATATCCGAACCATAAGACCCATATAGTGCCAAATCCAATTCCAACTTCTCACTGAGATACTCTAAGTCTTTCAAGAAACTCGCCAAATTAATCGCTGGCAGATAGA
Organism: Candidatus Saccharimonadota bacterium; assembly: GCA_017433245.1. Taxonomy (GTDB): domain Bacteria; phylum Patescibacteriota; class Saccharimonadia; order Saccharimonadales; family Saccharimonadaceae; genus Nanosyncoccus. The sequence goes on along the minus strand of JAFRHO010000005.1, from coordinate 13,927 downwards.
AATTCGTCAGTATCGGCACTCGTTCGCCCTTCTTCGGACGGTTTAGGTACGTCGCTAAGGAATTTTCGAGTTCATTGAGCGCCAACTCATTTTCTGGCGTATCGAATAAAATCTTCACGTTGCGCGGCAAACTTTCTCGGATACGTGTCAACTTTTTTGCTACAAATCTCTTATATTCGTCAAACGTCACATAGGCCACTACACCGCTATCTAGTTTCCGAATAATCCCATCCAGATTCTTCCCCGCTTCGCGCGCTTCTTGGATAATTCGAAGATCGTACAGATTAATCTCGCGCGGCTTCAGGGTCTTAATCTCATCCAAGACTTGTAGCATCGCCTCAGCATCTTTTGAAGTTACCGCAAATCTCAAAGGCTTCTTCCGCTGCGGCACCGCCTTAAGTATTACTTCGGAAATAATCCCTAGTGTCCCCTGCGAACCGAAGAATAATGGCATAAGATCCATCGTTTCGCGTCGAGGGACCTTCACGATGCTCGAATAACCGGTCAGCCCCGCCTTAGTCGCATCAAATTCCTCGATAAATTTCTCGTTGCTTTTCACAAACTTTGCCATTTTACGATAAATCTCACCTTCGAATGTTTTCTCGGTGGCTTTCTTGGCTAATGCATATTTCTTATAACGCATCGTTTGTAGGCACTCACCATTCGACAATACCACTTCGATTCTCTCCACATATTCAGAAACCCCACCGTACTTGCCTTGGTATAAATCTGCCGGGCAGTTCGCGATTAGCCCACCAATCGTCTCGTGGTCATGCCCACCGATTGGAATCGTCAGTCCTGAAACTGAAAGTGCCGTATTAAGCTCCTTTAGAGTAATACCGGCCTGTACTCGCACCAAACGCTCGCGCGGGTCGATTTCTAGTAAATGGTTTAATTTCTCTATGGAAACCACCAACCCGCTCGACAAATCTGCCCCACCCTCGTCTAGACCAGAGCCTCGCGGTGTAAGCGAAACCGGAATATCTTTTCCTGCAATTTGGTTAAAAAATCGCATTAACTTCCGGATGTCTTCCGTCGATTCCGGGAACGCTACGAATTTTGGCTTGATTTTTAACACTGATCGATCCGTCGCATAAGACTCCAGCACTTCCGGGTCATCAAAAACATTTCCAATAATTAGTTGATTCAGATACTTGGTAATTTTACCCATTCTGTTCCCCATTATATCATAGTTTTTATGGTTTTTAATAAAACATGGGCTGTGAAATTGTGTACCCATCCTGTGCTATAATAGAATCATGAAAAACATGATAGATGTTAGCCATTTCAAAATGGCTTTTGACGGCAAAACGGTCATCAAAGACCTGACGTTTACTGTCAAAAAAGGCGAAATCTTCGGCTTACTTGGCGCTAATGGCTCCGGTAAGACTACCACAATTCGCGCCCTGCTCGGCTTTTACACGCCGACCGGCGGCGAACTCTTAATTGATGGCGCGAAATACAACCCAGAAAGCACTAAGGTCACCGTTGGTTACCTACCCGAAGAACGTGGTCTTTATCGCAAGGAAAACGTGATTGACACGATGCTCTATTTCGGCGAATTGAAAGGCGTTAAAAACCCGCTCGAATGGAGTCGCCGCTACTTAAAGCGTGTTGGGCTTGAAGATAAAGAAACCGAGAAGATTGAAAAACTCTCCGGTGGCCAGCAGCAAAAAATCCAACTTGGCATCACTATCATGAACGACCCGAAGCTCCTAATTCTCGACGAGCCGACCAAAGGTTTCGACCCCATGAACCGGCGTCTCCTTATGGAAATTATTGAAGAACACCACAAGAAAGGCGCCTCTATCATTATGATTACGCATTACATGGATGAAGTCGAACGCTTCTGTGACCGTGCTCTGCTTTTAAAGGACGGCACCGCACGTGCCTACGGTACTATTAAAGAAATTAAACAAGAATTTGGCGGTAAAAGCCTCGACCAAATCTTCGTAGACGTCTATGGAGGTGACCATGAATAGTTTTACTTTAAGAGTAGCCAAATTCGAAATCTTGCGACAACTCAAAAAACCCGCCTTCTGGGCCGCGACCCTTCTCATTCCCCTCATGATTGGCCTGATTTACTTCGTCAGTTTTGCTACTTCCGCCCACGTCGAGGAAGAACCCACTTTCGATGAAGATACCAAAATCGCCATTATTGACGATGCCGGCGCCTTGTCTAAACAGGCCCCTTATCTCGTTCACGGCGACAAAGATAAAGGAATCGAAATGGTCAAAAACGGTGAAGTAGATTACTATTTCTATATCCCCGCCGATTTCGCTGAAAGTAAAAAGGCTGAATTCTATCACGTCTCCGAAGGGCTAGAAATCTTTAATAATGATGCTAGCATCCTAAGGGCTATCATGACTCAAGATGCCGCTGCTCGTGTCGATGCGCTCGATGTTATCACTCTCACTAACGGTTACGAAATTGTCGACAACAAACTGACTCAGGATGGCGGTGACGCGAATGCTCTGGGCAAAGCCATCATTCCGTTCTTTATCGGCATCGTCTTTTTCATGTTTATCGCCCTTTGCGGCAATCGCTTCCTTCTCACCGTAGTCGAAGAGAAAGAAAACCGCATCAGCGAGATGATTCTCACCTCTATCTCCTCCAAGCATCTCATCGTTGGTAAAATCATCGCCCTGCTTGTGCTCGGGCTGATTCAGGTCTTAGTTCTCGTTATTCCGATTCTGCTCCTCGTCTTCGCCAATCGCGACAACGCTTTTCTTGGTGGTATTTTGTCGAGTATAGAGGTCGAGCCGGTCTCCATTACGCTTAGTATTATTCTATTTATCGCTTCTTCGGTATTCTATGCTGGCGTCTGTACCTTTGTTGGCTCTCTCGTCTCCACCGCTCGTGATGCTTCGTCCTTCATCGGTCCCGCCATTATTGTGATGGTCTTACCGCTTTACTTTATGTCGCTCTTTATGGCTACCGAGCCAAATTTCATCGTCCAGTTCTTCACTTATTTCCCATTCTCCGCTCCTATCGCCTTGATGCTCAGAAACGGCTTCGGCACCATCTCGATTCCGGAGTTCTGTATCGGTATCGGTATAGTGATTATTTCCTCTATTATCGCCATCCGCCTCGCCGTCCATACTTTCCAGAAAAATGCTATAAATTTCAATATCGCGAAACCAAAGTTCCTCCGTGGGCGCAAATAGATGAAAAATTGAAAAATCCCCGCGATGTACTCGCGGGGACTATATAAGGTAATCAGGCGTGGTGTAATGGCACATCAGTTTAGGGTGATGTATCCTTGGTGCCTGAACCAAGAATCAAGCCATTACAGATTATTAAGTAAACTTTACGTCTTCGGCAATACGCCTATTTTCTCACCCCCTAAACGGCGAGTCAACGCTTCGTGTCCGAAGCAAACGTAGCAGAACAGCAATTGAAACTTCACTCCATTCCCCCCATCGAAGAAATGAATCAATCGCTGTAGCATTTTATCTGCGAGATTTTGCCAGTTGAGTGAAGGCAACCAGCCAGAAGAAAAAGAAATGCTAAACTATTTCTTCCAATCTCTTTTGTTAAGGAACCCGCTCTTTATGGCGAGCATAATATAATTATAGCACACTTAAGTAAAAAAGTCAATACCTAGGCGGTAATTTAGGAGTTTAAGTTGACAAAAATACAAAAATGGGTTATAATCAAACAGTCTTATTCGGAAAACACTGTTTTTCGATTAGTGAACATTATAAAAGGAGGTGGAAAATATGAGAGGAGACTATAATATCCCCCGCACCAGCTTTAAGGTTGAATTCGACCATAATCGTGACGATTACCACAGGGGGCATGGCCTTCACTGTCACGTAGTATCCGGCCGTACCAGGATTGCTTCTGTCAATCTTGAATCGCTTACGGTTATGGCGGGATCGCTGGATGGTAAGGAAGGGAGACTGGCCATGGAATGGATCCGGGAAAACGCCTACACTCTTAGGAGTGACGCTGAATATTGGCGTGACAATGGCGCAACTTGGTAACAATTTATTCTTTCGTGTATTCTCTCAGCCCCAAGACTAAGTCTTGGGGCTTTTTAATATGATTATAAAAATATGACGATAATGTTATAATGACAAATATGGCAGACAGTGATACCGAAAAATGGGCTTTACAATCTAAGCGAATCGAAGCGGAGCGCATGAAAGCTGCGCAGGATTTAGCGAATCAAAAACCCGATAAATTAAATCTAGCCTTTTTGGATCCCAAAACCACTAAAACTAAAGGCTGGTCAAAAGACCCAGATGTGATTAGAGCGGACGCTGAACGTATGGGCAATCGTGCACTGATTTTCGCCATTTCCGGCATCGTACTTAGCCTCATCGGCTATGTTGGTGGGATGGTGACATTGTCATCTAATCTTGGGCTTGGTGGAGCGATTATTTCTGGCTTACCAAGCGGCATCGGCTACGCATGCTTCGCAATTGCTGTATTGCTAGGACTAACCGTGGCGGGCCAGGAGTTATATCGGAAAATAAAACGTGACACCAAGCTAACCTCTGCATTCTGGACAGGTTTTAGTGCAATCATTGTTGTGGTTTTATTCTTTATTGTGCGGATAATGCTACTACGTATTTGAGTATTATGTCTAAATAAATAATCGCACCTTGTGCGAAGAATCCAGAAAAAGTTGTAATCTGGTGCGTTTATACGACACTGCTAGAAATTGCTATACTACAAAACTCGAATAATGAGGGGACTTTCGCGAGTTTCCCCTGCCAAACTTGCGAAAGTCCCCAAATCATGATCAGGGGCCCTGAAGGGCGCGAAAATCAGTTACTTTCTGGCGGGGCGCCCCCGCCCGCCCCGCCAGAAAGGACGAAACGGAAACACAAAAATCATAACGCAACTGATAGTTGGTAGTATTTTTTATTAAACATTTGTAGAATCAATAAAAAAGAAAGGATGATTATGAGAAAGATTGTTCTAGAAAAATCAATTAGTTATTTGCGATATGGTTAAATAAATTGTATAATATGGGTAGAAGATTTGATATGAAATTTAAAGATAATTTACGAAAAGTTAGAAATTCATCTGAATTTTCACAAGAGAAATTAGCGGAAGAAATGTCCGTTTCTCGCCAAACTATTTCTAAATGGGAAAATGGCGATAGTTTTCCTAGTACAGAACATATATTCCAACTTACAAAAATTCTCCACTGTTCTTATGATGAACTCATAAATGGAGAAAAATCGCAGGGCACCATCAAAAACAAATTATTCATGCCAAAAAGATTATTATTGGCAGGTTTAACAATGATATTTGGTGTAGTATCTGGCATTGGACTATCTCATTTAATATCCACTAGCCAAACCACCACTATCGAGAATGCAAAATTGGCGACCTTTGATACGCTTGCCGAGAATTTTCTTGCGAATACTAACCTCTTACCAAGTGAAGATACAACCACTGAGATTGTTGGTTACGGAATCACAGACGAAGATGGCACTTTTTATATAAAATGTGATGTTTATAGTAGCACCTTGCCGGGCAATCATTGTGCCGCTATCATCTATTTTTGCGATGATAATGGCAATTATTCTTATAAGTGCCAAATTCTTGATGACCCAAACTATCACCCAAGCGGTGAATACTATCAAGTTATCTAAAAGGAGTTTTTTATGAAAAGAATATTATCTGCTGTGGGTATTCTACTCGTGGCGATTATTGGCTTAATAATAATCATAAATAGCACTGGGAATGACGATGGAATTTCTCCCGATTCCATTATTGAACCTTCGGAGCAAACAGGTAACATCCCTGAAAAAATTATCGGTAATCACGATGAAGCTTCGCTCATAGTTTATGAATACGCCGACTACGGATGTTCGCATTGCGCCGATTGGAATAGACAAATGAATGAATTGGTTAAAAAGCATGGCGGCAAACTTGCCATAGTGTTTCGTGGGTATAACTTAGGATTCCAAAATGGATTAGGTGCCGCCCACGCTGCCACCGCCGCACAGATTCAAGGATATTGGAAAGAATACAAAGACTTACTATTTGCCAATCAATCGGAGTGGATTTATGCCGAGAAAAAAGATGTGAATGATTTATTCATTGAGTATTTTAAGGAAGCGTCAAACGATGCCGGCGACACCGAAAAGTTCAAAGACGACATGAATAGTTCGGATGTCAAGAAACGATTAGACTTTGAACAAAAAATGGGTAAAAAAGTTAATTTACAAGGTACGCCACTATTTAGAATTAACGGCGAAAATGTGCCGGTAGGTGATTTGGTTGAAACTATCGAAAAACTAATTCCGTGATATAATAAGTTTGACAGTATATATTAAACAAAAATAAAATAATAAAAATTGAAAGGACAATATGGCAACAAAAACTAACAGAACCAAAACTCGTGTATGTGTTAATACGGGGTTATTTATAATTGCGGCAATTCTGTTTATTGTCGTGGCGTTTTGCGGAACACAAAGAATTGGGGTATATCAAAGAAGTATGGTTGGAATATCTGATGCGCCTGGTTTATGTTTTGATAGTGAAGCGTATGAGAAAAACAATCATGAAGTCATACAGGATGCTTACCCATGTAAAACCGAGATAGATGAAAACGGTGAAAACATCCCAGCTGATAGCCAAAATGATCAAACTATGTTTTTATATGATCGAATGAGCCTAGTTGGTTCGCTAACATCAATAGAAATTCAAGCGGCAATTATGACGATTGGATGTTTGTTATCAATGGCAAGTTTCATTGGCGGTATTATTTATTGGAATCACAATAGAAAATAAAAATCGTACTATAAACGCTATATTTCCATTTATCTTATAAACAGATAGTGATATAATATGCAGTATGTCCAAAAAAGAGTTTTCAGTTATTGTTCCAAAAAGCGTTTTTCCTAAACCCTCGACAAGAGAAATGTCAGCTGCATATATTTTATTGGATTAGAATTAAAGCGACATTCGACTTTAACTACAAAGGGCATTAAGAATCTAATCGTAATCACGAAATCAAGAAAAATCATTGTAACTATCTAACAGTTGTGTTAATATAATAGTAACGAAAGTCCGTCAGGCAGCGCTGCAATGCGCAGGATCGGGGCTTTCATTTTTATTGCTTCCATAAAATCAAAAAAGCGGGTCCTTCTTCGGTATCTCTTCGGTTAAATCGCCCACATCGGAATATGATCATATTATATTAGGGTTAATAGACATTTTGTGTTGTTTTACACCTCTGTTCTTCCAGAGAAGAAAATTCGTGCGAACTGAATTTTCTGTGCTCTTTTAAGTCCACGATGATTGTTTAATCGTCGTTTCAGTTCACTATGCAAGCCTTCTATTTTATTATTAGTATTTGGTATTTCTAGTTCTGGGTATTCCTGATAAGTAAAAAGATATGGTAGGTTCGTAATTAGCCTATTAATAGCACGTCTTGTTAATCTGTGCGTATAGCCCTATCTTCAACTGATGAAACTGGCAAAACTGAACCTTAATACCGCGCTCTTCTAACATGTTTATGATTCCAGATTTACCGTCAATTATTGCAGCTTTAGGGTATACTTCATATTCATGTAGTGTTCTAATTGCTCTCTCATAATCCCAAACCGTTTCATAACCACTTGTCGACTCACAATAAAGTAGTTTACCGTTAAGGGCATTTATGATGGTCAGAATACCCCATGAGCGTCCGAAATATGTTACGTCCATAGCGATAACATCTGCTGACGTTGGAATAATGTCTGGAGGAACATAAAGATCTAGTTTTCGTCTAATATTTCGTTCGCTCATTTTGTATTTATCTGCCAATTCAGAGTAGTTCATATTGCGAAATACTAAATCATCCCATATGTGCTTCACTAAGACCTGTGGGTGAGATTTTGATGTCCATGTATTGCTACATCGTTTACATTTGATCTCTGTTTTCCGCTGCTAGTAGTACCTATTCTTACTACTTCTGTGCTAAAATGGCAATGTGGACAGTGCTTTCTGTTCATGTGCTATCTCCTTGTTTTATTTGATTTCACTTACAAGAATAGCACGAAAAAGGCTCGCTTAGCTTTAGTGGCTGCGAGCCTTTTTCTTGTGGTTCTATATAAACATTAGCATACACACATTTTGTCTATTTAACCTTATACACTATTATAAATGAGTCATCAGGTGTATTATGGTTTTTGTGCTTCCGCTTTATCTTTTCTGGCGGAGCGGGCGGGGGCGCCCCGCCAGAAAGTGGCTTGTCGCTTGTGTCTTTTAGGGCTTGTGCGGGCTTGGCGGGGGGCAGTCTGCAAAATATCTATCATTTTTTCGAGTTTGCAATAAAAAATCGCACCTTGTGCGAAGAATCCAGAAAAAGTTGTGATATGGTGCCCGAGACAGGACTTGAACCTGCACACCAAACGGCATATGCTCCTAAGGCATACGTGTATACCAATTTCACCACTCGGGCGTGCTCCAATTATACCATAGCCTGTAACAAAAAGCGAGACCCGCTTCAGGTGAGAATTCCGTCAAATAAACAAAAAGCGAGACTCGCTAATGAGCGAGCCTCGCCAAACAGACTTAAGGTATTCTCTTACGCTTCGCGCTTTGCTAATACGTTAGAGAGACCGTAAGTAGTCAACATACCAAGCACTAGGGCCAGTGGAATTGCATCCTCTGGACCAGTGGATGGAACCTCGGAAGCACTAGTAGAAACCGTTACATTAGCACTGTTAGAAGAAGCGCTACTAGAGACACTTGCACTAGTAGTATTTTTCTCGCTAGAACTCTTGGAGCTCTCGGTGCTTGCTGAAGCGCTAGAACTCTTACTAGATTCTGCCTTTTCGTTAGCATTAGACTTTGAGTCATTGTTGGCTTCAAGCGAAATCGTTTCATTCGCTTTCTCAGCCACAGCCTTCGAAGTCTTCCTGGTTGCAACGACGATAATTGCTACAATCAGAGCCAGAATAATTGCAACTGCAGCAGTAGCAACTATAATAATTCTACGGCGTTCCTTTCTCTCAATATCTTCTTGATAATACATATTAAACTCCTTATGCCTCCATTATATCACACTTTTGCTAAAAAATCAATATTATATTTTAGCGTAAACAGAAAGACGCGCGGCGGCATATTTACGTGTCTTTAATAGTTTTAATTCCGATATTTCAGGTGTTTCATCTGGATGCGACAATACCATAATGCCACCACTTTTTAGGAAACCGGCCAAATACTCCACTCCAGCCAAATCGAAAGCATCATACGGTGGATCCGCCAGAACCAAATCAAATCCCTCATTTGCGGTAAAATCTATCGCGTCACCAGTAAAAATCCGCTCTTTTAAACCCAAATCTCGTAGATTACTACGAATAATTTTCGCTGCCGTAGGGCTCTTCTCGAGAAACTCCACCTCGGCTGCACCTCGCGATAAGGCCTCAATCCCTAGTGCGCCACTTCCAGCATAAGCATCTAGCACTCTCGAGCCCGGCAAGTATTCCGAAACCATATTAAACAACGCAATTTTTTCCCTATTCCCCATCGGATGGGTTTTCCCACCAGGTGTAGCAACACGGCGTCCTTTGTAAGAGCCTGATGTAATTCTCACTTCGTTCATATTAATTCAATGTTGTAATCTGTTGATATTTTGTTATTCCGTTCATCAACTCCTTATATTTTACCATATTTTCTGTTTTTTGCAAGAAAACCTCAACGTCCTTTCGCGCCCGCGCAATTAGTTTAGTATCTGACAGCGTGGCAATACGCAAATCTAGCGCACCATGTTGTAAGGCTCCGTAGATTTCCCCTGGACCTCGAAGTTTCAAATCTACCTCTGCCAAATGAAAGCCATCGTTCGAACGTGCCACCTCTGAAAGTCTTCTGGTCGGCCGCATGTCACCAGAAGTCAATAAATAACAATACGCCGCAGATGCCCCGCGTCCCACACGTCCCCGTAATTGATGCAATTGAGCCAAACCATACGATTCGGCATTCTCAATCACCATCAAGGTTGCATTTGGTACGTCTACACCCACCTCTATCACCGTAGTAGAAACCAAAATATCAATCTCGCCAGCGGAAAACCGTTCCATTACGTCGTCTTTCTCGGCAGGTTTCATCTTGCCATGCAGGAATTCAACCTTAGCCTTCGGGAATACTTCTTGTAGCCGCTTGCAGCGTTTCTTTACAGAGGTAATTTCAGATTTGCCACCATCAACATTTAAAGCATCACCCGGCACCTCATCGATTGCTTTACACACCCAATAGACCTGTTGTCCGTGCGCTTTAGCGCCATGTTTCTTCGCATCCGGCTGAGACGCCAGCACTTGCTCAATCAAAGGATACAGTTTCTCCTTTGTTTCCACCTCTGCGATAATAGAAGTACTCACCGGTTTTCTCCCCATCGGCATCTCGTCCAGTATTGAGATGTCCAAATCCCCAAACACCGTTAATTGCAAAGAGCGCGGGATTGGGGTTGCGGTCATTGCTAGGAGATGTGGTGCCAGCCCGGCGGGCGATTTCAACATTAATTTCTGCCTCTGTTCCACGCCGAAACGGTGTTGTTCATCAATAATCACGAGTCCTAGTTTCGCAAACTCTGTATCATCAGTTAGTAACGCATGCGTACCGATGACTAAATCAACTTCACCGCTGATAATTTGCTTTTTCAGTTCCGCCTTTTTCTTAGTCGCCCCTGTGAGCAATGCGATTTTTACTCCCAGAGGCTCCAGAATTTGTTTTAGCCCCTCATAATGTTGAGAGGCCAGTATCGCCGTTGGCGCTAATAAAGCCACCTGTACTCCACCCAAGAATGCCTCGTAGGCACTCATCCCGGCTACCATAGTCTTCCCTGATCCTACGTCACCCTGCAACAGCCGGTTCATCGGTGTTGACTTCTCCATATCCTGAAAAATATCCCATGCCGCCCTGCGCTGCGCCCCCGTTAGTTTAAAAGGTAAACTTGCCACTAATTCTCGTATCTTAGGGGCGTTGAATACTATCGACTCAGCCTGGAGTTTGTCGTTCTCACGGCGATTTAACTGCGACGCCAAGATTAATTCAAACAACTCTTCATATGCCAAATAATCGTGCGACCCCTGTATTGATTTTAAGGAGTTGGGAAAATGTGCGTAAAACAGCGCCTTCGCACGCGTCCCCTGTTTTACGGTTGGTAGCATGTCTGGGATAGAGATAAAGATGTCTCGCGATTTCACCATTAAGCGTCGAAAATCGTTCGATTTCAACCTTCCGTGAGCCACATAAACGGGGCTTAAACCGCTTTTGGCGTCAATATAGGTTACCTCAGCAGCCGACGGCGAAATTAAGCTGTAACGTCCATTTTTGAGCTCGTAATTCCCTGTAAAGAAGTATTCCACCCCTGGCGAAAACTGGCGTTCCCGATATCTTTGGTTAAACCAAACCACCTTCACTGACCCAGTTCTATCTCTAATTATCCCCTCTGTTATGGTCAAATTACGTCTTCTAGTCTGTCTAGTCTTCAAATCGGTAATCTGACCCTTAATCACTACTTTGCCGGGACGCATCTCGGCAATAGAGGTTGGCGCCTCATAATTCTCATAATCCCGTGGTAAATTATACAAAAAATCTCTAACCGTGCGAATTCCGTATTTCTTCAAAACGACCGCCGTTTTTGGTCCCACGCCTTTTAACTCTTCTACCGGCTCCATTAAACCCATATCTTAATTATATCAGAACTATCGTAACTCGGTTAAATATGTGTTAAGTATTGACATAATTATCAATGTATGGTATAATTACAAAACACTCGATGTCTACAAATCAATGGGGGTGATATGATTGAAAGAGCACTTTAATGTTACTAATGAAGTTTTTAAAAAGGTATTTTCTTTCCCGAGCGACAATCGCACGTTGTTGCAGGGGGCAAAAGTTGACTCAGAAATCAGCATCCCTGTTGAAGATGAGCAGGGTAAGGTATTCGAAATACTTTTTCGTGTTACGCGCAGTGTGAAACTTGGCAAGAAAGCTGAGTGGATTTACGGTAAGGTCTTAAATGCGCCTGGCGGTGCATATTATCAGATCGAAATAAAGCTTCATGAGGGGCGACCAGATAGCGACACCGTTGAGGTGTTTTTACAGGCTCCGCCTTCTATTATCAATAAGCTTCGCTAGTGGATTTGGCGAAGCTTTTTAATTAGATGTTAATGAGAGACTGGTGGGCGACCGTAGATGTCCTGTAAAATTTTTATCAATGCATTTTTGGGCATATTAGGCCCCTGAGGTACAAAACGTACACCCTGACTCTCTAAGCGTTCCATCCATTTATCCTCGTCATAATGTTCTGGCGCTGGCATTATAATATGCCCATCATCCCATTCTCTGCGCATGATTTTAATTTCCCTGGCGAGCTGACGAGACTTGTTGCCTGGCTCTTCAGACAGGTCGAGGTATTCGCCTAGAGCGATGGAACCAAATTTTTGAGCACGTGTTTTGGGGTTCGGAAACTGTTCGTAGCGTTTGGCAAAGTAGGCTTCGTTAACATCGCCGATGCCACGACCGACTCGAGAGTCAGCATCATACCAAACGGGTACGCCACGCATTTGATGTTCGCCGCCTGGGCCTGTTTGAAAACCGGAACTCCAGTAGACATAGCCATTAACACTGGTAGCTTCCGGAATGGCGCGTGAGATAAGGTATTTAGCGATCTCTAGTGTAGAACCACTGCGACCGACTTCGTCAACAATAGTGATGTTTTTCCCTTCAAGACCGGTAGGAGTACTCATGATTGTGTCGATGTCTTCGCTTTCGATGCCACCAGGAATAAAGAGGGCGCGAATGCGGGCAATATCTTCGTCAGAGACATTTTCTTTCATGAAATCCTCAAAAGTGGCTAAATGGAACGACTCGTCATCGGAGTCTTTAATGTAACCAGATGCGTCGACTGGAGTATCAGTACGCGCAAACCACTCCATACGGTCGATGGCGAGATAGGAATGTTTTGGACGTGGTTTATCGGTAAAGGCATCCCAAAAGACGTTAACGAGCCAGCTGACTGGACGGGCAGATTTATCCAGATAAATGACATGGTCGGCGGCCGGAAGTTTTTCGTGAGAGAGATAACCCATGTCTTCGCCAGCAATGACAGCGATGCAATCAGCGGTAGATTTTACAAAACGCCCCATAGTTTCGTCAAGCGGAAGAGTTTTAGCTGGATCGCCCCAATCTGGACCCTTCTCGGCTTGTCTGGAGAAAATAGGAAACTCATCTGGGTTTACATGATAGCGTTTGGCGGGGTCAGACATGAGTTCCTCTTCGGAATACTGATCCGGATCCTCGGGGAAACGGAGCTTTTGGGAATTTTGTTCATTATTAGTATTGTTTGGTTTAAGAGCTTCTGACATTTTGTTCCTTTCCCTACCATTTTAGCATAGATACACAAACATTGACAAATATGCATAAGTATGATACAATGATAGGTATCACTATTTATCTACATCCAGGGGTGTGATATATAGGGGACATTAAATTGTTGGTTTATCAGTACTTTTATAGGGAGGTTCTTATGAAGAAGAAGTACGAAATACTGGAAGATTATTTCATCGAAAACGAGGACAGAAAACTATACCGCATCCGCGCTATAAGAGATTTCGGTTCGGTCAAAGGTGGCGAGCTCGGAGGTTGGGTTGCAAAAGCGAGCAATCTGTCTCAGCAGGGAGCCTGTTGGATCACAGAAAATGCCATGGTATATGATGATGCTTTAGTTTGCGACGACGCAATCGTGCGTGACGAAGCCAGAGTATTTGGTTTTGCCAAAGTTTATGGCAAATCCCAAGTTTCCGGCAACGCTATCGTCTGCGATTTCGCCAAATGCTACAACGCAGACATTTCAGATAAAGCTGTCGTCAGGAACCATGCTAGTATCATTAATAGTGTGGTCAGCGACCAAGCTATGGTGTATGATATGGCTAAGGTGCATAATGGTTGTATCAGTGACAAAGCCAGAGT
>JAFRHO010000004.1 GCA_017433245.1 Candidatus Saccharimonadota bacterium | reverse complement strand
TACTGTCTTCTCTCCACTCTCATCTACTGCTGCAGTCTTAAAAACCCCATCACAAACTGCCTCCCCATCAGCAGACATTAATGATACCTTTAACATCAATTATGGTGCCAAAGTAGATAATACTGTAGACGCTGGTACTTATCAAATGGCCAATAATGGAGCAATCGTCTATTACTTAACTATGGATACTACTTGTACTCAGTATACCGTCGCCTTCAATCCAAACGGTGGTACTGGCACTATGGACAACCAGGGAATTGAAGCCGGAGAACCCACCAATCTCTCCGCTAACACCTTCACTGCCCCAGCCTTTGGTTCATCTTATGAAGATGCTAATGGTGATACTATTGCAGGTACTGCTAATACATACTGGCGCTTCAATGGTTGGAATACTGCCATTGATGGTACTGGTACACCCTACGACAATGAAGAAGAAGTAGAAGATTTAGCCGGTATTGGCAGCACCATTACTTTATATGCCCAATGGGAAGCTCTCTCCGCTATGGTTGTCAACTTCAATACTAATGGTATGGAGTTTGAGGATGGAACTACTAGCAACACTCTTGGTTATTATCATGGCTGTGTAGATAAATATGTATCTCAACCAAGCTATTCTCATACTGCCAATATCAATGACGATGGCACCCAAATTGGTTCAACTACATACGCTAATAGTCTAGCCACCAAAGAAGTTGTTACAATTCCAAATGCAGATTCGCTACATGTCACTATTAAATACGGTACCGAAGATAACTGGGATATGCTCTATGTGTTCCAAGGTGAATATACCGGTTCCGTTACACGCAATATGAATGCTGGCCAGCTAGCCACATACATGGGCGGCAACAACACTACGACCACTGTAGAAATAGATATTCCTGGTGATACTGCTACCTTTGCGTTTTATTCGGATAGCTCCGGGCAATACTGGGGTTATCATGCAGCTGTAGTTGGTTATTATGATGAAGAACCTGAAAGCTATACATCTACTGTAGAAGTATGTGATCGTTCTTTTGTTTACGGTGAATACAAGGAGCCAGCTCCAGATGATGATCGTTTATTCCAGGGTTGGAGTGAAAATAGTTCTGCTACAACACCCGATTATACTTCAGCGGACGATATTCTAAACAATCTCCCAGGTGGTAATGGTGACACCAAGACTCTGTATGCTGTTTGGAACCCGATATATCATATTACTTATGTTGATAACTGTATGACTTATGTTAGTGCTAATGCATCTTGTACTCAATCAGTTTCAAATAATACTGGATCACAAAGTATAAATCTTAATTCTTCAGGTGATGGTTCTATTACTTTACCAGCATATAATTATAACTCGTGGACATTAACCGGCTGGAAGATTAAAGGGTGGTCCACGGTAGCAGATAACTCTTCTGGTGCAAACGCAGAATATCCAGTTAGTAGTACTTATTCCGTTACTGGACAAGGAGCGGGTGCGAGTATTACTCTTTATGCTCACTGGGTGCCAGTTTACTCCATCCAATATGATGGTAACGGTGCCGATAATCCTAATGGTATGGGCACCACAAACGCAAGTACGGGCGTCAAGAGTGTCAAACAAACTAATGTGGGTGAAGGCGATCCAGTAACCCTCCTTGCCTCTAACTTCAAGCGTGCTGGCTACGGCTTCGCTGGCTGGAGTACCGACCCAGATGCTTGGCTCCACTTTACGGATAACGATAACACCAACGACCCAGTTATCTATGGTCCTATGGAAACTATAAGTGCTCCTGCTTATCCAAATAATGGTACTAGTATTATTACTATGTATGCTGTTTGGGTTCCAGTTGAGAAAGATGGTAGCAATAACCCAGTCTATCTCCAAGATTTTGGAAAAGATCAGTGTGATAACCTTACGAGTGCGGTTTATAATTCTGCATTGGATAAAATAACGGCTGGTAGTGTGATGGCTTTGACTGATAAACGTGATAATGAAGTATATACTATTGCCAAACTAGCTGATGGTAAATGTTGGATGATAGAAAACTTAAGAGTAGATGCGGCCGGAACGCTTGGTACTGCTAATGAATTATTGTCTCAAGGTTATGGTGGTGTTGCTGGTACTTATGGTAGCTTTGTTGGCTTGGCGGATTCAGAGTCTACGGGTTTCAGCGCTACGGCTTCCTCTAATACTGTCTATGAAGCATCTGCTAATCCGCCAATTAACACTTACGATCCGGCTAATGGTGTATTAGAAGATATTGGTTCGTCTGATGAGCCAGCTCGTCGTTTTCCACGATATAATAATTCTAATAACTCCAGTGCTTTATCTGCGCCTTCATTTACTGAGAATTATTTAAATGCTTTAAACCCATCTGCTACTGGCATCTATAAGACTTCTACGGTGTCGTCGTATGGTAATTACTATACTTGGTCGGCCGCTATAGCGAACACTGGTAAATCTCCTTCAGAGGCTGCAGAAACCTCCATTTGTCCGTCTGGTTGGCATTTACCTTCCAGTGTTACGACAAAGGAATTTGGAAAGTTATCACAGCAATATGGGGGAAGTGGCTCCGACCAAAGTGGCGTGGGAGCGGGTGATGTTTTAAGTAGTCGATTCCGGTCTTTCCCGAATAATTATATATATTCTGGGTATATCAGTGGCTCATCTGTGAACAGTCGTGGCTCGTATGGTTATTATTGGAGTAGATCGGCGAATAATAATTGGCAATATGATTCCGCACAGACTTTGATGCTTGGTTCTACGAGGCTTAATCCATCTAGCACGAGCAAAATGTATTATGGCTTTAGTATTCGTTGTATTGTTGATTATGAATATACCATACAATATGATGGTAACGGTGCAGATAATCCTAATGGCATGGGCATTGTTGTAGATATAAAGGGTAAGAAAAGCGTGAAACAACGTGGCATAACTGAAGGAATTGATGTTATGCTTCTTCCCAGTAATTTTAAGCGTGCTGGTTATGGGTTTGTGGGTTGGTCTACGGATTCGGATGCCTGGAGTCATTTTACTGATAATGATAGCACGAACGATCCTGTGATATATGGACCAGAGGAGACTATTGTTACCCCAGCTTATCCGGCTAATGGCATTATGACTATGTATGCCGTATGGGTACCTGCTAAAAAAGATGGTAATAATGAGCCGGTTTATCTTCAGGATTTTGGAGTTTCGGAGTGTAATAATCTTACTAGTGCAGTTTTTGATTCGACTAGTGGTGCGACAATTGTCAATAAAAACAGTATAGTGGTATTAACCGATAAGCGTGATAATGAGTTATACGCTGTGGCTAGATTGGTAGATGGTAAATGTTGGATGATAGAAAACTTAAGATTGGAACATGATGGCACAATGGGGAATAATATAAATGATAGTAGTGTGACAAATGAGAGTCTTTCGCAAGGTTATGGTGGTACTGCTGGTGTTTATGGTACTTTTGTTGGTTTAGCGGAATCGGAGGATAATTTGAGTAGTTCGACTACTTCAAATACTGTTTATAAGTCGTCTGTTGATCCACCAGTGGATACATATGATCCAATTAATAATGTTTTAGAGGATATTGGTACTGGCGGATATTCGGGCCCAGGTTATCGTTTCCCACGTTATAATAATACTAATACTCATGATATAATAGATAGTCCTACTTATTCCGAGGACTATGCCTACAATAGTTCCCCGCGCCTTAATAAATCTGGAACCTATGGTGATGCGAGTATCTATTCTTATGGAAATTATTATACTTGGTCTGCTGCCATGGCAAATACTAACGATTATAATTCGAGTGTTTCTGAAAATGCCAATACATCCATATGTCCAACTAATTGGCATTTGCCTTCTAGTGGTAGTTGGTCTAAGGAATATGGAGTTCTTGCTCAAGGTTATGGTGGTGCAACTAATGATACCGAAAAGCGTCTTATGGCTTTTCCGAACAACTTTATTTATGCTGGTGATATTCCAGGTTCTTCTATAATGAGGCGAGGAAGTTCTGGTTCTTATTGGAGTAGATCGGCGAGTAATAGCGGTCCTCAATCTACGTATAGTTTAGAGTTTGGTAATACGAGTTTTGGTATAAACTATATAACCTCGAAATATCGAGGTGTGAGTGTACGTTGTCTAGTTGGTTCGTAGATACGGTTTATTAAGTGTGAGAATTATATATTATAAAAAATGGTAGAGCCGACAGGAATCGATTCCCCTGCGGGGAATCGTCCGTCGGGCGTCGCCTCAAAAAAAGAAATCTGGCGATTTCTTTTTATTCGGCTCCTACGACGGTCGAACCAGCGTATGGTAGGCCCGGCTGGAATCGAACCAGCATTGTATCCTTAGAGGGGATATGTCCTATCCGTTGAACGACGAGCCCGCCGTAAAGTATATTATAACTTATTCGGTGGGTTTGCGCAACTTGTAATAGATGGAGGGGGCGAAGCGGATGGGGGCGAGGAGCTTCTGAGCGCTGTTTTCCATTTTGACGAGATTCTTGGTGCCGAAGACTTTCTTGAGGCTTTTGCTGCGGAAATTGGAGACAGAGAGGACGCGTTCGGTCTTGAAGCCGGTCTTGTCGAAAATCTTTTCGACGTATTTCGGGTGGTAGTTGTAGAAGCCATCGGCAGAAATGTTCTTGTAATTGGCGACTTTCTGGTCAAAAGGGTTAACTTTGGAACGACCAGTAACGTAGCGAGCCATCTTGGGAAGGGTGCGCTTGTTAGCAACTTCGATGACGGCAACGCCGCCGGGTTTTAGGACACGATATAACTCGCTCAATGCTTTGTCCATGTGTTCGAGGTGATGAGTAACGCGGACCATCATAAGGCCATCGAGCTCATTATCTTTGAAGGGAAGTTTGTAGATATCGCCAGAGCGAGTTTCAATTCGGTCACCGTAAATTTCCTTTGCTTGCTTTAGTTCGGATTTAGAATAGTCGAAAATAATAATAGTATGGGCGCGTTTTAAATATTCATTAGCGAGACGACCATAACCGCCACCGATGTCAGCGAATTTGTCCATGCGTTTCGGGAGGAGCTTACGAATGGCCATACGGTCGGCTTGGTCTTCGTATTCACGATCGACGTTTTCCCAGAATTCTTTTTTGTAATCATAACCATTATAGTCAGAAATAACTTTATCACTCATAGTATTATTATACCATATTATTCTTCGTCATTAACAATAGCGAGATGGGACTCTTCCAGCTGGATAGAGTCGATTGGGGAAGGGGAATTCATCATGAGGTCGACACCAGAACCGTTCTTGGGAAAGGCGACGATGTCGCGAATGTTATCGACGGACTCCAAAACCATAAAGATGCGATCGAGCCCTGGAGCACAACCGGCGTGTGGGGGAGCGCCATATTTGAAAGCGTTCAACATGCCACCAAAACGAGATTCGACATATTCATTATTGTACCCGAGGATATTGAAGACTTTGTACATAATGTCAGGATTGTGATTGCGAACAGCACCAGAACAGACTTCGTAGCCGTTCATGACCATGTCGTATTGATCGGCAACAATGGCGAGTTTGTCAGTGTCGGTCTTGGCTTCTTCGAGAGCTTGCAAACCGCCTTTAGGCATACTGAAGGGGTTGTGACCAAAATCGAGCTTCTTGGCTTTTTCGTCCCATTCGTAGAATGGGAAGTCTATGACCCAAGCATAGGAGACTTCGTTGGGATTTTTGAGGTTGAAATGATCAGCAAAGGCGATGCGGAGCTGGCCAAGGACTTTATTGACTTTATTTTGTTCGTCAGCACCGAAGAAGACAGCGTCACCTTCCTTAGCGTCAGTTAATTTGGCGACATTGGCGATTTCGGATTCGGTCATGAACTTCAAGATGGGTGATTTGGCACCTTCGGCAGTATATAAGATATAGGCTAGGCCGCCAGCACCAAGTTTGCGGGCTTGGTCGGTAAAGTCGTCGATTTCACGACGGGTGAGGGAAGCGGCACCTTTAACGCAAAGCGCTTTGACGCAAGGTGTTTTAAAGACTTTAAAATCGGTATCTTTGAAGACCTCAGTGAGGTCGATAAGCTCCATGCCATAGCGAAGGTCGGGCTTGTCGACACCGTAAGTATTCATAGCGAATTCGTAAGGTAAACGAGGAACTGGCGAACCTTTGATAAGGTACTGCTTAGCAGGTTCGGAGTTTAGAACGAGTTTCTTGCCGCCAAAATCAGTGGCGAGGTTGATGAAGAGAGGCTCGATTTCTTGACGGACGACTTCACCGTCATCGATGAAGGACATTTCGCAGTCTAGCTGATAGAAGTCACCATAGAGACGATCGGCACGAGGATCCTCATCGCGGAAACAAGGGGCGATTTGGAAATATTTGTTGACGCCGCCGACCATGAGAAGCTGTTTGAATTGCTGAGGAGCTTGAGGTAAGGCATAGAAGGTACCAGGATGGAGACGAGATGGTACGAGGAAATCACGGGCACCTTCAGGGGAAGAGTTAGCAAGAATTGGAGTGGTAATCTCGGTAAAGTCGTGGTCATACATGTAATTGCGGATGAAGCGATAGAATTCGGAGCGGCGTTCTAAGATAGTTTGCATAGAAGGGCGACGGAGATCGAGATAGCGGTATTTGAGGCGTAATTCTTCGCTGGATTTCTCACCATCGTCGTGGGTATTGACTGGTGGAGTGAGAGATTTGTTGAGTAGGTCGAGCTCATCGACGACGAGTTCGATGGTGCCGGTGGCGATGTTAGGGTTGATTAATTCGGAAGCGCGCTTTCTGACCTTACCGGTAGCAGTGAGAACAAATTCGTCACGGACGGATTCAGCTAATTTGAAGGCATCGATGGTTTCGGGTGTGACAACGAGCTGGACAATACCGGTGTAGTCACGAAGATCAATAAAGATTAAGCCACCGTGATCACGGCGGGAATTAACCCAACCGGAGACGGTGATAGTTTTGCCGATGCAATCAGTGGATTGATTTGCTAGAGTTCTCATTTAGTTTTGGCCTCCACAATTTCTTTTAAGAGTTTGATAAAATCATCACCTGAACGGCCAGAGTCCCAAGAGATAAGTTCGCCGTTAATCTCGAGTTCGCCGGCTTCACTCCATTTAATTTGTTGACCGTCGACATAGAAGGCTGGAGTGCTAGGTACGTCGATGCGGCGGGCGATACCCATATCGAAGCTGATTTTCTTGGATACGCGGTCACTGGCGATGTCTTCACGAAACTTTTCGATGTCGCCTTTGCCATCGGTGACTTCGAGGAAATATTTTTCGAAGAATTCAGTGCGTTCGGAAGCGGAGGAATATTCCCATTCGGATTGCTCGGAGAAGAGCTTATCGGCGTAGGGTTTCCAATAGCCTTGGAGGCCAGCGGCTTCGGCGGCGGAAGCGGCGGCGGTGCCGTTTTTGTGATAGGAAAGGAGGAAGCTGCGATAGACTACGGCAAGTTTGCCATCAAGTTCTTCAACGGCTTTGTTAACTTTAGGATTAATGGAGGAACAGCCGGGACATTGATAGTCGGCATATTCGAAAATCAGGACAGGAGCGTTGGGGTCACCTTTGACATGATCGCCAATCTCGCCATTGCTAGAGTCGGCTTCGATGATGGAATAGAAATCATAGTTATTGAAGTCGGTGGCTTTGTTGTTGCCGTCGATGACTACATAGGCAGCTATGATTATTAGAGCGGCCACGATGATGCCGATGACAACACCGGCTAATTGGAATCCCTTGCGATTTTTCATAAAATAACTCCTTTTGGTTTTGAGTTTGGCTCAAAATACACCTTTTATCATTTCAATGTTATAATAATTATATCATGTTCGAAAGATTAATGCGAAAAATCGTGAGTGTGCTGGATCCGAAATTGGAGAAGTTTCGACCGAAGAAAGCTTCCGTGCCGGTAAAAAAATATACACCGGAAAGTTTGGAGGAGTTTATTGGTGTTTTGCAACGGACGCCGAAGAGTATTCTGTCGTCGAAAGAGCGAGAGAGGATTGCGGCAGTGATGAGTTTTAATGACCGAAGAGTAGAAGATTTGATGGCGCTGAAGAACAAGATTGTATTCGTAAAACGGAAAGAAGTGTTGGGGCCACTAGTGTTAGACAGATTATATAAATCAGGTTTTACGAATTTTCCAGTGGTGGATGAACGGGATAAAGTAGTAGGGATTATACATACAGAGGCTTTGAATGCACTTGAGATTAAGAAAACTGATCTCGCGGAAAGTTATATGGATAAAAATGTGAACTATTTGCATGAAAAAGATAGCTTGAAACATGTCGTGGAAGAGATTGAACGGACCAATAGTTATTATTTTCTAGTGAAAAATGAGAAGGGAGAATTAGTGGGATGCTTTACGATACAGATGTTACTAGATTATTTGATTGGGAAGGACTAATGCTATATAATATATATTATGAAAAAGCGTGGGCGGATTAAAATCCATAAGCTAAAGACGTGGCAGTTGTTGTTGATTTTGGTACCGTTTTTGTTTTTGGATGCAACGCTTCTGAGGTTGGACCATATTAAGATGACAGAACTGCGTGATGCGGTACTTGCGGCGGATGAATCGGAGAACGACGAGGAAACCACGAAACGCTTAGAAGAGTTAAGAGGGTTTGTGCTATCAAATATGGTAATAAACGTGGTGGATGATAACGGGGAACAAAAGATTACGTTTGGTACTGGCCCGTTTTATTTGGAGCACCAATATATCAGAGCGGCAAATAAGGCTTTGGAGGAGGCGGAGAGTAAGTTAGTGGATGATAGTAACCCAAATGGGAATGTTTATGCAAAAGCAAGTGAGACTTGTCGGGCGCAGGCCATCGCAAATGGATGGACTTGGGATAACCCGAATTATATTAACTGTATGGTGTCAGAGATTCAGAAGTATCCGGCGGCGGATGAACTACATGATACGATTAAGGCCAGTTTACCGTCAACAGAGTTGTATAGACGTGAGTATGCTTCGCCAGTGTGGGCACCGACGTTGACTGGGTTTATGATATTGATTACACTTATAATTATCGTTGTAATAATTATTAGGATGTTGGTGTGGATTGTGCTTAGGCTTTCTCTGTTATTTGTGTAGTGTTGCGAAAAAGTTTTAAAAACCCCTTGACAATTTATAAGCGGGGTCATAAGATAGGAATATACTAACTTAAGGAGGAAAGCTAAAATGGCTTACGAACATACTAACAGTAAAGGTGTAAAGTACTATCTACATAAGTCCGAGGTGACCCTTCGCGGTGGCAAACCACAGACTATTTACTTCTTCACTAAGGATGAAAAAGGTGGTAAGGGTACTCCGTGTGACTTACCAGCAGATCGCATGGTTTGTGAGAACCCAAGGAATGGTTTCTTGACTCTTAAGAAGAAATAGATTTTTTATTGAATACGTTATTTATAGCGTTTTGATTTGAGACTTAAAAATCCGCCAGATTGGCGGATTTTTGTTAGTCTTTGACTAGTCTGGCTAATTTATTGATATAGCCCGATACTGGAGCTTGTTGGTACCAGACGCGTTCGAAACGTTCAAGAGCCGTTTCCAGTGTGTCTTCTGGTAAGAAAATACAACTACGCCCGTCAGGGTCGTCAGAAGTGTACTGGGCTGCCGTGAACTTAAGGTGTGGTTTGTTGCCGAACTTTGGATTGATTCTGTGACGAATATCCTCATTGGTTAGGAGCCAAAGTACGGCTGCTAGATGTTTCTTTAAGCTACCTCCCCCTAATAAATTGAAGCGTATTTGGATTAAATCTCCTTTAACTTTGACTCTGTATACGATATCCTGATCATAGAATTTGAAACTAATACAATCCTTTCGTTCATCGCTGAAAACTAAACCGAGTGGAGAACTAAACATATCTGGTCTCAGTTCAGGTGGTTGTAATTCTTTACCTTTCTTGAAAAACATAGTACCCCTCCTTTATGTTTGAGTATTAAAAGTGCATAGTTAGTAAACAAACTATTGTTAGTATTAAATCATTAATATTCTTATTTGTCAATAAGTGGTGGGGGTACTTGGATTTGAACCAAGGACACTGCGTGTATAAGACGCATGCTCTGACCACTGAGCTATACCCCCGCCGTTTTATTTTATCATAAAAATGATATAATAGTAAGCATGAACAAGATAAAGACTTGGGTTAGGCGAGTGAGGTATTATTTGAAGCATGATTATTTGACCATTGAAAATGTAGTGCTTTTGTTTGCAATTATTCTATGTTTAGTGTGGACATATCAATCTGTGAAGGCAATGTCGAGAAACTGGGAATTATCGGAGAAACTGACGGCGGAGAGGAAGGAGTTGGAGTTATTGACGGTGGAAACGGAAGCGGCTGAGTTGGAAAATGAGTATTATCGATCGAATGAATATCAGGAATTGATGGCAAGGAAGTATTTGGATAAGCAGCTACCTGGAGAGAAGATGGTGGTATTGCCAGAAAATTCGGATAATGCACGAAATAAACATAAAGAAGTTGAACAAGTAATAGAGGAAAAGGAGGATTATTCGAATTTTGAAAAATGGATGAGATTTTTGTTTCCAAAATTTTAATATTCTCAAAACGTTTATGGTATAATGAAGATATGAAAAAACATGGTTTTACTTTAATAGAAGTAGCGATTTTCTTAGCTGTGACAGGTGCGTTGTTTGCAGCTGTGACTATAGGGGTGCAGAATTCGATTTATCAACAGCGATATAATGATACTGTGCAGAGTTTTGTGGATTTCCTGGGGGATTTATATTCTGAAGTAATGAATGTACAAAATTCGGCGGAAGGTGGGCGAAGTGACGAGGCGATATATGGTAAGTTGGTGACTTTTGGAGAAGAAGATAGTGGTGAAGATAAGCAAGTTATTCATACATATGATGTAGTTGCAAAAGCGGTAAACTCGTGGGATGTGGGTAATCAAAACACATTGACGTTGCTTAAGAATCCAGGTATGAGTGCAAATGTAGTGAATAAGGAGGGTGAACTTGTAGGAATTATTGAAGATTACACGCCAAGATGGGCAGCACGGATTCAAGAAAAGGAAAGTTTTGAGGATTATAAGGGGGCATTGTTGATTGTGAGAAATGTGCAATCTGGTGTAGTGCAAACTTATGTTTGGGATGGGGATAAGGAAACGATTGAAGTGAAGAAGGCAATAAATGAAGAAGAAACCATTGATGTATTTGATATTAATGGTGAAGGAGAGTCTATCCTGAATAAGTTTAAGTCTGAAACGGTCGATTACTGTGTGAACCCGAACGGTTCAGACGAAAGTAATACGAGAATGGATGTTAGGATAGTGGCGGGTGCACACGATGAGTCTGGTATCGAGTTGATTTCGTTTGATGATGTGAATTATAAATGCGGTGTAATAGAATCTGAGTAGTAAGGCGATGAAGAAGAAAACGTGTTATAATAAGAATATGCATAAACGTATTAGCCGACAGGGCTTTACATTGGTGGAATTGTCGTTATCTTTAGTGTTTATCGCGATTCTTTCGATTGCGGTGGTACTAGTGATGACTGGTGCTATTTCGTCATATCATCGTAGTCTTACATTGAATAAGATTAATAATGTGGGTGCAAGTTTGGTGCGAGATATGCAGGATTCGATTAAAATGGCATCAGCGGATAGCCTAAAGACTTTATGTAGTGAAAACTATGTTGATGCGGAATCACAAAAATCAAAGTGTGATGCAGATGGTGGCAAGAATTTTGCCTCCGTAACACGTTTTGCGACAGTGAAGGTAAAGAATGGAAGTATCAATGTAGGATCGGTGCCAGTTTATGGTGCGGTATGTACTGGTTATTATTCGTATATTTGGAATTCTGGTTATTTCTTTAATGATTCATATGAAATTTCGGATGGTATTGAGGCTGCTAAGTTGTTTTATAAGACATCTGTTGACGAAGACTCAATTTCGGTCTCTGGCTTTAAACTATTGAAAATTAAGGATGAAGAGCGTAAAGTATGTGTGGCGGCGATTAAGGTTGAGAATGGTGAACAAAAGAATTATTACGAGGTACAGAGACCGGGGGAGAACAAAACTAGGAAGATTCAACCAAATTTCAATATGGCGGCATTAACTATTGTGAGCGAGGAGCCGGTGTGGTATTTGGGGAGTAACGAAAAAGATGAGGAGGGTAATTTAAAAGACGAGAAAAACAATTTAGCTATATATGATATGAATACTTCCGTATCTGAGCAGGTTGGAATTACGAAAAATGCTTATTATTACAGTTCGTTTGTATTAGGAACCGTGCAAGGTGGTGTGAATATTAATGTTGCAGGAAATACTTGTGCTACTCCTGGGGGAAACTACAAGACAGTCGAGAACTTAGATTATTGTGCGATTAATAAATTTAATTTTGCCGCTTTGGCAAGTGGAGGATAAAATGAAGAAAACAAAGTTCAAGAAAGGTGCGGCATCGTTTTATGTAGTTGCATTTTCGACTTTAATACTTTTGATTATTGCAGCGAGTTTTACGGCGTTGGTTGTAGCACAGATTACAAGATCATCGAATGCAGATTTGGCTCAGTCGGCTTATGATTCGGCTTTGGCTGGCGTGGAAGACGCAAAATTGGCTTTTTATAGTTATCGTAGTTGCTTGAACCAAGGTGCAGTAGCGAAAGCTCCTGTGGAAGGTGAAGCGATTGGCTGTGACGAGATTGTGTATATGATGGAGAATTCTGAGAATGAAGACTGCGGAATGGTTGCAGAGATTCTGGGCAGAACAGATGAAGGTGTGGGCGTGATGGTAGAAGAAACGAGCGGGAATAATATGCAACAAGCTTATACTTGCGTAAAGATAAGAACAAAATTGAGGGACTATAGCGCATCTTTGTCGGCCGATGAGCAAATGAGGGTAATACGACCTAGATTTGATGATGGTATTTCTGCTAAGGATATAAAGAGTATAAGACTTAGTTGGGGCCTAAAAGAAAACCAAGTATTTAATTTCTCAAGCTTTGATCCAGTTTTTCCGTCTGCTGCTAAGATCGCAGACATCTTGAATCCTCCGGTGCTTTCGGTAGCGATACTACAAGCTGGTACACCATTTAATTTGTCTAGTTTTGATTTGATAGGGGCTAATAGAACTAACAGAGGTTTGGTGTTTTTGGTGCCGAGAGATGCTAGCAGTGATTCAGGAGTTACAGATAATTATATAGTGGCTAATGATAAGAAAATATTGGCTGGTGATTGGGTGAAATCAAATGATAGGACATCGGTTAATAAGCCTTATGCTATTGATTGTGATTTGAATGCGGAAAATTACTTGTGTACTGCTTCTCTGCAATTACCAGATACGATTGAAGATGGTGGGCGTAGTGATGAGAATTTTGCAGTTATAGTGGCATCTCCATATGGTAAATCAACTGATTTTAAATTGGAATTTTGTATTAATGAAAGTGCGTGTAGCGCATCTACTGAAGAGATCGCTTTTGAAGAAAGTGAAATGGAGGCTAACTCTCCTGTAATTCTGAAGGGCGTACAATTAGGTGTAGATTCGACTGGTAGGGCAAATGATTTATATCGAAGAGTTGAGACAAGGTTAGTTGAAAAAGATGACAGTGTTCTTTCAATAATGGGGCCGCTCGAGCTCTTTGGTGATAAAAATGCTGCTGGTGGTGCTGGTCAAGGAAATGGAACGGCACTCGAGAAGAATTTATCAGTGACTTGTGAATGGAATTTACCGTATGATGAAGCTCTCCTGAACAGTAACGGTTGTTTGTAGGAGATAAGCTAGCGATTATTAAAGCTAGCAGAAGTATTGACTTTTTCTAAAAATAAAGTATAATGGTTGGTATGTCGTGGGGTAGAGCAGCCTGGTAGCTCGTTTGGCTCATAACCAAAAGGTCGTTGGTTCAAATCCAACCCCCACAACCATTATAGGAATAAGATGCCCGTAAAGGGCTATTTTTTCTTGGAAATGATTTGACGGGCAGCTAGTTTGATTGCTTGATTGTAACTGTTAATAAGATGAGGGGTACTAGCAAGTTCGACGGCAGTATGGTGATGACGAGTGGCGATGGCGATTTCTTCAGCAAGAAGACCAGCGTGAGGTGCAACGATGGTGGCACCGATAATGTAGTTGTTCTTATTGGTTAAGAGTTTAACAAAGCCGTATTTGAGGTCGTCGACTTGCCCAGCGGTGATGTCGCTAAGTGATAGAATGGCTTTGCGGTATTTGCGACCTTGTTTTAAGAGGTCTTGCTCGTTGAAATCGACAGTAGCGATTTGTAGGGGTGTACTAATAAAACGAGTGATGCCACAGTAGTTGATGGGATTCTTGGCTTTTTTGATAATATTGGTGGCAAGAGTGAGACCTTGTTGATAGGCGCGTTCAGTGGATGATTCGCCGCCAATGCAGTCACCAATAGCATGAATATGTTTGGCGGTAGTTTCAAATAGTTTGTTGACTAGGATTCCGGTTTCTTTGTATTTGACGCCAGCGTTTTCGAGACCATAATCGGTGTTTGGGAGACTGCCGGTAGCGAGAGCGATTTCTTCGATTCGGACCATTTTCTCGGTCCCGCCGTAACGAAAGACGATATATTTGCTAGTGGCATCTTGTCCGATAGCGACTGCTTTGCAGTTACTGAGAACATTAATACCTAGCTGTTTTGCGAAGTAATCTGCAGTAACGGTACTAACTTCGGTATCTTCACGTGGAAGGATGCGATTAGCTGATTCAAATAAAATGACCTTGGAACCAAGTTCGGCATAGAAGGAAGCGATTTCGCAACCAGCACTACCAGCACCGATGACAGCGATAACTTTAGGTAAACGACGTACTTTAATGGCGGTTTCGGGAGTGAGGAATGAGGTAGTATCTGTGCCGGCAATATTGCCAGTATTGAGATGCGCACCGGTGGCTAGGATAAAATTGGCGGAAGTGATTTTCTTATCTTTGATGGCGATAGTGTGAGCATCCAGAAAGTTGGCATAGCCGTTTAGACAAACAACGGAGAAGTCTTCATAGAGTTTCTTGTTGTTGCCACCGGCATTAATAACGGCTTTTAATTCGCGCGAGATAACAGAAGGAAGATTAACTGAGAAATCTTGGTTGGCGAATTCGGGAGCGGAATTGATCTTAGCATAAGTGTGCGCAAAATCTAACGCAACAGCATATGGGACATCGCGGGTATTAAGGTTAGAGCCACCAAAGAAACGACCTTCGACGAGAGCGACGCTTTTTTTGGCTTTGGCTAAAGTGGTGGCAACTGTGGCGCCAGCGGGCCCGCTGCCGATTACTACATATTGAAAATCAAACTTTTTACTCATATCTTATATTATTTTATCACGATTTTGGTAAACATAAGCCAAATCGGGGTGATATTTTTTGAGTTCTTTGGTGATGGCGCGTTTTAAGTCTTGGTCGGTGATGAGAGATTTGCTAGAAAGTGTGCTCATGGCTGCAGTAATAGAGCGATCGACGAAATCTTCGGCAGCTCCAGAAGGAATGCCGATGGCGCGAGCGTCTAGTAGAAGTTCGCGTCGTAGTTTGGGTTGGTCAAAATCTTGCATAATTAAACAATCCTAAAACATATAATTAATATAGCGATGGTGAGAAAACTGAGACTGATAGTGAAGCGATGAAAGATTTTGTCTTTAATGCGTGTACGTTGAATAGTGGCGAGGTTACGGCCGAGACGGAAACTGTAGTAAAGATGAATCAGGGGTATAGTTGAGGCCAGTATATATAGTATAGTCATGAGATCATCTGCGAAATATTCGGTGTGCATGTACATAATTTCGGTGGCGGTAATAATATATAGTGGTAAGGTAATAGGTAATTCGCAAATGTTACTGAGTGCCCCGAGTACAAAAGCATCGGAAGGGGTTCTGATGGACTTGGCGCGCGAATTGAGGCTATAGGCGAGTTTGCGTGGAATGAATAGCTCGGTGTCTTCTTTAGAATGAGGATGTCGGAAATAAAAGAAGAGACAGGCAATCGAAAGAGCTATGAAAATGCCAATAAAAATCCAGGTTAAGACGTTGTTTCTGGGATTTAAATCGTTAAGAAAGAGAGTGTAAGAAACATAGAAAGCAGAAATAAAAAGAAGTGCGGAAATGATCTCGGTGCCTAGGATGAAAAAAAGACTGAGGGTGGAAGCTTTTCTTAGTGAATATTTACCAATGGCATAATGGAAAAATAATGCAAAGACGCCAGGAATTAATTGTAAAGAAGCCATGATAACCATAGCTAAAATGACTATCCCAATAGAGGCCAAAACGTTCATGTTAAAATTATATCATAAAAAGGGTTGCAATTCCTGAAAAACCGTGTTAGTTTGGCGGTATGAAAAAACTAAGAGTATTGTGGGTAGTGGTAGGAATCATCATTAATCTGGCTATGTTTAGTGGTTCGGTGTGGGCTGAAACTGATGATACGATACCTGAGATTTATATTAAAGCCATTAATCCTGGATATACGGTTGATGGTAAAAGCAATGTCGGAGAGATGATTGAGATTGGCCGAAAAAACTCCGACGCACCGATTTCGCTCGCTGGATTAACTGTGCGCTATACTAATTCAAGTGGGAAGGATTTTGACTTGTTTGACTTCCTCGATAACAGTTATATGGCCGGCGAGTTGGTACTCCTTCGTTTGGCTAGTTCACTAGATAGTGAGCTAGCCAACGTACGTTATATGAAGACGTTGGCGATGAGCGGTGGTTTGACGTTGGTGCGAGATGGTGAGGTAATAGATTCGGTGTGTTGGACTGGAAAAGAGGGATGTTATAAGAGTTTTGTTTCGGCTAATCCGACGACTTTGGTGAGGAATGTGGAGACTGGTGAGTTTGAACATGCGACAGAATATGGACCACACTATGATTCTGAGAATTATAGGGTGGACATAGAGGAAGATGAAGGATATAGTGCGGAAACTAATCTAAGTCAATGTAAGAAACTGGTGATTTCGGAAATTTTGAGTTATTACGAAATTGCAAAATCAGAGCAGTTTATCGAACTATATAATAGTGGGTCAGAACAGATTCTGATGGATGGGTGCCAGCTGAGGTATAAGAATAAAGAATATGCATTGAACGGAATTATAAAACCAGAGGAGTATTCGGTGTATCATCCGACGGAGTTTAGTTTGACTAAAAACCCGACTAATGAGAATACTTTAGAAATAATTGATACGGATGGTACGGTGGTGTATAAGATGAGTTATCCGAATGGTCAGAGAAAAGGAACTTCGTATGCGATGATTGGGTATGATGCTAATGGTCGGGAAATTTGGAGAGTAACTTATGCACCGACGCCAGGTGCAGGGAATAATTATCAAGAGTATCGAACTTGTGAGGAGGGGAAAGTGATTAATGAGGTAACTGGTAACTGCGTAAAAGTGACGTCGATTACGGAAAAGATTTGCAAAGAGGGATATTATTTAAATATACTGACTGGTAGGTGTAGGAAAATTGAAACGACGACTGAGAAGACTTGCAAAGATGGTTATTACCTTAATCCGGAGACTGGGAGATGTCGTAAAATAGTGGAGAATAAAAGTGCTGACTACGGTATTGAGCCGGAGAGATTTGAAGAGAAATCGTCGTTCGTGGCACTTTATGCAGTGATTGGGGTGATAATTGTGGGGATGGTGTATTTAGGATATGAGTTTAGACATCAATTTGCAAAACTGTTAAGAAGGGTGCTTAGACGTTAGATTGATTAGTGGCTTTATGGTAGAGTTTATCGATGATTTCGTTAAAGACAGCATCGCGGGATTGGTCACCTCTGACTTTAACTAGGAGACCGAGAGATTGATAATGTTGAATGACGGGTAGGGTTTTGTTGCGGAATTCCTGAAGGCGATTTTGGAAGATTTCAAAGTTTTTATCGTCTTGACGTTCGCCACGATCTTGCAAAACTTGGGCGGCTTTGAAACGTTCTTCAACATCGGCTTCGCTAATATTTAGAATGATGACGGCTTTGATCTCGTGGCCAGCGCCGGCGGCGACTGACATAACCTGATCTTCTTCACCTTGCCAGCGGCCAATTGAGGAGAGGACGAGTGGAAATCTGAATAAATCGCGACGTTCAAAATATGGTAAAACCCACTCATAGAAAACATTTGTCGGGATGAGGTTGCCTTTGTCGGTGAGGTTTTGTTTCGTCTCAGCCTCCATGGCACGGATAATCATGCCAGAAGAAAGAAATCTAGCATCTAAGGCTTCGGCGAGTTTGATGCCTTGAGTATCTTTGCCAGACATCGGTAAGCCAAAAATATTGATACTGCCGGTGCCAAGCCATTGTTTGATTGTATTAATCTTGTCTTCCATACTATTATAATAGCACATAGAAAAGCCCCAGCAATGAAATTGCTGGGGCGTTGAAGGGAAGGAGTTACTACATTCAAATCAGATAGAGATTCTCCACCATGACCTGAATGCTATGTGATAAGAGGCCAGGCATGATTTTCCAACTACGTTCAGCTGCTTTATAGACAGCAACTGCTCCGTCGGTATCCGCTCGGTAAATAGTGGCACTGTAATTATCATACATTATGGAATACTTAATGCCGCCGGTGGATGCCACGATTGATTTGGTGTTGCCTTTTGATGTAGGCTGCCTCTTTTTGTTGTTTTCTTTGCGAATATCTTTGCCTTTCATATTTCGCTCCCCTTTCTGAAAAGGTACTAGGGCTTAAGAGCCCGACAATGGTTATTAGCGGTTTTAAAACCGCATTTTTCTATATTAACACATTAGACAATAAATGTAAATAGTAGAATGGGGCATTTCTCGGGGTTGATGGGGGAGCTGTTGGCACTCTTTACTTTTTAGTGCTAATTTTGTATAATTAGGTTATGGAAATTACAGTGCGACAAAAGGATATACTCTGTCAAATTATAGAGGAATATGCGGAGACAGCATCGCCAGTAGGAAGTGTGACGATGGCGAAACTTTTTGGTGTATCGCCAGCGACGGTGCGGGCTGAAATGGCGCGGCTTGAGGCTTTAGGTTTAATCGCGCAGCCACACACTTCGGCAGGACGAGTGCCGACGGATGCAGGGTATCGGTATTACGTGAATAGTTTGGAAAATGGAGGTTCAGAACGTGAGGAATCGGAGAACCGACGGAAATCTTTTGAACGTGGTACGCATGCGATAGAAGTGAGGGTTTCCTCGCAGTCGCAAGCGGATGCGGCAATTCGGCGAGCGGTAGATTCATTGGTAGAACTGACGGGAAATCTGGGGCTTGCGACGATTGGTGGGCAGTTGTATTTGTCGGGTATTTCACAGTTATTTACGCAGCCGGAATTTATGGATACGCGGAGAGTGCAAGCGGTAGCGAAATTGTTGGATAATCTAGAACCGTGGCTTCGAGAAGCGGCGCCGGGTGAACCGTTGAATATTTTTATTGGTCAAGAAAACCCGATTGGGAAGAATTCAGAGGTGTCGCTCATTATATCGAAATTCCGGTCGCCGTTTTCGGATCGGAGTTATATTGGAGTACTGGGGCCGACACGGCAGAATTATTCGCGCGTAATGTCACTAGTGAGATACACAGGTAATATGTTGGAGGAAATATTATGAAAAAAGAGAAAGAAAAGTGTAATTGTGAGGGGGGATGTAAGTGTCACGAAGGTTCGGAGTGTACTTGTAGTGATGGTTGCAAGTGTAAAGAAAAGATTGTCGAGCTCACGAATGATTTGCAAAGGACAAGGGCGGACTTTGAGAATTACCGGAAACAAATAGAAACGCAAAAGGTAGCGGAAAGAAAATTAGCAAAATTTGCAACTGTGAGTAAAATATTGCCACTACTTGATGATATTGATAGAGCGATTGCATCATATGAAGAATTGAAACCTTTGGAAAAGTCGCTTGAAAAGACGATGAAGGAATTGGGACTTAGCAAAATTGCTATAGAAAAGGGAGCTGGATTCGATCCGGAATTGGCGGAAGCAGTGATGGCTGAAGGAGAGGGTGAGCAAGAAGTGGTAGATGAGGTGCTCAGGCCAGGCTATTACTACGAGGAAGAAGTATTACGCCCTGCTATGGTCAAAGTGCGGAAAATGTGATATAATTAAACGAATTAGAGAAAGGATTTAAATAAAATGGCTGAATACAAATTGGCGCTTGAGAAGCGCGAAGTGACTGGTAAGAAGTTGAAAAATCTTCGAGCGGCGGGCATGATTCCGTCGGTGGTTTATGGTGGTAAGGTACCAGTGTTGTTATCGTCAGAATATGTGGCGACTGAGAAGGTATTGCTTGCGGCTGGGTATCACTCACCGATTGACCTAGAAATTGATGGTAAGAAGAAATTGGTAATTGTGAAAGATGTAGCGATTGATCCAGTTTCACGAAAGATTATGAATATTGAATTCCAGGCTATTTCGGCGAAGGAATCAGTAGAGGCGACAACTCCAATAGTAATTGTTGGGTTTGAAGAGTCGGATGCCTCGAAGTTATATCACTTTGCTTTGATGCAAGCAGTTGAGGAATTGGACGTAAAAGCAAAGCCAGCAGATTTGCCAAAGGAACTTGAGATTAATGCGGCTGAGATGAAAGAACTTGATGATAAGTTGACAATTGGTAATATTAAATTACCTGAAGGTGTAGTATTTGCTGATAAGGAAATTGATCTTGAGCAAGTGGTAGCATCGCTTTATGACCCAGCGGCTGAGGCAGAAAAACGTGCGGCTGAGGAAGCGGCGGCTGAGGCTGAGGCGACAGAAGAAGGCGCTGAAGGTACTGAGGCACCGGCTGAGGGTGAAGAAAAGACTGAAGAAACTACTGCTGAGACTGAATAAGAGCTTTAGTATTAGCGATAAGCCTGTCGGCGAAAGCTTGACGGGCTTTTTCGGCGTTAGCATTGTCGCCTTGCCAGGCGTAGAGAGCGGGATCTTGGAGAGCGCGGGCGAAACTAAAAGTAACGGGCCATGGGTAAGGGCCGTTTTTGGTGATTTCGGCGAGATTGTCTGTGGCTTGTTCAACGGTTTGACCGCCGGAGAGGAAGACGACGCCAGCGAGGTCGGTGGGGACGTGTTCCTTAAGGACTTTGGCGGTGGCTTGGCCGACTTCAGCTGGAGTGGACTGTTTATCGTATTGTTTACCAGCAAGAATCATATTGACTTTGAGGATGCAGGCGCGTAGGTTTATTCTGGTATCAATAAGAGATTTAAAGAGTTGATCGAGAATTTTGGCGGTAATTTCGGCGGATTTGTCGATATCGTAATAACCGTCGTAGACGACTTCGGGTTCGACGATGGGGACGATGCCGGCTTGTTGGCAGAGATAAGCGTATTTTGCGAGATTGTCGCAGTTCTTAGCAATGGCTTCGTCGGTAGGGGTGAGGATGTTGCCATTTTGACTCATACGGAGTTCAAAGGCGGCGCGCCATTTGGCGAAGCGGAGGCCCATTTGATAGTATTCGGCGAGGCGGCGGTCGAGACCGTCGAGACCTTTAGTAAGGGTTTCAAGAGAATTAGGGTTCAAGGGTTCGAGACCTTGGTCGACTTTGATGCCAGGGATGATGCGTTGGCCAGTGAGATAATCAACGAAATTCTGACCGTCATCGGCAATTTGACGGGCGGTCTCATCGAAGAGAATGACACCATTGACGTAGTCGGCGAGATTCGGGGTAGTAAAGAAGATATTGCGATAGTCGCGACGATTATCGTAGGTATCGGCGATTTGAAGTTGGTCGAATTTTTTGCGAATGCTACCACCAGATTCGTCGGCGGCGAGAATACCTTTGGGATAGAGGACGAGGTTGCTCGCGATGAGTTCGAGATTGTTGGGGGTTTGACTGTCGCCCATGGATTGGAGTTGTTCTAAAGTAAGAGAGCTGTTTAGTTTGGAATTTTCGACATTGATACGGGCGAGGCGGAGACTATCTTCGATGGATTGGCCCAATATGAAGCTACCGAGTATTGTGGCAGAGGCGATAGAATAAGCAGAGAGATGAGTGAGCATATCGACATGACTAATAGAAATAGGCTCGGAGATATTTTGGTTGGCGAAGCGATGTTCGGTGATAGTGATGATTTTGGTGGGATCGACATCGTCTAATGGGAGCGCCTGAGTTTGTGCCGATTTGTCGGGGTTTTCAAGAAAAACTAGGCTGGCGCGGGGGATGAGGGTATTTAAAGATTGGTTATCAGCGTTACGAATATAAAGGATGAGTTTGGTATTGGACGAAATGTCGAGATAAGCGGCGATGCGACTAGCGGCGGCCTGGTCGAGTTCGGCGGAACGATCGACGTAGAGGTAATCGAAGGCTTCGGCGGGAGGAGTGAAAGTAGTGGTTTTGTATGCCGTAGGGACGAAATAACAGGGTTTATCGTCTGCTAGCATAATGTAACGATAGGTTTCAGCAGGAATGTTGGAAGTAAAGCCGTCTTCGGTGAGTTTGATGTCGGAATTGTTAATCATGGCGGTGAGACCGAGTTTGGTGAGGACTTCTAAGGAAACGGTGGCGCCACCAAGGTTGGAGCTGCGGTTGAAAAAATGATGTTCGCTGGCGTTGAAACTAAGGTCGAGCCAATTGACGTCGTGTTTATCGGATTCGAACTTCTCGGTGCGAGTGTCGAGATTGAGATAGACGTCTTTGATAATATTGCCCACGATAAGAATAGTCATAAGTTTATTATAGCATAGAATGTTGGTTTATCTTGGTTAAAACTACTATAGTTTTTTGCCCAATGTAAGCATCATTATCAGGAGTGTCCTCTGGAAAAATGTGTAACTATGAGAGGGCTATACCGCTAAGTATAGTTATGGTTAATAATACAGGTAGACCTTTATTCATAGTATTATCATGGCATGGTTCTTGTGGTTTTTATTTAAAAAAAGTGATATAATAGGTTTAGGTAATAATAAAAGGAATTTTTATGGCAAAAATAAATCGAAGATATATTGATAAACACTGGTTAGTGTTCTTAGTGCGTGGAACGGTTGCGGCGATATTTGGGTGTTTTGCATTATTTAGGGGTTCGGTAGGTATATCAGATACCGTGGCGGTACTAGGTGTATTTTTGCTGTTTATGGGGATTATTGATTCGGTGGGGGCGCTGTATTGTTCTAGTAAAAAGCATGGTTGGGTGAATGCAATTGTCGATGCTTTGGTGGATGTAGTGGCTGCGATGGCCCTGTTGTTCTTTGCAAAGGATGATTTGACGAATTGCGTGATTATTATTTCGGTTTATACGATTGTGTCTGGTGTGATTGATATTATTCACGGGGTTGTGTCAACCGTAGATCCAACTGACAAATTTATCCGTACACTTGCGGGTATTTGTGGGTGTATCATCGGTGCAGTGATTTTGAATGCTGGAGATTTTGAGGTGACGACCTTTGTGCGGTTCTTTGGTGCATATATGTTGATTGTAGGTATTACAAGTTTGATTTACGGCGTACACAATCGTTCGCAAAATATTGAAGACAAGATTGCCAGAAAACTTTCCTATAAGAAGACAAGTAAAAATCATAAAAAACGTTAGGATCCTTTAGCATTTTTGGCCATACATGTACTGTTTTTGTGATATAATTAGGTTTTAAGGAGATTTTATGAAAGCAATAATCACAGATGCGGGGTTTGCGAGCCGCTATTTACCAATCACTAAGACGATTCCGAAGGCGATGATTCCGATTGGAGCGAAGCCTGTGATGCAACTTTGTGTGGAAGAATGTATGAGAGCAGGAATTGACGAAATTATCATCGTAGCGACGCCAAATACGAAGGCGAAGGAAATCTACGATGATTATTTTCATGGAAAAGCAGACAATGTGAAGGCTTTATTGGACAAACAGGGCAAATCTGAGCGGTTTAAGCCAGTAGAAGAAGTGTTGAATTTCCCGAAGATTGTAGTAATCGAGCAGGATTCGAGTTTACCATATGGAAACGGTTCTCCGATTGTATCGGCGAAAGATTACGTAAAAGACGATGAAGCTTTTGTAGTCTTGTATTCGGATGATTTGATTCTAGGTCAGGGTGATGTGAAGACTTTGATAGAGACTTATCGTGAGCATCCGGAAGCTAAGGCGGTGATTGCGTCGCAGGAAATGCCGGAAGAGACTTGGAGTAAATATGGTATGATTGCTTTGAAGGATAATGGGACCCTAAGCCATATCGTGGAGAAGCCAAAAACACCGGACCTTAGTCCGAGTAATTTGACTTCGTATGGAAGATACTTATTGACGCCGGAAGTGTTTGATTATTTGGTGCCTTCTAACACTGGTCTTGATGGCGAATTGTGGACGGTGGATGCGATTACGAAGTTGGCGGAACATGGTGATGTGATTGTGGCGCGTAGCAGTGGAAAGTGGATTACGACTGGCGATCCGAAGAATTATTTCTTAGCGCATTTAGAATATGTGTTAAGCGAAACTGATTATGCTGATGATGTGCGCAAAATAGTGTATAATGAAGGTAAGGAGAAATAACAAATGAATGTAGCAGAATGGATATTAGTAGCAATTCTTAGTATGACACTTTTGGTGTTCTTGATAATGGGAATTGTGTTGGTCGTGAAGCTAATCGGGCTAAGCGATGAAATAAAGGAAGTGATTGTCGAGGGGCAAGATATTGCTAAAAATGCAAATGGGATTGTGTCGAACGTTAAGGGTATGACTTCTATCGGTGGGACTGTCGAAATGTTCGTTGATAAATATATCAACCCAAAACTAAAGGAAAAAAAGAAGGAAGGAGAGAAAAAAGATGGCGGAAAAAAATAACGGTGGCGCAGGAAAATTTATCTTAGGAGCAGCACTCGGTGCGATTGCGGGTGCGATTGCGGGGAAGTTTGTTTCGAAGAAAATGGAAGAGGATGGGGAAGAGATTGAAGAAAGTCTCGAAGATATTGAAGACGACATAGAAGATGCTGAGGAAAAGGTAGAAAATATGGCGGAAGAAGCGAAGGAAAAAGTTGAGGAAATCAAAGACAAGGCTGAAGACAAGGCTAAGGAAGTAAAAAAGACGGTTAAAGAGGAAGTAAAGAAGGTAGAGAAGAAGGCCAAGGCTATCAAAGGTCGTTAAAGAATATTTAATAAAAACCAAGCCATTGGGCTTGGTTTTTTGATCTTGGTTCATGATATAATCATTAATATGACAAAGTTGAAGCCGAGTGATTTTGTGCATCTGCATAACCACACGCACTACTCGCTTCTGGATGGGTTGACGAAGATCCCGGAATTGGTGAAATTCGTGAAAGAAGACGGAATGGAGGCTGTGGCGGTAACTGACCACGGCACGATGTCGGGGTTAGTGGAGCTTTATAAGGAATGTAACGATGCAGGGATTAAACCTATACTGGGGTTAGAGGCATATGTTGCGGCGCGTAAAATGACCGATAAGGATCCGGCGCATGATAAGCAGCGGTTCCACATTACTTTGCTTGCGATGAATAATCAGGGATTTGAGAATCTCTGTCGGATTATGAGTAACGCCGAGATTAACGGTAAATACTATAAACCACGAACTGATCATGATGAGTTGGAGAAGTACAACGAAGGGATTATTTGCTTGTCGGGTTGTATGGGTTCGGAAATTTCAGAAGCAATACGAGCGGATGATGACGCAAGGGCGTTGGAACTTATTGATTGGTATCGGAATGTTTATAAGGATCGATTTTACTTAGAAATGCAGGACCATGGGCATCCGGATTCTTCGACGCATTCAGCCGAGCAGAAGAAGGTGAATGATTGGCTAATGGCACACGCGGAGGAACTGGGGTTGCCGTTAGTGGTGACTTGTGATGCGCATTATCTCCGACATGAGGATCAGGATGCGCATGAGGTACTGCTTTGTATTGGTACGGCGGCGAATTTGTCAGACACGAACCGAATGACTTTGAAAGATTATGACCTACATGTGATACCCGCGGAAGAGATTATCTCGCATTGGGAAAAGACTTGCCCGGATGCGGTGCGAAACACGCGAGCGATTGCGGAAAGATGCAATGTGGATTTGCAACTGGGGCGAATTTTGATTCCAAAGTTTCCAGTGCCGGATGGCGAGGATGAGAAGACCTATCTCGATAAATTGGTGTTTCAGGGGTTGGTTTATAGATATGGTGGGAAGAAGCTGGACGAGACGGTAGAGATGACGGTGTCAGAGTGTCGGAAAATTCTGGAAGAGGTAGATAAGGATAGGGATGAATTACATAAAGTTTTGCCGAGGATTGATTATGAGTTGTCCGTGGTGGATAAGATGGGCTATAATGGGTATTTCTTGATTGTACAGGACTTTATCAACTGGGGTAAATCACAACGTATCGTGTATGGGCCTGGACGTGGGAGTGCGGCGGGGTCGATTCTAGCGTATGCGCTTCGTATTACGGAATTAGATCCATTGAAATATGACTTACTTTTTGAGCGATTCTTGAATCCAGATCGTATTTCGATGCCGGATATCGATACAGATATTCAGGATACTAGGCGCGATGAGGTGATTGAGTATTGTTCGCATAAATATGGATTCGATCGGGTGTCAAATATCGCAACATTTGGTAAAATGATGGCGAAAAACGCGGTGCGTGATGTAGCGCGAGTGCTTGAGGTGCCATATGCGGAAGCGGACAGGTTGGCTAAAATGGTGCCAGATCCGGTACAGGGACATCATGTACATTTGTCTGATGCGATTCGTGACGTGCCGGATTTGAAACAGGAGTATGAAACGAACCCGACCTCGAAGGAGGTGATTGATTTTGCATCGCGGCTTGAGGGGACGATTCGCAATCACGGTGTGCACGCTTGTGGGGTGATTATCGCACCGGATGATTTGGTAAAATTTTTACCGCTTGAGGTGTCGGCGAAGGGGCCGATTGCGGCGCAGTTTCCGATGGGCCAAGTGGAAGAATTGGGACTCCTTAAAATGGATTTTCTGGGGTTGTCTAACCTCTCGGTGATTAATAATGCATTGAGGATGATACGAAAAGTGTATCATACTGAGATTGACTTATCTTCGTTACCTCTGGATGATCCGGAGACTTATGCATTGCTCCAGAGGGCAGAGACGACTGGCGTGTTTCAGTTGGAGTCAGCGGGTATGAAGCGATATTTGCGAGATCTTAAGGCGTCTACTTTTGAGGATATCATCGCTATGGTGGCTTTGTATCGTCCGGGGCCGATGCAGTTTATTGATTCGTTTATTCGACGCAAGCACGGGGAAGAGAAGATTACTTATCTGCATCCTGGACTGGAGAACTCCCTAAAAAACACCTACGGAATTATGATTTATCAGGAACAGTTCATGCAGATTAGTAAGGAATGGTGTGGATTTACCGGTGGGCAGGCTGATACTTTGCGTAAGGCGGTGGGTAAGAAGAAGATTGATCTAATGAAGAAGGTGAAGCCGGAGTTTATCAAGGGGGCAGTAGAAATTGGTGGTGCGACAGAGGAGATTGCGGAAACTTTCTGGGGTCAACTGTTGGAATTTGCGAATTACTGTTTTAATAAGTCGCACGCAGCGTGCTATGCTTTGATTGCATACTGGACGGCGTACTTAAAAGCACACTTCCCAGATGCGTTTATGGCGGCTCTGATGACTGCAGATATGAGGTGGACGGATCGACTAGCCATCGAGATGGCGGAGTGTAAGAAAATGGGACTCAAAGTTCTCGGACCGGATATTAACCAATCATATGGTGACTTTGGTATCGTGGGTGGTGAAAAGACAATTCGGTTCGGTCTTTCTGGTATTAAGGGGATGGGGAAGGCTTTAGTAGAAGATATTGTGATACCAGAACGGGATAAAAATGGGCCGTTTAAGTCGGTATGTGATTTTGCGAAGAGGGTAGATTCGACCAAGTTTAATAAGAAGGCGTGGGAGAGCGCGATTAAGACGGGGACGTTTGATAGTTTAGGCCACTCTAGGAGTGATTTACTGTATAACCTTGAGGCGGTACAAGCTTATGGGTCGAAGATTCAGAAGGACGTGGGTTCGGGACAAACGGATCTCTTCGGGATGATGGGTGAAGCGGGGGCAATACCAGAGGTAGAAATTAAGCCGGCTCCGGTGCAGCATCCGGAAAAAGAACAGTTACTCTGGGAACGTGACTTGATGGGGCTATATCTGTCAGCGCATCCTCTAGATAAGTATGATACATATTTCGAAGAACAGACTCATCCAATGTCGCTAGTGTCAGCAGAAAACGACAATAAAGAAGTGGTTGTGGGTGGAATTATTACAAATGTGAGGACAATTTTGACGAAAAAGGGTGACAAAATGGCATTTGTTAAGATGGAAAATAAATCTTCGGAGATAGAATTTATCGTTTTTCCTACAGTGTTTGCAGAATTTGGTGGGAAATTGGAAGTAGATAATGTAGTGCGCGTAAAGGGGAGAGTGAGTGCGACGGATAGGGATGGCCGGATAACTTCGGATGTGAAGTTATTGGCAGAGACGGTGGAAGTGGTATCGGACGAAATGTTGGCTTCGTATCAATCGACAGGGACTAAGCTAGCGTCACCGGTTGCAGCACCGAAAAAAAGTCGAGGGAGAACTTCAGCGGAGAGAGTTTATAACAGGGGTGGAGGCAGTAAGGGGGCGCCTGGCGAAGTTCCGAATATAGAAGCGCCACGAGTATTGAAAGAGCCACCGAAAGACCCGCGTAAGGAGAGACTTTATATTTTGATTGAAAATGCGGATGATACGGAGACTCTGACAGCAATACGAAGGTTGGCGGATATTTATCTTGGGGTACAAGAGGTAGTATTAGTACTAAAGGAGGGTGAAGGAAAGCGACCTCTTAGAATGCCATTTAAGGTGGATGCGTCGGAAGAATTGCTTACAAAACTGAGAGATTTGGTCGGAGAAGATAGAGTTAAAGTATGTTAAAAAGCCCCTACTTAAATAGGGGCTTAAAAGATTAGAAGTCGCCATCGTCTTCAATACGGTGATCGAAGATGAACTTGATGACGGAATCTTTGACCAGCTCGCTGGTGAAAAAAAGTGCGACAGTGGGGTTGATGATTAAAGTAATCACTCCTTTCGGTAACTCGGAAAGCCCTAATGTGATGGCTTCGTTGGTTTCATGCGGTAGAGTCGCCTCGAACTTGCGGGCGTCTTTTTCGTCGATTTTGAAAAGTTTCGGGTTAAACAGGAAGAGTGTCATACTCTCGCTGACTTCCTGAATTATAAAATCGTCTCTGCCCTCAATCGTATAGCCGTTGTATTCAGTGACCATATTTGCCCCCTTTCTGGTGCAGAAAACAAAACCACAGGTTACTCTGTAATTATATCATATTTTAGCTGGTTTGACTAGATGACGCCAAGGATACCACGGAGGGCGTAAGCGGTGTCTTCGTGGTTTCTGACGGTAATGGTATCTATACCCATCTGGACGACAGGATAATCATTGCCGCCAGGTTGAGTCATGTCGCCGAAGTAGAGGATGTCTTCTTTTTCGACTTTTAATTCTTCAAGGAGGTGGGTCATGCCAAAGACCTTGTTCATGCCAGGAGTAATGGCATTGATAGAAGTAGTGCCACCGATTTCATAGTCAAATTCCGGAGCGAGTTCTTTAGCCCGGGCGACGATTTTTTCGCGTTTTTTGCAATCGGGATCCCAGGCATATTTGGCTTCAGTGCCGGCTTTTTGTCCAAGAGCGGAAAAAGTGACTTGAGAGAGGCGGTTTTCGATGATTTCGTCACCTTCAGTGAGTTTGTCTTCTTCCCAGTAGCCGAGCTCGCGCGCTGCTCGCTCGATGGTTTCGCTGATTTTTTTAACTTGTTCGTCAGTTAATGGATAATTGTAGACTTGTTTCCAGTCGTCGTTTTCATAACGGTAGTATTGAGTGCCTTGGGCTACGAAGAGGTGAAGATGTGCTAATTGCTTCGAAGTAGTACCGCGCTCAGTGAGGCGGTTGACGATTTGGATGAGGAATTGGTCGAATTTTTGTCCGGAGATGGGGCAGATTTCGAAATGGTCGAGGCACTGATTTAATAAATCAGCGATTTCATCAGGGATAGGAGTCTTCGCTACATTTA
The DNA here is from genome assembly GCA_017433245.1 of Candidatus Saccharimonadota bacterium. Lineage (GTDB taxonomy): Bacteria > Patescibacteriota > Saccharimonadia > Saccharimonadales > Saccharimonadaceae > Nanosyncoccus. The sequence goes on along the minus strand of JAFRHO010000004.1, from coordinate 2,454 downwards.
ATGTTTGATCTATGTCGAATGCTAATACTTTTTTCATAATACTTCTATTATACCATGCTATAATGGGTGTATGAAAACTTATATTGTGGGCAACTGGAAGCTGAATTTTACGGTCGGTGAGGCTTCCATATATCTTCATAAACTATTAAAGACCTTACCAAACTATCGTGATTTGGAGGTAGTGGTGGCGCCATCAGCCCTGGCATTGCAGCCGCTTTCCCTACAAGTCGATAGACATAAAATCAAACTGGCGGCGCAGAATGCTTTTTACCGCGATACGGGTGCATATACTGGTGAGATTTCGTTCGCACAGCTTAGGGGTATGGTAGATTTTGCGATTATTGGTCACTCGGAGCGACGCTATGTGTTGCGCGAAGATGACAAGATGATTGCAAAGAAGGTTGCAGCCGCAATTCGGAATCACATTACGCCGATTCTATGCATTGGCGAGATTGAGAGTGAAAGAGCGTTTGGGGAGACGAAGGATGTAATTCGGGATCAGTTGATTGGTGGATTGTCAGAGGTGTCGGATGATGAGCTCTCGAAAGTGATTATTGCCTATGAACCAGTTTGGGCGATTTCATCAGCAAAATCGGCGAAGTTGGCGACGCCGGATGAGGTGGGTGAAGTAGTAAACTTGATTCGCAAGACTTTGATGGACACTTATGGCGCTAAGGCTTCTGAAAATGTACCTGTGTTATTTGGCGGAAGCGTCAATGCTTCGAATGCGGGTGCGTATTTGACAGTACCAGGGGTGAATGGGTTATTAATGGGTGCGTCGAGTTTGATTTTAAATGAGTTTGTTGATATAATCGAGATAGCTAAAAGAGTGAGAGCATGAGTAAAAGATACATGGATTTTGTACCAGCGAAGACTGCTGACAAGAAGGCAGCGGTGGCTTCGGGTGCGCCGAGAAGAACAAAGGTAGCGGAGACTGCTTCTGCTAGGGTTTCGACGACGTCGAGACCGAAGGTGGTAATGCCTGAGCCGACGGCGACTCCAAGGACGAGGATGGTGCGAAGGGATGTATCGAGACATGTAATTACTCAAAAAGCGGTCGTGCAGCAGAGGCCGGTGGTACAGCAAAGGGCTGTTATACAACAGAGAGCAGCTATGCAACAGAGGACGGTTGCTCAACAAAGGGCTATAGCACAGAAAAATGTAGCTGTACGGAAAGTAACGGCAACGCAGAGTTCAGCGGCGAATTTTGCGATTCGTGAAGATGCAAAATTAGGGGAAATTGAAGATTTAAGTCCGAAGTTTGTAAAAATGGATGTACCGAAGCGACCTTTGGGGGATGGGACTGGACGTAAGGAGAATGATAAGCCTGCTCAGACCAATGCGAAAAATGAAATTGCAGCGGTGAAGTCTAAGAAGTTGATTGGTAGGTTTAGGAATAAATCAGCCGCGAAGAATGCAGCGAAGGCTGCAGCGAAATCCGAGAAAGGGACTACGGCGAAGAAAGAGACTTTTGTAGCGCCAAAGCCGACTTTCATTAATCAAGATAAGGTGGCGAAACGACCGTTATCAAAGAATGTTTACCAGAAGAATATTGTAGCCACTGATGAGAAGGTGAATAAGGGTCCGGTAGCGATTATTATGAAACCAGAGAAAGAATCTAAGGTGGGCTTGGTGGTGGCGATTATCTTGACGATTATTTTAGGCGCTGTGGCGGGGACGATCGCTTTCTTGCTGTTACCGAAATGATATGATATAATTAATGAGGAATTTGGTGGGATTAGCTCAGATGGTTAGAGCGTCTGATTGTGGTCCAGAAGGTCGTCGGTTCGATCCCGATATCCCACCCCATTAACAATGCGGGTATAGTACAGTGGTTAGTATGCAAGTTTTCCAAACTTGAGATGAGAGTTCGATTCTCTCTACCCGCACCATACGGGAAATTCGACTATAATTGTCGGATTTTTTTGATTTCTGTACCCGTAAATTGGGCTAATAGCATGGGTGTAAACATTTTTATCGTCATCAACCCAAAAACCGTCTGGAAATATAATTTGTTTACACTTTTCTGCGTCCCTAGGAGAAAGATGAATAAAATTGTTCCCTAAATTGTCAATGAACTCCAACGCAAATCGTATGAAATCTGCCTTTTTAATTTCAGTGGTTTTCTCTAAATTTTCTTCTAATTCTTTAAGCCTCTCGATGGTTTCTTTGGCTTTTTCCAATCTTTCTTTAATGTCCTTTTTAATTTCGGGGTCTCCCTCTGCTAAATATGCGTCTAACAGCTCGTCTTTTCCCCTTTTAGCGTCGCTCAACTGTTTGGCTAGGGAACGTCGCTGGTCGGCGACGTCCCCCTCCTCTCTCCTTCACACATCGTCCAGCGCATGATTGAAAGCGTTTCTCCCACGCTCGGTCATTTCAATTTTTATGCAAATTTCTGCTATTTGTTTTTCCATAACTTCTTTTGGTAGAGATAAATAACACCCACGACAACGG
>JAFRHO010000003.1 GCA_017433245.1 Candidatus Saccharimonadota bacterium | reverse complement strand
GATTGGATCTCCTGATACTGGATTATCTACTTTAGTGACTTTCATAGACCAGTTAGAGTCTGTATCTCCATTGGTATAGACTTTAGTACTAATAGATTGGTTAGTGTTTTGTCCGATTAGTTTAGTATGAGATTCTCCTTCGTATAAGTCACCAGTAAAGCCTATAGCATAGATGGAGAAGCCATTATTATCATTACAGTAAGTAGTAATAGTAGTTTTACCTATACCTGCTTCATATTCACTGCCACTGGCTCCAGAATAAGTGCCTGGACTTAAAGATGCATTGTGGCTAGTTTGTCCAGTACCGGACATAGTGCAGGCTACTGGGACGGTGAGACTAACTGTATCTATTAATTCTGTTCCGTCGGCATAAGTGTGAGTTAAGAACATAGTAAGACTGGAAAGAAAAGCTATACTGAGAGCCATTAGTATTTTACTTCGAGTGCATTTCTCCATAACTTTATAGTATCATAGTTCTTATGCAAAAACCATAACTTGATAAATTATTCGTGTTTATTCGCCCAATATTAGCGGGGGGGTTCTGGTTTCACCGGAATACACCTCGGGTTGTTTTGAGTAAGTATAAACTTTTTCCTCAACCTCCTCTATCTTAATTATGCTGTCGCTGTCTGAATCTTCAATTTTTGTGTATCGTCTAGTCGCACCTAAAACATTCATTCCGTCTGGCGTAACATAATAGTTGTAGAATACTCTTTCGATATCTCCTCCTGGCTCCGGATAGCTTAGGTCAGTATACGGTGACATCATTACGTAGCCATATTCATTGTAGCCGGCTATGTTTGAAGTTGTAATAGTATCATCAACATAGGCAGTCTTGTAACTGAGGGAATTGAATGCTTTAGCTTCTAGTTCTTCGCTACCTTGTGGTTTCCGAGCAATAAAACCAATTTTCTTATAATTAAGGTCATCAATCGCAGACAATAGGTAATAACCTGTAAGGACACGCGAATTCATATCAAATGTTCTATAGGTTGAATTTTTCAGATAAGTATTCGGGACTTCTTTAAGATAATACACTCTCCCTTTCTCAACACCGACAGCATTGCCGTACTCAGTATAAGCATCCTGGATATTCCAGGCATTTCTGAGTTCGCCCATGTTCTCTGCGGTATATGTTTTGAATGAGCTGATTGTAAGGTCATCTACTTCACCATTTTCATATTGTGCAATAAGGCTACTTACGGCATCACCATCAACTCCACCATATGATTTGTAGTAACCACCATAGATAAAACCATCGGCAACTTTAGCAGTAAGGTCACCATCATCACTTAATGGTAATACTTCTATCTCTCCGGTTCCGCTATGGACGACATAGTATTGGTTTGGACGTGATGAGTCTATGTTTTGGTATGGATGGACTAAAGTATATTTAACTTGTCCAGTATACGTCCCAGCATTCTGAGTGGGAGAGATATAGGCTTGGTAGGTAGTCTTGAAGGATGAACCTTCAGCATTAGTACCTACGTCAGTAGCAGGTTTACGTTTGGCTACTAGAGTATATTCACTTGGGACTGGTTGGAAGGAAGTATAGTTTAGAGTAGTTGGGGTTTTATCGGTGTCTTCTGTAGTACCTGTGACGATGATGGGATAAGTAGGGGCTGGATTAGTATTAGTGATGGGAGATAGTTTCATAGCCCATTGTGAAGTATTGCCTGAAGTAGCAGTACCGGTAGCTATATTAGTAGTACTTGGTAGATTAGAATCTATGAGATAGTTATTGCCGTATTCATTATTAGTAAAGCCTACAGCATAGATGGAGAAACCATTTAAATCATTACAATAGGCTGTGATAGTAGATTCACCAATGCTAGAGTCTGATTCTGTATTATGGAGTGATGTGATATGCGTATCCATGCCTGTACCGGAGAGGGAACAGGAGACTGGGACGGTGATGTTGATGTCGTCTACGATGGAAGTGTTGTCGTCGGCGAAGGCTTGAAATGATAGTAACACAGTACCAATAAGTAATGTTAGAATAGGAACAAAAAAGAATGACCTAATAAGCTTTATTGGTTCGTATTCTTCCTGCATACTTTTATAATAGCATAATGCTTATGGTCTGAAAAGATTATTTTTTGATGGCTTTTGGCCAGGCTTTGATGAGATAATCAGCGCCAGAAAGGACTGTGAGGATAAGAGCGAGGTAGAGAGCGATTTGACCCAGAATACCGATGATGTCGTTGCCTAGGATTAAGTTGGCAAGGAGGGTGATAAGGGCGGTCATTTGGACGGTGGTTTTGAGTTTGCCGAAGAAAGAAGCTGCTATGGTGATATTGTTGCGGGCAGCCATCATGCGCATGCCGTCGACGGCGAGGTCGCGTACGATAATGATGGCGAAGACCCAGACGGGAACTACATAAATGTAGACAAGAAAAAGAAATGCGAGATCGACGAGCATTTTGTCGGCTAGAGGGTCGAGGAAGGCGCCGAGGTCGGTGACCTGTTTGGTATTGCGGGCCCAGATGCCGTCGATTTTGTCGGTGATGGCGGCAATGATAAAGACTATGAGTGCAACGATGCGCGCCCAGAGTTCCGGCTGCAAGGCAAACGCCATGAAGACGACAGAAAGAATCATGCGAAGAATCGTGAGATAAGTGGGGCCAGTGAGTGACGCAGAACAAGCCGATCCTCGACTCGCTCGCGTCCGCCCATCGTTATGGGGGACGCTTCGCTCAACCCGCTCCTCGTTAGTCGCGGACGGTCTCGGATTGGCTTGTTTCTGCGTCTTACCGGTCATACTATATCCCTCCGGTGGTCGACTTTCCAGGCGCGGATGCCGGCGAAGCGGGCGGCCAGAACATCAGTAGACCATTTATCGCCAAGCATGACCGTCTCGGCGGGTTTAAAACCGTAGTCTTTCATTGCCTCGGTGAGTTTAGTACTCATGGGTTTCTTGGCCCACCAGACGCAGTCGACTTTGATGGGTTCACAGAATTTCTGCATCATTTTCTTGCGGCCGTTGTTGCTGATGATAATAATTTTGACACCAGCCTTCCGGCATTCTTCAACCCAATCTTGGAGTTCGTCGGCGGGTTCTTTCTCGGAGTGGAGCCGGAGGGTATTATCGAGATCGCACAGCAAAAGCTTGACGCCCGACTCTTTCAATAGAGCCGGAGTAACGTCTTCAAAACGCTCGAATTTCTTATCCGCACGAAAAATACTCATGTATCTATTTTATCATAAAAATGATATAATTGACGTATGTACGAAAATTTTAAAGAGTTTTTGCAAGATAAACAGAAGATATGTATTATTCAGGCAGAGAACCCGGATGGAGACTCATTAGGGTCGGCGATTGCGCTGGATTATTTGCTCGGAGATAAGGAGATTTCGTTATATTGCCCAGTGGATATCCCACAGTATTTGCATTATTTTGAAGATTGGTCACGGGTGACGAATGAGTTTGATTATCGGGCGGATGGCTATATTATCGTGGATACAGCAGCGGAGATTTTGCTATCAAAACTACTCGAGGATACGGCGATTCGAAATCGATTATACTCAGCGCCAGTGTTTGTGATTGACCATCACGAGACAGAGGATGACTTAGGGTTCCCGCATGAAGCGATCATCGAAGTATTGCCATCATGTACGCAAGTGATATACCGGATAGCAAAGGAACTTGAAATTGAGATTAGTAAAGAGTCCGCAGAAGCGATTTTCCAAGGGTTATTGTCGGATACTTTGGGGCTGACTAGTGCTTCGGTGACAGCGGAGACGTTTGAGACGGCGGCAGATTTGACTCGGCTGGGAGCAAATATTTCCGAACTCGAGGATAAGCGGCGCGAATTTATGAAGAAGTCGCAAAGAATTTTGGATTATAAAGCAGATTTAATAAAGCGAATCGAGTACTCATTGGATGGAGCGCTTGCGACGGTGCATATTCCGTGGGAAGATATTACCGAATATTCGCAGGAGTATAATCCAAACGTATTGATACTTGAGGAGATGCGGCTAGTAGAGGGGGTGCGCGTAGCGGTGGCGATTAAGACTTATCCAGACGGCAAAGTGACGGGGAAGATACGTTGTAGCACCGATGCGCCAGTCGCCGAGAAAGTGGCGGGGTATTTCGGTGGTGGCGGGCATCCGTATGCGGCTGGATTTCGTACTTATGACACATCATACGATGAAGTAGTGCGCGAACTAGTGCACATTGTGCCAGAATTGTTAGAGGGGGTCGAGTGAAAAAGTTGATATTAACTAATACTTACGATGTATGTCGGAGCGGCGAGCCGAAGCTATGTGTGGTGATGATTCATGGGATTGCTTCGGATTCGACGACATATAATGCGGCGCATGAGTATTTTGAGGCCGAAGAACAAATGAAGGATGTGCGGTTCGTAAAGTTAGATTTGTTGGGGTCAGGGTTGTCAATGAAGGATGATTCTCTGAATTACGATTATGATGAACAGATTACAGCGCTTCACAATGCAATTCTTGAACTAAAAAACAAGGCACCTTTGGTGCTGGTGGGGCATTCGCTGGGGACTTTTATTGTGACGCGATATGCGAGTATTTATCCAGATGAGATTACAAGATTGATATTAATTTCGCCACCGGTGTATACGCGGAAAGATTATGATAATCCACTATTCAAGGTGGGGATGGAGGCGTTTAAAAAATCGATTGCGCTACGTAGTGCTGATGTTTTAAAAGAAAAAGCGTTTAAGAATTCGATGAATAATATTGTAATGGACCGCAATAATTATGATGTGCTAGCTGGGATTAAAGTGCCGACGGTTATACTGTATGGCAAAGAAGACCAATTGATTGCATCTTATAACCTGCCGGGGCTGCTGAAGAAAAATTCATTAATAACAGCTATTAAGACCAACGGTAAACATGGCGTGTCGCGTGATAAATATACCAAAATACCAGGTTTATTAAAGGAGGTAATGGAAAATGAAGCTTTATAATACGCTGGGGCGCAAAGTAGAGGAATTCCGACCACTCGGTGAAGTAGTGAAGCTTTATACTTGTGGGCCGACAGTATACTCGGAGGCGCATATCGGGAATCTGACGGCGTATATTTATTGGGACTTACTGGTGAGGGCATTGCGGGCCGACGGATATAAGGTGCGACGAGTGCTGAACTTGACTGACGTGGGGCATCTGGTGTCGGACGGAGACGAAGGCGAGGATAAGCTCGAGAAGGGCGCAGCTAGAGAGGGGAAGTCGGTGTACGAAGTGGCGGAGCGATATATTAAGAAGTTTCAGTATGATTACCGTTCGCTAAACTTAACTGAGCCTGAAGTGTGGGCTCGGGCGACGGATTACATTGAAGATGATATGCGAGCGGTGGACCTCATGACAGAGCGAGGGTTCACTTACGAAACGCGGGATGGGGTATATTTTGACACATCTAAGTTTGACCGATATGCGGAGTTTGCGCGGCTAGATTTGGCTGGTCTGCAGGCGGGAGCGAGAGTGGGGTTTTCGGACGAAAAACGCAATGTGTCGGATTTTGCGGTGTGGAAGTTTATTCAGCCGGGCGAGAAGCACGCGATGCGGTGGGACTATCTAGGTCGGCCTGGGTATCCGGGGTGGCATTTGGAGTGTTCGACGATTATCGAGAAGGAACTCAGTGCACCAATTGATATTCATACTGGCGGAGTAGACCATGTTCCAGTTCATCATACTAATGAGATTGCGCAGTATTACGCGATGACAGGGCGGGACTTGGCTCGGTATTGGCTACACTGTGGATTTATCACGGTGGACGATGAGAAGATTTCAAAATCACTTGGAAATACTTATTCGCTAGACGACTTAGTGGAGCGAGGATTCTCGCCGATTGACTATAAGATGTGGGTACTCTCTGGACATTATCAGGGGACGCGGAATTTCACGTTCGAGTCACTGGCCGGCGCGAAGGCGCGGCGGCTGAATTGGCGGAACCGAATTGCAGAATGCTATCAACGTGAGGTGGTGAGCGATGATGGATTGTGGGAGCGAGTGCTGGCGGCCGTGAATGACAATCTGAATTCGCCAGAGGCGTTTGCAGTGATTGATGGAACGGTGATTGGGTTAGAAGATTGGAAGAAGATTGACGCTTTGTTTGGGCTGCAGTTGATTGAGAATTCACCGGATATTGATGACGGGGCACGAGAATTAATTGCGGCTAGACAGGCGGCGCGCGAAGCGAAAGACTATGCTGAGTCCGATAGATTACGGGATTTATTATCGGAGCGGGGAATCGCTGTGAAAGACACGGCCGAAGGGCCGGTGTGGCAGTATTTATAATAAAAATAGCCCCGAAGGGCTATTTGAAGACCTATTGTATACAATGAAGTATCTTTAGCATCTTACTGTCTTTAGCATATCAAGTTTTCTTTAAAACATCAAGTTATGATTAGGTGGGTAGGTTAAATGGGCTGGAAAAAACGCACTTGATTCAGTTCAGTATCTTGTGCGTTTTTTAACCTAACTCTATTTTACTTCTTTTTGTCTAGAAATACAAGTACTTTTTTCCTTTTGTCTATTACTAGGAGCTTTTTAATATGAGCATCGCCGCTTTCCAAAAAACCGTTCACCCTCGACAATGCTCTTATGTTATTCATTTTACATCGTGTTAAATCCAGTATTATCTTATCTGACTGGCTAGAAGCTTCTCGGAGATTATTGGAAATTGTTCTTTTGCCGTTGCCAAGTGGGCTTTTGAGTTCCCAAACCTGGTGGCTTTGGCGGGTCTGGATTATTTAAGTCATATTTGATTGTGAATTATTGCATGCTAGAGATGATAACATGGGCGGAAAGGTTTTACAACCCCTCCGAAGCTTTGTTCGGGTGGTGTTCGGTAATACGCTAGACGTGGTGATTAATGGCGGGTGCGGTACGCTAGATATAGCGTAGGTGGGTTACTATATATTATATGTAGTATCATAACAAGGTTGCTAAGGATAGAGATTACTAGCGGCTAGGTGCCTACCGTACACCTAATACTGTAGCCGTATTGCTTACTAGCGCGATTGGTACCTGAGTACACGCGGAAACTATTCAGGAGCAGGTAGTAGCTAAAGCTGTAATCGTTCGCAGTAGACGACCAATAGTAGCCTTGGCTACCTCTGTAGTGCGATGACGATTCATCGAAGTTCCCGGAGTAGAGGAAATCGTTGGGAAAAGATCTTATAGCGGCAATAGCGGTCTTGCCAGCAGTATTAGTAGTATTCGATGAATAGTAAGCATATCCACTATTTGGCGTATCTTCGTAGGCAGTTTTTACTTCATCCATGGTTTTGTATCCTAGATTATAAAATTCACGGAAAGTAGAAGTATCCCCTGTTACATTTACACCGCTTGTATCGCCAGAAGCATAAGCCATTCCGCCGGTAGGTAAATGCCAGCCCGCTGGACATAGCGATGTTCCAGTGGTAGATTGATTGTTAGTGCCATTATAAGTAAGATCAGCAATGGCTGCATGCCAAGTATAATAGTTGCCGTAAGAATACATATTTCCACTATTGTCAGTTGGGTTAGATGCACGAGTTGAGATATTGATATTATTATATCGTGGCATACGGTAAGCTGAGTAATCTGAAGTTCCTATATTGATACTAGCAGTGCCTTCCTGAGTGCCGCTATAATAGAGACTATTTGCAGTATAGGTGCTTGAAAATCCTGAGTTTTCCGCATCAGCGAGTCCTCCGAAGTTGCCGTAAGTAGCAGATGTACCGTATCCTTGAGCGAGAGCGCCGTCAGAGTTGTGATCGGCGGTACTTTCTAGCCTTAAGTTTTCTATCATCCAGCAGTTACCGTCGGCTAGTTTTGCGATGGCATAGGTGTTGTTGTCACGTTGATCAGTTAATGCGGAGACGGAAGTGAGGTTAGCGGTACCGTCAGTAGGAGCGGTGGTGAGAGAGTTGCAGACGGAAGCGACTTTGGATTGGTCTTGAATGCTACCTTCAGATTTAATCCAGACAGCATAGAGAGATAGGCCATTAGTTGCGGTGCCAGTTGGGACGGTAATGTCTTCCTGTGGACCATATAGATTGCCTGTGTAGTCATAGGTATCAGACCAACCAGCGAAGCCATAGCCAGTTCTGCTAAAGTTAGAGGCAAGAAGCGTAACAGTATTACCGTCTGATGCGGATTGTTTACCCATAGTACCTTCAGTTTGAGTTAAGGAGTTAACATGATAGCAGATTTTACCAGCTTCACATGATTCTGGGCCTAGTTGTGGTTCTGGATTAGCTACAGCATAGAAATTGACAGTATTAGTATATGTACCAGAAGCTTGGGTAGGGGAGGCTTTGGCACCGATTTTGAACTTGATGGAGCCAGTATTAGTGAAAGAGTCTGTACTGGATAGAATAATACCAGTAGCTCCACTATCATCGTTGTCTAGTGGTAAGCCATTGTAGCCTGCAGCAGTATTACCTTCACTGCCACTAATCCAAGTAGTGCCATTGTCAGTAGAATAGGAATAGCCCCAGTTGTTGTCTGGGAAGGAAGATAGAGTTGCTACATTAGATGAGAGATTAGTGAATTTGGCGGATGGGCTAGACTGATTAGTGAGGTCAGTATTACCAGTACTAGTACCGGCTGTAGCTGACATGTAGTAGCCATAACCTGCATTGGTAGAGATATCTACGGTAATAATGTTACTGTCACTACTACTGCCTGGAGTGAGATTGTCTATAATTAAGTCATTAGAAGAAAGGTTGATGGAAATAGTGGGATTAAGCGTGAATTCTACGTCTACAGAGTTTTGATAGGTGAGGGCGGAGGTGAAGACAGTATTTAATGATAAGGCGAGTAGCCCCGCACATAGTGGAATAATTATTGATTGATGCTTTGATTTGACTATATTCATAATACCTCTCTTAATACGTATGCTTTTCTACAAAAATAGTAAGCACTAACTTGATTATAACACACAATGTCGCGCGTGAAGCATTTTATTTATGATAATAGCGAGTAAGATAATCGTTTTTGAATGTTTGGAAGGTGCCGTCTGCCAGCGACTCGCGGATGCGATCGACGGTGTGGACCACAAAGTATTCATTATGAATGCTAGCGAGGACTTTAGCGGTGATTTCGTCTGTCTTGAAAAGATGGCGCAAGTAAGCGCGCGTGTAATTTTTACAACATTCGCAATCGCAGTCGGGTTCGAGAGGAGAGAAGTCATGGGTATATTTAGCGTTCTTAATATTGATGCGACCGTCTTTCGTATAGAGAGAGCCGTTGCGAGCCATGCGAGTAGGGCCGACGCAGTCAAAGGTATCACAGCCGAATTCGGCACCGACGAATAAGTCGATAGGCTCTTCACCCATGCCGAGGAGGTGGCGGGGTTTGTTTTCGGGTAAGATGTTGTTTACAGTCTGGAGTATTTCGGCCATGCCGTCGGCCGTAAAGACGCCGCCAATGCCGAAACCGTCGACGGGTTTTTCTGCGCAGTACTTCGCGGATTTAGCACGGAGATCGTTGAAGGTGCCGCCCTGGACAACAGCGTAAAGATATTGTTCGGTTGTCGCACCATCCGCCAAGTCCCGATGTTCTGCGATACAGCGGTCGAGCCAACGATGGGTACGGTGCATGGCTTCTTCCATGTCGGCGCGACTTTCAGATTTCGCGAGGTGGTCGAATGCCATATGGATGTCGGCGCCAATGGCCCACTGAGCTTGCATGCTAGACTCGGGAGTAATTTCGAAGTTACGGCCGTCGATGTGGGATTTGAATTTGACGCCTTGTTCGGATATTTTAACATTGGGTAAACTGAAGATTTGGAAGCCACCAGAATCAGTGAAAGTGGGCTTGTGCCAGGAATTAAACTCGGCGAGACCGCCGGCTTCTTTAATAAGATCAGTGCCTGGACGAAGAATCAGATGGTAGGTATTTGCCAAGATGGCTTGGGAACCAAGTTCGTTCATTTCTTTCATAGTGAGGGCTTTTACAACCGCACGCGTGGCGGCACCCACGAAAGCGGGCGTTTCGATATCGCCATGTGGTGTATGAATGGTGCCAACACGGGCAAGACCTTGTTTCGAATGAATGTCGAACTCCAGCATGTCTTTTATTATACCAGTAATCCATTATCGGTACAAGATAAAGAGTGAAACTATAAAGGCAAATATCCACTAAAATGTCCGGCAGGCACTAAGATTTAACTCATAAAAAATAGACATAGACTATTGGTAGCACCATTTCCACGGCAACCAACAAATACATTACAACTAAATAGATTTTCGTATCAGTCCGGAGTTTTTCTTTTTTTGGTAAATCTAATCTCTTTCTTAGTGTATTTGCACATAGAGCTATTGGAATAACAAACAAAATGAGCACAATTGGGCCGTAACCTACAACATACCACCCATACGAAGAACAAGTTGTAGCAGTATCGTGACAGTGTGCCCCTTCACGAAAAAGCGGATCGATGCATACCAGACGTATAACAGTTGAAATTATAGCAACAACGTCAGTTACAATTGAATAATTAATGATTGATCGTTGCTCGTCATTTTTCTTTAAGGTCTTCTTGCTCATGTTTAAATATTATCACAAATAATAGAACTTTACAATACTCCCAAAACAGGAGCCCAAATAATACTATTAGTGAATTAGCATTGAATCTCCGTAACTTAGAAAGTTGTATTTTTCAGCAATGGCGTGGTCATAGGCGGCCTTCAAATAGTCCCAGCCAGCGAAGGCGGCAGCGAGCATGAGAACGGTAGATTTCGGGGCGTGATAATTCGTAATAAGAGCGTCGATTAGCTGGAATTCAAAGCCTGGGTAGATAAAAATGTCATCTTCGCCTTCGGTCTTGCCGGTCTTCGCGTAGTATTCTAGAGTACGAGCGACGGTAGTGCCGAGTGCCACAATGCGACCTTCTTTGTTTTTAATTGCGTCGAGTGTATCCTCCGGAATGTGGTACCACTCGGAGTGCATGTGATGGTCTTCTACTTTGTCGCTGCGAATGGGTAAAAAAGTGCCAAGTCCGACATGGAGGGTGAGATGCTTAACGATGACGCCTTTGTTTTGTAGGCGTTTTAGTAGTTCGTTTGTCATATTAAGCGAGGCAGTCGGAGCAGCGGCGGAACCCATGTACTTAGCCCAGACGGTTTGATAGCGTTTCTTGTCTGATTCTGTTGCGTCGCGATGGAGATATGGGGGCAAAGGAACCGTACCAAATCTCTCGGCAAGCTCAACGAGTGGCGTAGCGGATTCGACTTCCGCAATGCCATTGCCAAGAATCTTTTTAATAACAATGACCCCGGATTGAAATGTCCCCTTCTCGGCACGCTCGTCGTTTCGTAAAGTCAGTTTATCACCTTCATGGAGTTTGCCGCGGTACATCACGCGCTGAGGTTCGTCGCCGTGCTTCTCCAATACGATGAGCTCGCGTTTGCGGCCGTCGGGAAGGGTGCAGAAGAGGCGAGATTGCATTACACGGGTATCGTTCAGGATTAAGACATCGCCAGGCTGCAAGAATGCATCTAGATTGCGATAATACGAATCCTGAATGGCGCCGGTTTTACGGTCTAGCACCAGAAGGCGAGTCGAACCACGCTCCTTGGGAGGGAACTTAGCGATACGCTCTTCGGGTAATTCATAATTATAATCAGAAACTAACATGTTTATATATTATATACTGTTTTTATCAATTTCGCAAGTAGACTGGTCACGGTCTATTTGCTTGCGGTAACGGTCTTCTTCCGAGAAAATACAACCGCAGTATTTCTGCATATATAACCCGAGTTCGCGCGCCTTAGTCTGGCCTTCACGAAAGCCAACCCGGAAATCGCGATAAACGAATTCAATACCGGCGAGGTCAGCAAGTTCTTCGCAGACTTTTTTAAGTTCTTCATGTTTCTGATACGGAGAGACGAGCAGGGTAGTAGTGAAGGAATCGTAACCATGCTTGGCGGCATAGCGGACCGTCTCGGTGAGACGCTTACGATAACAATAGTTGACGCAGCGATTCTCGATATCTGAAACGACATTGCGACAGAATTCGTCCAAACCATATTCTTCGTCAATGATAAGCTTGGCGTCAACTTGCCTAGCATAGTCTTTCAAACAGTCGCGGCGAGTTTTATATTCGATATATGGATGGATGTTTGGATTATACCAAAAAAGTGTCGGCTCAATCCCTTCGCCACGTAAACAGTCAATACAATAAACGCTGCATGGAGCGCAGCAGGTATGCATTAATAATTTCATTTACATAATTATAGCATTTGTGCTACAATAAGTCTATGAAGGAGGCTTATGGCAAAAAAGATTGAGACGGATTTGAACACTTTTATTAAATTTTGGTTGGTACCGCTCGGTATTATATTGATGATTTTTTTCATCTACAAAGCTTCGGTCGGTTTATTGGTTGTCGGCGCATCAATTTTCTTGGCACTAGCTCTGAAACCGCTGGTACGTAAAGTCAATAGTTTCTTCATTAGATGCTTTGGGAGCGACAAAAAGCATCAGAATTTGTCTGCTGTAATGGCTTACCTCATTGTAGTATTGGTAATTGGTGGTATTGTCGCTATTGTCGGTCCAGTCGTAGTAAACGAGACGGCGCGCTTCGTGCAAAACTTCCCAGAAACGTTTGAAAAGACCTTTGGCGGATGGGACGGAGTAAATGATTTTGGGCGGAATATTGGCATCGATAACTTACACGAAGGCATAACCAATACAATGTCAGATATTTCTAATAATTTAATGGGGTTTCTCAGAAACAACCTGGTATCTAGTGTTAGCGGAGTCGCTGACATAGTAATGAAAATAGTGTTAATTTTAGTGCTGACGCTACTATTCTTACTCGATGGTCCAGAAATACTATCTCGAATATGGAGGGCAGCTGGAGCGGATAAGCCAGAAAACAAGACTGCAAACGTCGCGCGTAGTATCATTATTGAAATGGCAAATGTAGTCTCGATTTATGTTTCAAGGCAGGTATTGGTCGCAATGATTGATGGATTGGCTTCAGGATTGATTGTATTCTTACTATCGCTATTCCTTAACATTTCGCCAAGCCTAGCGATTCCGATGGGAATGATTACAATGCTGTTTTATCTTATCCCGATGTTTGGGCAATTCATTGGTGGGACACTTGTGACAGTACTTTTGTTCTTTTCGAGTCCATTTGCTGCCGGTATCTTTGCGGTAGTCTATATTGTATACTCGCAAATAGAGAATAATTTAATCGCACCAAAGGTCCAGGGAGATGCCTTGAAGCTACAACCGGTGGTAATCCTCTGCGCCGTGACGATTGGTATGTATACATTGGGTCTAATTGGTGCAATCGTTGCGATTCCGATAGCTGGATGTATCCGTGTGTTGATAGAAGAATATCCGAAACTCAGGGCAGCAGCCAGGGATTAGTATGTCAGAAGTAGCACCTGATATAAATGATAAGGCTTTGGTACCGAAAAAACTTTTCAAGAAGCCACTATTGATTATCTTCTTCATATTGCTAAATGTAGCAGTAATTGCAATTACGGCGGCTTCGGAATTTGGCAATTCGGAAAATGCCGCGGCCTTATCTGAGGTTCAAATTCAATGGTGGTTTTTACTACCCGCGATTGCTTGTTTTGTGGTAGCCATGATTTGCGAGATCAGCAAATATGTTCTCATGATGCGCGAGATGGCCAATGACAAATCTAAGTTCGATCACAAACGTGCCCATAAAGTCGCCCGTCGCACCTATTTATTGGGGCGTTATTACGACAACATTACACCCGCAGCTATAGGTGGACAACCTTTCCAGATTTATTATATGCGCAAGAATAGTGGGTTGTCTCATGGCGCATCGACATCGGTACCGATTTTTGGCATGATTTCGGGGCAGATTGGGTTTATCATAATTGCGGTGTTATGCTTTCTATTCGGTAGCCTTTCCATTAATAATGCGGTACTAATTGGTACGGCATGTTTCGGTTTGTTATTCTACGCTTTTTGGCCGGTGACAGTCATGATTGCAACATTTCTACCTAAAGCCACGACTGAAATTATCACAATCGTGGTCAAGTTCTTGGCCAAACTTCATATCGTTAAGAAAAAGGACGAAACAATTAAGAAAACTGAGTATGAGGTTAATGAGTATGCCAAATGCGTGCGCAAAATTTTAAAAACCAAGGGACTATTCGCGAAGACTGTTATTTTGTCGATTGTATTTCATATTTTAGTTTCTATGATTCCATTCTTTGTACTGACGGCGTTTGGTGGACAAGTAGATTTTCTGCCGTGCTTCGTTACTACAGTCGCAGTAACAAGTGCCGTATACTTCGTACCGACACCTGGTAATGCAGGAGCGGCGGAAGGAACATTCTATGTGGTCTTTTCCGCGCTATCATCTGGATATGTATTCTGGGCAATGTTGGTGTGGCGATTCTTCTCGTATTACATATATATTATGATGGGGCCGATTGCGTATTTTTCGATGTACCTAGAAAGGAAACGAGAGGAGAAATTAAACTCTCATGGCACTTAGTTTAAAAAAGCCGTTCGAATTAAGCGTGTTATGGCTAGTCGTGATTGCTATTATTGTCGTGGTAGCTTGGTTTGGTTTTAAAGTGATGAGTATGGAAGGTGACTACACCTTGGATGAGAGAATAGCAAGAGTATTTGGATGGGGAGTAAACGACGCTTCTGACGGCGAGCCACCAGAATCTTTTAGCATCTCTAGTCATGCAGATGAAACTACGGAAGAGAAAACAGAGAAGTCTGCGCTCAATCTTGCGCCAGCAACTAGCGCGCCAACCAATAACTGCACGGTGAAATATGGTAATTTGATGTTGATAAATCCAAATTTTACTGTTGAAGACGAATTCATTGCGGCAAGACACAATGAGCTGATTAGTCTGAATGATACTTACGGGATACATGAGTTAAATGCCTGGAATGGTGATAATCTATTAGACGCTGAAGCAGCGACTCATCTAAATGATATGCTAACAGCATACAAGGCGGATTACCCTGGTCATGAGATACAAACTGTATCGTGTTTCAGGTCGGTCGGAACGAGTTGTGGACGCTTATGTATGCCAACGGGGGCTTCAGATCACCATACTGGTATGGCGTGTGATTTGGTTGATGCAGCTTATGGAACTTCGCTAGACACGAGCACTTATGAACAACACCCTGACTGGCAATGGTTGCATAATAATTCTTATAAGTATGGCTTTATTAATCGTTTCCCAGATAATTGGACAGGTGGGCCGATGAGTGAGCCGATGAATATTGATGAAAATGGAACGACGGGGTTACTTGAGACGTGGCATTATCGTTATGTGGGGGTGGATTTTGCAACTGATATCGCAACTGGTAAGTATAACAATGGCGAATACGATTCACTTGAACATTATTTAAAGGCGCGAGAGCTAGTAACGAATTTGAAGGAAGGCAAATGTGACTAAAAGGGTGTATAATAGATTGATATGTTAAAACTACTTAAGTATTTAAAACCTTACTGGTGGCAAGTTATTATATTGTTACTTGCTACAGCAGCACAAGTGTATACGACTTTGCGTTTGCCGGCTTTGATGGCGGAAATTATAAATGACGGAATCGTACCAGGCAGTACAGATAAAATTTGGCAGATTGGCCTACTTATGATTGGAGTGGCGGCCGTGTCAGCGGTAACATCGTTCGTATCGAGTTATTTCGCAGCACGCGTGGGGGCAAATTTCTCGCGGGATGTGAGGGAGGCGATTTTCACTAAGGTAGTTAATATGAATGTGTTGGATATGAAAGATTTTAGCACTGCGTCACTATTAACTCGCACAACGAATGATGTAAACCAGGTACAGATGGTGATTATAATGATGCTTTCGATGATGTTGAGGGCGCCACTGTTCTGTATTATCTCTGTGATTATGGCGATTCAGACTGCGCCCGATATGAGTTGGATCATCCTAGTGGGAGCGGCAGCAATTCTGGGTTCTGTTATTCTAATTATGGCGTTAGTGGTGCCGAAGTTTAAGATTTTCCAAGGCATGATTGATAAACTCACCTTGATTACCCGCGAAAACCTAACTGGACTTCGTGTTGTGAGAGCTTTTAATAATGAGAAGGTCGAAAAGGAAAAGTTTACTAAAACTAATGATGCACTAACAAAACTGTTAATATACATTGACAAGACTTTGGAACTTCAAAATCCATTAATTAACATCATCTTTAATGGCACAACTTTGCTCTGCTCATGGATTGGTATATCGCTACTGACTAAGGATTTTGCGTATCTTGGTAATATGGCAGCTTTCGCACAGTATGTAACGTTTGTAATGATGTCGTTTCTCATGATGTCGATGTTGTTCGTGATGCTTCCAAGGGCGAATGTGTCGGCGCACCGTATCAATGAGGTACTAAAGAAAGAACCCAAGATTACTTGGCGGGAGCAGACTAATGGTCAACCAGGCAAGACGCCCTCGGTGGAATTTCGGAACGTAGATTTTAGTTATCCTGGGGCGGGGGAGAAAGTGTTAGATAACATATCGTTTAAAGCGATAGCGGGAGAGACAACAGCATTCATTGGTTCAACCGGCTCAGGAAAATCGACCTTGGTAAACCTCGTACCACGTTTTTACGAAGCAACCAGTGGAGAAGTACTGATTGACGGAGTGCCAATTCAGGAGTTCAGTAAGAAAGATTTGATGAAGCGGATAGGCTTGGTGCCACAACGCGGAATCCTATTTGCCGGTACCGTGAAGTCTAATATTAAGTTCGGCGCACCGTCTGCTTCGGATGAGCAAATGCGTAGAGCGGCACGGATTGCACAGGCAGAGAATTTTATCGAAAAAATGCCCAAAAAGTATAATTCGCGTATTGCACAAGGAGGGACTAATGTATCGGGTGGACAAAAACAACGGTTGTCAATCGCACGAGCGGTTTGTAAAGAGCCAGATATCTATGTGTTTGATGATGCCTTTTCGGCACTCGATATGAAGACTGATGCTAGACTGCGTGAAGCATTAGCCGAAATTACTGGTTCGGCGGTGGTTCTTATCGTTGCGCAGAGGGTTTCAACGATTAAACACGCCAATCAAATAATAGTACTTGATAATGGCAAGATTGTTGGCAAAGGTACGCATCTCGAACTACTCACTAGGTGCAAGGTTTACCAGGAAATCGTCAAATCGCAGTTATCCGATGCTGAGTACTTGCGCGAATTAAGGCTGGCTGCTCAGAATACCAATACTAAACACTCTAAGAAACGGGTGGCCTTGCCGCAAATTGAAAGGAGGGCAAATGCCTAATCCGCATAGCGCAACCGGTAAACCCAAAAGCATGCGAGCGTCTTTTGCGGTATTTATAAAATCGATTCGTGGTTACCGATGGCCAATTCTGCTTTCTGTGCTGTTGACCGTAGCCTCTGCAGTGTTAGGGTTATTCATCCCTAAGATTCTGGGTGATATGACAACAATTGCAGTGAACTCGTATCCAGAGTTAGATTGGTCTGCACTAGGAGGCAAGGCGATTCTCGCTATTGCATTATTTGTTGCTTCAGCGGCGCTTGGTTACGGTCAGGCTTTTATACTGGCTGTAGTCTCAGCAAAATATACGAAAGATTTGCGTGAACAGATAATCGATAAGATTTTCCGAATGCCAATCTCATATTTCGATAAGCACCAGTATGGCGATACTTTGTCACGAATGTCAAATGATGTTGACGTGATTACTACTTCGATGTCACAAGAAATTGCCGATGTATCAATGTCGCTTACTACTTTGATTGGTGTAATTATCGTGATGCTTACCATCTCAGTACCACTATCGCTTATTTCTTTCATAGTAGTGCCACTTTCGGTCTTGGCGGTAGGTAGAATCATGCGCTTTGCGCAGAAATATTTCCGCGAGCAGCAAAGTACTCTAGGAGTTTTGAATAGCAAGATTGAAGAAGATTATTCGGGCGAGATTGTGATAAAAGCCAATTCCTATGAAGAAGCGGCATTAGCGGATTTTGCCGAAACCAACGAGAAATTAGCCGTAGCAACAAGGCGTGCACAGGTCTTTTCGTCTTTGTCTTTCCCGGTGACACATGTGTTTACAAATCTTGGATACGTGGCAGTATGTGTAATGGGCGGAATATCTGTAATTGAAGGCAGTATCAACATCGGTGATATACAGGCATTTATCCAGTATGTATCGAGGTTTAACCGACCAATCACCGAAATTGCCTCTACAACTTCAACCATCCAGTCACTGCTCGCCGCTTCAGAACGAGTGTTTGAATTCCTAAATGAATCCGAGGAAGAGCCTGATGTGTCGCCAGCACGAACGATAGATAAGGTGCAGGGAACAGTAGAGTTTCATGATGTACACTTTGAGTACTTACCTGGGCAGCCGGTAATTCGTGATTTTTCGGTGAAAGTGGAGCCAGGCATGAATGTAGCGATTGTAGGACCAACTGGAGCAGGGAAGACTACTATTATTAATCTATTGATGCGGTTCTATGAGCCAACATCTGGATATATCACAATCGACGGAGTGCCGATTCGCGAGATGCGACGAGCTGATGTAAGACAACTATTCGGTATGGTATTGCAGGATACTTGGCTGTTTTCTGGAACCGTAGAGGAAAACTTGCGCTATGGCAAACTATCGGCATCGCTAGACGATATTCGACGCGCAGCGAAGGCGTCCAATGTGGATCATATTATAGAGGCTTTACCAAAGTCATATCGCTCCGAGATATCAGAGGATTCAGACAATATCTCAGCAGGAGAGAAACAGCTGCTCACGATTGCGCGGGCAATGGTGGCAAATCCCCCAATGATGATACTGGACGAAGCAACATCCAATGTTGATACTCGTACGGAGCAGCTGATTCAAGAGTCATTCGAGCGACTAACCTCCGGTCGGACATCGTTTGTGATCGCGCATCGATTATCGACGATCCGAAACGCGGATTTGATACTGGTAATGAGAGATGGGAAAATCGTAGAATCCGGGAATCATGCATCGTTACTAAAGGCTGGTGGATTCTATGCAGAGTTATATAATTCGCAGTTTGCGGAGGGGTAACAGATCAACCATCGGGTTAACTTCCGCTTTTAACTACGCAGCGTAAGGTTTTTCCGCCATCTTTATCGTTGTCGTAACTATTAAGCGTGCCTGGGCGCAACCCTGTGACATTAATAAATACTGTGTAAGCGCCGCTCCGACCATACGGTGTAGAAGACCAGCTGATACCAATAGTGCCGCGATAGTCGATTGATGCGCCAGACATATATCCTGAAAACACATAGTTATTGGGGAATTGCCGCCAATAAGACGACATGGTTTTGCCTGTAATAGTATTATTACTGTTACTTGTACCTGTACCACCCATAGTTTTGTCCAGATAAGATAATCCACCACTCGTACCGCCCTTATTACCACTAGAGCTACCGGTGTTGCCATATGGTAGTTTCCAACCCCTCGGACAGATGTCGCCCTCGGCATCGCTACTATTCTTTTCATATACACCCCTGCCAGCCGTAGCAGAATACCAGTTATAGTAGTTGCCATAAGAATAAATATTAACCGCACGATTAGACATGGATTGCCCAGTAGTGTAGGCTGCACGATTAGTCGTATTATCGGTCCTGAGCCTAGATTGATCATTACATGACGCAGAGCTTTCGTTGCACCATCCATCTGGAGCGGTATCAGGATCATAAGCGACGCTCGAAGTGGCGGATAGAGTATCATAAGTCTGTATATCAGCATAGTTATGTTTCAATGTGACAGTTGGATTGGTCTGACTATTGTCGTTTAATGGATTATTAGTGTTCAACGTAGTGAGCTCCGTAGTGTTGTCTAGCCTCAAGTTTTCTATCATCCAGCAATTACCGTCTGCCAGTTTTGCAATAGCATAAGTCTGGTTGTCACGCTGATCGGTAAGAGCGGAAACACTGGAGAGATTGGCGGACAGTTCTCCTGTTTCTGCATTATAGTTAACCAAAGTGAGACTTTCCGAATCGGAACCACAAAGCCGAGAAACTACAGAATCATCTTGAAAACTGCCCACTGATTTAATCCAGACGGCATAAAGACTTAAGCCCTGATTATTATCAGTATACTGGCCAGCCGCGAATGAGATGGTTTCATTTGGCCCATAGAGATTAGCCTGAGGATTGGTTGCATAGTCGAATGAATCGGACCAACCAGCAAAACCGTAACCAGACCTGGAAAAATTACTGGCAAAAAGCATAGCAGAAGTAGTTGAGGCGGAAATACCCTGACATCCCATGGTCCCTTCTGCATTTGAGGCATTGGCATAATAACATATTTTGCCTGGTTCTGTAGTTTGTGGCTGCAATGGTTGTTCTGTATATGGATGCACCATAGTATACTTGACTTGTCCTGTATAAGTATCAGCTGGTTGAGAACTTGAGATATATGTGGCATAAGTGGTTTCTATCTTAGCACCTAATGTAGTGTCAGTAGTGGAGGGGTCGGTAGTACTGGAGTT
>JAFRHO010000002.1 GCA_017433245.1 Candidatus Saccharimonadota bacterium | reverse complement strand
TACGTCGTTCTCTATGCTTTTACCCAATGGCTCCTTCCTGGAGGTAGGCTAAGCACTAGCACTACTTGCCAAACCATCAGCGATGAAGAACTTACTGAGATTCAAAAAGCCGAACGAGAAGCAAGAGCACAACAGCAAGCACATCAGAACAATTATAACGGAATAAACAATCAAAACAATTCCAACAACGCCAATAGCCAAGGCGCTTCCGGATTAAAGCTCAGCTCTCAAATTGCTAAATCCTATACTCCAGAAAAAATGGCAAAACTTGTCAAAAAAGGCAAACTTGCCCCTTCGCCAGTTTGTACTGATTGTTCCTGGAACGAACGCATCGCTCAAACCGCGGAATACCTCTCATGGCCTAGAGGTACAGCATACAAAAAATATCATTATACTGGAGACACCTATGGCCGTACTTACAAAAGCTGGAGTGATATGAAAGGCGCTAAACCTAATCCAGCATACCGCAAGGCACTTGATAAACTGCGCCCCAAACATGGTTTCAGCAGTATGTCCGCCCTTGGCGCTGATTGCGGTCATTTTGTTACCATAGTATTAAACTATAGTGGCCATGACAGAAAAATGAAATACGGACAAGCAGATGACTATCTACGTAAACATAATTGGAAACAAGTCAAGACAGGGCAACGCGGAGATGTCTGTATCACCCGTGCCGGTGGCTTCCATATCTGGATATATCTGGGTAAAGGTTTGACGGCAGAGGCCAACCATCACGGCAAAAGCTTCGGGCATATCACAAAAAGAAAATGTAAGTCATCTAACACTACTTCCATATGGCGAGCTACCAGTAATTAATAATAGTTCTATATATAAAAACATGTTCCCGGGCCTAGCTTCCCTTCCGCTTCGCTTCAAATAACACTGTTGGTATCGCTGGTGGCGGCGTAAAATCCGATGACTTCAAAGGCAATCGAATCCGCGTCTGATAATCTCGTGTTAACATAAATCCCAATTGGGACGTATAGTGTCGAGTGTTATTCAGCAGTTTTAGTGCAAATTGTTTTTGCAAAATCAAATAAATCGCCTCCGGCGGATTCGGACTTTCAATCAATTTATGCAAAATTGCCGAACTCAGATGAAACGGCGGATTCGCAAATACTTTATAAGATTCACGAGGTAGCTCAAGATCCATGAAGTCCTTCGTTACTACTTCCACGTTTTCACACCCTTGTCTAGACAAGTGTCCTCGCAACTTTTTCACTGCCTCCGCATCCGGCTCCACCGCAATCACCCGCGCTACTCTCCGTGACAACGCCGAAGTAATCACCCCTGACCCCGCACCAATCTCCACCACGGTATCACGCTTCTTTAGGTTCGAATGCCCAATCAAAATCAGCGCCAAACGCGGATTTCTCAAGAAGTGTTGCGACAGCAAATGATTCCTTGACATATTACCCCATATTATATCATTATTGTGATATAATATCACCATGACAAGTAGATATAATCCTCTAGAAATTGAATCAAAATGGCAAGCAAGATGGGAAGCCGAGCAACCCTACAAAGCAATCGAAGAACCCGGTAAGCCCAAAATGTTCCTCGCCGAAATGTTCCCCTACCCTTCCGGCGCCGGCCTCCACGTCGGCCACGTCCGCAACTTTACCATCGTCGACGTCCTCACTAGATTTTACCGTCAACAGGGCCTTAATGTTCTCCGGCCCTTCGGTTACGACACTTTCGGCCTCCCCGCTGAGAACTATGCCATCAAGACTGGCACCGCCCCACAGGACATCACTAAGGATAATATCGCCAACTTCCGCAAACAAGCCAAGCGCCTCGGCTACGCCATCGATTGGTCCCGCGAGATTAACACCTCCGACCCCGAATACTACAAATGGACCCAGTGGTGCTTCCTCCAGCTATACAAGAAAGGCCTCGCCTACCAGAAAGAATCCTACCAGTGGTGGTGCCCCGAAGACCAAACCGTCCTCGCCAACGAGCAAGTCGAGAACGGCAAATGTTGGCGCTGCGGCCACGAAGTCGAAAAAAAGAAAATGAAGCAATGGTTTTTCAAAATCACCGAATATGCCGACGAACTCTTAGACGACATCGACGCCCTCGACTGGCCCGACAAAATCAAAACCATGCAGAAAAACTGGATCGGCCGCTCCGTCGGCGCAGAGATAGACTTCAAAGTAAGTGGTCGCAAAATCACGGTCTTTACTACTCGTCCCGACACGATTATGGGGGCTACATTCCTAGTAGTCGCTCCCGAATACCCCGACCTCGGTTTTCTCGTCACTGACGACACTCGCGACGCCGTCAATAAATACAAGCAAGACGCACTGAAAAAATCCGAAATCGAACGCCAAGAAAACAAGGAAAAGACTGGTATCTTCACCGGCTCCTACGCTATTAATCCCGCCACCAAGGAGAAAATCCCCATTTACGTCGCCGATTACGTTCTCGCCGGCTACGGCACCGGCGCCATCATGGCAGTTCCCGCCTACGACGACCGCGACCGTGAATTTGCCGAAAAGTTCGATCTCCCCATCGTCGAAGCCGAACTTATTGACCGCGACCTCTACGGCACTCCCAAGGTCACTTACCGCATGCGTGACTGGCTTATCTCTCGCCAGCGCTACTGGGGTTGTCCTATTCCTATCGCTTACGACAAAGAAGGCAATCCTCACCCCATTCCCGAGGACCAACTCCCCGTCGTCCTTCCCGAAATCAAGGATTACAAACCCGACAGCTCCGGCCGTTCCGCTCTCGCGAAAGCCAAAGATTGGCTGAAAGTTAAGATTCCTGTCAAGGACGAAAAAACCGGCAAGACCCACATGGAAGAAATGACCCGCGAGACCGACACCCTCGATGGCTACGCCTGCTCGAGCTGGTACCTCTGGCGCTACGCTTCCCCACACGACAAAGACCACGCCTGGGACCCCGAAGCTATCCAGTATTGGGAACCCCTAGATTACTATTGTGGCGGCGACCACGCCGTAGCTCACTTATTATACGTTCGTTTCTGGTGCAAATTCTTTGCCGACCTCGACTACCTTCCTTTCCGCGAACCCATCAAGCATCTTTTATATAACGGTTATATCAATGCTCCAGACGGCAAGAAAATGAGTAAAAGCAAAGGCAACGTCATCGACCCCCTCGACGTCATCAACGACGGCTACGGTGCCGATACTTTAAGAACCTACGAACTCTTCATCGGCCCATATAACCTCGATGCCGCCTGGGATCCCCGTTCTGTGGGCGGCGTATACCGCTTCCTTAATCGTTGTTTTAATCTGATGGATAAAGTTTCCGAAGTAGACAATACAATCATCAGACATAAAACCATCAAAAAGGTTACCACCGATATTCATAAATACCAATTCAACACCGCCGTCGCTGCTCTGATGGAATATGTCAACGAGCTATACAAGCAAGGAGCCACCGAAGACGACCTCATTATTCTCGCGAAGCTCCTGAAACCTTTCGCTCCACATCTCGCTTCCGAAATGCTCGAGCGCCTCGGCGCCAACGACGAATGGCCCACTTGGGACGACAAATACCTCGCTTCCGACACTGTTACCGTCGTCGTCCAAGTCAACGGCAAACTCCGCGCTATTCTCAACGTAGACGCTGCTGATCTCGACGACGAGCAGAAAATTATCGACCTCGCCCTCACCGACAAGAAAATCCAAAAATACACTGCAGAAGGCATCAAGAAAACCATCTTTATCAAAAAGGCCAAACTCTTAAACCTCGTCGTCTAAGACCTCTTAATTACACATTTTGCCAAGAATTATGCCATACTCTCTCATCGGATAACTTACCCTCCATAAAAGAAAAAAGGATATGACCAGGTCAAAGTAGTATAAAAATCTCCCCCAGGGGCTTTGAAGCCATTGGGAGATTTTCGCACCACTTTAACCTAGTTTTCAGGAATACAATAATCAACTATAACGCCGGTAAAATGGCTAGGAGCCTACCGTACACCTAATACTACGACCGAAGTACTTATAGTAGTCATTGGTACCTGGGCGCACGTAGGAACTAGTCAGGTACAGGTAGTAGCTATTGTGGTAATCTCTCGCAGTAGACGACCAATAGCAGCCGTAGGACCCTCTACTGCCGGCCGACGAGCTATCGAAGTTACCGGAGTAGAGGAAGTTGTTAGGATAAGTTCTTAGTTTATTAGACACGTCACTGCCTTCTGGTATGCCAGTGTAATATGGATAGGTTGAACTGTCGTAATCAGTCGGTTTAGTTCCGCCATTAATTCCATCAACTACTAGTGACCATATTTCATTATTAGCTTCATTGGATTTATTACCACCCTTAGGTAGATGCCATCCTGCTGGGCATAGTGAAGTGCCGGTAGTAGATTGGTTATTGGTGCCGTTATAGGTGAGATCTGCAATCGCAGCATGCCAAGTATAATAGTTGCCATAGGAATACATATTTCCACTATTATTAGTTGGGTTAGATGCACGAGTTGAGGTATTGAGGTTGTTATATCGTGGCATACGGTAGTCTGGGAAATCTGTAGTGCCGATGTTTATCGTAGCATCACCGGATTGAGTACCGCTATAATAGAGACTGTTTGCCGTAGTGGAGTTTGAGAAGTTGGAACTTTCGGCATTAGCGAGTCCTCCGAAGTTACCATAGGTAGCAGAAGTGCCGTAACCTTGAGCGAGAGCTTGTTTCTCAGCGGTTCTAGTATTATCAGCTTCTAGTCGTAGGTTTTCAATCATCCAGCATTTATCATCGGCGAGTTTCGCGATGGCGTAAGTGTTGTTATCGCGTTGGTCAGTTAATGCGGAGACGGAAGTGAGGTTAGCGGTACCGTCAGTTGGAGCAGTGGTGAGAGAATTGCAGACACTGGCGACTTTAGACTGGTCTTGGATACTACCTTGTGATTTAATCCAGACGGCATAGAGGGAGAGACCATTTGCCGTGGTACCAGTAGGAACAGTGATGGTTTCCATTGGACCGTAGAATTTAGCGTTTGGGTTAGTAGTGTAATCAAAGGAATCAGACCAGCCAGCAAAGCCATAGCCAGTTCTGCTGAAGTTGGAAGCAAGAAGGTCTATTAAGTTACCATCCGTAGCTGATTGGCATCCCATAGTACCATCTACATTACTACCATTCGGGAAGTAGTTGATGCAACCAGGTGTAGCGGTTTGTGGTTGCAACGGCGTTTCAATATATGGATGCACCATAGTGTATTTTACTTGTCCTACATAGATATCAGCAGGTTGATTCGATGCGATGTAGGCAGCATAGGTAGTTTCTAGTTTAGCTCCTAGTGTAGTATCCGTAGTAGATGAACCAGTATTAGCATGGTATTCTGCTACTTTAGTATATGAAGCAGGTACACTATGCCATGAAGAAAAGATACCTTCTGTATCACTTTGAATAGTTAAGTTCTGCGGGTTATAGGACTCCGTGGAGTCAGTAACTTTGGTTAGTTTCATAGACCAATTGGAATTATTGTCGCCCGAAGCGTAAGCTTTAGTAGAAATAGTACCACCAGTATTAGTACCTACCAGTTTAGTGTGGTTTTCTGAATTATATGAATTTCCAGTATACCCTATAGCATAAATAGAGAAGCCATTATTATCATTACATATAGTAGTTAGTGTAGTTTTACCGATGCCATTCTCGTATTCAGAGCCGGAAGCACCAGAATAAGTACCGGGAGTTAATGTAGCAGCGTGAGTAGTGCCGCTGCCAGTCATCGTACAAGCCTCCGGTACTGTAATGGATGTCTTAGACACCACAGAATCATCCGCAGACACCGTGTTCCCCACAAGCAATAACCCAAACATAAGAATAGAACACATCATACCATAAAGCGCGTATAACGATACATTCAAAGTAATATCGGCCCTTTTCATTAAACTATTCTCCATTTTCGTTCATAATTGCATTATAATTTCACCACCATTATACCACAAGCATTATTTCTGCACGACTTTTTGATATATATTTATAAACTTATCCAACGTCTTCTCAAAATCATGTTCACGCGCTATCTCTACTGACCGCCCAGCGAATCTCTCACGCAACTTCTCGTCCGACATTATCTTCACCATCGCCTCACTAATCTCCTCCACCGAGCCAGGTTCGCATAGATAACCGTTTTCATCATTTAGGCACACTTCCGATACCGCACCTTTGTTTACCGCAATCAGCGGCAACCCCGATGCCGCCGCCTCAATTAGCACTATCCCCTGCGTCTCAATCTCAGACGCCGTTGCAAATACCGACCCCATCTTGTAAATCTCATACAAATCCGGCGGCAACACTTTACCGAGTATCCTCACGTTATCTATTCCATCATACTTACCCTCAAGCCGCAGTCTATCCACCCCATCACCCACAACTACCAGTTGCATTTTCGGAACCACCTTACGCGCCTTTTTAAAGGCTTCTATAACCAGCTCCACTTTCTTTTCAGGATCGACTCGCCCCACATACAACACCATAGGAATACTAGCATCAATTCCGTATTTCTTATACATTTCCTTTGAGGCTTTACCACGCCTGAAGCTCGACAAATCCACCCCATTACTCACCGCTGCCACTGGCACCGGAAACTCCGTTCCATCTCCAATCAGCTCTCGAATCGCTTGTTCCGTCGGCATCGTCACAAAATCACTCTTACTCTGCCGATTCCGAAAATACGCCGACAGCATCACATTGGCACCCTTACGCACCAAACCTGGCACCTTTAAAGGCTCAGTAATTACCTCTGGCTGATTATGCTCCGTCGTCACCACCGGAATCCCACGATGCCGCGCATACGACGCCACCGATAGTCCAATCGGATCCGACACCTGCACATGCACTACGTCCGGTTCAAATCCATCCAAAGCCTTCTTAACCTCAATCTGCGGAAATACTGACACCCTGAATCCATGACGATAAAAAAACCTCGGCAGTTTCACACCAAACACTTTCTTTTTTTCGGGTACCGGATGAATCTGATCTGGATACACTTTCGCATCAATCGAACGTAAATAGCAAACTTTCACCCCATCCTGCATTTCAACATGATTTTTACCTGTTCGCGACGGACAAATCACCATCACTTCATGCCCCCGTCTCACCAACCCACAAGCCAAATTGTGCGAGAACACCGCCACCCCATTGATTTGTGGATAGTATACCGCAGTAGCAATTACAATTTTCATTATAACTTCTTTGCTTTATCTAGTTGCGGATCGCGCATTGCATTAATATCTTCATAAGAACGCTCCACTTCGACATCCGGTTTAATCCCGGTTTGATTAATCGACCGTTCTTTTGGTGTAAACCATTCAGCCGTCGTTACTTTAAGCGAAGATCCTTTCGATAAATCAAACAAATTCTGTACTACACCTTTACCATAGGTCGTTTCGCCTACGATTGTAGCCTTACCATAATCTTGCAACGCTCCCGCCACAATTTCAGACGCGGACGCCGTCGAACCATTCACGAGCACTATTGTCTTCATATCCTTAAGCACTGCTTTACCTGGACTAGTCGTACTCTTAGAATCACCGTAGTGTTTCGACTTCTGCACAAGATAAACATCGTTATTTATCCAGAGACTCAACATGTCCGCCGCTGCCGACACGTATCCGCCACCATTACCGCGAAGGTCCAATATTACTTTCTTCACGCCTTTATCTGAGAAATCCTTCGCAAATCCTTGTACCTTCGTCCCCGTATCATTATCAAATCGCGTCACCGTCACAATCGCCGTCGATCCATCATATTCCACATACGCCGACACATTGTTAATCACTTCGCGTTTCATTGTAAACGACTTCTCCTTACCATCACGCACCACCGTCACAGTCACCTCAGTACCAGTCTCACCACGTACCTTTTTTGATATCTCATCCGTAGACATATTATATACTTCTTCACCATCTACCTTATATAAAATATCCCCAGCCAGTATTCCCGCCTTGCGCGCTGGATTATCAGGCAAAGTCCTTAGTACTCTTACATAACCATCACGCTCTCCCATCTCTACACCAATACCAGAACCCACATTTCCATGCAAATCATCATAGAAATCTGTACTCTCCTCCGCCGTCATATATACAGTATATTTATCACCTAGCGCGTCGGCCATCCCTTTCTTCGCCCCTTCTACTAAAGTCGCAAAATCTACATCACCATTATAAGAAGCGTGCAATTTATCATATACCTCATCCAAAACTGACCAATTCTTCTGCGAGTCGCTCTCACCAAAACCCAAATACGGCGCGAAAGTACCAAACCAACTGTTCCAGTTTAGGCCCACCAGTACTCCAATTACCGCAAGTACCGCACCGATAATAATAGCATTACCAAGGCTAACTCTTTTTTCTTTCCACTCTACTGTTTCACTCATGTTTATTATTATAGCACACATTTAGATATTACTTATTGACTTTTCCACAAGAAAGTATTAGTTTTTCTAAATAACATGATAATATAATATTAGTAAATAAGGTTAACCATAATATATGCATACTATGACTATAAAACAACTATTACTTACTCAACTATTATTAGAAACAGTATTAGCCACTGGCCTTGCACTACTACCAAATCCCGCTTCCGCCGAATCATCTATTTCCAACGCTTCTGTATCAGTCCCCGAAGCCTGTACTATGACAGGTAGTGGCATGAACTCTCATACTGCTACTATTACTCCAGGTACATTCTCAGCCAGTACTGGTAGTGATTATGAGAATGGTATAGGTAAAACCACATATCGGCACT
Organism: Candidatus Saccharimonadota bacterium; assembly: GCA_017433245.1. GTDB lineage: Bacteria > Patescibacteriota > Saccharimonadia > Saccharimonadales > Saccharimonadaceae > Nanosyncoccus. Next base: position 10,512 of record JAFRHO010000002.1, on the reverse strand, counting down.
ACAGATTTGCCAAATTATCGTATGCCACGCTACAATAACTCCAATACTCAGTCTAGAGCAATCAATTCAAACAGATGATACTGGAGGCATGTATAGCTACGGCAATTATTATACTTGGCATGCCATCACCGCAGACTTAACCTATAGTGACATAAATAATGACTCTTTCACTAACACCTCGCTTTGCCCCACTGGATGGCACTTGCCAACCGGTGGCAGCGTAACTGACACCGTAAATGTTGCAGAAAACCCATCTACTTGGCGAGAGTATTATAATTTAGGTTACGCAATCATGGGCAGTACTACAGAAAACTACTATTCTCCTATAACCGTGAATGCTAACGGCTATAATGCTATTAGAGCATTTATGAGTTTCCCAAATAATTTCCTCTATTCCGGCGATATCTCAGAAGCAACTATTTATAGAAGAGGTAGAGAAATGAGTTATTGGGCTTCCACTACAGAATCAAGTAAAGACGCATACGTTTTAAGGGTAAACTATCATTACGCTGACTTAAGCCCAGGCACCTCAATCGAATTCAAATATACTGGTCTCGCCGTCAGGTGTATTATAGGGCCATAATGAATAACCTTTTTAATCCTGCACGTTACCCCTCATCGTCTCTCAAATGAACGCCATAGATCTTTTTGCTCTAAACTTTTTTTCCTTTTTAACTACATCGTTAATCATTTCCGCCGCTTCACGCACCTGTTCCATCGTATTTGTCTCCCCCAAAGTCAACCGCAAAGATCCCGCGATTTGCGATTCTGACAGCCCAATCGCAGCCAACACATGCGACCGCACTCCTTTCGATGCTGCACACGCCGCCCCGGTCGCCACATATACCCCACACTCCTCCAGCAAAAACACCAATCTTTCTGCATCAATCCCATCATAACATATCACTACAAAACTATCTAAAGCATGTTTTTTATTAATTAACTCATAGTCCTTCAACTCGGAAAGCAAAATTTTCCGCCAAGCAGCATACTTCTTTCGATTTCCGTTTAGATGATCTTTTGCCAGTTCCACTGCTTTCGCAAAACCAATTACTCCCGGTACATTTTCTGTACCAGAACGCAAACCATTTTCTTGTCCGCCGCCTACAGTCAAAGGATGTAATCTCGCATCATGCGATACGTAAAGTGCTCCCACCCCTTTTGGACCATAAACCTTCGCAGCATTCAAGGTCAATAAATCCACTCCAAGCCGTGCAACATTAATATCCAATAGTGTCAATGCCTGCGACGCGTCTGAATGCAACAATAACTGTTTTCGAATTCCTCGCTTCATACGATCTAATTTCACTTCACGAATAATCCTAGACACTTCAGAAAGTGGCTGAATCGTCCCTAGTTCATTGTTTACAAGCGCAATAGAAATCAATTCTGTCTCATCTGTAATTCTTTCGCGCAAATCTTTCAAATCCACCAATCCATTTGGCAAAACTCGAATCGGCTTGCCCCCACGCGCTTCCGCCACGCGTCTCACCGAATCATGCTCAGTCTCCAAATATAAAATCCGCGCCTTCGTAGCAGTAAATGCCAGATTATTCGCTTCAGTCGCCCCAGCCGTAATAACAAGATCTGACGCTTTCGCCCCAATCGCATGCGCAATAGTCGCCTTAGCCGCTTCATAATCAGCCGAAACCTTTTTCGCCGGTAAATATGCCGCGCTAGGATTATAAAAATCCGTTGTAAAATAAGGCTTCATCGCCTTGAACACTTTATCAGAAACAGGCGTCGCCGCCGCATGATCCAAATAAATCATATTAATATTATAACATAATTATTCACTTTGCGCCACGAACCGATATTCGTGCTCACCATCCGACAGAACAAGCACCCCCGAATTTTGATCAAGTATATAATCGTATTCGTCATCAAGCTTATATAGCCAATCTGTCTGCACTATCATTCGTCCATCTTCGAGCGCCCAAGCAAAACTATAATCATTCTTATGGTTGTTGGTCGTCAAAGTCCCCTTACCAATATCCGTAAATTGCCAAATCACCCCAGAACCACCAATACAATTTGTTTCTTCAGTCGTCGCTTCAACATTCTCAGAATTATCTTCCACTTCAACATCCTCGACTTCGTCTGTGCAATTAGTTCCTTCATTTAATTCCCAACTGTCTACCGATACCAAATATTCCCCATCAGCCATCACCGGACCAGAATTAAGCCTTAGAATCAAAAAAACCGCACCAACTATCAGTACGATTATTCCGATTATCATTGCTATAATTGAAATGATTCTCTTCTTATCCATAACCATATTGTAACATGGTCAAGGATTTTTAGCTATATAGTTTTGTCTTAACAAGCTCCAAATATATCCGTGCTGCTTTGCGAAAATTATCAAGTTCAATCCCTTCAATTTTGCGATAACTACCATCACTAGGTCGTTTAAAGACTCCTTCTGGCCGCACTTCATAGCGCACCGTAATATCCTGTAACGACCCAGAAGCATCCGTAAAACTCTCATGCCAAATCCACACATTCTTCCGGTATTCGAAGAATTCCCTCTGATGACCCGCTGGAATTGGACCAAAAATTGTCCGGCCTAAAGCGCTTTCAGCATTCACTAAGTCCTCATATGACAGTTTATTTGAGTAACGATGCGGGTCACCACGATACCCATAATTCGCGGCTAAAACGCCTCGTGCACTGACTTTCCCTGTTAACAATTCCTTAAGCGACATCGTTCAATCTCCTCTGCAATTTGACTAAGTTCTTTATAAATATCCAAACTAGACGCATCTGACACAAAATTATATGCCTCGCGTTTCCTAAATGTTGGCACCTGATATTCTGAATTGTCTCTATTTGTACTCACCTCTTAATTATATCACGAAAAAGCATAAAAGTCAATATATCACCCCTTATACATATCGTATAATCACAGTTTAAACAAACATTTTGCGTTATTGGTAGTGATATCAGTCACCTCTTGTCGCGAAACTTCAAGTTTCTCCGCTAACCAATTGGCGATATCTGCAATAAAAGCCGGTTCATTTCCTTCTCCTCTATGCGGTATCGGTGCCAGAAACGGCGCATCCGTCTCTAGTAAAATCCTCTCAATCGGCGGTGTCGGTAACGTCGAATAGGTCGCTAGCCCGTTCACTCCCACATAAAACTCCGTCTCATTCAAAATACGCTTTAGTACCTTTTTACTATCTGTGAATGAATGAACCACCCCTCGCACCTTCGAAAAATTCGACATTACTGCAAAAAAGTCAGGAAACGCTTCCCTTACATGAAACGACACCGGCAAATCATTATCTACCGCAAGTTGCAACATCCCTTCAAACAAGCGAATTTGCGCCTCTCTATCATAACCCGAATAGTGGTAATCTAGACCAACCTCCCCGATAGCGATAGGTAATTGGGAATGTGCTTTCTGAGAACATATGGAGACCGCTGCTGAGTCTAAGGACTTTGAATCCGTGAAGACGGGCGCGGGCAACCCGGCCTGAAGAAAATCGTATTCCAATTGCCTAATACTGTTTTCGGGATGGATACCATAAGTCCAATATACATCTTTATGTCGAGATGCAAATTCACTCGCTGCGATTGAATCCTCGTGCGACGTCCCAATACAAATAACTTTTTCAACCCCCGCTTCATGTGCTCGATCTAAGCACGTTTCAGCTTGTTCCGCCGAGAAAAATTCTTTATCATGCAAATGACAATGCGTATCAATTAACATATAAAAATTATAACACAATGACCTATCGTAGAGCTTTGTTTTCTCTTTTACGCTTAATTGGATCAAGTTGCCTTTTGCGAAGCCTCAAAGATTTCGGAGTTACTTCAAGCAACTCATCATCTAACAAGAAGTCCAAGCATTGTTCCAACGACAATTGAGTATAAGGCGTTAATTGTATCGCCCCATCCGACGCATGCGTCCTCATATTGGTAAGCTGTTTTTCGCGACAAATATTGATATCTAAATCATCTTTCTTATTCGACAAGCCCACAATCATCCCCTGATACACTGGCACCTGTGGTGGTATGAATAACACCCCACGCGCCTGCGCCGCGTCCAAAGCATATGCCGTCGATACGCCAGTTTCAAACGATACCAAAGCTCCGTTTCGCTCTGGCTTATAACGCCCTTCCACTGGTCGGTATCCCGAAGGAATCGAAGACATAACCACAGTACCTTTAGTGGCCGTGAGTAAATTATTGCGAAGACCAATCAATGCAGCCGTCGAAATCTCATATACGAATCTCATCGCACCGGAAGACGTTATTTCCTGCGTCTTTAATTCCGCCTTTCGTACTCCCAATTCTTGTGATACCGCTCCTACGAATTCAGGCTCCACCTCAATCGTCAAATCTTCAATCGGCTCACATTTCGTACCGTCAATCTCACGATATACTACCTCAGGACGTCCCGCCTCTAGTTCATATCCTTCACGCCGCATTGTCTCAATCAAAACAGACAAATGTAATTCACCACGCCCTGATACTTTATAACCCAATCCATCCGGCTCAATCTTAAGAGCAATATTGGTTTCAAGTTCTCTTTCTAACCTTTCCGCAATTTGCCGTGAAGTTGTAAATTCGCCTTCACGCCCCTTAAGCGGTGAAGTATTTGGCCCAATATAGATTGACAGCGTCGGCGCTTCAAGTTCAATCCCTGGCAATGCCTCAGGATTATCACCCGTCGCAATCGTATCACCAATATTCGCCTCTGACACACCCGTAATTGCCACAATATCTCCAGCAATCGCCTCGAAGACTTCTTCCTTTCCAAGCCCTTTATAGATAAACAAATTATCAATTCTACTATTCTTAGCCTCGTCGTTGTGCATTATTTTGACAGACTGGCCCTTTTTCAGCTTTCCCCGAAAAATTTTTCCGATACAGTATTTCCCGAGATAATTATCTCCAGCCAATGCCGCTACCAATAACTGTGCCGACTTAGCATCCGCATCCACCGACGGCGCCGGAATATCGTTAATAATCGCTTCAAATATTACATGTAAATCATCATCCAAATCCACCGTCCGACCTGCTCGGCCTTCACGTGCCACCGCATAATATACTGGGTAAAATAACTGCGATTCGTCCGTCGCAAGCTCCAAGAACAAAGACTCCACTTCAGATAACACTTCATCAATACGCGCAGCGGGTTTATCAATCTTATTAATCACCACTACCGGCTTTAGCCCTAGCGACAACGCCTTCGACAGTACAAATTTTGTTTGCGGCATCGGCCCCTCCTGTGCGTCTACAATTAACAATACCCCATCCGCCATATTCAAAGTTCGTTCTACTTCTCCTGAAAAATCCGCATGTCCTGGAGTATCAATGATATTAATCTTATAACCATCATAGTACACACAAGTTTGTTTTGCGGTAATCGTAATACCGCGTTCATGTTCCTGATCCATCGAATCCATAATCAAAGTTTGCGACATTTCCGCTTGGTTATCACGAAAAGTATGCGACTGCTTCAAAAGCCCATCAACCAACGTCGTTTTCCCATGATCCACATGCGCAATAATTGCCACATTACGAATTTTGTCTTGATTTAAAGTCATAAGGGTAATTTTACCATAACTTGCCAGAATAATCAATATGTTATATAATAAATAATCATGGCAAATCGAAATAAACACCTCAATCCGAATCAAGTTTATGAACCCAAACGCTGTTGGGTCGGCGATACCAATAAAATCATTTATAATACTCTAGAAGAAGCTGAACTCGCCGCCAAAGTTGCTGCCTACGACCACCATTTAGATGCCCCGCTTAAAGCCTATAAATGCCCATATGCTGACCATTATCATCTAGCCTCCGATGGCTAGCGCCTACCAGTATTTGGTGTTTTAGGTATTGTAGTCGCAATATCATTGTCTACTACATTAAGCATTACTTCACCCTCAACATCAGAACTATAATTGAGCACTACCTTCACAGATTCGCCCCGTACGTCTTCGCCAAGCGGCACTAAACTTAACGTATTGATCACTTCACCATCGAGATCAACAATAGTTACCTCATTTTCTGTTGTCGCTCCCAATATGGCATCATTTAGTATCACCAAAGTACGCATACCAGTCGTTTCAAAAGTCACCTTCACCTCATCGCCATTAGGAACAACTTTATTGACTGTCAATATGGGTAGCTCGCCTACATAATCGCTTTCCTCCACTCTCGGTAATGAATCGTATCGCTCCATAATATAATCCGTCAGTAAACTCAATTCATCAAAATTCGTCACTACTCTACCATCCGTCGCAGCCGCCAACTCTTCATACGCATCACCATATAATGCATTGGTAATAATATAAAAATTCACCGGGTCTATCTTTTTACTCATCTTTACCACTTCATCAAAGCTCATCCCATCCCGGTCTGGCGACAAAAAGTCTGCATCTGTCAATACTACTAAGGATTTGGTTGAACCTAATTTCCATTCCAAATCGGTCATCACATGAAATGATGCCGAGAGCAGCGATTCTGGTGTGTCGCCACCACCGTTGGCATAAATCGTATTCAATTCTTCACGAAATAACTCTAATGTACAATCATTGAAATCACAATGCCGAACCGGCTCATACGGATCTCCTAAATCCCGATAATCATATAGTGCCACTCGACCGCCCGAAGCTAAAGTCTCTTCCGCCAACCTCAAAGCCTCGGTTTTATACTCTTCAATCATACTAGCCATCGATCCTGTCGAGTCAATCAAAATCGCCGTATCGTGCGGTGACGATATATTATTCTCTACACCGAAAGCCTGGCATATTTTATCAAAAATCACTCTCGAGGCATCCTCATAAAGCCCATTCGTTACATATGTCACATGATCCTGTATACTAACATGTGAACTGCACAAAATATCTCGCCCATTACACCACGTACCCATTTTACCTGCATAATCATCTGGTTCATATGGTATATACGCCCCAAGTATTCCTTTGTAAGCCTGGCAATCCGGCACATACATTCTGTAATCCGACAAGTTTTCACCTCGACACGCCGCCGGTATAATACCTTCACCTTCTGGTAAATAAATCTTCGGGTCACCAAACGTCGCAACATATATCACTTGCTCCGGATTAAAAAACGGCAAAGTTTTAAGTAACACCATCGCTCCTTGCGAATACCCACCCAAAACATATTTCGTTTTACTACACTTCTTATCACCCGCATACTCTTTTAACTTATTAACGCCCTTTTCTACACTTTCACCAAATTCATACGACTCGCCTCCACTAAAAAACGCGCCCAAAGTTGTACTAGCCGCCTCCAAATTAGCAAATCCCACTGCCACTGCCGGATATTCCAAATCAACAAAATCATAATCTAAACTAGTAGTCTTTAATTTTTCTTCAATCGTCGACTTAAACTCCAAATAATCACCACTAACATCTTGCTCCCCGCCAGAACCCCGCGCAAATATTATCCTCACATCTGGACAGCCTGCCGCCTGCACCTTTGGCTGTGTCACCATACCACACAGCATCAAACCAATTGCTACCACCAAGTACCGCACTTTAATTTTGTTTTTTCGCCCACCCTGATTTTGAGTCAGGTTTTTACCTCGCATTTTCCTCCTATTAATTAATAATGGGATTCATTATGCACACTCCACCCAAAAACACAACCCCCAAAACTTAAAAATAAAAGCATAACCGTTCTTACCTCTATTCTCTTCGCAACATTTTTTTGACCCCAAAAACCCAAAAACAAGTTATAATAATAATATGAGCAAACAACATGATTGGGACGAATACTTTATGCAAATCGCCGAAGCGGCGGCAGTCAAGTCCAAGGATCCTTCCTCCAAAATGGGCTGCGTCATTGTTGACCCGCACAAGCGTGTCGTTTCTCTCGGCTATAATGGCCTAGTTCAAGGCGCTAAGGAATCGAAACTAACTCTGAGCGAACGCCCTATGAAGTACTACTTCGTTATCCATTCTGAAATGAATGCATTGCTTTTCGCTAAACATGACCTCACCGGCTGTACCATATATAACCGCGTCGCTACCTGTGACAATTGCCTAAAACACTGTCTCCAAGCCGGCATCAAACGCTTTGTTTATCGTGAACTACGCGTCAAATCTCATTCCACTGATCCAAAGAAATCCATGACGAATATCGATACCGATGAAGCCGTTATCCGTCTGCTCGCTTCTATGCCTGAAGTCGAAACCCTAAACCTCACCAATGGCAAGACTTACATCGAAGATATCCTTGATTCATATCCAGCTAATTCCAAAGAGCGCGCCCGCCTCACTAAGTGGCTTTAATTACCATTCAATTGGCTCTAGACCATTTGCCTTCAAGAAGTCGTTACATTTCGAAAACGGCCGACTTCCAAAAAATCCAGCATATGCCGACAAGGGCGACGGGTGCGCCGACTCCAACACCAAGTGTTTCGAAGTATCTATCAGAGACTTTTTATTCCGTGCATCTCTTCCCCACAATATAAAGACCAGATGTGGCCGCTCGTGATTTAAATATTCAATCGTCGCCGTTGTGAAAATCTCCCAACCTTTCCCACTATGCGACTTTGGCCGATGCGCCTCTACAGTTAGCACAGTATTCAGCAGCAGCACTCCTTGCTTCTGCCAAGTAGACAAACTCCCCCGCGGATTCACATGTCGTCCAATATCTGAATCAATTTCTTTATATATATTAATTAGAGATGGTGGTATCGGCTGCGAATTCGGTACCGAAAATGCCAACCCCTCCGCTGCGCCCGGTGTATGATACGGATCCTGTCCCAATATCACTACTTTAACTTCATTCAAATCCGTCGCAAAAGCCCGAAACACCAACTCCTTTCGCGGAAAAATCGTCTTAGTTTCATATTCAGCATGCAAAAACTTTGATAATTCCTTAAAATATGGCTTCTCGAACTCTGACTTCAAAAACGGCTTCCAACTCTCATGCATGATATAATTATAGCATGGCAAAACTATATTTCCGCTACGGCGCAATGGGGTGTGGCAAGACCATGCAACTGCTTCAGGTTGCTTTTAATTATGAAGAGCGTGGCCACAAAGTTTGCGTCATCAAACCCAAAACCGACACAAAAAACGGCAGCAAAATCTTAACCCGCATCGGCCCCGAACGCGAAACCAATTTCTGTTTCGACCGCAAAACCGACATATACAAGAAAATCAGTAAAGAATATAAAGACGTAAAATGCATTCTAGTTGATGAGGCCCAGTTCATGACCCCAGCTCAGGTCGATCAACTCATGCACATCGTAAATGATCTCCATATCCCCGTTATGGCGTATGGTCTCCGGCTTAATTTTCGTCTCACCGACGGTGGTTTCGAAGGCGCCACCAGGCTACTTCAAATCGCCCATGAAATCGAAGAAATCAAAACTATCTGCGAATGCGGACACAAAGCCACTTGCAATGCACGCTTCCTAGACGGCAAATTCGTAGCCGACGGCCCCGACGTCCTTATCGACGGCACCACCAAGATTGAGTACCGTGCCATCTGCCCAGCGTGCTACGAAAAATATTCGAAAGGAGTAAAATAATGTACATCGTCATCGAAGGCCAAGACGGCACCGGTAAATCTACCCAAGCCGAACTACTTAAAAACTATTATGAAAAACAAGGCAAAGAAGTCGTCATGCTCGAAGAACCCGACGGTGACCTCCCGCAAGCACACGATCTTCACGATATGATTCTCACCCGCGGTTACGATCTCGAACCCCTCACTAACGTTCTGCTTTTCACCGCCGCCCGCGTCGAACTCTGGAAGAAAATCGCCGAACCAGCCTTAAAACGAGGTGGCATCGTTATCTCCGCCCGCAATTACTGGTCTACCCTCGCCTACCAAGGCTACGGCGAAGGCGTCTCGCGCAGCAAAATCATCCGCATCACCAAAGAACTTCTCCCCGAACAATATGTCCACCCAGACTACGGTTTTATTCTAACAGTTTCGGACAAAGTCCGACTTGCCCGCCAACAAAACCGCGGCAAGGCCACCGAAACTTTTGAGGCCAAACCCAGCGAATTCCAACAAAAAGTCAACGCCGCCTACCCCAAAATCGCCAAAGAATTCAATCTAACACTTATCGACGCCTCCGGCACTATCGAAGAAATCTTCCAGACCATACAGAATCATGTTATTTAAACATAAACATGATATAATAAAGACATGAACAAAAGCATACTTGCATTATTTACCATCACTCTACTTAGCGGTGTTGTCTTATTATCTAGTACTACTTCTGCCGAATCATCTACTGCTAATGCCGCAGTCACCGTTCCCGAAGCCTGTACTATGACAGGTAGTGGCATGAACTCTCATACTGCTACAATTACTCCAGGTACATTCTCAGCCAGTACTGGTAGTGATTATGAGAATGGTATAGGCAAAACTACCTTTACTGTAATATGTAATGATTATAATGGCTTTGCTATCTATGCCATTGGCTATACTGGCGATTCTTATGATGATACCAACCATACTAAACTAGTAGGTAGTAATACTAATGCAGCCATAGATACTGCTGTATAT
>JAFRHO010000015.1 GCA_017433245.1 Candidatus Saccharimonadota bacterium | reverse complement strand
CCCATTAGTGACGAAGATGAAGAATTGGATCGCTATATGAGCTGGATGGACTATTCATCCGGCATCAGCCACCTCTGCTATTCCATGTCAACCGGTGAATTTGATTGGAACATCCCAGGCTGCATCGATGATGTCGTCGGCGACGAAGGCATCCATGTTCAAGCCGGCGACCCCCTCATCTATGTTACCTTCGAAGTGAAAGACGGTATCAACGTATTGAGACGACACATGCCAGTCACCCTCGACCTCGCCGTTATCGACGAAGGCACCGAAACCGGCAAACAAATCCGAGACATCACCATGGACGCCTACGTAATAGCCGGACACAACATTAGCGTATATAAATACATAACTGGCAATGGAACTCTTGATGTGCCAGATATCGTAGTCGGCGGTACTGATGTAGAAGTAGGAATTGTACCAGAACCCGGCAACGAACTAGTGTATCTAGAATTAGACGGCCAAGAAGTCACCGATCAGATACAAGACAATGTTTTTAGAGTAACGCCCGGTACAGAATCTTTAACCTTCTATGCAACCTTCCTCCGCGTTTATCCTGTGTTAGAAGGTGACGGCGGTGAACATATTAAAGGTAGTGAGGAATCACTAGCTTTCAAAATCGACAATGATGTGACAGAATTCTGTGGCACAGGCAATCTCCTTATTGACGACGAATACATAGATATGCGCACCAATTGTGAAGTAGACCCAGACAACCAAACTATTATCCTCCCGGCATCCCTTCTCAATACCCTTGCACTAGGCGAACACTCCTTCGAGGCATATTTCTCGGAACCAGAGTCGGGAAGCGCGAAAGCCAGCTTCAAAATCGTAGAACCAAAAACAGACGATGATAACGAAGATGTCGTAATCCCAAATACCGGTGTGTTTACTAATGAAGGTGGCAGTGCAGAAATAACAAATGATCTCCTAATTACTACTGTGGCTGTTGGGGTTGTTGTAGTGGTAGGTGTTTTGATGAAGAAAGAAAAACGAAAATAATCGCGGTAGATAACAATTACTATGGAGAGCTTAGGAATAAAAGAAGGAAGACATGAGAAACGGCGATATTTTATAATAATACTTTTGATTTTCAGCTTTCTATCCTCATGTTTTACCCCAGTAGCTTCGTTTGCGATTGGTCCAGGTGGCTACGATGACACCTCCGGTTCATCAGACACCATCACGATTACATATCCTTATTATGCCTTCGTGGAAGACCCAGACAATCCATGGAAAACGGTTTGGGACGCTCTAGATTCAACTGACACTATAAATTATAGCGATAGCTATTTTGATACGCCTTCTCCCGGTGATCACCCAGAGCTTCGCGCTGCTTCATATGCACTGGCACTTGCTGGATTTGAAAATGAGGCCGACGGTTATCCATCTGATAGTTCTGCACCAAATTCAAAACTCCGCCTTTTCTTAGATCAACTTGGTTTTAGTGATTATCAAAGCTGGGATACAGAATCCGATGAGGATGGGCATTCTATGGGGACGACTATTACACGAAAGACTCTTTCGGATGGACAAACGTTAATTGTTGTTGCTCCTAGAAATTATAATTATATGACTGAATGGCTTTCAAACTTTAACGTTGGCACTAGTGGTGATCATGCCGGTTTTAGCGAATCAGCCGGATTTATTAAGGATAGACTAGATGAATACATCTACACTAATCATCTTTCGGATTATAAAATATGGATGGTTGGTTATTCTCGTGGTGGTGCGGTAGTCGACCTTGCCGCCAAAATGATTAACGAAAAACTCTCAGATTATGATATGGAAGCGGATGATTTTTATGTCTATACTTTTGGCGCGCCTCGTGCTAGCCTGACCGAGCCGGGCTACACCAATATTCACGACGTAAAAGATGGCAATGATTTACTTCTCGGCTACGTTTTCCCAGAATTGTGGGGGTTTTATAATACTGGCACCTATGAAGAAATACATCCTGCCGATCTAGAAATTGCAACTTCTGTTATTAATATCGCCGAACTCGCCGATCCGGCCACCGCTGCTAATATTCTATCGGATAATGATGGCCTTGTCGAACAGGTCGGCAATATGAATGGTCGTGAATTTATGGATGCTTGGACAAAATTTGTGACTGATAGTGGGTTGACTCGTGAATACTTTGATACTGAGGTCAAAGAGCCATTGTCAGCTATAATGAAACTATATCAAACCAGGACCTTAGACAGGCAAGGCGATTTTACTGGATTTATTAGCGATACTAGCAAGGGTCTTGCTGGCATGGTGGCGGGAAACGCTCTTTATGATTTATTGCTAAATTATGCCGGCGATTTGTCTAATTTTCCGGTTTATCTTGATTTGGTTAGAGTTTTAAAAGGTACCGCTACCGATGAAAATGTTGATGAATTAGTTACAATTCTTACTGGCTACATAGGACAATATGCTGATTATGAGATTAAGCTTGGTCAAGCTCCAAGCATTAGTGAAACAGAGTTTGAAATCCTTAAGGAAAACTTGCCAAAATTAGTTAAGGCTATCTCTCCATTTTTGATTGCTGACGCTATCTATACCCAAAATACATTCGGCGAGGACTATTCGCTCTACTATACATATACTCTTATTGATAACGCTGAGAACCTTGTTATTGGTCATATTCCTGAAAGTATTATGCCAATACTAAAAAGTCTCATTCCGACCCCTAACGAAGAAGCCGAAGAAGACATAAAGGTTCCAAGTTCTGGTTCGGCATTTAGAGTAGAACAGAGCGCTACTGCGAAT
>JAFRHO010000014.1 GCA_017433245.1 Candidatus Saccharimonadota bacterium | reverse complement strand
TATAACACCAACAATGCCAATACCAATTGACAGAATATCTACTACAAGATTCAATACAGTATAAATGCCACAACCTTGACCATCATCTTGGAGATTGCCAAAGAAGGTAGTTTCGACTACATCGCTAGAATCGGTGGCGTAGGTGTAATAATGAGGTAATAAGAAAAGAGATGATATAAGGATAAATGTTGCAATAATGATACGTTTTGTAATCTTATTGATATTTAGTTTTAGCATCTCGTTGTCTCTCATTTAGATATTATTTGTCACAAGTATAGAAAGTAGTACCTTCCATAATATCATATCCATTGTAGTAAACAATTTTTTCTTCGGTTTGGTTGGGGTTATTCAGGATCACGGCGCCACCGTTAACAATTGAATAAGTGCCGGATTCGGTAGAGCCTAAAGATGTATCGGTTTTTTGATAGTTTTTAGATTTGGTAAATGTGTATTTAGAGCCGTCCCCGTTGGTACAGATAAGATTAAAGGCTGTAACCTCGTAGTTCTCACCGTAAGTGAAGTCATTGTCATTGCTGAGAGCTTCGGGCGAATCGTTGTTTGTTGTTTCATTATACTCTGGTTCGTTGTTTCCATACAAATCCAGGACTTCACCATAATTGAACGCAAGAATAGCCAATGCGACAGATTCGATTAAAACGATAATTGCGAGTATTATAGTGATAGCCAAATGAGGTTTTGAGGTATTGGTGGCGATTTTGAGCTTTTGCTGAGACAATGGTATCTGTTGTCCCGTTTGTTTTATACTATTGATAAATTCTTTTTCGTAATTACTGTTATTCATATTTTTATTATAACATGGTTTTGTTAATGAGCGACAATTATGACAGAAACCTATAATTTATTTATGATAAAATAAAGAGAATGAAAATGTATATAGTATTGGATAATATTCGTTCGTGTTATAATGTCGGCTCGATTTTACGTTCGGCGGAAGGATTTGGGGTGGAGCGAGTGATTCTATCTGGTTATACACCCAGGGTGCATGATGCTAAACTATTACCGCATCTGCGTGACAAGTTGGACCGTGAGATTCATAAAACGGCACTTGGTGCAGAAGGAATGCTAAATATATATTCGTGCGATGATATAATTGCAGAGTTAAAACAATTGAAAAAACAGGGTTGGCAGATTGTGGGATTGGAGAATAATATAGTATCTAATAAATTGATACAATTAAATGGCAAGGAGTTGAACAAGAGATTAACAGATAAGGCGGTATTGGTTCTGGGCGAGGAAGTTAATGGCATAAATAATTCATTATATGATATTATTGACCTGTTTGTGGAGATACCAATGCGAGGACAAAAGGAATCATTTAATGTGTCGGTGGCTGTTGGTATCGCTCTGTATGGTATAATGAATTTATGATAAAAGTATATACAACACCAACCTGTGCATATTGTCATGCTTTGATGGATTGGTTAGACAAAATGGGGGTGGAATACAAAGAAATGGACGCCACGAAAGAGCCAGATATTAGCGCGGTGCCGGTAACAGAGATTAATGGCGAACGGATTATAGGATTCGATCGTCCAGCGATTAAAAAAGCGATTAGATCTCTCGAGGTCTAAATTATAATTGTGTTTCATCATGTTTTTAGGTTTAGTCAACTACTTGATTGTTTGGTGAAAAGGTGGTAAAATGGATAAAATTATCTATTAAATTAAGGAGTAAAATGCCTGAACCTAAGAAACAAAGTAGCCCGCGTAAGACTGGGCTTCGCAGGAGTCATCTCAGGCTCAAGTTGGCACGAAGAGTGAATAAGACTTCACCAGTGAAAGCTTTCGAGACAAAGAAAAAGACCCCAAATCTAAAAGTTAAAACAACTAAATAAGAAAGAATTTTAAAAAATGGCTAGTAATCGACATTTAGGAAGAGTAATTGTTCTGCAAAGTTTGTATGAATATGAACTGAGAACGCTTGCACGTGACCCCAAGGTCGATTTGGATACTATTATCGCGAAAAACATCGAGCCATATGAGAAAACTCTGGGTGATACGGAGTTCGTTTATAATTTGGCGCATAATGTAGCAAAAGAGTTTACGACTCTAGATACAGCTTTGCAGCCGATGGCGCCAGAGTGGCCAATTGACTCGATTGCTGCGATTGATAGGAATATCCTACGGATGGGGCTATATGAACTTTCGGAATGCGGCGACAGCATCCCGCCGAAAGTTGCTATTAATGAAGCTGTAGAGCTGGCGAAATCTTTTGGGAGCGAGAATTCCTCGAAGTTTATTAATGGCGTGCTTGGCACGGCATACAAGCAGCTCGGAATTACTGAAGAGAAGAATCATGAATCAAAGAGTAAATCCGTTGACGAATCAGAGGCGGGGACGAACGACGGAGATAAGTAGAGAGCCTTTAGCACGAAGAAAACTAAAGGTTCCAGACGCTTTGCCGATTGAAGAGACGAAGACCTCACCTCTTAAAAAAATCACGTCGGCAATGTTTCGCAAAAAAGTAGCGATTCAAGAGGTAGTTAGAGAACCAACCTCTGGTGGGATTGTTTTTCGATTGACTCGAGATCAGAAGGATATTGAAATTCTGCTAATTCAAGATTCTAAAGGTCGTTGGACGATTCCGAAAGGACATATTGAGCCGGGTGAAACCGCCAAGATGACGGCACGCCGTGAGATTGAGGAAGAGACTGGCCTTCGAAATGTTTCTATTCTGACTTGGCTCGGGAAGATTCATTTTAAATATCGACGGGCGGATAAGTTGGTGCTCATGACAACGCAGATTTATTTAGTGCAGGCGTTGGATACACATGAGATGCCAGTAGGAGAGAAGTGGATGAAGGGAATTAAGTGGTTCTCATTTACGGATGCTTTAGACACGATTGAATATGATGATATTGGGAAGTTGATGTTGATCGCTAAGAAAAAAGTACGTACCGGTGATTATTAAAGTATTTAAAAGAAAGGAGTGGAATGGATTTTAAACTTTATGAGGAGTTTGCAAGGGAAAAATTGGGCTTTGCGTTTAATGATATTAATCTGTTGGTTGTTGCCTTGACGCATCGGAGTTATGTCAATGAACACAAAGCGGCCCATGAGCATAATGAACGGCTTGAATTTTTGGGCGATGCAGTACTCGAGTTGGTGTCTTCGGATTATTTGTACCGGAATTATGATTATCCAGAAGGGGTGATGACGGCGATTCGGGCAGCTCTAGTGCGCACGGAGTCGATTGGGGATGCCGGTAAGGAATTGGGCTATGAGCCACTGGTGAGACTATCTAGGGGTGAGGCGCATGGTTCGGAACGAGCGCATGATGTGATTCTAGCTGATTGTTTTGAGGCGGTGATTGGAGCGATTTATCTAGACCAGGGATATGAAACAGCAAGAGAGTTTATTGCTAAACATATTTTGTCAAAGACAGATATGGTAATAGAGGAGGGGCTTTGGCGTGACCCGAAGTCTTATGTGCAAGAATTGGCCCAGAAAGCAGATGGCGTTACTCCTGTATATAAGACTTTGAAAGAAGAAGGGCCAGACCACGATAAGTTGTTTACGGTAGGATTATATGTGGGGAATACTCTTAAAGGGGTAGGAACTGGACATTCGAAGCAAGAAGCACAAACAGCGGCAGCGCGCGAAGGGGTGAAAAAGTATCGCGCGAAATAACTGCTATAGGGGATAAACGGGGGTGCGGTTGACTAATTTGGTGTTTTGTGCTATAATATAGATATAGCACTTTAAAATGTTTCACTATCTCGAAAGGGGGGGATATAATGCGAGATGATTTTAGCTTCGAGGAAATGGATGATGCGAGAACATTTAATGGCGAACTTGTGCCGGATTGTGAAGCAATACCTGTAGTTGACGAAGTAATTTCACCAGTCATTGAATATGTTGCTCAATTCAAGGCTTTAATAGATGATTGTGGTTGGGTGTCGTATCATTTCAATATGAGAAAATACTTGGCAGCAAAAGTGAATAAAGCTAAGATTGTAGCATCTGCATATCAACATGATTTGGCTTATTACATTGATCAGTTAAACGAATGGAGAACGAAGGCGGAAATAGCGTTTGGTGCGCTTTCTGTCCAGGCTGCTCGACTTGGGTATACAATGCCAGAGAGGAAATTATTCTTAAATATGCTAACTCTCTATTCGGATAGGAGAAAGGCCTACAAAGGTTATCTCCAGACTTGCCTAAAAAAGAAAGAAGCTCGTTCACCTGAGAGGTTGGAAGCTGATTACCAGAAGCTTCTGGAAAAGCGATTAAAGAAGAAACATTAAGTATTAAACCCCTGAGGTTCATCTTCAGGGGTTGATTTTTTATAAAAAATAGGCTAAAATATAGGAATTATAATAATTTAAGGAGAAACAATGCTAGCGATTCGCATGCAACGTAATGGCCGGTCACATTACCCAACGTACCGGATAGTCGTCCAAGAATCACAGCGTCATCCGCTTTCGGGACGCGTGGTTGCAGAGGTCGGCAACTATAATCCCGCAACCAAGGCTTTGACCTTGGATAAAGAAGCGGTGAAGAAATATTTAGATAATGGCGCACAGCCATCTTCAAGAGTTGCTTTTATCTTGAAAAAGAATGGCGTAAAGTTGCCTAAGTGGTATAAAGAGCCTAAGCCTCAGAAAGCTGTGGCAAAACACGCAGATAAATTGCGCAAGAATCAGCCAAAAGAAGAGACCCCAGCGGAGGAGGCTCCAGTTGAGACTCCGGCGGAAACTTCGGCTGAATAGATTACTACTGAGAATGAGGTGTAAGTATTTATTTTGAAAATAGTCCCGTGCGGGACTATTTTTGTGCTATAATGGTTAACATAAAATAAAATTAATTAATGGAGAAGAATATGGCTACTATTGACCAACAATTCGTAGAATATATCGTAAAAACTTTAGTCAACAATCCTGAAAAGGTAGCAATTGATCGTACAATCGATGAAAAGGGTGTACTGCTTTCATTAACGGTGGATCCTGAGGATGTCGGTCGCGTAATCGGTAAGCGCGGTGTGACGGCGCAGGCGATTCGTGTATTGCTTAGAGCACTTGGCACAAAGCAAGACGCTAGATATAATTTGAAGATTGTAAATACTGACAATGAGAGTGGTGAGGCGCATCCAGAAAAGCCTGAGACGCCAGCTAAAAAAGAAGAAGATGAGCCTGTTAAGGAAGAAATGCTAGAAGACGACGAAGTTGAAGAAATCAGCGAAGAGGAACCAGAAGATGAGGAAAATGAGAATGAGGAAGAATCTTCATCGGAATTAGCTGAGAAAACTCGTGCAGAATTAGCTGACTTAGATGACCTCGATATATAAAAAAGTGCTTGACATTTAAATACGGTCGTGTATAATTAAACATAAGCTAACTAACTGCGAGTTTGCTTGAAAATAACAAATTGGGTTGAGAGCTTATATATGTCTAAAAAATCCTCTTAAGTTGAGAAAGAGGATTTTTTGGTGGTAAAAGTCTTGTAAATTCGCTGAGAGTATGGTACTATTGAATATAAGAAGCAGTGTGTCCTGTTTTTGTAACTTGTGGGATATGGCGAGTCCCAGGGGGAGATAGGGCAGTAATCTTCGGCGCTGAGATATTTTGTGAGAATACCCGATGGAGTTAGGTGTACTCATGAATTATCAAAAAAGATTAATAACACTAAATATAAAAGAGGTAGAATGGCTACAAAACCAAAGCAAGGTGAGAGAGTATTCTTCACCGAAGGTGACCAATCTCTCCCAATCCCTGATTTAACACAGCATCAGAAGGATTCGTGGGAAGATTTTGTCAAAAATGGCCTCAGGGAAGTTTTTGCGGAGTTAAATCCGATTGATGACTACACTGGTCAGAAACTTTCACTCAGGTTTAAAGATTATTACTTTAAGGATCCGAAGGAGACGGAACAAGAAGCGAAGTATAATTTGGCAACTTATGAAGCTCCTCTTCATGTGCTGGTAGAACTTGAGAATAAGACTACTGGTGAGAAAAAAGAGCAAGATATTTACTTTGGTGATTATCCGTGGATGACGGAACGTGCAACGTTTATTATTAATGGCACTGAGCGTGTGATTGTGTCGCAGCTCATTCGTTCAGCTGGGGTATTCTTCAGCGCAGAGACGATTGGTACGCGTAATTATTATGGCGCTAAAGTAATTCCAGGTCGTGGTGCTTGGCTCGAATTCGAAACTGCAGCTAATAATGCAATTTATGTGAAGATTGATCGTCGCCGCAAAATTCCAGTAACAACTTTCTTGAAGGCGTTGGGACTAGGCAAATCTGAGATTAAGGAAAAATTCAAAGATATTGATAATGGCGAGAAAAGTTATATTGACATTACTCTTGACAAGGATACTACCGCGAATCAAGGTGAGGCTTTGCTTGAGGTTTATCGCCGAATTCGTCCAGGTGACTTGGCGACAGTTGAAAACGCAAAGTCTATGATTGAACGGATGTTCTTTGATGCGAAGCGTTATGACTATTCAAATGTAGGTCGGTTTAAGATTAACCGTCGACTTGGTTTTGATACGCCGAATGATCCTACACACCGTACTTTGCAGATGCAGGATGTGATTGCAATTATCTCTGAGATTATTCGCTTAAATAATACACAAGAACCGGCGGATGATATTGATTCGTTATCGAACCGTCGTGTGAAGTTGGTGGGTGAGTTGGTGCAACGTCAATTCCGTCTTGGTATGCTCAGGTTACAGCGCAACATTCTCGATAGAATGTCGATGGCAAGTGCTGACGATGTAACCCCGTCGCAGCTTTTAAATTCGCGTCCAGTAGTGGCTGCGGTAAAGGAGTTCTTCGCTACTTCACAGCTTTCACAGTTAATGGATGAAGTAAACCCATTCTCGGAATTAGCCCACAAGAGACGTTTATCTTCGATGGGCCCCGGTGGTCTTACTCGGGAAAGAGCCGGCTTTGATGTGCGGGATGCGCACCCGACACACTACGGTCGTATTTGTACGGTGGAAACACCTGAAGGGGGTAACGTAGGCTTGGTGCTTAACTTTGCGACTTACGCTAGAGTGAATGAATATGGCTTCATTGAGGCGCCATACCGAGTAGTGAAGAATGGTAAAGTGACCGATGAGGTCGTTTACATGGATGCTGAAACTGAAAATGATATGATTATCGCAGATGCTTCAGTAAAACGAGACAAAAACGGTAAATTTGTGGAAGATTGGGTGTCAGCACGTGTGCATGGTACGCCGGCTCAGGTAGAAGCTAAGAGAGTGACACATATTGATGCAGCCCACAAAGAGATTTTAGGTGTATCAGCATCGCTAATCCCATTCGTAGAAAAGAACCGTGTTGACCGTTCTTTGATGGCCTGTGCCATGCAGAAGCAAGCAGTACCTCTACTTCGCCAAGATAATCCAATTGTTGGTACTGGTATTGAAGGTGAAGTTGCCAAGAATACTTCACAACTCGTGATGGCTTCAGGGACAGGTGTAGTAAAGAAGGCTGATGGTGAATCTGTAATTGTAACTTATGATAAAGGTGGTGATCAAGAATACAGATTGCAACATTTTGAAAAAACTAATGATGATCGTTGTTATAATCAGCGCGTAGCGGTGGCCCGTGGCCAAAAGGTGAAAAAAGGTGATACTTTGATTGAGGGTGCCTCGATTCATAATGGCGAGTTAGCGCTTGGCCGAGATCTTCTAGTAGCATTTATGCCGTGGCGTGGTTATAACATGGATGATGCAATTGTGATTTCGAATCGTTTGGTTGAGGATGACACTTTGACTTCGATAAACATTAAGGATTTCGATGTAGAGGTCAGGGAAACCAAACTTGGTCCAGAACAAGTCACACGAGATATCCCGAACGTCTCCGAACATGCACTTCGCCACCTAGGTGAAGATGGTATCGTAACTGTAGGTTCTGAGGTGTCCAATGGCGATATCCTGGTTGGTAAAATTACGCCTAAAGGTGAGCAGGAATTATCATCAGAGGAACGGTTGCTTCGGGCAATCTTCGGTGAGAAGGCCAAGGATGTACGTGATACTTCGGTTAGAATGAACGGTTCATCGACTGGTAAAGTGGTGGATGTGCGTGTTTATACACGTGAGCAGGGTCACGAACTGAAAGCTGGCGTAATCATGCAGATTAAAATCTTTGTCGCAGAGATGCGTAAGATTGGTGTTGGTGATAAGTTGGCTGGTCGTCACGGCAATAAAGGTGTGGTATCGAGAGTGCTTCCAGTAGAGGATATGCCATTTATGGAAGATGGTACGCCAATCGATATCGTACTTTCGCCAATGGGTGTGCCTTCACGTATGAATCTCGGGCAGTTATTCGAAACACACCTTGGTATGGCCGCTAGAGCATTAGGCTACACAGTAGCAACTCCATCATTTAACGGTGTGCCTGATGAGAAGATTTCGTCAGAGCTTGAAAGAGCTGGTTATCAACGTGACGGCAGAGTACAACTGTATGATGGTCTTACGGGTGAACCATTTGAGGAAAGAACTTCAGTTGGTGTGATGCATATGCTAAAACTTCACCACATGGTAGAAGATAAGATTCACGCGCGTTCAACTGGTCCTTACACGATGGTGACGCAACAGCCATTAGGTGGTAAAGCCCAAAATGGTGGTCAGCGCTTCGGGGAAATGGAGGTCTGGGCACTAGAGGCTTATGGCGCAGCGACGACTTTGCAAGAGATGTTAACAATTAAGTCAGATGACGTCTATGGCCGCGCGAAGGCCTATGAGGCAATCATTAAACACGAACCGATTGAAGGGCCGAAGTTACCAGAAGGTTTCAATGTGTTAGTGAAAGAGTTGCAAGGCTTAGGTCTCAAGGTAGATTTGTTAGACCACGGTGAATCAGCCGATGCAGGCGACGTAATTGAGAGAACGTCAAGAGAAATTGAGAAAAACAAAGATGATCAATCCATCTATGATCAGCATAAGAAAGACACCGAGCCGCAGATTCTCGACCTCGATGAATCGGAGGCCGAAGCAATGATGGCGGAAGAAGGTGTAGAAATAACAGAGGTAGACGAAGAGGATGGCACGGTCGACCTCGGAGAGGAGTTCTAAGATGGCGTGGATGGATAATTTTATCAGCGCTTCGGATTTCGACTCGATTAGACTGACGGTAGCTAGTCGTGACGATATCTTGAATTGGAGCTATGGTGAAGTCACCAAGCCAGAGACGATTAACTATCGGACTCAAAAACCAGAACGTGACGGATTATTCTGCGAAAGAATTTTTGGTCCGACTAAGGATATCAATCCGCATGATTCGAAGCTTAAAGGTGTAAGAAGCCGTGAAGCAGCTGTTGATAAGGAAGGTAATTTAGTTACAAAGTCAATTACGAGGCGTGAGCGGATGGGGCACATTTCACTGGCTGCTCCAGTGGCGCACATCTGGTTTATGCGTGGTGTACCCTCAGCTTTATCACTTTTACTCGATATTACTGTGAAAAATATTGAGAAGGTGGTTTACTTTGCAACTTATCTTATCATTGACGCAAAAACCGATGAAGTGCAGAAAGCATTGGAAAATTTGGAAAGCCAGACGATGGCGGCACGCGAAGCTATTAAGTTACGCTATGAGAAGGAAGCGAAAGCTGACGGGGCGGATGTGAAAGCTTTGGCTGAAGCGCAAGCTAACGAATTAGACGAACTAGAAGCGGATTATTCTGCTAGGAAGTCAAGTCTAGAGTCATTTAAAAAGGGTAATACTATTACTGAGGTTGAATACCGCAACTTACCAGAAGAGTATGAGGACTTTATTACGGTTGAGATGGGTGCTTCGGCAATTAAGAAAATGTTAGACGAGATTGACCTCGACAAATTGATTGAAAATCTTCGGGCTGAAGAAGCTGAGGCTCGTGGTCAGAAGGAAAAGAAGATTCAAAAACGTTTGAAGACCTTGGAGGGTATGCAGGCGGCTGGAATTAAACCAGAAGATCTGATTCTAACTGTCATACCAGTGATTCCTCCGGATCTCCGTCCGATGATTGCACTTCCTGGTGGGCGTTTCGCTACCTCTGATTTGAATGATTTGTACCGTCGAGTAATTAACCGAAACAACCGGTTGAAGAAATTGATTGATTTGAATGCTCCAGAAGTGATTTGTCGCAATGAAATGAGAATGCTCCAGGAAGCGGTTGATGCTTTGATTGACAACTCTGCTGCGCATGGTTCGCGCGGGGTAAACTCAGCCAATGGGCGACGCAAATTGAAATCATTATCCGATTTACTGAAAGGTAAACAAGGTCGTTTTCGTCAGAACCTACTTGGTAAGCGCGTGGACTACTCTGGTCGTTCAGTAATTGTGGTAGGTCCAGAACTAAAGCTTAATGAATGTGGTTTGCCGAAGCAAATGGCGCTCGAGCTCTTTAAGCCGTTTGTGATTTCATGGTTGATTGGTAATGAATATGCCAATAATATTCGATCAGCTTCTCGTTTGATTGAATCGAAGGAAACCGTAGTTTGGGATGCACTTGATGAAGTAATTAAGGGTAAGTATGTGCTTCTCAACCGTGCTCCGTCTCTACATCGTTTGTCAGTTCAGGCGTTCCAGCCGAGATTAATTGAAGGTAAAGCGATTAAACTGCATCCTTTGGTAGCATCAGGGTTCAACGCGGACTATGATGGTGACCAGATGGCAGTGCATCTACCTTTGTCTGACGCTGCACAGGCTGAGGCTAGAGAATTGATGTCGGCCCAGAAGAACTTGCTGAAACCTGCAGATGGTTCTCCAGTTCTTGCGATTTACCAGGATGTGGTGTTAGGGGCTTATTATCTGACTTATGATAAGCCTGGTACGGACACTGGTAAGCCAAAAGCGTTCTCTAGTGTGTATGAGGCTGAAATGGCTTACGATCAGGGTATTATCGCGCTTCAGACGCCGATTAGAGTATTTGCGAAAAAGGAAATTCGTGATACTACTCTCGGTCGTGTGATTTTTAATGAGATTCTACCTGTTGATTATCCATATGATAATTCAGTACAGACTAAGAAGCATTTGTCTAAGGTAATGGCCGATATCTTTGACCTATATGGTTCAGAGGTTATGGTCAAGACGGCTGATGATTTGAAAGATTTAGCATTCGAGTATGAGACGATTGCGTCAATTTCAACTGCGAAGGATGATTATCCGACTTATGATGAGATTGATGATTTCATCGCGGAAGGTGATGCGAAGACTGCTCTCATTCAGCAAGATTATAACGATGGTTTGACGACTGAAGAGGAACGTCATAAGTTAACTGTAGCGAACTGGCGTGATATCGATAAAAAGATCTCAGAGTTCTTGCAAGGGAAACTATCTGAGATGGATACCGATATTGCGGTAATGGTGAACTCCGGTGCTCGTGGTAATATTTCGAACATCAAGCTTGCTTCGGCAGAGATTGGTATCATGGTGGATATTAACAACAACGAAATTGAGCTTCCGGTAAAGTCTTCATATAAGAAAGGCTTAAATACCCTAGAATCCTTTATTGCAACTCGAGGTGCGCGTCAAGGTCAGGTATCTACGGCACTTCGCACTGCTGACTCTGGTTATCTCACGCGTCGTTTGGTAGATGTGTCTCAGGATGTGTTTACGACTGACGAAGTGGCAGAGGATCCTGGGTTTACAGTGTATCGTAATGAGACTGAACTTTCTGGAATCGGGTTTGCTGCAAGGCTGGTCGGTCGGTATACGGCTGAGCCGGTGCCGGGTTACCTCGAAGCTGATGAGTTGATTACTAAGGAAATGTCTGAACAGATTGAAGCTGATGAGAAGATTGATTCCGTTAAGATACAATCTGTTTTGTCGACGACCGCCGTTGACGGTGTACCACGTAAGGCCTATGGTGTGGATATGTCAACACGTGAGTTGGTGGCTGCCAATGAACCAGTGGGCGTGATTGCGGCACAGTCGCTTGGTGAACCTGGTACGCAGCTAACGCTCGATACTAAACACGGTTCTGGTGTGGCGGGTTCCGGTGCAATTGCTCGAGGTCTTCCTCGTGTGGAAGAGCTTCTTGAGGCTCGTACGCCGAAAGGTCAAGCTTACATTTCACCGATTGATGGTGTAGTGGAAGTTTGGGAGGATGGTAATCACTATGTGGTGCAAGTTACTCCACAGTCTGGTGAGATTGAGCGATTTGAAATCGGTAGCCGTAAGCCAGTGGTCAAAGATGGTGAAAGTGTGAAAGCGGGAGCTACTTTGGTACGAAAAGCTGGCGATAAGCCTGCCATTAAGGCACCACGTGATGGTGTAGTGGAACTAGTGAAAGATGCTGTAATCTTGGTTGCAGCAGCGAGTGCACCAATTCGTATTGAGATTCCTGGTGACGCTGAGTTGGTAGTGAAATCAAATGATTCAGTTAAGGCTGGCGATAGACTCACGACTGGTTCTTTGAACTTGCAAGATTTGTTGAAGTATAAAGGAATTGAGGCAACCGAACGCTATATTATGAATGATGTTTTGAACGTGTATGCGGCTCAGGGCCATGAAATTTCACCAAAGCATCTTGAGATTTTGGTACGTCAGATGTTCTCTAGAGTACAAATCAATGATCCTGGCGATTCGGAGTTTGTCTCTGGCGATATTACATCTAGAGCAGTAGTGACGATGGAGAATCGTAGGCTAGAGAAGGCTGGTAAAGAGCCAGCAACTTATACCAACTTATTACTTGGTATTACGAAAGTTTCTATCTTTTCGGACTCATTCTTATCTGCAGCATCTTTCCAAGATACTACTCGTGTACTTATCAATGCGGCAATCAATGGTCGTGTTGACCATTTGCGAGGCTTGAAGGAGAATGTGATTATCGGTCGTAAGATTCCGGTGGGGACTGGTGTAGTACCGCTCGAAGATTTTGAGACTCCGGATTCAAAAGTACCTACAGAAGCAGATTTAGAAAATCTCTAAAAATAAAGGGCGTAAAGCCCTTTATTTTTTGGTGTGGGTGTGGTATTATAGTATGTAGTTACTAAAGAGGTTTTATGCATTTCAAGACTATTTTCAAATCCCTAAAGAATAAAGACATGCTGAAACGAGTATTGATTATACTCGGGATTATTGTGGCTTATCGGCTGCTCGCGCAGATTCCAGTGCCAATGGGCGATGCTTCAACTTTTAAGGAAGCAGTATCGAATTTGATGGAGAAGTCAGACTTTTCGAATTTCTTGAACTTGATTTCGGGTGGCGGACTGGCCTCATTTAGTATTATTCTAGTTGGTCTCTCGCCATACATTACCGGTTCGATTGTGATTCAGCTTTTAACTAAAGCGGTACCACGTTTGGAGGAATTATCGAATGACGGTGAGACAGGGCGACGAAAGATTAATCAGTGGACCCGTATGCTCACGGTACCTCTAGCGGTGGTGCAATCAATTGCTTATATCTTTATTTTATACCAGTCGACTGTGTCGGCGAATATCGCAACAGATTTCGTGCCGACCTTCCGAGATTGGGCTTTGTCGGTAACAGCAATGACGGCAGGTTCGGTGATTTTGATGTGGTTGGGTGAATTGATTACTGAACAAGGCATTGGAAATGGTATTTCGACCATGATTTTTGCTTCGATTATTTCACAACTTCCCATGACAATGGCTTCACTTGGTGCAGCACTTTTCGATACAAGCAATGGTACATTGAATTTGTTTGGGTTAGATATTCCGGTAGATCCAACTACATTTTGGATTATCTTTGGCTTTACGATTGCAATGATTGTAGTAATTTATATATTGGTGAAGTTGAACGAGGCGCAGAGGATTATTACGGTAAACTATGCAAAGAGAGTGCATGGTAATTCATCTTATGGCGGGATTAAATCGATATTGCCGATTAAACTAATCGCGGCTGGTGTGATTCCGGTAATTTTTGCGACAGCGTTCTTGTCTCTACCGGCGTTGGTAGGTCAAGTTATTACTACAGTTAATCCCGGTAACGAGATTGGCGAGACTCTAGTTTCAGTATTCTCGGCACCTTCGGCTAACAATTTCGCCACGATGTATCCGGATGGTATAACAGCCAAATGGTTTGTCTACCCAGCGATGTACTTTGTGTTAGTATTCGCTTTTACCTATTTTTATACCTCAATCATCTTTAACACGAAGGAGATTGCGGATAATTTGCAGAAGCAAGGTGGTTTTATCGAAGGAGTAAGGCCGGGGATTGCTACAGCAAAATATTTGTCAAAGGTAGTCAATCACCTGGATTTGTTTGGAGCTTTGTCGTTAGGCTTAATTGCGATGTTGCCGTTTATTACTGATTATATCTTTATTGTGACGACTGGGGCGCCGATTGGTTTATCGATTTCGGGTACTGGACTTCTGATTGTAGTGACGGTGGCACTGGAGAATCTAAGGTCGGTGGATTCTAGAGCATTAATGATAACATACGACGATTTTAGCAATGAGTCTTAGGCTTGGTAACCGCCGAGATATTATCAGGTGGGCAATTTGGTCGGTTATAGTAATACTGTTTTTGGTGTTCTTGATTCGAGTGATTACGTTTGAAAATGGTTATTATAATGAAAAAGAGGGTTCTGAGAGGGTAGTAGTAGAAGGACAACTAGAGGAGGAAGAATTGATTGAAACTCCACCAACCGAGACGGAGGTGTATGAATATGTTGTAGCACCAGACCGACCACGATATTTGACTATAGAGAGACTTGGGATAAGAAATGCCCGTATTTTATCGATGGGGGTGAATGAGAAAGGTGAGCTTGATACGCCTCGGAATATTTTCGATGTGGGTTGGTATGAGAGCTCAGGAAAGCCGGGTCAGGGCGGTACGATGATGATTGATGGACATAATGGTGGACCACACGTGCATGGAGTATTTAAGGATTTACCAAGTTTAGTGATTGGTGACATAATTAAGGTGGAGCGTGGAGATGGCGTGGTATTCAACTATAAGGTGGTTGAGAATAAAGCTGTCCCCTTGGCGGAATCGAATGGATATATGCCGGAAGCAGGTAAATCCCCTGAAAAGGGCAAAGAATCAGTTACTTTAATTACTTGTACGGGTGATTGGTCAGATCAACAGCAAACATATTTATCGCGTCAATTCACACGAGCGGTTCTTGTTGACTAATTCGTTTTTGTGTGCTACAATTAAATGGTAATTTATGGCTAGTCAAAAGGAAGTGATTAAACTCACTGGCAGTGTTGTGGAAGCATTGCCAAATACCCAGTTTCGGGTTGAACTCGAGAATGGTCATGTTATTGTTGCCCATATGAGCGGGAAGATGCGAAAGAACTATATTCGTCTCGTCCCGGGTGACAGAGTTGAGGTTGAGTTAACCCCTTACGATCTTACAAAGGGTAGAATCAGCTTTCGACTCAAGGATTAATATTAACTGTTGTAATTTTTACAACATTTAATGGAGGCATAGAGTTAAATACTAGTTGCAAAAGTATTTAGCGGTGGGACTCTCCATAGTGTTGGTTATTACAACAATAACAAGGAAAGGGTTTTAACACAATGAAAGTACGTGCAAGTGTTAAAAAAATTTCACCAGATGACATCATTGTGCGCCGGAAGGGCGTGCTTCGTGTTATCAACAAGAAAAAACCTAAGAATAAGCAAAGGCAGGGTTAAAATATATGGCTAGAATAGCTAGTGTGGTAATTCCTTCCGATAAGCAAGTGTGGATTGCGCTGACTTATGTGTATGGGATTGGCCGCACAACATCAAAGAAAATCCTTGCGGAGGCTAAAATCGAGCCTACCACTCGGGTGAAAGATCTCACCGAGGCTGACGAACAAAAAATCAACGACATTATTTCTGCGAAGTATCGCGTTGAAGGTGATTTACGTCGAATCGTGAGCAATAATATTAAACGTATAAAGGATATTAATTCCTACAAGGGGATGCGTCACAAGGCGAAATTGCCAGTCAACGGCCAGCGTACTCGTACGAATGCACGTACTCGTAAGGGTAAGGCGATCGCGGTCGGTGGTGCACAACCTAAAGCAGCAAGTAAGACTTAAGGAGTAATTATGGCAGAAGAAGAAGTAAAGAAGACAACTGTTGAAGCAGAGGCTGCAGCTCCTAAGGCTAAAGGTAAAAAGGCTAAGAGGATTGTGAACGCCGGTCAGGTTCATATTCAGGCTACTTTCAATAATACTATTGTAAGCGTGACTGATAAGATGGGCGGAGTTCTGTCAGCATCTTCAGCCGGAGCCTGTGGCTTTAGGGGTTCGAAGAAAGGCACCGCTTTCGCGGCGGGTGTAGCGGCTGAGAAGGCTCTCGAAGTTGCGAAGAAGAATCATGCGCTTAATTCTGTTGACGTATATGTTTCCGGAATTGGTTTGGGTCGTGATGCTGCGATAAGAGCAATTTCTACAGTTGGAATTAAGATTGATAGTATTGTAGATGTAACCCCGATTGCACACGGTGGCGTGCGACCAAAGGGAGAAAGGAAACCGTAATGGCTAGAGATACTGCTCCTATTGTAAAGCAAAGTCGTCGTGAGGCGACAGCGCTAGCGCCAAAAGCCCACAAGGTGATGGCAAAGAAATCTGGTATCCCAGGTGAGCATGGTGATATGCGTGTGCGTGGCGGAAGTCTATATTTGACTCAGTTACGTGAGAAACAAAAAGTACGTCGTATGTATGGTCTCCTCGAGAAGCAGTTTGCTAAGTTGATGGCTGAGGCTGTGAAGGCTGAGGGTTTGACTGGTGAAAAACTTCTAGAGTTCCTAGAACGACGGGCAGATAATGCGATTTACCGCGCAGGATTTGCTTTAACTCGTAGGCAAGCAAGACAGCTGGTCTCGCATGGACATTTTCTATTGAATGGTCGACGAATTGATATTCCATCGATTCGTTTGAACCCGGGTGATGTTCTAGAAGTACGTCCAAAATCGGCTAAAACCGAGTATTTCAAGAATCTTCCGAATATCATCGGGGCGGCTAACGCTGTGCCGCTTTCATGGATGAAGGTCGACGCGAAGAAAATGAAAATCGAAATTACCGCTTTGCCGAAGCGTGAAGAAGCTGAGGCTGGTATTAATGAACAATTAATCGTTGAGTATTACTCACGTTAGGAGGAATAAATGGCTACAAAAAATATACACGAAGCAAAATTAGCTGAAGTGAAAGAACTGAGTAAAACTCAGGCTGAATTTGTGATTCGCCCACTTTACTATGGCTATGGTAATACGCTTGGTAATTCGCTTCGTCGGGTGCTTCTCTCTAGCGTGAAAGGCGCTGCTATTACAGCCTTTTCGATCGAGGGTACTACTCATGAATTTACAGCGATTAAGGGAATTCGTGAAGATGTCGTGGATATCATGCTGAACTTAAAGAACATTCGTTTTAAGATGCACACTGATAACCCGATTGAGCTAAACCTTGAGATTAGAGGCGACAAACAATCTGAAAAAGATGGTGATAAGCGTGTTGTGGCTGGCGATATTAAGTTGCCGGCAGAAGTCGAAGTCTCTAATCCGAATCAGACAATTTGTCATATTGATGATCCAAAATATACTTTGAAAATGCATTTGGTAGTTGAGAGTGGCCGTGGTTATATGACCATTGAACAGGCTAGCAGCTCTAGGGTGCATTCAGATATGATTGCGGTGGATGCAGTGTTCACCCCGGTTCTTAGAGTTCGCTATAAAGTAGAGAATACGCGCGTTGGTCAAGATACGAATTTGCAACAGTTGACTTTGATGGTCGAAACCGATGGTACGATTTCACCAAAGGAAGCTTTTGAAGAGGCTGCGGCAATCTTGGTCAATCAATACACTGCACTAGCTGGTAGTACTAAAATCGAGTCTGCCCCGGCCCCAGGTGCTGGTGCTGGCGATGATGATAGTGGTCTGATGCTACCAATTGAAGAGTTAGATTTATCTGCTCGGACGGCTAATGCTTTGATTAATAACGATATCCGGACAATCCGTGATCTCGTAACTCTTTCAGAAACTGATCTTAAGGATTTGAAGGGTTTTGGTCAAAAGGCGTTAGACGAAGTGAAGGAAAAATTAACGGAGTTTAATATTTAAAATGCATAGACATGGGACTTTTGGTCGTAAGTTCGGCCGTAAAACCGATCAGAGATTGGCGCTGACCCGTGGGCTAATGTGCTCTTTGATCAAAAATACAAGTATTACGACAACTCTTGCTCGAGCGAAAGAAATTCGTCGTTCGACTGAGAAGTTGATTACACTTGCTAAGAAAGGTGGTCTTGCGAATCGTCGTTTGATTATCGCTAGACTGAATGATATAGAAGTAGCTGCACTTCTTGTGGATGTGATTGCACCTCAGATTAAGCGTGATTCTGGTTATCTTAAAATTGAACATGCTGGGTATCGTCGTGGCGATAATGCCGAAATGGGAACGATTAGTTTTGTAGATGATATCGATTTTGAGCAGGTCGAGGAAAAGAAGCCAGCTAAGGCTACTAAATCAGATAAGCGAGCAAAAAAGGAGGATAAATAATGAAAACTTATTCTCAAAAAGCAAGTGAAATTAAGCGTGAATGGTGGGTAATTGACGCATCGAGTTTGCCTCTTGGTAAATTGGCAGTAGTAATTGCCGATAAGTTGATGGGCAAGTCCAAGGTGACTTATACTCCACATATCGATAATGGTGACTATGTAGTAGTAACAAATGCGAAGAATTTAGTGGTAACTGGTGAGAAGATGATACAGAAAAAGTATTATCGCCATAGTGGTTACCCAGGTGGTATAAAAGAGTTGAAACTCGAGGAAGTAATCGAGAAGGACCCATCTCGGGCGATTCGCGAGGCTGTAAAAGGTATGCTTCCGAAGAATAAACTGATGGCTGATAGGATGAAACGGCTACGTGTATTCGAATCTAATGAACACGATCACGAAGCACAGACTCCCAAGGCTATTTTGAAGGAGATTAAATAATGGTAGCAACGAAAAAATACACCTACGGTCTCGGCAGGCGGAAATCAGCTACTGCTACAGTACGTCTCTATAAGGGTAAAGGTGAGATTACTATCAATGATAAGCCAGCGCTAGAGTATCTTTCTGGCAATAAAACTTATCTAGCAGAGATTACTGATCCGCTAGCACTCGCTGAGAAGCAGAAAGAATTCGATGTTTCAGTGATTGTAAAAGGTGGCGGTCTTGCTGGTCAAGTGGATGCGATTAAACTTGCAATTTCGAAAGCTTTGGTGGTTGAAGCTGCGGATTTGAAGCCAGTTCTCAAAAAGGCTGGCATGATTAAGCGCGACCCACGCGAGAAAGAGCGCAAGAAGTATGGTTTGCGTTCGGCTCGTAAGAAAGAACAGTTCAGTAAGCGTTAATATTCAAGCAACTTAAAGCATTTTTCGCAACCTTGAGCTTACGCCATGGTAAAAAATACAACAGGTCAGTCGGACTCGTCCTGATATTGCAGTATCAGATACTCGTCCGTAACTGTTGTGTTTTTTTTACCTGGGTAGCCTCAAAAAGTTGCGAAGAAATTGCTTTAAGTTGTTTTTCCCCTTGTTTTCCGTTCAATTTTTATCGAGCGATTCCAAAATGTCTCGAAAACTATTTTTAGTTGCTATTTTTTATGCTTTCTGATATAATATTTTTATGGGGTAGTAGCTCATCTGGTAGAGCGCAGCATTCGCATTGCTGAGGTGGTCGGTTCGAGTCCGATCTACTCCACCAATCAGGTTATAAAATGATTTTCAACTATTCCGTAATCTGTAAATGTCTGTTAAATCCCTCGTTAAAATAGAGGGGTATTTTTATGCCATTTTTGCTACAGAAACATGTCAAAATTCGTAATTTACCCCTGTAATTTCGTTGGTTAAATCCCTAATATATTGACAAATATAAGCATATGTGCTATAATTAAGGTAGCGACTGGCCTTTTAGGTGCATAGAGTATATTTATAGGAGGATAAAAACATGGCTATTATGAATCTTGATTTGAATCTAAGTGAAAAGTCCAAAGAGCTACTCGATAAGCTCCCTATCGACGAAGTTGTTATGCTAGTTAGGCACGATGACTTTCCGCCATTCCATGATGCAAGGAGATCTATCGAATACGGTCGAAAATTTGATTTCAAACGCAGAGCGAACGCTCGAGAGAGCTTAAAGCGACTCGGCAAGGAAATGAAGTCAGAATTGAGACGACTTGATATGATTCGAGATGATTTTTACAGCTCAGAACGTTTTATATTGTCAGCTAACATCGTTGCACTCAGACAGATGGTGGCAGAAAAATCTAGTAGAGGCTTGTCCTATTACTATGATAGCAATGATTACGTCAACCGCTTGATCAGACGCTTGGATAACGACAAGTATGAAAGCTGGCAGGGGTACGACGATGATATTGTTGCTAGAGTAAAGGAGTTACTTAGTAAAACTCTCACGAGCACCGAGTACGAAGTCATCTGCATGAGATTTGGTCTTAATGACGGAAGATGCCGTGAGTGGCAAGAAATTGCGCAACATTTTGGCTGGGAGTCAAAAGGTGGCCCCGCTTATCACGAGAAAAACGCCATTAGCAAATTGTATGGCGTGGTCGACGAGTTCAAAAAGCTTACAAAATTATCCTAGAACCTTGCTTGAATACGTAGGGCTCATTCGTCCTACGTATTTTCGTTGACTAAATAATTCCATGTCAAAATACCCTAACTGTCCATAAATTCTCCATATAGGTTGTTAAAACCTGATTAATTAAGCCCCACCAATCAGGTTATAAAGTGGCTTTCAACTATTTCGCAATCCGTGAAGATCTATTGAATGGATCCCTCGTTAGCATAGAGGGCTATTTTTATGTAATTTTTGATCAAAAATATATTCAAAACTATAATTTACCTCTATAATTCGTCTGTTAATGCACGTAAACGCAATAATGCCTTGCCATTGTTTTTTTATTAAAGATATGATATGATAATATGGTAGGTAAACTATGTTCTTTTTTGTTAGTTGTTGCTATGCTAAAGGAGGGGTTGGGTATGAAACTCAAAATTGGTGGTAAAGTCTATTTGCAGAAGTACGAGGTTGCCAGTATTCTGCATGAGCTTAAGAGTTTTCCGGCGAGTATTATGCAAGAAACGTTTGGTGACGGAGGTGATAAATTTTTTTGTATGAATGGGGCTGCTGATGGTTTCCGATTCGATTGCGTCTACAAAGAACCTAAGAACGTTGAATGGCTTATGGACCAGGAATGGATTATTGATTATGATGAGTACGCTAAGATGCCGCTCGATGAGCTGAAGACTCTCTATGAAAGCTATAAGGTAGAATACTCTGCTAATATTGATCGGTTTAATGCTAAAGATGTGACTTATAGAGAAACACATTTTGAAGAGGAAAACGATAAGTTAAACAAGTTCTGGCATAAAATTGCTTCACTAGGATATCTCATCGGATTTCGTGAAGGCGAAGTTAAATTTGCCTTCCCGGACGAGTATCGAGGCGAGACTACTGTTCTTAGTACTTCGAGTACTGCCGGCGCTACCCAGAAGAAGTCTGGCTTCTTAGTACGACTGTTTCGTCGTGACGCCCAGTAATGGGCGTTTTTTGTATCTCTCTATCGAAATTAGATAGTGCAATTACGCAATTTTTTTTGAGGGTCTCTTTTATGCGCTATTAAGATCTGGCTTATTAAGACTTACTTAATCTAGTCGTGATTGATCGTTAGCTTAAAAAAAGAGCCCGCAAAAGGCTCTTTTTGTGATTAGATGCTAGGGACGGGGAAGTCATGAGAGAGGTTTTTAACTTCATCGCGGATGACGGCAAGCTCTTCGGAGTAGTCTTTTTCTAGCACTTCGATGGTTTCGGCTTTTTGGCAGAGAAGGGCGACTTGTTTCATCCAGTCGGCGATTTTTCCCATCTCAGGTTTTTTCATGCCACGCGTAGTAATGGCTGGAGTGCCGAGACGGACGCCGTTGGGGTTGAAGGCACCACCGGTATCGCCTGGGAGGGCGTTAGCATTAAGGGTGAGGCCGACAAGATCAAGGGCCTTCTCGTAGAATTTTCCAGTGATATTGTAACTTGTTTTAACATTGATAAGGATTAGGTGATTGTCGGTTCCGCCACCTTGTAACAAGAAGCCGTTTTCAATTAATCTAGAGGCGAGGGCTTTGGCGTTTGTAACGATTTGTTTGGCGTATGTCTTAAAGGCTGGCTTTAAAGCTTCGCCGAATGAGACAGCCTTGGCGGCGATAATGTGTTCAAGTGGTCCACCCTGAGTGCCAGGGAAAACGGCCTTGTCGACGAGAGTTGGGATGTTTTCGAGTGTCTTCTCTTTAACCTTCTTCAATGGCGAACCGACGGTGCCTTTGGTTAGGATAAGGCCGCCACGTGGGCCACGGAGAGTCTTGTGGGTGGTAGTGGTCATAACATTGAAACCATAATCCAAAGGATTGGGGTGGACTTTAGCGGCGATGAGGCCAGCAACATGGGCCATGTCGGCCATTAACAAGATCTCGTGTTTCCATTTTTTCTCGGCTTTCTCGCGGATTTTGACTACGCGTTCGAAATCGGGTATTTTCATGAAGGCAGAGTAGCCAATCAGGATGAGTTTCACGTCATTCTCGAGGGCAAGTTTTTCGATCTCGTCATAGTCGAGATCACCTTCCTTTGTGGTGCCATAAGGGATAAAATTGTAGATTTTAGCGCTACGGGTGACAGGGGAACCGTGAGTAAGGTGACCACCGTGACCGAGGTTCATGGCGAGGATATTGTCACCAGGTTCGCACCAAGCGAAGTAAACTGCCTCATTGGCGTTAGCGCCAGAATGGGGTTGAACATTAGCGTGATCGGCGTTAAATAATTTGCAGGCGCGGGCAATGGCAAGGCGTTCGATACGATCGACATTGGGTTGGCCACCGTAGTAGCGGTAATTGGGCAGGATTTCCTTGGCAATTTTAGCCTCAGACCAGCTGGTGAGTCCTTCGAAATTAGGGTAGCCTTCTGAATACTTATTGGTGAGAACTGAGCCCATGGCTTCAAGAACATCTTTGGATACGTAATTTTCGCTAGGAATAAGTTCCAAACCATCAGTTTGGCGAGCTTTTTCTTCGTTGATTAAATCAAAAACTATATCTTTCATAATACTCCTTTAAGATTATTTTTTGGTATACTGGACGATAGTGAAAGTTAGATCATGGTCCTTTCCTTTCTTAATTACTTTGCGGGAGTATTTAGATTTATCAAACTTAGGGAAGAAAACGGTAGCATCGTCAGCGGTAGCGTCGACTTCGGTGAGAAAGAGGCGTTTGGCGTAGGGTAGAAAAGCGGTGTATATCATTCCGCCACCGATTATGAAAATCTCTTCTTCGATATCTTTATGACACTTGATGAATTCGTCAAGATCTTTGATGGTTCGGTCTGCTTCGGGGACATCTTTATACGAAACGACGAGATTTTCGCGATTTTTAAGTTTTCCCGGTAAGGAATTCCAGGTATTATAGCCCATGACAACTGGGTGGCCAGTGGTAGTTTCGCGGAACCATTTCATGTCTTCTTTGATATTGAAGACAAGTTGTTTGCCGCGGCCAATTTCTCTATTTTTGCCTATACATGAAATTAATGTAAACATATCTACTCCGTAACTGGCATCTTGATGACACCAAGATTTTCATAGTATTCTAGCTTAATATCTTTTAATTCGCGAGAATTGTCGAATTTGCGGAAGCTGTTAATCTCGGGATTTAGCCATAGTTTGGGTGCAGGTGGTAGGGTACCATCCTTGATGGCTTTATCGTAGCGGGAAATTTGTTCACGAATGCCGTCAATCTGGTTTTCGTAGATATGGGCGTCGTTAGTGATAAAAGTGAGTTGACCGGGCCTGACGCCTATAACGTGGGCGATCAAATAACAAAGTGCAGCATATTGAACCACATTAAATGGTAGCCCGAGAGGGACATCGGAAGAACGGGAGGTGACTAAGAGATTAAGGTGCCCATCGATAAGATTCCATTGTGTGTTCCAGACACAGGATGGAAGGGCAGCGGTTTCGAGCCATTCATTTTGCCAGAGGGAGAGGACCATGCGTCGGTTGCCGGGGTTCTCTCTGAGGGTTTCGATGAGGTTATCAATGAGGTGGTAGCGATTGACAATCCAGCCGTAGGCAGTGCCAATAGTGTGAGCAAAGTCAGTTTTGGGTTCATCGGGATGGTTTTTAGTGAAGATTTTGTTAATATTACGGCCTTGGTATTCGCCGGATTCGGAGATTTCCCATTCGTTCCAGATTTTGATGCCACGTTCCTGAAGCCAGCGGACGTCGTTAGAAGCTACCTGATAGATCCAGAGGATTTCAAGGATAGCGGTTTTCCAACCGACTTTCTTACTGACTAGGATAGGAAATTCTTGCTCTAGGTCGAACTGGAGGACTTGATGGGGGAGTCGGATAGTGCGAGCGGAAGATTTGGCCTGAGCGGTATGGTCAGGAATGCTAGAGGCGACGGCTTTACTGCGGCGGTCGGTGCGTTTGTAGTTGGTGATTTTCTCGCCGTGGTCTAGAATACGTCGGCAGAGCTCAATATATTGGTCGTCGAATTGTGACATTGTCCTCCTTTTCATAAAATTATAGCATAAAAAAGCCCCGTCAATACAAACGAGGCCTTAAATTTATTTTGGAGGGAGTGTTTCTTACTGCAAATACTGTGCTTCGCGCCAGTCGTACCACTTACCGTGGACGAGTAGTGTCATCATAACGAGAATGGACAAAAAGAAACCCGTGTCATCATATTGGACAATCTCGCGTCCGTAAAGAAAATCGACAGTCCAAAGTTCGCTCAAGAGAATTTTGCCACCGGGTTCTCTGTGACAGAGGTCAATTTCGATTTGATTGACTTTTGCAAGAGTATCATCAGTCGGGCTGACGCGTGGGTTTAGACCCATTTTGTCGTAACAAAGCATCATGATGATGGCG
This sequence comes from Candidatus Saccharimonadota bacterium, assembly GCA_017433245.1. Lineage (GTDB taxonomy): Bacteria > Patescibacteriota > Saccharimonadia > Saccharimonadales > Saccharimonadaceae > Nanosyncoccus. The sequence continues at coordinate 39,772 of JAFRHO010000014.1, read as the reverse complement.
GCGACTTTGTCTGCAGTATACAGAATACGTCCTTCGATGCTGGATTTGTCCTGCATTTCTCGCAGGAGTTTCTTGATATTCCAACAGTGAGTATGGTGCGCTAAACTATATTTGGCTAGAAACTTGTCGAGATAGGCTTGTTCAATTTTGTTTTTCTCGACTTCATCGCGATTGCGATTGTCTGGGATGTCGCCGGTCTCGTTCTCTGGTAAATCGTGTATCATGATAGCCTCATGGATCTCGGTGCGGTCGTAGTTAGGTGGAGACACCCCCCAGCCGTAACGGGAATCAAGAGCGCATTTTACCAGAGCTTGTACCAGATTAGTATGAGCAGCATCAGATTCGAATGCTATGCTGTTTTTTGTCAGTTTACTAGTGATGTTACCGCTTCTTAAAACCGTGCTACTTCTAGCGATTTCCATGATTCGTAAAGTGATATCACGCATCATGGCAGGACGTTCTAATGGTAAAAAACGATTGCAGGGATCGTCGGTTTTTATTGCTCTTAGTATTGCTTCGTTGTGCATAATCTGTTCATATATCTCAAGAATATCCATAAAACACCTCCAAATTCTAAATGTACTCCCTCCTATTGCCTCTATTATAGCATATTATTTGGAAATAATGTTGGTTTTACAGATAAGACGATTATGTTTTTATTGACATTTCTGCATCTTTGTGCTATAATTAAAGCATAAGGTCATTAATAGAGGAGTTATAATGGCGAGGAAACTGTTTTTGTTACTGTTCTTGGCGTTATTCGCTATAGCGGGTTGTCCGTTTGATTTGGCTGCTTCTGATGAGGTGGCGGTGACGGCGTTGAACCCGGCGAAGATTGTAGAAACGGTACCTTTGCCAGAGCCTGAACCGGAGCCGGTATCGTCAGGAATGCCTGCGGCGCCGATGACTGGCTCGTATGAAACTGCTGTTAATACTGTAAACTCTACTAAGCCTGTGGTTCCTGTTGTTGAGAATTATACTGTGACTTATCAGGTAGCGTCGGCTTCAGAATACAATGCTTTGGCGTATAATTTGAGTTATTCACATATTTATAAATACAAAAAAATGGTTTATGGGCATAATTCTTCGAATCTACTTCTCAGTTTGTCTTATAAAAATGTTGGAGATATCATCACTATAACTGAAAATGGTGTTACGTCTAGATATCAGATTGTGTGGAAGCGTGAGATGCTGAAGATTTCGGCAAATGATTTGCAAGATACTAGTACGGGCCAGGTTTATGCGATGAAGGATATCGCCAAAGCGCTAGATGCCTATGACTTGGCTCTTGAAACTTGTTCTGGGTATGGTGATACGCCTTATCGATGGGTGTTATTTGCAAATAGGGTGTAAGATTAATTCTTTAGGTGGGTTTTTATTGTTGTAAAATTGCAGTTTGAAACTGCTTGTTTTTATTTTAGTGACGTGATATGATTGAATTAGTAACGTGAGAGGGTGTTAAATGGAGAGAGGTAATTATAATCTTGTGGCTATCTTCTTGTTAATAATATCTTGTTTTTGTGGTGTAATGTTGGTGGCTAGTTCAGTATTGGCTGATAACGACACCGTTATCGATCAGGTCAATGTTACTGTAGAAGAGTCTTGTACTTTGGCTGGTGTAGGGATGGACTCGCACGTAGCGACACTTCATAATGCTGAGTATTCTGGTCAAAGCGGCAGTGATTATGTGAATGGTATCGGCAAAACTACACTTACTGCATTTTGTAATGATTATAATGGATTCTCGATTTATGCTGTTGGTTTTACAGGAGATTCTTATACTGATACTAATCATACTAAACTAGTAGGCGCTACAGACAACAACAATACAATTAGTACTGGATTATATACCAGTGGGGATACCACTTCCTCATGGGCAATGAAAATAGATAAGATAACCGATGGAACCATATCATATATTCCTGCCAATATGTCTATCCAAAACAGTTTTGATTCTTGGCATTTAGTTCCAGATACTTATACTAAAGTAGCACAGTATCATGCTAATTCTGGTTCTTCGGTTACAGATACAGTGCTAGGTGGTAAGTTGGAAACTACTTATCAGGCATACGTTTCGGCTAGTCAGGCGGCGGATACTTATGAAGGGAAGGTGAAGTATACTCTGGTGCATCCATACAACGAAGTGCCAGCACAACCGCAAGGCACTTCTCCTGGCAAAATTTGTTATTATGCAAACACTGCTATGGCTGATGGAACAATGGGGTGCCAAACTATCAGTGATTTGGCTACGACAGCTAAACTTTTCGCTTCTAATTTTAGTCGTTCTGGTTACGGCTTCGCTGGTTGGAGTGATGCCTTTGACTATGCAACTAATGTTAGCGCTAACTTTTATGGCCCGAATGAAACCATTTCTTTTGCAGCCGGTCAGTATACAGGTTCTAATCCAGGTCTTTCACTCTATGCGGTCTGGGTACCATCGGCTGGTTCTTTCCAGAATACTAGTGACACCACAGCCGCTTGTAATGCCGTCACGGCTGCCTCAACGAGTGGGACTAGAACTCTCGCTAGTGTCTCTGCTCTCACAGACGAACGTGATAATCAGACCTACGCCATCGCGAAACTCGCAGATAACAAGTGCTGGATGATAGAAAACTTAAGGCTAGATAATACAGCACAACTTACTACTCTTAATACTAATAATCCACTAAATGATGGTACCGATGTGACGTTGAAGCATAATTACACTGATACGCAGACCTATAATACTCTCTCTGCAACCTCATCAGTAGTCTATAATGAAACCAGCTCTCCGGATGGTTGGTGCACCTCTCAATCTGCTGCTTGCTATGACCAATCTAGACTTCGTACTGATAATACTGTAAATCGTGTATCTTACGCTTCTGATGCTACGATGTCTACTAGTGCTAATCTCTATACATATGGCAATTACTATAACTGGTACTCGGCTACCGCAGGACGTGGTACTTATGGACTCAGCACTAATAACAATAGTACCGCAGGCGATTTATGCCCAACCAATTGGAGACTACCAAAAGGTGGCAATAAGGCTAGAATAGAATCTAATGATGATAATGACTTCTGGAACCTTGTAGTAGATGCCTTAAATGGTGGCATCAATCCGGCCAATTATACGAGTAGTACAAAGCCAATTTACGATGGTTCAGCTGAAGCGGGTCCAGTAGATGCTCTTATTCGTACCTGGCCTAATAACTTTGTCCATTCCGGCCTCGTGGAGGGCGCCTCGCTTAGCAATCGTGGCTTCGGCGGCTACTATTGGTCGTCTACGGCCAACATGGCCAACTACGCTTACGACCTGTCCTTCCGCGGTACGAACGTCACCCCAGGGTCGGGTACCCCCCACAAGCACGGCGGGAGGACTATCCGCTGCATGGCTCTGTCAGGGTCTTAGTTTTGCGGTCGGTTTGTAGTTTCTCTTTTTGATTTTTATAGTAGAGTGTGGGAGGCCAGTGGTTTTGCTAGCGCAAAACCACTACGCGGGGCGTCGTCTCGAGAAATCTAAAGCAAGCTTTAGATTTCTGCTTGACTCCTACCGCGTCCGAACTCCTGCGGAGTTCGTCCCTCCATATATCCCAACAATAGAAATAACCCGACCAAACGGTCGGGTTATTTCTATGGTGGAGTGTAGGAGGCTCGAACTCCTCACCTCTTCCATGCCATGGAAGCGCTCTACCAAATGAGCTAACACCCCATTCGGTGTTCCCCCGTGATTTTATTTTACCATGAAATATGCTAAAATGGAAGTATGAAGACAATATTAACAGGCCTTCGGGCTAACAGCGATTTACATATTGGGCATTATCTTGGGGTGTTGACGCATATGGCGAACCTTGCGAACCAGCACAGCAAGGATTATCAGGTCAATTTTTTCATTCCGGACCTTCATTCTATCATTAGTGAAGTTGACGGTAAAATGCAAGAGAATATTATTCGGAATGTGAAATATTATCTCGCGGCAGGACTGAAGCCAAATGATAATGTGCATATTTATCGACAGTCACACGTGCCAGCGCATTCGGAACTATGTTGGATTTTGAATTGTACCGCTACGATGGGTGAACTTAACCGCATGACGCAGTATAAGGAGAAGGGTGAAGGCCGCACGACGGTGAATGTAGGGATTTTCGACTATCCTGTGCTGATGGCGGCGGACATTTTATTGTATTCGGCGGAATATGTGCCAGTGGGGGAAGATCAATTCCAACATCTCGAACTGGCGCGAAACTTGGCTCAGCGGTTCAATAATAAATATGGTGAAGTATTTACGGTTCCGGTGACCACGAAGGAACAGGTTGAGTTTATGGGGCTTGATAACGGGGTGAGGATTCGTGATTTGTTGAATCCCGAGAAGAAGATGAGTAAATCTACTCCGGCAGAGAATTCGAAAATTATGCTAACTGACACACCGGAACGAGCCAAGAAGAAAATTATGAGCGCGACGACTGATTCGGTGGGGATGGTGAAATATGATATGTGGGCGCAGCCGGGGATTTCTAATCTGCTCGTGATTGAGGCGCTTTCGACCGGTACGCCGTTAGACAAGGTAGTAGAGAAATGGGCAGGCGAGACGCGTTATGGCGAACTTAAGAAACAGGTGGCGGAGTCGGTGGCAACGATGTTGGCGGATTTCCAGGCGAAGTTGAAAGAGATTTCGGATGATGAAGTACTGTGGCTATTTGAGGCGGGTGAACAATATGCCAATAAAGTAGCCAATGAGAAACTATTAGAGGTGCAGAAAGCGGTCGGACTTCGATGATTCGGACGGGTAAAAAGTTTAGTAAGCCAGAGATGTCGCGGGTGATTAATGGTGATACCGTTTTGCCAGAGGAAGAGCAGCCGGAAGAGAAGGTGCGGCTAGATGTACTGATGCGAGAAATCTATCGGAGCTATAATCGGTCGACTTTACAGAAATTTATCGAGAGTGGTTTCGTAACAGTGAATGGCGAAAAAGTGGTGAAGCCGAACGCGAAACTAACGCGTGGAGTGAAGATCGAGTTGGTCGTGCCAGAAGAACTCAAAAATGCCGATGTGAGGCCGGAGGTGATTTACGAAGACGATAACGTGATGGTAGTGAATAAACCTGCTGGCTTGCTATCAGAGGCGAAGGGTGAGTATTGTCCGGAGCGGACTTTGGCGGATTTTGGCATGGTGGCGCATCGGTTGGATCGGGACACGTCTGGGGTGATGATTTTGGCGAAAAATGAAGATACATTGCATTTCCTGAAACGGCAATTCCAGCGGCGGACGGTGCATAAGACGTACTATGCGGTGGTTGAGGGGCAACCAAAGCTGGAGCAGGCGCGTATCCAATTACCGATGATGCGAGATTTGAAGCGACCAACGACCTTTCGGATAGACCCGAACGGTAAAGAGTCGGAAACTTTTTATCGGTTACTAAAGACGAATGGGGATTATTCCTTGGTGGAGCTGCGTCCAATTACTGGGCGGACACATCAACTGAGGGTGCATATGCAGTATTTGGGCCATCCGATTGTGGGTGATAGGGTGTACGGTAAGGGTGATAAAGAGAGGTTGTATTTGCATGCGGGCGAACTTGAAATTACCTTACCTGGGGGTGATAGGCGAGTGTTTAGAGTGCCTAGGCCGCGGTCATTTGATGCGCTGGTGGCGCCTGGGGAGAGCGCTAAGCAAAAAGGGATAAATCATGTTTTTTGAGGATGTCTCCCAGGTCCAGGAAATAGCAGGGAAGTGTGGGACGGCTGTTTTTGTGGTGCCGGACGAATTTCAGGTGGAGATTCCTCAGGCTTTAGTCTTGCAACCTGAAGAGAAAACTGTGATTACGATAGAGCAGGTGCGGGAGATGATGACACGGTTGGAATTAAAACAGACTAAGGACGTTTACGTAGTGATTCGACCAGCGGAGAAGTTGCAACTAGAGGCGGCGAATGCTTTTTTGAAGAGTTTGGAAGAACCTGGCGATAAGGTGCATTATGTATTAATAACGAGCAAGCCTTCGATGCTGCTTTCGACTATTCTAAGTCGGGCGTCATTATATTATTTAAGGGTGCAGGATGATGGTTCGATTCATGCGGACGATAAGGTGAAGGATTTGGCTAAACGGTTAATGGTGGCAAGACCGGCGGATTTGCCGAGTCTTGCGGATGAAATTGCCAAGAAAAAGGACGGGACACGGGCTTATGCGCTTGAGGTGGTAGGCACGGTGATTGAGATGCTTTATAAATCGTATTTTATTACGAATAAAGATGTGTTTGTACGGAAGTTGCCGAAGTTTTTGGCACTGTATGAACATTTGATGCAAAATGGACATGTAAAGTTGCAGATTGTGGCAAGTTTGATATAATATGAGGTATGGTAGCAATTTTTGCGATAATGTTTTTTGTCACGTATTTAACCTTTTTCTTCCCAATGGAGGAAAAGCCGAAGAGGCGTGAGGAGAAGTCTGTAAAATACAGCGCACAAATGAAGAAACTCTGGCAAATTGCACAAAATGCAATGAAAGAACGGAAGCCTTTTCGGGCGGAGAAGGCGCTTCTGACGATTCTGAAGTTTGATGAGAAAAATGCGGCCGCTTACAACAGGCTGGGCATTTTATATGCGAAGGAGCAGAAATACGATGAGGCAGTAGAGTGTTTCGAGATTGCACAATCGCTCGATAATAACCCAGCTTCGATTCATAATGCGGGCTTAATTTACTTTGAAACGGGCGCGTATGAGAAAGCCGAAATGGCATTCCAACAAGCAATAGCGCTCGAAGGCGATGTACCAGCACGTTATATTGCATTGGCTCGAGCAGAGGAGAAATTGGGCCGTCCGAAGAAAGCTGTAGATGCGCTCGAAAGTGCCTATGAGTTGGATCCGAAGATTGCGACTTTGAAACAAATCCAAGAGATTTATGAAGGTTCAGGCGATACGGAAGCAGCAACTGCGACGGCAGCACGAATAGAGGCGCAAATTGCTAAAGAGGCTGAGGCGCGGCGTAAACGTGCGACTAGTCGAGCAATTAAAGCGATGCGGGTGGCTGGTACTTCTGCGAAGACTCATTCTCGAACCACAATTAAGAATTCTCATACGAAAAATAAGAAATCCGCTGGTAAAGCGGCCACTGGACAGTCAAGATTACAAATAGGGAGAAAAAAGGTCTAGAGGATTTGAGTTTACAATTCAAGGGTGTTTTGGTATAATGGTTCTATTAAAATGCCGCGATAGCTCAGTCGGTAGAGCGCATCCATGGTAAGGATGAGGTCACCGGTTCAAACCCGGTTCGCGGCTCCATTTTTTTGTTCTGGTACTATAATACGTTTTTTATTCTCGTGACAGACAATACTCGAGTGTTGACGATAGCATATGAGAAAATGTTTGGGTCTTCGAGAATTCTTTTAATTGATAAGTAATTGTCTACCGATAGTGGATATCTTTCACCGGTGAGAACATTACTTGTCTGAAGATTGTTTGGTATACTCGGCGCGGTGAGACCTAGTATTGATGATAACCATGCGATTATTTCTTTGACTTTGGTGGTTTCTCCCATAGATAGTAGATTGGAACAGTCCCCATCATTTCTGGCGCATCCAAGAATTTTTAATTTTTCTTCGACGTTATGTTCTCGTATGCTGTATTCGCTGAGACTATCTGAGTGAATGATAGATTTAATTAAGTTGGTGATTGTACCTTGATTGTCCGTTGCCAAATAGTCGGCCCAATCTCTACAGTTTGGTGTGTATATGGCTGTGTTTCCAATAACGCGATCGGCACGTAAAAGTACGTCTAGACTAGTAAAGCCTCCTAAATCTTTATTAAGGTTTAGATTGATGTTGTGGTTATATTTTTCAAGAACGGCTATGATTAAATGAACTGTACCAAAGGGGTATTTTCTGGTGTAGCCCTTTTCTGTTGAAGTATAATTCATTCCCCTTAAAATGTTTGGGTTGATTTTGTTTTCATCTACCCTGAAGGTGTTGACGGAATCTTCATCTAAGGCGTTAAAGTGTTGGTCTATAACGGTTGCCTGCTTGAGCATCACCGGTAAATCAATAAAAATGCATTCTGCGATTGCTCGTTCTAAGGTCATCCCTTGAGGTAACCAGAGTTCGTCGTTTGGCTTACCGTTACACATACTAAATCCTATAATCTCCCAGCCTAAGACGTTATGTAAGATAATACCGCTAAGCATGCCATCTAAATCGGCATTGATAATGCATTTTTTCTTTTCGGTAAAGAGTGTATTACGTATCCGTGGATTCATAGATATATTATAACATAAGTACTATCTCTTGTAAAGGATTAAGTTAAACAATTTGGTTCTTTATTTCGAACTGTTGACTTATGATATATATAAGGTATAATATAAGTAGTTGCTGGAATCGTCTAGTGGCAATGACAAGAGACTGTAAATCTCTCGCCTTCGGGCTTCGTAGGTTCGAGTCCTACTTCCAGCACCATTTTTGTTCTTTGAAAAAAACTCAAAAAGCGAGGACTCGGATCTCACTTCGCTCGATGCGAGTCCAGGTACCAGTAGCAGTAATAAACATAATGGCAGGCCATTGCGTTGCGTGACTGGTAGCTAGGCAGTTGATCATCGGCGTACCTAGATGTCGCAAAGGTGCGAAGTTACGGTTCCTTTCCAAGTGCTACAGCCCCTAGGGTGGAATTATCCTTTCTCTGCTTGCCAAAAACTGGTTTTCTAGAAAACTATGTTTTTGTCTGGTATGATATAATGTAAGAAAAGGAGGTTTAATGGAATTCGTAAGATTGAAGTATGCCAACAATAAACTGATTGATTCCGACATTAGGGAACATCGTGAGATTATTAATGATTATGTTACGAAGAAAGGTTTTGATTATCTTGGGTACATTCCGATTCTGTTTGCTCCTAATGGAAAACCGATGGAAGTGGATTTAATCTTCAAGAAACGCGTAGAACGCCCGATGAGACCCATTCAATTTGCGACAAATGTTAGCAAACCTACTCCAATTGCTCCGAAACCAGCAAAACCAGTTGAAGAGCCAAAACCTGCTACTCCTGATGTACCTAAAAAACCAGAAATTGTCGACAATAAACCAAAGAAACGCCCATCTAATTTCGATGATCTTTACAATGATCATGATCTGGATTTGATTCTAAATGGTGGTGGTGATGATTTGTTAGGTGAGGGAAAATAAATTCAAGACCGACTTTGATAATTAGTATAGCAATTACTATACTGACATAGGATTCGATATCGATATGGGTGATGAGATAGAGAAAAGCTGACAATAGTACGGCGACAGAAATCCAAGTATCGTTCATAGTTTCGGCGCCGGAGGCTACGAGTACCGTTGATTTGTGCTCGTGACCAGCATTTTTGAGATGAGCGGCTAGTAGATACTTTGCAACAATAGATGCAATTAAGACGATAATTACTGGTAGAGAGTAATCAGGTGATTCGAGAGTGAAGATTTTCTCGAAGGATTCAAAGATGATGTGAATACCGGTGATAATAATAATTGAAGCAATTATGATTGTGGTAATGCGTTCGATTTTGGCGCGATGCTTATCGAGCTTTTTATGTGATGATAGTTTCTCGCTGATAATGATTAGAACCCCCGAAACTGAGTCGATGAAACTGTGAACTGCGTCAGAAGTAATAGCAATAGAGCCAGAAAAAATACCGATGATGATGTTAAAAATGCCAAGTAAAAAATTGGTAGCAATAAAAAGATAGCCAGATTCAATGATAATTCGTTCGCGGGTTTTCTTTTGCTTAGTTTTATCGGACATATTTATATATATTTTAACATATTTTGATATAATAAATAGAGAAGAAAGGAGATTCAATGTTTGATTTAAAGAACAGGGTTGCAGTCGTATCGGGCGCCTCGTCTGGGCTAGGACAGCAAATGGCTTTGGCTTTTGCAGGGCAAGGGGCTTCACTGGCGATTTTAGCACGCAGGGTAGAGCGACTCGAGGAGTTTAAGCCAAAACTTGAAAAGGCCGGTGCGGCGAAAGTGGTGGCTTATAAATGTGACGTAACGGATTCTAAGAATATTAACGATGTTGCCAAGAAGGTTGAGAAGGAATTTGGCCGGGTCGATATTTTGCTAAACTGTGCCGGTTCGTCGAAAGATAAGGGTGTACTTGAAATGACTGATGAGGAGTGGGATTTTACTATCGCCACGGATGAGACGAGCGTTTTCAAGATGACTAGGGCGTTTGCTAATATTATGAAGAAAAACCATTATGGAAGAATTATCAATATCGCCTCTATGTATGGCCTGGTAGGGAACACTGAGATTCATACGGTTGCGTATCACGCCTCTAAGGGTGCGGTGGTGAACTTCACGCGCGCAGTGGCGGCGGAATTGGCATTAGACGGGATCACTTGCAACGCGATTTGTCCGGGATATTTCGAGACAGAGTTAACAAAAGAAGTGCTGGATACACCGAGGTTTCAGGAGTTTGCGAAGATCCACGTGCCGATGGGGCGTTATGGCAAGCCGGGCGAGCTAGATGCGGCGGCGGTGTTTTTGGCATCGGAAGAAGCATCATACGTTACGGGCCTTATTATGCCAGTAGATGGCGGGTATACGGCTATTTAAAAGAAAGGAGATAATATGAAAACTAAATATGATGGAACTAAGACTTTAGAAAATCTGCAGGCGGCTTTTGCGGGCGAAAGCCAGGCGCGGAATAAATATGATTATTTTGCTTCGAAAGCCAAGAAGGATGGCTATGAACAGATTGCGGCGATCTTTGCAGAAACGGCGCTGAACGAAAAAGAGCATGCAAAGATGTGGTTCAAAGAGTTGCATGGTGGGGCTGTAGAAGATACTGAGATTAATCTTGAGGCGGCGGCTGACGGTGAGAATTACGAGTGGACGGATATGTATAAAGGGTTTGCAGAGACTGCCCGTGAGGAAGGTTTTGATGAATTAGCAGAGAAGTTTGAAGGTGTAGCAAAGATTGAAAAATCTCACGAAGAGAGGTATCGCAAATTACTATCCAACATAAAGGAGAAGAAGGTCTTCTCGCGCGATGGTGACATGATTTGGGTTTGCCGTAATTGTGGTCATATTGTGATTGGAAAGGAAGCGCCTGAAGTTTGTCCAGTTTGTGCGCATCCGCAGTCATATTTCGAGATCAAGGCCGAGAATTACTAGATTTACCTATAAAAAGTAGCCCTGCGGGGCTATTTTTTGATGGAGCCGTGAGCCAGGCTTGAACTGGCGACCTGCCGCTTACAAGGCGGCTGCTCTACCAACTGAGCTATCACGGCGCTTTATTATTATAGCACATATTTTATGGCTTTACAATGCATCTTAGTGCGAAGGCATCCCATTTGTTGTAGGCTTTGACTGGCGTGACTTCGTTATTGCGATAGCCGAGGCGGAAGGCGTTGCTATTGTTCGATGCGGTTGCACTCCAGAGACGTCCGTAGTTACCGCGACCGCCGGATTGAGTTTGGTTAAAGTCGCCAGAATAGATGAAGTTATTTGGGAAGGATACTAGGCCGCTGTCGTTGTTAGTAGCTCCACCGTTGACGCTGCTATTAAGCACGGCTAACTCGCCTCCCGTACCAGCGGTTGGTAAACGCCAGCCTGCAGGGCAGATATCACCTGCCACATGGCCGCTCGACATGGCGTAGGTGCCATTGCCGGCTGAAGCAGTGTACCAGTTGTACATCATGCCATAACTGTACCATTGGGCAGGCGAACTTGCTGTTGCCGAGGCAGAAAGACTGCGGTTGAGATTATTGCTGTTAAAGGCGACTTGGTCGATACAGGTGCTATTATTACCAGTATTGCCACCGCACATGGTATTGGATGTGCTAGATGATGGGGCGGCGGAAATGAAGGCGGTGGTTGGGTTATTGGTGTTACTACTCGAGAAGGTTGTGGTTGATGGATCGAGGCGGAGGTTCTCGATCATCCAGCAATTACCGTCTGCGAGTTTGGCGACTGCGTATGTGTTGTTATCGCGATTGTCGGTGAGGGCTAGAATGTCTCCAGTGGACATGGCGTTACATTTGACGTTATCGAAGGTTTGAAGTGTGTCATTGATGTCGGCTGGGAGCCAAACGGCGTATAGAGTAATGAGGTTGTTACTATTTGCATGACTCGTGAAGCTACTGCCGGTTGAAACAACTTGGTTTGGTCCAAAGATTTCGATGGTTTGGCCGTTAATTAGCTTGGTGGCAGCATCATCATCATGGCTCCAACCAACAAAACCATAGCCGGCACGGGAATAGTTACTTGCTAAGAGAGTTAGAGATGCATTGATAGATATTTGGGAAGTTGGCATGGTGCCCGCGTCGGCTCCGTTGCCATTATAGGTAACTGAGAAGATGGGTTGCCAAATGGCGTATAGGGTTAACGTGTCGCCACTTACTAGACCCATGGTACTTGCGGCGTTACTTACTGACCCGCCTTCTAGGACGATAGTGCCGGTACCATCAGCTTTAGTATTCCAATAAAGGAAGGTAGCGTTTTGTTTTGTAAATGTATTACTGTCAGCTGTGGCGGTGGTAAAATCTATGCCTGTTCGATCTGTCATAGTGCCAGTACCACCATTGGAGTCATAGTGGATGTTGCCGATGATTGAACTATTATTAGTGGCAATGCAGCGGATGGCTTGACCACGGTATTTTGGGTTGGAATTTGAATTCATATTGATTGCAGTTGGACGAAGCCAGAGATTGTAGGAACGTATTGCGGTGTAATTGCTGGCAGAAAAATATCCACCCGAAACACCTCGGTTAAGACTACTATTAGCGCGCCATTCGCCACTATAGATATAGTTTAATGGGAAGTTGCGCCAACGCTTTGAACCGTTAAGCCCGGTATTTCCTGATTCTTGGTTGTTGCCTGAACCATTGTAGGCCTTATCAAGGACGGCTAATTCACCGTCGATGCCATATCCGGTAGGTAAGTGCCAGCCGGCTGGGCAGAGGTCACCTTCGACGATTATGCCTGCATTTGTAAGTGCATATGTGCCATTGCCTGCTGTGGCGGCAAACCAGTTATAGTATACTCCATAGGAATACCACGAGCTTGTAGTGTCGGCGGTGTCATGTGCGGCCGTCAACCCTCGATTGATATTGTTGGTATTAAATTTTACTTGGTCGATGCAGGCTGAGTTGGTGTTTTCGCAGAAGGAATTGCTAGATGCTGGGTGATTATTGATTGCGGTTATAAATGACGCTGTTGGTTTATTGGTATTACTGCTGGTGATCTGGAGGTCTTGGTCCGATAGATCTAGGCGTAGATTTTCCATCATCCAACATTTGTTGTCAGCATATTTAGTAATGGCATAGGTACTACCATCGCGAGTATCCGTAAGTGCTGTGATATCACCAATACTCATACTGTCGCAGCCTTGCCAATCTTGTAAGTTACCGGCTGATTGTACCCAATTAGCATAAAGTGACAGCCCTTCTTGCGATAAATCTCCGGTTGTGATAGTTTGAGCAGGTCCATAATTAGTGCCGGTCCCGTCGGCGCTAGTATTCCAACCAGCAAAGCCATAGCCAGCGCGAGAATAGTTAGATGCCATGAGGGTAGTGTCGGTATTCGAACTGGCGGGTTGGTCAGACATTGTTCCGGTACCGTCGTCGTTATTACCATAGTAGCAAATTTTTTCGGCGAGGCAGGGTTCGAAGTTCGCCACAATGATAATATCAAACGAATTGGTATAAGTACCGGCTGTGATATTGGTTGGTACTTTGACGCCAAAAGTGAGTGTGTGTTGGTTGGCGCCACTGGACGAAGTTTTGAACAGTTTTACAGCAGTGTTCGGATCTGGGATGGCTGAATAATTTGCGCCATTGTCTGTACTAAATCCATAACCATTACCGAGTTGACTAACTGGAATACTTGTTGACCCACTTGGCATTGTGAAAGTCGGTATTACCTTTGTGTTGTCTGTCGTATTAATAAGATCGGTTGAATTGTTGTTGTTTGCTAGTTTAATCGTGTAGCCTGAGGAGCTAGTGGTGGATGCCGTGATGGTTTGATTGGCGGTCCCAAATTCACCAGGCTGTAAAGTCATATTGACGGTATCGACGGAAATCGAAATAGAGGGGTCCGATTCAGCAAAAGCTGACTGCCCAATGAGGCTCAACCCAAAAATGATACCGAACAGAAAAAGTCCATTCAAAATAACATTTTTCCTCCACACTCTCATACATTCTATTTTATCATAAACGTGATGAATATACTATATATTTTATGTGTAAAAATGTTATATTTTTTGTCTGAATTGTGGATAAAAGCACTTGCATAATGAAATTATATGATTTATAATGGTTATATATAAATATTGTGGAGTAATAATAGAGTGTATTTAGGTGTTAATGGACTGCGAGGCTACCATGAAAGTAGGTAAGAAAGTTTTGTCTGCTATCTGCGTGTTATTTTTGACTTTCTTTTGCATTTTGGGCTTTTCCTCTAATAGCGTGTTCGCTGTGGCGACGCAGAGCACGATTTCGATGTCGATACAATCTGGCTCGCTCTCGGTCAATTTGATGCCTGCGGCGGGAGGTACTTTTGGCGAGTCGGGCAATGCAACTTTATCAGTTACGACTGATAATTATACTGGCTATAAATTATCCTTAAGCATGGGCGATGGCGCCAGCTTGCTTAATGAGAATGGCGATGAAATTACCTCGATTTCATCGGCGATTTCGAACCAGACTTTTTCAACGAGCTCCGCTTATAATAATAAATGGGGGATTAAACCGAATCAGTATATTTCGAGTTCTGGAGGTATTGATACTGTAGTGAATAATACGGATTTTCTACCGGCGCCATCTGACCAAGGTTTAGTGATCGATAAAACATCTGCTGCCAATAGTATAGCTAATACCTATACTCTTTCGTTTGGTACGAGAGTCGATATGTCGTTGCCGGCGGGAACTTATACGAATACTTATGTTTTGACAGCTGTCGCGAATTCTATCGTCTTTAACGTGACATATGACGATAATACGACAGATACTGTGACGAACATGCCGACGCCTAATCCGCAACCTACTACAATTGACGGTGGTACTCCTGCAGAAGATAGTTATGTAACTCTTTCTGATGTAACGCCAGTGCGAAATGACAAGAAGTTTGCTGGATGGTGCGATGTGGCTACGGGCACTGATGTTGCATCTGGTGATGATACGTGCTCTGGTACTCTATATAAAGCTGGTGATGAATTGCCAGTGGATCAGACTGCTGGGCCTAACATAACTTTGTATGCTGTATGGGTGGATACTCTTTTCCCGGTGGTGTGGAATCAAATGGGTGCCTGTGAATTTCATGGTGCGACAAATGGCAATATTACTGGTTCTGCATGTAGTGATTATCATAATGTTAGGTTTATTGATACTGGGGTAGCTTTGTATAGCCAAGCAAATTACTTGAAGGATTTTGAGATTCATTTCACGCTCGATCATTATCTTCCTAGTGAGCAGGTTAATTATTTCGGCAGTGAAGATAATGGACAGCAGACTTTCGTAAATGATAAACTTGGCTCGCACGCGGCCGATGGGAAGGCACCTGGTGTGACGGTAAGACGAGCTACAAGTAACATCGACTTTAATTCAAAGTTCGGTGATGAACAAGAAAAGAAAGAGATACCCTATGCGCAAGTTCATGACGTCTCGATGTTTAGATTGGACAATAAGATTTATTATAGCTATGATGGTGGACCGCTAGTATTTCTACAAGATATCACTGGATTTAACCAACAGTTTGATCTTACGACCTGGTTTGGTGCATATCCTCGGGATGATTGTGATGGTAGCCAAGGCCCTTGCACTAACGCCAAACGTATTCCTGAGGCGACTATGTCAAATATGTATATTAGATTGGGCGAGTATTCGGATGAGGATGTTCATACGATTAGTTTTAAAGCAAATGATGGCACTACTACGACTGTAGCTACTTACTTGATAAAGGATGGTAATGCTGTTACGACTATACCTACTGCGCCTGTTTACGCCGACCACTATTTCCAAGGTTGGTTTACTGATCAGAGTGGTGGGACTGAAGTGACCTCTTCGACAATACCTGACGCTTCTGCCGATTATTATGCGCATTGGCTGGGGTCGGTTGCGATTGCTGATATTGATAATCCTGTGATTACTCTAGAGCCAGATGACACAGAAACAATTGTCGTGAACAACGCTTCTGAACTTGAACCATATACGTTTAGTTCAAGCAATGATAACGTTGCAACAGTGAATCAAACTACTGGAGAAATTACTGCTATTGGGCCTGGTACGGCAATTATTACTATGACTGGTGCAACTTCTGGAGAAACTCAGACTATTGATGTAACGGTGACTGGTCAGGTGATTCACGTTTCCTTTGATTCGCAAGGAGGTACTCCAGCATCTTATACTTGGGATGTGGGTGATGGCTCATCCTTCTCAACGCTTCCAGCGCCAACCAAGGAAGACCATGAGTTTGCGGGATGGTGGACTGGTACTAACGGTACTGGCACAGAGCTTACGACGTCTACGGTGTTTGATGAAAACACGCCAACTCAGTATTATGCAAATTGGACTGAAATGGTTTATGTCTGTAGAATTGCAACTTCACTTCATACTGAAACCTGTAGTAAGTCTAATGGTAATGGTTGCCGTAAGGCCGGTTGGGCTAGCGATGCAAGCAATACAATAATAGAATATGGTCACTTGGTGAGTAAGGCAGAAGAGACGCATGGTGCTGCTTATGATTGCGATGTTGATTATGATGGAACATATGATTCTGAAAATGAAAGATTCTATTATTTCGGCACCGAGAATGGCAACGCTAAATTTATCCATTATAAAAATATGCCAAATAATGCTACGGATGAGTTGAATCCAAGCGTAGCCTACAATGCAGCGATTGCACTGCTTCCAAATTACGAATTAGATCAACAGAACCCGTTGGTGCCAGTGTGGGATAATCCGCATCTTATAACGCACACTACTGGTGATTACGCTGGCAAGGCTGCACGATTTATGACTTATCCTGAAATTACTGGTGGTCTCTGGAGTGGCGGCACCAATCATATAACTCCTAGTGACCCAGTGAGTACTTATTTGTTCGAACAATCAAATTTTGCGACAAATAATGCGACAGACGGTATTTGGCTTGAGGAACAACCTAGCTTTAAGAATAGAATTCAAACGAATAGCCTTACTCTGACTCATGGCAGCACATCTGCAAATGCTGCGCGTGCTACGATTGATGTTCCGGTTGAATATGTCCAGCCATATGTCGAGACTGAAACCTACGATATTACCTTTGATCCACATAATGAAACTAGTTCTTGGACTGAAACAATTGATGCAGGAGATGACCTAAGTGATGTTTATCCTGCTACAAATCCATCTTACGCGAATCATCTATTCCAAGGCTGGTTCACAGCAGCGACTGGTGGCTCGCAGATTTCTAGTAGCACCGAACCAAGCGCTGACATCACATATCATGCACAGTGGAAGGGTACCGTGGCATTGGCAACGGTAGCCGAAAATAGTATTACAGTAGCTACTGGTGGAACTGCGACTGTTTCGGTCACCAATGCAGCTGATCTCGAAGGCTTCACATTCTCATCTAGTGATCCGAATGTAGCAACGATTGACTCTTCTACTGGCGTAATTACGCCAGTGGCGGCTGGTACGACAAATATCTCGATTACGGGTGCTACTTCTAGCACTACAAATCAGATTGCAACTGTAACGGTGACGGCGCCAGTAGTTCAATATACAGTTTATTTCAATCCACATAATGGTGAACCTAACTCAAGTGCGACTGTGACTGCTGGTCAGCAAATTGGCAGCAGCAATATCCCGGCAGATCCGACTCCAAGTGGTACCGATGAAGTATTCATGGGTTGGTTTACTGCGGCGACAGGTGGTACCGCTGTAGATGGTACAACTACGCCAAGTGCCGATGGCGAAACTTATCACGCACAGTACAAGAAGATTGTCTGCAAATTAGAGACTTCTTCCGCAAATCTTCATACCGCATCAAACAATACTTATGGTCAGATTGCTAATAGTTCTACTCCTCATGGTGGTGATGCGTATAATTGCGATGTAGATTATGATGGTAATTTTGATGACGATACAGAAAGATTCTATTACCTAACTCAAGATGGGAATGGTAATGCGGTATTATCTGCTTGGAATAATTATATGAGCACTGCCTGGGGCATAGGCGATAGCAGTGAAAATATGTTATATGCAAATGCTCTTAATGCGCTTCCAAGCAATGCTAGCGGTGCATGGGATAATCCTGGATTAGTTGCGCAAGATAATAATAAAGCTGCTAGATTGATGAAGGTCTCTGAAATGACCGCTGGTTGTGGTGTCGCTGTTGACTCTGGCACTAATCCGATGGACGCTTGTGATTATTTGATGGAGAATACTGGGTATGATGGTGGTGGTAGGTCTGCATATTGGGTTTTGAATGAAGGTGATTATCTCCGGTTCCATTCGAATAGCCATAAGGTGGTTGGGGCTAGTAGTACTGCGACTAGCGCTGCGCGCCCAGCCATTGTGGTGCCGTATAAATTGATTGAAAAATTTACACCTACGTTACTAGATGTGACTAATGCAATAATTGCCAACAACGATTTGACGGTACCAGTGGGTGGTAACATCACGATTCAAGTGAGCAATTCAGCTGCGCTTGAGCCATATACCTTTAGTTCTCAGGATAGCACAATTGCTACAGTGGATTCATCGACTGGTGTAGTGACTGGTGTGAGCGTCGGTACTGTAAATATCATTATGACTGGTACGAATTCTGGCTTGACAAAAACGCTTGAGGTTGATGTATTGTCATCTGTCCAACAATTCACTGTGACATTTAATACTAATGGCGGAATTTTGGATAACGGGGCTTCTGTTACTAGGTCTGTAGACGATGGTGATGGAGTTGGTGCTCTACCGACAGCCTCCAAGACAAATTATAAATTCTTCGGCTGGTATGCTGATGATGGTACTTTCTATGATGAGGTCTACCCTGAGACAGTAGTATATTCTGATACAACTTATTATGCTAAGTGGGAAGAAGATACTTCGAGTTTCCCAATTGTGTGGTCGGAAATTAATGAATGTACATTTACCGGAACTGCGGTAACTGGTACTTATTGTGGAAATACAAGTAATAGTTTGTATTATATTGATACTAACCTTCAGTTATTCACGGCTGCAAATTATAACAAAGATTTCGAAGTTGGCTTTACAATAACTGAGTATGATCCAGCTAGCCAACTTTCTGGCGGTGGCAATCAGGCAACTTTTGTCAGCACCAAGAAAGAAGATAGCACTAATAACTATCCTGGCTTCGTGGTTCGTCGTTATAGTGGTACTAATTTTATTGAGATTACATCCAGGTGGAAGGGCGATGCTCAGTCGTTGGCAAAGAGTGACATTCCTTATGCGACCACGAAGACCATAAAAATACAAAAACGTAAAGTGACCGAGCAGGGCAATGACTACTATCGGATTTATTATTCGATCAATGGTGGAGCTTGGACATTATATGAGGATGTGACTAATAAGACCCACTTCGAGTTTAATACTAAAATTTGGTTCGGTGGCGCGGAAGCAGCTAATGGCACTTCCCCGATGCGACCATTGATAGGCAAGTTAACTGATATGTACGTGAAGTTAGGCGTGGATAGTGAATATTTGGTCAATCTTGATCCAAATGATGGCACTTTGCCTAGTGGCGCCCAAAGTAGTTATACTATTACGGCCGGTGATCCGGTAGGAGCTTTACCGACGCCAACTGCGCCGAGTGCGAATTATACCTTCGGTGGCTGGTACGATGGCAACACTTTGGTGACCGATGGTACTCAATATGTCCCGACTAGCAATGTGACTTTAGTGGCGCACTGGGTGTATAATTCTTCTGATACGCCTGTGGTGTTTGATGTGTCAAACGATGCGACGAGGGGATACAAGACTATTATTAATAACTGGGTTGGGAGCCCTGTAAATATCACGACCTTTAATAAGAATACTACCACGATCAATGATTCTACCTGGGGTGATACGAGCGAACTTTCTGAAGTACAATTCTGGTCGACACTAAAAAATAATTTCGAGACTAATAATTGTCTAAAGCCAAGCTATGGTGATGCGGCTACAACTACGCCAAACCCGACGGCCTGGACTAACGGCTCGGTAGACTGCTCGAAACCAGATGAATATGATACTCTGATTGGTTCCGCGCTTAATGTGTATCTGTACAATAATCAGACTCTGGGTGCACAGGTGACTTATGCTGAAGCTGATGACGGTATTATCCGCAACCTGATTCCGGGCAATACTTACAAGTGGGTGAAAGATGGCGACAATACAGTGTATGGTTATGTTACGGTCACCTCTAATGGTTCAGACCATGGTACACGTTGGGTGGATGCAGGTCAGATTAGAAATGTGCGTGACCTTGGTGGTTTACCAGCTGATACGGATGATGATGGAACGGTGGATGCCTATGTAGATTACGGTAGATTGTTCCGTGGTGAGAAACTGTGGACGGCTCCAGCAACTAACCTAACTAATCTCGGCATTACGAAGGAGTATGATGTGGGTGATCCAGCTGAGTATTCTGGCAATACGAAACTTTCTAGCTATCAGAATGACCAGGTAATTCATTACAACTTTGACTATAATTCTGGAGATGAGAATAATGCTACCTCGAATTACATGAGAGCTTGGACGGCGGTAACAAATATTATGGAGGACATTGTAAATGAAAATAATCCTCAGAACATTTACTTCCATTGCCGTGTAGGTGCTGACCGTACTGGCACTGTAGCGTACTTGCTCGAGGGTCTCCTTGGTGTGCCGGATGAGGAAAGATATCAAGAGTATGAACTGACGCACCTCTCTGGTTTGTTCGATAGAACTAGGTACTACAAGCAAAAGACAAGTACCAATAATTTAAAGTTCGTCTTCATGATGGAGTATGTGCAGACTACTCAAGATATCATCGACTGGTATATGCATAATCCAAATGCCGACTCTGACTTAATCGATGATTTCCGAGCGGCAATGACGACTCCGATTCAATCGCAATCGCCTTCGCCAGCACCAGGTGGTCAGGGTAATAGCAATAGTTCTCAACAAACTCAATCTTTGATGAATGTTCCATACACGAGCAGTCCAAATGTGTCATCACAAGTAGCTGAATCTGGTGCTAGTGAGACGATATCTGCGAGCTCGGCTAATAGTAATCTTCCAATTACCGATAATAGTGATTCTAACTATACTGAGCCTCTTGGTGTGTATGAAGAAACTTCTGATTCTGGAATTGACGCTGCAGGACTTGCGATTGCTGCCGCTGCCGTGGCAGGTGCTGGTGGGTTAACATACGCTTATGCTAGTAGTAATAAAGACAACGATTAGTGATATAATATATTTATGGATATTGTGATGATTGTTTTGGGGGTAATAATAATTGTATTGTTAATTGTGGCTATCATTTTGCTATTACGTAAGAACTCTAATTCTTCTGAATTAGCTGATTTCAAAATGATGAATGAACGCTTGATTAGGGTCGAGGGTGAGGTCGGCAAGATTAATCCGGCGATTGACCGTAATTTCCGTGAGAACCGCAAAGAAATCAGCGAGAATCTAGAACGGATGCAAAATAGTAATACTAAGAGTTTGGAATTACTCAGATCTGGTAACGAAAAAAAACTTGAACAAATGCGCGCAAGTAATGAAAAAAGTCTTGAAGAGATGCGTGAGACAGTCGATGAAAAGCTCAAGGCATCGGTGGAGAAACGATTTAATGAAAGTTTCAAGTCAATTTCTAATCAACTAACTCAAGTATACCAAGGTCTGGGTGAGATGAAGAATCTAGCGACTGGTGTAGGTGATTTGAAAAAGGTAATGGAAGGTGTGAAAACGCGTGGTATCTATGGTGAAGTACAATTAGGAGCTATTATTGAGGATATTCTGAATAAATCACAGTATGAGGAAAATGTAATTACTAAAAAAGGCAGTTCTGATAGGGTGGAGTTTGCCATTAAAATGCCTGGTAAAGATACAGAGAGTTTGGTCTATTTGCCGATTGACTCGAAATTCCCAGTAGAGAACTATTCGAGACTAATTGCAGCATATGATAATGGCGAGAAAGCTGAGATTGAGAAGTATTCGAAGGCTTTAGCGACGGATGTCAAAGAGCAGGCGAAGAAGATTTCGATGAAATATTTGGATCCACCGATGACGACTGATTTTGGGATGATGTTTGTGCCGACCGAATCGTTATATGCAGAGATTCTGAGGATTCCAGGCCTTTCAGATGAAGTACGGCAAAAGTACCGGGTATCGATTACTAGTCCTTCAACTCTACCGGTGGCTTTGAACGGTCTCTTGATGGGCTTTAAGACGGTTGCTATTGAGAAGCGTTCAGCTGAAGTTTGGCAAACGCTTGGTGCCGTGAAGACGCAGTTTGGCAAGTTTTCGGATTTGTTGGAAGGTGTACAGAAGAAATTGCAGGAATCTGCTAATAAAATAGATTCCGCTAAGACTACCTCTAGACAAATTGAGAAGAAATTGAAAGCCGTAGAAGAGTTGCCGGAAGCCGAATCAGTTAAACTGATTGGCGAAATCTAATTATTATTGACCTGTGTTCGAAAGTTGAGTAAAATAGAAACATGACAGAGGGACAAGATTGGGTATATAGCGACATCGTAAAAGACCATTTTTTGAACCCGCGAAATTTCTTAATGGGAGATGAGTCTAAGTTTGATTATGATGCAGTTGGTATAGTTGGGAACCCGATTTGTGGTGATCAGATGAAGATGTATATTAAGGTGCAGAATAATAGAATAAAAGATATTCGATGGAAGACTTATGGTTGCGCTTCGGCAATTGCTTCGACTTCGGCTTTATCTGAGATCGCCAAAGGTAAGACTTTAGACGATGCCCTTAAAATTACGGCGGAAGATATCGACGACTATCTTGGTAAACTACCTAAACATAAATTTCATTGTTCAATACTGGGCCATGACGCTCTTAGGGAAGCAATTAAGAATTACAGGAGTGAGAAATGAAAATTGCGATTTTGGGTGCAGGTGCTTTCGGTACAGCGTTAGGCGGTATCTTGGCAGACAAGGGGTATGATATCGATTATTATGATTCAAAAGTCGAACGCGAGCGCTTATCTGATGTGTTAGCACATGCTAAGTATATAATACTCTGTGTGCCATCGGTGGCGGTGCCATATCTATTGCCTTATTTACCAAAAAATATACCTTTAATTGTGGCAACTAAGGGAATACTAGTTGATGTGGCTTTTCATGATTTTAAAGATTGGATGGTACTTTCAGGTCCAGGTTTTGCAGATGATATTAAAGCTCGAAAGAAGACTTTTCTAACTGCAACTGATTCTAGAGTGGTTGATTTGTTTAATACCAATTATATTCAATTTGACTTTACGGACGATAGGCGTGGAGTATTGATGTGTGGTGCCTTGAAAAACGTATACGCAATCCTGGCGGGGTTGAAAAATCTGAAACGTGAAACTGGTGAGTGGAGAGAATTTGTGCGCAAAGCTAGTGAGGAGATGGCGACCATCCTGGAAGTCAATGGGTCTGAGCCAGAAACGGTCGAGTTAGTGTGCGGAAAAGGCGACTTAAAACTGACTTGTGGTTTACCATCGCGTAATTATGAATTCGGTACTATTTTGAAGAAAAATCCGAACTATGAACCGACTAATACAGTAGAAGGGCTTTCGGCGATTCGTCGAATTGTACGGCATGAAATCATGGTTCCTGCCAAAGCGAAATTATTAAGGGAGGTAATCGATGCAGTTAAATGACGCTCAGAAAAGAGCCGTTGAATATCTAGATGGGCCACTACTAGTATTAGCCGGTCCGGGCACAGGTAAGACACAACTGTTATCACAGAAAGTTGCTTATATACTGCAGAATACTGATACGAATCCCGAAAATATACTTTGTATGACATTTACTGATTCTGGCGCAAGTAATATGCGAGAGCGTCTCAAGACTATTATTGGTAAAGATGCCGCTAAAGTAAACATTGGTACTTATCATGCCTTTGGTGCGGAAATTTTGGCACAGTACAAGAACTATGCGGATGATTATGATAGAATGTTAGATTCGGCGATTGATGAGGTAACACAGTTTAAAATCGTTAAAAGCATTCAGGATGAACTACATGGACGTGATATTTTGAGGGGCGATTCAGTAAAAGATATTATCTCTGTAATTTCGAGCGCAAAGTCTGCAGGACTCAGCGTAGATGACTTAAAACTAATTGCAGAGCAGAATATGGCAGATTCTGAGACTCTTTCAAGGGCGATTTCGCCGTTACTCCAAAATATCGTACCGAGAGTGTTTAAAGAA
This sequence comes from Candidatus Saccharimonadota bacterium, assembly GCA_017433245.1. Classification (GTDB taxonomy): domain Bacteria; phylum Patescibacteriota; class Saccharimonadia; order Saccharimonadales; family Saccharimonadaceae; genus Nanosyncoccus. The sequence continues at coordinate 15,438 of JAFRHO010000014.1, read as the reverse complement.
TCGTACGAGAACGCCTATGCACCGATTTATGAGATTTTAAAAGATTATACTGACTCTCAAGTGATAGTTAAAAATGTTGAGCGCTCTATTGGCGGGATGGCAAGAGATTTAAAAGAGGCTATTGCAGCTGCTCTTGAGGAGCAAAAGATTAAACCGTTAAGTGCCTGGAAAGATACCTATTTTGAAAAAGATAATAAAGGTAATTATCGACTACGAGATCGAATCGCTAATAAAAAACTGCTATCTATCTCTTCCGTTATGATAGAGTATGATAAACATCTACGTGATAATGGACTGTATGATTTTGATGATATGATCCAAGAAGCCTTGAAAGTATTGCAGAATGATACAGGATTTAGGGCTACTCTGTCTGAACGTTACCAAGTAGTCATGTTAGATGAGTTTCAGGACACGAACCCTTCACAATTTGCGATTATTAAAGAGTTGACTGATTACGAGAAACCATTGGTGATGGCTGTTGGGGATGACGATCAGGCGATTTATGAATTCCAAGGTGCGCTTTCAACTAATTTAACTGATTTTCAGAAGCATTATACTGCCGAAGTTATTGCTTTGACCGAAAATTATCGTAGTACACAAGAAATTTTAGATTTTTCGCATAAGATTATAGACCAAGCGCCAGATAGATTTGCCGACAAGGAATTAACTGCCCACAAAGATTCACCGAAGAAAACACAAATCTATCGACATGAATTCCTATCTTCAGATATGGAGTATGGTTTTATCGCAGAGCAGATTGCGAAACTGATTCGTTCTGGCGTGTCACAGAACGAAATAGCCGTGATTTCTTATAAAACCAAGTATTTTATGCCGCTTTTACCCTATCTTGATGCATACCCTGAAATTAAGATAGCCTATGAAAAGAAAGATAATTTGTTAGAAGATGAGAAAATCCATGAGGTTTTAACTTTGGCTAGGTTCATAGATGAAATTGCTAATGAGAAGCGTTCTACTATTTCAATAATGGAAATACTGTCGTATCCGTTTTTCAATATGCCTCCGCTTACTACGATTAAACTAACAAGTAAAGCGCGTATGGAAAAACGTGCAGTATTTGATGTGATGTCGGAGTCAGATGACCCGAAAGTAGTCGAAGTGGCGAACCTTATTGCGGGTTTGGTGGCTAGATCGTTTAATGAACCGCTTGAAATTTTCTTAGATTATCTGATTGGTGTAGCAGACTTTGGTGGAGTGCGTTCGCCGTTTATAGAATATTACAGTAATAATGATGACTATTCGGTGTTTTCATTATATGAAAAATTGGCTTCACTAAGAGGTAAGTTGAAGAAGCATTTCGGTGATCGAAGTCTGAAACTTTCTGACTTAATCCAAATGTTAGATGATTATGAAGAGGCAGACATGCCGATTAATCTGTCATCTCCTTATCGTGAAGCAGATGAAGCGGTGTCGATTCTGTCGGCGCACAAGGCTAAAGGATTGGAATTTGCCCATGTATTTATCATTGCTGCCGATCACATGGCTTGGGGTAAAGGGAAAGGGAACAATAATCTACTCAGTTTACCAAAGAACTTGATGCAAATACGACACACTGGGACTACGGATGGTGAAAAACTCCGCATTCTGTATGTAGCATTAACTAGGGCTAAGGATTGTTTATATATCACTAATTCTCTGCATGATTTCAATGGTAAAAGTCCGGAAAGGTTGGAATACTTGAGCGAATTTGCGGAAAAAGATAAAGTATTCTCGCCTCTAATTCCAGCTGGTGAAGTCACAACGCATTATCATGGAAGCGCGGATGTACTTGTCGAGAAAAATGTGAAAAACTGGCTGACGCCTTATCGGCATGCTACTCCAGACATGAAGGCAATCTATCGAGAACGTATCAAACGGTGGAAGATGTCAGCTTCGGCTCTGACGACTTTTATTGACATTGTTTATGCTGGTCCGGAGTCATTCTTTAAGTCTTATCTATTACAAGCTCCGCGTGAGCCCGAAACTGAGGCTTTGGCCTTTGGTGATCTTGTGCACAAAACGTTCGAACAGGTAACTAATTCGGGGTTCAATCTCGAGAAAGCAACTCAATACTTCTTGGATGAACTGAATAAAAAAGAATTGCCGGTTGAGACTATTCAAAAATTACGCGAGAGAGGTCCAGCGGATATTGAAATTGCCTTAAATAGTTTTGGCAGCATTCTAAATAATGGTAAGGCCGAGGTCAATCTTGGCGTGGAGAATATTTCAATTGATGGTGTACCGGTAACTGGTAAAATCGATCATATCACGATTGATGAGCAAAATAAAACGATTGAAGTATATGATTTTAAAACTGGTGGATACCATAAAGAGAAATGGCAGTCACATGCGACCTTATATAAATATATGTTGCAGTTGGAGTTCTATAAAATACTTCTTAACAATTCTCCTACTTATGCAAAGTACAAAGTCGAGAAGGCACATATCTTATTTGTGGTACCAGATAAGGACGGAGAGGTCTATGATAAAGTTTATGAGTATAATGAGACCGATGAAGCCGAAATTCGTGCCTTAATTAAGGTGGTCTATGAAGTAGTGTCAAGTCTTAAGTTCTTGGAAGATGAAAGATTGTTCGTTTCACCTGATGAGAGTTTGGGGATAAAAGATATCAAGAATTTCATTGCGCTTCTGCTTGCTATAGATAGTGAAAAGTAGTATAATACTTGCATATTTGCTACTATAGTATATAGAACATTATTGGAAGGGGGTGAGGATGAGTGCACGAGACTTGTCCGTATTGTGGTAAAGTGATTGTCGCTGACAGTTCTGATCTTAATCGCCTGTTACAGGCTCATATTCAAACAGAGCACGAACAGGGCTATCGTCGATCTGATAGCTGGCGCAAATGCCCTTATTGTGGCGGTCGTGGCAAAGATGTTTATGGTATCATCTGCCATCACTGTAAGGGTAGCGGCGTGGATTAACTGTCATGTAATGTAACTATTAACCACTTCTTCAAATGGTAAGACATTATGTCTTGCCATTTTTTCTTCTCTGTGATATAATTGTTGTAATTATGGCAAAGAAGAATAATACTAAGAGAAAGTTAGTTGGGCTCGTTTCGGAAGAGTCTGGTGTACGTGCTTATTATACCAAGAAGAACACCATGAATACTCCCGATAAATTGAGCCTTAAGAAATATGACCCGGTTCTAAGAAAGCATGTTTTGTTTGTCGAGACCAAAAAGAATCTTGGCAGGAACGAGGTCAAGGAAAAGAAACGTTAAAAAACCACCATTAGAGCACCCGACTTCGTTATGGGATGTGTTACTTGCTTCGCTGTACCATAAGTACGGTCGTTGCGTTACTCCTCGTGCCTTGTCGGGTATCTCTACCGGTGGTTTTTTATTTCTAAGCGATAATCTAGGTCGCGCAAGACGTTTTCGAAATACATAAAAGATTCATAGGGTGAAGCGTAAGCCGAGAAATAAGCATGAACGTCGCCGTCGTGCCAGTATTTAGTGCACATAGAATAGGGGTGATCTGAAGTAGTAAGGTATCGCCAGTCTCGAATTAGTTCAAGATCATCAGTAGCTAAGACACTATCACGCATATTATATAAATCACTCATGGCAGAATTTTGCATAGCATTGGAGGCCCAAGCGGAGAGATCACGCTCGGTGTCGGCCCATGTAACGGTTTCTGGCATCGAAATAGCATCAACTGGTGGTTCCAGTTCGCAGGCTTCAGAAACAGTGATGAATTTGTTTTCATATTCGCTAAGCCAACTTGGAATAAGGTTTCTCATGAAGTCAAAAATACCAGTATCTTTCCATTGATGCTCGCCAAAGGTTTCAAAGTCCATAAATAGGTTGATAAGCGGGCCACGTAAGCAATCATCATCGACCCAACGTTGATATTTGGGGACGGTGAGTGGCCATTCGCCCCAACTCCGATTGGAAAATCTAAAGGCAATATCATCTGATAAGCGATAGTTCTTGAGAAGTAGTTTGATGTTTTTGCAACCGATTGGCTGATAGACATGATTAGGACTACGCCAGCCGAGGATTTTGTCCCATCCTTCGGCTAGGATACCCTTGTAGCCGGCTTCGTCGGCCCATTTGGCGAGCTGATCATTGTATGCAAATTCAGTATTACGGAATACTTGTGGTGTGACGCCGAAGAGAGTTTTGATTTTCTCTGTATGAAGTTTGACTTGCTCATTGAATTCTTCAAGATTAGAGAAAAAGGCCAATGAATGGTAATAAGTTTCACTAACTATCTCGACGCGCCCCGTATCAACTAAACGACGTATTTGCGCGATTAATTCAGGTGTCCATCTCTCGGCCTGGTCGAGCCAAGTGCCGGTAATCGAAAGTGAGAATTTAAAACTTGGGTATCTGTTAATACTATCTTCCAATAGACTAAGCATCGGGTAGTAACTTTTGTCTGCGACCTTTTTGAAAATACGTTCATTGGATTGGCGACCGTAGTAATCATCGTCGAAATAATGGTGGTCATTACCGACGTCAAAAATGGAATATTCGCGGTAACGAACTGGCTGATGGATGTGTAGGTATAAACAAATTGCTCGCAAAATTAATTCCTCTTATGTTTTACATTATTATATATCTTCATGCATTTTTTGGCAACTTGATCCCATGATATTTTATTATATTCGTGCAAGACATTTTGCTGCAAAGTTTGTCGTAATGTCTGGCTATTGGCGATGGCAAGGATTTCATCGGCGAGTTTACGTTCATCCCAGAAATCATATTTCATAGCGGACCAGATGATTTCTGATACACCAGATTGCTTGGTAAGAATTAAGGCATCACCATGATGGGCCGCCTCAAGAGCGGTAAGCCCAAATGGTTCCGAGACTGAACTCATCACAAAAATATCTGATAGTGAGTAAATGTCACGTAGGCGTTTGCCACGGATAAAGCCGGTAAAGATGACATTTTTTCCAATGCCGAGATCGGCGGATAATTTAACTAATTCGTTGCGCTCTTCTCCGTCACCTGCAAGTATAAATAGAAGTTTGGGGTTCTTATGGACGGCGAGAGCTGCGGCATGCAAGAGGTTATGTAAGCCTTTTTGAACAGTAAAACGACCGACTGTTGAAACAATAGTATAACCGGAGGCTTTCATTTTTTGGAGATAATCATAAGTGTCTTCTTTGAAGTGGTAATTAGATGTGTTGTATCCTTCATCTAATGAATTATACACAACGTCGATTTTATTCAACGGAATATGGTAGTTGTCGTGTATAATACGTTTGGTGGCTTCGGAAACTGCAATAATCTTATCAGCTGCGATAAGGCCTTCTTGCTCTACTTCATGGATAATAGGGTTACCAGCATGTGCTCCAGCGCGATCAAATTCGGTGGCATGAACATGAGCAATCAATGGTAAATCGTGCTGTTTTTTGGCAATAATACCTGCCTCAAAGGTAAGCCAGTCGTGAGCATGAACGACATCGGGACGGTGTGTCTTTAGGAATCCCTCGATAAATTCACAATACGAATGCTGAATATCACGAATAGAAACATATTTGGCCTCATCCGCAGTCGGAATGATTTGCTCATATATACTATTTGATTCATAAGCGCCGCCATATCGGGCGATTGGATCTAGATGCGTGGCGGCAATTACGTGCATAAAAGATGCTTCCGGATGTTCGGCTGAGTAGGGAACCACAAAATCAATCTTGACACCATACTTAGACAGCGCTCGGGCCATATTCAGGCAAGCAACACCCAATCCTCCACTATTGTGAGGTGGTAATTCCCAGCCAAGCATTAGTATTTTCATCATATTTAATTTTAGCATATTTTTAATGATTTGTAACAAAAATGTGGTAAAATTATTAATAGAACTTTATAGGGATGTAGTACAACGGTTAGTATAGCGGTCTCCAAAACCGTAGATCTTGGTTCGATTCCGAGCATCCCTGCCAGAAACTGAATAGATAATGAAACGTAAACGACGGGTCCATTGGTCAAGGTTGATACTAAAAGTTTTGCTTGTTTTTTCTGTATTGTGCTATTCTGCTTTAATGCTGACTGTTACGTTACTAAACTCTCGGAGTAATTCAGGTGAAATTGTAGTAGATACAACTCCGCCTGTGATTGAAATGATTGGTGGAGATGCCTTAACAATGGCAGTAGGGGATGTTTTGGAAGAACCTAGGATTATAGCTTATGACGACAGTTCTATTCCCAAAGTTGAAATCGAGAATCATGTGAATATAACGCAAGAAGGTGAATACAAAATCAACTATGTCGCGACTGATGATGCCGACAATGTAACTTTCGCGGAACGAGAAGTAAAAGTGATTCGCCCAAGTGGACGAATATATCTAACTTTTGATGATGGACCAAGTGATTCTACGGCCGCTCTTCTAGATACTCTAAATAAAAATGGCGTAAAGGCGACTTTTTTTGTGACTGGGTATGGTGATGATGCTTTGATTAAGCGTGAGCACGATGAGGGACATACTGTTGGGTTACATTCTATGTCACACAATTATAGTTATATATATGCCAATAAAAATAATTATTGGGCTGATTTAAATGCCGTGCAAGATAGGGTACAGAACATTACAGGGCAGCACACTAATATCATACGTTTTCCTGGTGGTAGTTCGAATATGGTTAGTTCGGTTTATGATGGTGGGCAGAGAATTATGTCAGCTTTGGTCAATGAAGTGTCCGAGCGGGGCTATGCCTATTTCGATTGGAATATTGATTCAGATGACGCAGGAGGAGCAACGACAGCTGATGAAGTTTACAATAACGTCGTGAGCGCTTTAGGCAACGGTGGTGAGTATGTTGTGTTACAACATGATGTCAAGCCTTATTCGGTAGATGCCGTTGACCGTATAATACAATATGGCCTTGAACATGGCTTTGTTTTTAGTGGACTTAAAGAGAGCTCCTTTGCTGCGCACCACGGCGTGAATAATTAAGCGAAAAGGTTGATTTTTATCGATGTTGTATGATACAATAATGTCATATGGAAGGTAATAAAAAAATGAACAAATCTCGAGCGCTGTTAATATTTGGTGCACCTTGCAGCGGTAAAACTACTTTCGCGGAGAAATTCGCACAGAAATTTGGCTTAGCATATTATGATTTAGGTGAACTAATGAAAGAAGAGTTCACTCGTGAAGGGATACTAAGGGTCTTGGAGCTGATTTTACGTACCAGACAAACTATTATTATTGAAGGTGGACTTGATACTGAGAATGACCGCACGGAGATTCGCAATCTCCTCAGAAAACACAACTATGAACCGTCGTTGATTTGGGTGCAGACTGATGTCGCTACGATTCGGATGAGATTGAAGTCCAAATTTCATTCTGTCGCTAAAGCCAAAGAATTCTTTGACACCGCGACAAGCGAGATGGAGGCACCGACTGATTTTGAACGTCCGATTATTCTTTCTGGTAAACATACTTTCGAAACGCAAACTAAGCACGCAATTACTGGTTTGGCTGATTTAGTTGAATCCAAATGATTATTCAGGATGATGAGTTCGGCGAAGTAATCGTTCGCAAGAGTCCCTTGGCTCGTGGGGTAAGGTTTAGCGTATCAACATCCGGTCGTTTGCAGATGTCGGTACCCAAACACACTTCGGATTTTTTGGCGAAAAGATTTCTTAAAACCAATCGCAAAATGATTCGCGAGAATTTACCGCTCAAAGACCCAAACGAACAAAGAGCACGTGATTATCAGAAGAAATTGCTTATGAAGAAAGCACGTGAGTATTTGCCGTATCGATTGGAGTATTATGCGAAATTGTATGGCTATTCTTATACTAAATGTCGTTTGTCACATGCAAATACGAGATGGGGGTCATGTTCTTCAAATAAAACTATATCATTAAATATAGGCCTGATGAAATTACCCGAGATTTTGCGTGATTATGTAATCCTACACGAACTAGCACACCTTAACCACATGGATCATTCAAAGGCCTTTTGGGCCGAAGTAGGCTCTCACGATAAAAACTACAAAAACCATGAAAAAAAACTAAAACATTTTTCGCCTGGAATATAATTCTTATGTTATAATGGGGGTAAGGAGGAGAGTGTGGAGTTAAGAAGACACTTCGATTTACGATATATTTTCGTAGGATTGTATGTGCTTTTGTTTGTTATTTATATTATAGTCGGGTTGCAGCCGGCCGAAGCTGCCGCTAACTATGAAATTTCAGCAAACCTATCAATTCCTGCTATTGGACTTCGATCTGACGTGACTGAACTGACTTTACGTGATGGTAATTTAGATACGCCTGATACAATTGTAGGCAGTTATTCACGAGCGGATAACAAAACATTGCTGATTGGCCACTCGACGACAATATTTGCTCACTTAGATGATATTCGTCTAGGCGACATGATAGAATACAATAATACTTCATATACGGTCATCTCATATACGATTCAGGCTAAATCTGATATTTCAATGACGCGCTTGTTGAAGGCTACTAATAATGACACAATAGTTTTGATGACTTGTGCTGGCGAATTACTAGAAAATGGCGATGCAACACATCGATTAATAGTAACTGCAGTTAGTGATTAAGACTGTTTTTGTAGACTGATTGCAAAACCTCCGCCAGGTGCTATATGGAGATCTATTGATTCGCTACGGCTAAGGTGTTTGGTTTGTTTTATAATCGCGAATTGGTTATCGCGATAATGTGCGTTGTCGGCATCGGCATAAATATTTACTTCGTAGGTTCCCGCATCTAAAAACTCTAAGTTAATGTGAATATGTCTACCCTCTTCGTCTGTAACACCCCCGATAAACCAATTGTCAGAATCACGATCCTTTCTGGCTACAACATAGTACTCACCAATTTCGCCAGCAAGTGGAATGGTTTTTTCGAAATTAGTAGGAACTTGACGGATAAATTCAAACTCTTCTGGAAATTTCTCTTCATAAAATATAGGTCGATCCGCTGCCATTTGCATCCCTGAATAGATAGTAACAAAGTAGGCTAATTGTCGTGCTAGCGTGGTAGACATGCGTTTGACGCTGTTTTCGAGGTCGAAAATACCGCTAGTATAATCCATGCCACCAGATAATAATCTAGTGTATGGCAGATAACAGGCGTGCGAAGGGCTGAGCGCACCGCCTTCATATTCCTGACCACGAGCGCCCTCACGTGAGAGAAGATTAGGCCAAGTACGTTCGATACCGGTGCCCTTGATAGGTTCATGAATGTCCAGGCAAATTTTTTTCTTAGCGGCAAGTTCGACGGTTTTTTGATAGTGGTTAACTCCTAACTGTGAGTGGTGATATTCGCGTCGACCGTTGATTGACATCATAGAGCCAGCATAGCCTGTCTTGATGTAATGAATGTGATTGGCCGCGTAATAATCGTAGGCTGCCTCGAGTTGTTTTTCGTAATTATCAATAAAGCCTACTGTCTCATGGTGGCCAACCAATTCGATGTGGTTGCGATTGGCATAACTGGCGACCTCTTCTAGATTAAAATCTGGTGTGGCGACAGTGAACTTGTTATGAATGCCGTTTTCTAGCCAATCACCCTCCCAACCTTCGTTCCATCCCTCGATGAGCAAACCTCTAATACCGAGACGTACGGCTGCGTCGATGTAGGACTTAGCGTGTTCGGTAGTAGCACCATGGCGTTCGCCTGGTGCCCAAGTCCACTCTCCGACATACATTGCCCACCAAATACCGATGAATTTGAGTGTTGCGACCCAACTGAAATCCTCTCTGGGCGGTTCATTCAGCGCAAACATAGTACGGTTCGTGGTAAGTTCGAGACAAGAATCAGCAATCATAATTAATCGCCAAGGAGTATTGAATGGTAAAGTTACATGTGCTCTACTACCATCAGAAAGTGGAGTAATGTCAGTTGTGAGACTATATTTGGAATCCAACTTAATAGTCATGGAACCATAATTATAAAGTGCTGCTTCGTGAATAGCCAAATAGTAGCCGTTAGGGGTTTTGATAGTTAGCGGCGTATGAACTGAGTGCTCTAGATTTCGTACTGAAGTCTTTTCATAACTATACTCATAACGGTCAGGTTGGTAGGCGGGGATTTTCCAAGCGGTAGAGTTGGGGTCAACGTTGAATTCAGTGAGTTCTTCTTTGATACTGATTTGCTGGAATTTAGGTTGGGGCGGGATTTCGTAGCGAAATGCTACTGCATTATCGAAAACCCGAAATCTTAGTGTAAATAGTCTATGGGGTTCCTTATGCTCGGAGAGGTAAAAACATCCTTCGCTGTAATTGTTATTAATAAAACGATCTTCTCCCCATGGCATTTCAATGGTTTCAGTGTGGCGAGTTTGGCGTTCTCGAATAAGTTTAAGATTATCGCCTAGTGGCTCTTCGCCAAAAATCAGAAATCCCAGAGCAGACGAACTAACTAGTAATTTGTCGTTTTTGATTACTGAATAAAAAATTCGACCGGACTTGAGACTAAAATGGCATTTAACCCGCCCGTTAGGTGAAAAAATATCTTTTTCGGCCGATTCTTTCGTAAACCACTTAAACATAAGCTTATTATACCATGTTTGGAGTCGCTAAGTCTTAGTATGCTATAATCATGGTATGGGAAGAAGGAAAAAAAGTAATCATTTAATAACCTCTATGTTAGTTTTTTGTTTGATTGGGGCGGCCGTGTTCCTTGGTGCTCAGTGGATTACGAAAACCGGACTTTTTAAGATTCCTGGTGTAGTATACTATGATGAGAGCCTAGACGAGAGTGAAAAGGAATTACTTTCTAGTATATTCACCGAGAATGTAGTTTTAGACAAAGATGTTACGATCAAAGCAGAATACAGTCTAGAACGTCCAACTGAGCAAGATGGAGCCTATGTATATAATATATATGTACCGGTAACGGATTTTTATAGTGCTGACACAAATATTGACGTAGACAATGCTGAAAACTTATTTGCAGATGCTTACCAAATGGACGTTTACTATAAGATGATACCTGTAGATGAGCTAAGCTTTAGTGATAAGTTATTAAGTTTAAATGGACACTATTATTTGGATGAATTTGATAAAGGTGCGGCTTACCGTGTGATTGATTTTGAGTCTGAGACTTTCGAGGATGAAATTCGCCCGTTGGTGGATGAGACACTGGCACGAAAGTTTCCAGAAAAAGATACTGTATTAACTTTTGCGCAAACTGGCGTAACCGCACTTTCTCGCGGAATGAACGAGAAGCTATATCAAGTCGGCGATGCAAAGTATTTTGCTGAAAAAATCGGTGATTACTTATCTAGTTTTGATTTGACGCACACTTCGAATGAATCGTCTTTCTCTGATTACGCAGATGCACATAATATATGTTCGGACACGCGCTTTATTGACACTCTAACCGCGATTGGACTGGACGTCGTGGAACTAACTGGTAATCATAACCAAGATTGTGGTGATGAGGATGCGGAAAACACAATTGATATTTATCATGAGAATCAAATTAAAATAGTGGGTGGCGGCAAAACGGCTGAAGAGGCGGCTGTGCCACTTGAATTAACAGAGAAGGGAACCGGGATTGCTATGTTGGCGTATAACTTATCGACTGGTGGAGCGACGATTGATAATACTCCCGGCGCGAATCAGTACTATGAGGAAAACGCCGTAGCGGAGATTAATGCAGCAAAGGAACGTGGTGATTTTGTGATTATAGATGTTCAGTATTACGAATGTAGTGCTTATGCTTCAGAATATGAAGATGCTACTTGTGATAGGGCAGATTCGGCAGCAGGAGATCAAGTTGGATTCTTCCGTCATTTGATAGATTTGGGTGCTGATATGGTTGTAGGAACAAGTGCGCATCAACCACAGACGTATGAACTTTTTGAAGATGGTGTGATTTATTATGGGCTTGGGAATCTATTCTTTGATCAGGTTTGGTGGCCTGGTACTACTCGGAGTTTAGTGTTGGCACACTATTTCTATAATGGAAAGTTGTTACAGACTAAAGTTGTACCAACCGAATACGATGCCAATATGCAAACCGCTATTATGGAAAACCCAGAATGGTACATCCAAAGATTATTAAACGTTAGGCCATAGACTATCTTCTACCGTTTGGCATCATTGGTTGATCCATATTTGATTGACCAATGGTAGTCGTGATGCCTGAAATCGTGAATTGTTCAACTGACTCATTATCAAGATAGAGCGTGTATTTTTCACCCATTCTTAATAATCCTGAACCGAATGCGATATGGTCGAACGATTTGGCTGAAGTATGTTCAATTATAGTGTCACCGCTAGAATTTTTAATCGTAATAGTGGTATTTGCGGGTTGTGTGGATGGCAAGAAGATACTGACATTATTAATCGACGAACTGTCTCCCAGTGATTCGGCCATACCGCTTGCGCCAATGGCGATTACTTCACCACCATTCATCACTATACCCATTCCGGCATCAAGGGCACCGTTACCACTGTTGGTGGGGCCATCAACGATGGTTGTGCCACCATTGATATAGAGCCAGCCGTTCGAATCTACGCCATCGCCTGACGCATTAATATAGATATCGCCACCGTTGATGCTGAGGACGCAGTTTTCATCGGCATCAAATGGGTTGGCGCCAGGTCGGTTGTTAGCAGAATTGTCGGCACCACCACCAGCATTAATACCATCGTCATTAGTAGTGACATGAATCGTACCTTTATTGATAGTGATAGCCTGAGCTTCGAGACCTTCATAAGCTTTTGCGATAGTAATATCACCATCGTCAATCACTAGTTCACGGTCCGCGTGGATGGCGTCATCTCCAGCGTTGATATTGAATTTACCACCACGAATACCAACGTAATTATTAGAATGGATGGAATCATCTTTAGTATTAATAATATAGTTACCTCCACTGATAAAAATGCTACTAGTGGCTTTGATACCCTTGCTACCGGCGGTTAAATTATAATTGCCATTTTCGAGCATAATGAAGCCTTTACCTTGGTCGGTTTCATTAGTGGATTTAATAGCGTCGGCGGAAGCGTCGATGGTAAAATTGCCAGCGATAACATATACTGAGTCTTTGCCACGAATACCATCATCAAGAGAAGTAATATTATATGTACCTGAATTGAATTTAAGGTCATCTTTGGAAATAATGCCGTCTTGGTAATTAGCGGTGAGGTTAAGTGTGCCGTCGCCAGTGAAAGATAGATCTGCTTTGCTATAAATAGCACCCGTAATATCTTCGTCGTATTGAGCAGAATAGCTATTGCCGTCAGAAAGGTAGTTTTTGCCAACTAATTCGATAACGAGGTCATCAGCTGAGTAGCATACAATCACTGGACCATTGGAATTGTGAAGATTGACGTTATCTAGTATTAGCCTGATTTTGCCTTCACTATCGCCTTTGATGGAAACTTCGCCGTCAATTAATGAACCGGTGAGATGATAAGTACCAGATTTAGTGATTTCCAAGGAATTCGAGAGATAGATATTGGACGTCGGATAGCGATCCCAATCAATATCGGTGTCACCGTTGTCTAAATCTATAGTATTAGTGACCTTGTTGGCAGTGTTGTCAGTATGGTTAGCATTCATAAGTCCTGTCATAAGCAATACCGACAGAATAACTACAAAAACGATGAGCCATTTGCTAGATTCTTTATTCATCAGATTTCCTCTTCGCAACAAGGTTCAGAGAGCAGGACTTTCAGATTACAGTTCTTGACGCGGATTTCATCGAGGAATTCTTTTTCTTTAACGCCGTGACGCATTTTAACTTCGTAAGTTAGTTTGTACAGTGAACCCATATTCATGGTTTTCATACGGACGAGGCGAGAACGAGAAGTGTATTTTTTGAAAGTATCGGCAAAGACGTCTTCGTAGTCGAGGTCCTCCGGGATGACGACTTTAAGCACGCGTTCGTGTCGGTCGGGCTCGAGGAACGGAGTATAAGAAAGGATGATGACGGCAATAATGTAGATAAGCATGATAACAGTACCGAAGAGAACATGCCCCATACCGCAGGCGAGGCCAATCATCATCGCAGCGAAGATAGCCAGTAAATCCTTGGCGCGGCCTTCGAGAGAACGGAAACGAATTAGCGAGAAAGCACCGAGGATGGCAATGGAAGTACCGAGATTGCCGTTAATCATAATCATGACGGCCATAACGAGTACAGGTAGGACTGCTAGGGTGACCATCATGCCTTTGGTGGTCTGGGTGGTCTTGGCGTGCGTAATAGCGAGTGCGATACCAAGTAGCAAAGCGACTCCCGCGGCAATTAGAGCAGTAGGGATATCTAGTCCCGCTGCACTGGTGTCGAAAATTGTATTAAACATAGGTTCCTTTCTTAATTATTTGATAGATTTTACCAATTTTACTGAATTGCTGTGGGTAGATTTTCATCTCTGACAGCTTGTGCACAAGCCAGAGAGGCATCACACCATTCGCTTTGACTTCCATAATGATGTTTTGGTCGTCCTTAAAGTATATTTTATCACGCTTTCCTTTAATGAAACTTAAATTCTTGTCACGATATTTCAAATGTTCGTCGAAAGTGATGCGAAGACCGTGGTCGTCTTTATACGATTCACGATCGTAGGCGATGTAGACTTTGGGTTTAAGATCAAAACGTTGAATGAGATAGTCGATTTCTCTAGCAATTTGGAGGTCATTCTTGGTTTCGATGGAACGTTTAGCGAGATTCTCAAGAGTGGTGTTATGGTTAATGAGTTCATTAAAGTCATCATGTGTAATCATGACCCGGCGTTTGTAGCCAATGTTGTCTTCTAGATCTTCGTATTCTTGGTGTTTCTCAAGTTGTTTGGGCGGTTTAATCTTGGTTTTGACTTCCATGAAGACGCGGTCGTAACCATCGTAACTGCGAGCACGGATTTTTTCCTTGAAGTCGACCCAATCGATAGATTGAATAGTAAGATCGAATATATCGTTATCGAAATAGAGATTCATGACGCCGGATTTATGATAGCCGTCTTTTCTCATATTGTGCTTGATGAGCTTTAATAGGGCGCGCTTCTGCTCTGCGGTGATGAGATATTTTTTCTCGATACGATCGAATACCTTGGATTCCATACTATATATTATATATTGGATTTTTGAAATGAAACTAAAATTGATTATTATTTAAAGCATAAATAGTATGTTATAATTTAAATATGAATAAGGTTTTATCTATACTATTGACCGTTACCTTTCTTAGCGGTGCCATTCTATTGTCAAATAATACTTCCGCCGAATCATCCACGTCTAATGCTTCCGTCACAGTTCCCGAAGCCTGTACTATGACAGGTAGTGGCATGAACTCTCATACTGCTACTATTACTCCAGGTACATTCTCAGCTAGTTCTGGTAGTGATTATGAGAATGGTATAGGAAAGACTACCTTTACTGTAATATGTAATGATTATAATGGCTTTGCTATCTATGCCATTGGCTATACTGGCGATTCTTATGATGATACCAACCATACTAAACTAGTAGGTAG
>JAFRHO010000013.1 GCA_017433245.1 Candidatus Saccharimonadota bacterium | reverse complement strand
ATATAGTGATAAGAAATAATGATTGTATGGCCTTGTTCATAAGTTCATTATAACACAAGCATTAATAACATAACAATAGTAACTATGCTTTATTAGTGAGTGTTGTGTTTAAAATCATGTATGGGACCCTTTTATTATAATTTTTTAATAAATCATTAATATTATAATTATATATTAGCATAATCGTTATATTAATACTAGTCCTTCACAAAAAACGAAAATAATATACAAAACCACAACCACTATGCTATAATAAACATTAGTTAGATTCGTCGACACTCGAATCTAAGTCATACAACATCAAAAAACGGAGAACTCAAATGAGTATTTTTAAAAAGGCCTCGCAGCCATTACTTTAACATTAGCTTTTTAGTATTTACATCCGTCTTTAATTCAAATTCAACCTACGCCACCGCCTCCGGCTGCACTATGTGTATTACCTTCATTATCGCGACCTCCACTATCCGCTTCCTCCGTCGCCGCAAAAACTAGCTCCATGATATAATACAGCTATGGATGATTACGACGAATACGACGACGAAGACTACGGCCTCGACCGAGAAGATGACGAATTATACGATGATGACTACGATTCAGACGACGAAAACGATGATTTTGATGATGACCTAGATGATAATTCGGATAACTCGGATGACGACGGTTATCACGATGCTTCCTACTATGAAGCACTCGGCATGGATGACGGTCGCTTTGATAGAGAACACCACATGCTTCCCCACTCCGGTTTTGGCTCCTCGGTCAATTTAGATGAGCTTGACGAGGACCAACGCGAAGCCTACGAACTTGGCTACGGCATCGGCGCCGAAGACTACGATCTTAGTGACGATGAATAGTTCTAATTCCCTAGCGTTTTAATTCTCTTAAAATCTACTTTTTCCACCGCTGCACGTAGAGCTTTTTCCGACCCATAATGCGTCCTTCTCTCCGGCGCATCCGACAACATGTGTTGCGCATACGGGAAACTCACAGCCCGTTCCAAAACCCCACCCAATTTACCTGTTCCACAAAGCACCTCCGCTTTTCTCACCTTACTAATTGGTACCTCAAGCGCCTGTTTCATCTCTTCTGGAAAGAATGTTAATGAAAACAAATCTGCATCTTCTTCTCCCGTCAGCCGACCATAAGCAATTGAAGTATTCCCCTCAATCCACAACCGACTGTCGAGTTTTCGCATCTTCGCGCTCTCAAGATTCATTTCACAGCGCGCATATTTCTTCCGAGTTCCATCCATCATATCGCACACGAAATCCCCCTCACACGTTGTCATCATTACTGCGCCCGCAACATCCGGCGACTTCAGCCCATGTTTCGCATCATACGATATGGTATCACTAATATAATCACAGATAATCCACGAGAGTAGTCCCGTCTCCGCATTTTCTGCCACGAGATAAAACTCCGTTCTCGCGCCCCAAAACACACTCGAATGTACTCGAAACATCGTCACGATACCATAATATTTTGGCGTATCACCCTCAAACACGGCTGCCCTTGCCGGCACGAAACCCGCCGGGAGGAATTTCTGCATCTTCTCTGGCTCCGTGATTTCATAAAACATAAACGAACAATACGGCTCCACCACAAACGGCATCTTATCGGCCTTCTTCGTCGCCGACGACACGATTTTGCGTTGCATCCACACCGGCAACTTTCTCAGCTTCGTCTGCATATAAGTTACTTTCCCGACCTCCATCGGGTCCACCAATCTTTCCACCCCTTTTGCATATTCCAGAATATTCATAAGTCTATCCTTTATTTCTTCTTTCTAAACAGTTTTGCGAGATGTCCCACATAGCTTGCTTTTTCACCAATGTCTATCGCATCTCCCACGCCAGGAATTTTGCGTACTTCGTCATAAGCCTTCTGGTGCACCGCCGCCCGAGTTGGCACTACATTTTTTAACGCTTGTTCTGCTGCGCTCTGCACCGCACCCACCGCTGCACCTTTCATTGCATTCTTCGTAGCCCCCTTCGTCGCAATCTCCGTAAATAAATCCATATATTTTTGATTCAACGGACTTTTGCTAAATTCTGCTTCAAACTCCCCCGCGTCTTTACATTTCTCCCCCAGTTTATCTATTTCAGTGAATAGCGCATCAATCTTTTTCTGCATTTCATCGTCAATCTCGAAACTTGCAGAAAACGCATTTTTCCGCGCGTCAATGCTTTGTTTAATCACTTTATCCATAGTTCAATTATATCACTTAGAAAAATTCTTTAAAAACTCCAATGCCTTTTTCGCCATTTCCGGATCTCGCGGGTCCATTTTGAAGTATCCATCCAAAACATAATTCCGTTCCAATACTATCCGTTCCGCCTCGAACAAATTATCGTCAAACCACACAAAATCCGAGTCCATATCAATCGCATCGGTTTTCAGTGCTCCCCATTCAGTCGGCAGAACCTTCTGGCAAAGTTCTTCTACAAACTCATCTGGAAACTCACCTTTCAGTGCATAGTAAACATGATTTTCCCCACCACGGCAATGCGTAGTAAGCCAATAAACCGCTCCCGGATAATTGTCCATACAAAATCTTAGAAGCGACATTATATCTTCTTTCGACGAAGCCACGCCTCTAATTACCCCATCAATGTCGAAATAAATCTTATCTATTTTCTGCATGATATCTATATATTACCACGGAGCACCACGAGATTACAAAATGTACGTTTAGCTAACACACGAGGCACCCCAAGATTACAAAACCACTTGCATTTTCCGAATCGTTATTTTACAATTATCTTAATAGCAAGCGCTAAAAACTTGCTAGGTCTACGGGGGACCTTACTGTTCAAAATCGGCTTGAACAGTAATTTTTTAGCTTTAGGTTTACGAGTTAGTTTGAAATGAAATTCAATTTCTAGCATCGCGACTCCTTTCGTTTTTGTTTTCACAAAACTAAGTTCTTATTATCTCTTTTTGTCCATGTCTTCCCGTATTATGTATTATAGCCCAAACCACCCCTTCACATCATCATACTCATTTCGCACCAACTTCTTCCATTCCTGCGTCTCATTCTTAGCAGGCAAATCTGTCTTTGCATACACCAACAGCACCCGTACCAGCTTTAGCCTATCATCTACACACAAAATGCACCGATTTCCTGACCGCTTCGGCGACTCTTTAATTCCAAAAATTGCAAAATCCAACTTCACTAATCTATAGCACCCATCCGACGACGTTGCTATCAAATCCGCCCTTTGCGATTCCAACATATTATCAATACGACCACACATGAACCCAATATTATCTCGCGTCTTCGTCCAATTAGACTTGTGTTTCTTTGCAAAAGACTTCATAAAATGTCTTTCCGCAAAAGCCTCAAACACGACATTATATTTGCACTGGTCCATAAATCTTTTCTGGTTCCTCTTGGAAAATTAGGCCATATGGTATTACTTCATCATCCAGGCAAATTTGCCACGGCAATTGCTCATGTGTAAAATTCACGATATCAAGCGTCGGCTTACCCTTCCACGCTTCGCTCACTTTTTTTACCATTTTAATCTCATTATCCGCCAATTTACCCGTCGGCGCTTGCCTTTCTGTAAGTGACAGCATAATTGCCTGCCCTTTAGATTCGCGCGAAATCACACCGTCTTCCTCCAGTTCATCTAGCGCCCTAAAATATTCATATGGCACCGGACCTTGCGACATCTTGCGATATTTCACACCCGTGAGCGGCTTCGAGTTTTCATAAAACCAAATAAAATCCGCGAGATACACCAACTTCGCCAATTTAGTCTTCGTAATTTTCCCATCTTCATCTGCGCCATATTTCAGCGCATTCAAAAGTACCTGTTTAAACTTTTTAAAAGCATCCGCCGAATCCGCAAATCCCACTACACCGTCAGAAGTATCCAGCAAATCTTCAAGATTCAATCGAAAAACACCAGCCAGCACTTCCGCTTGACTCAGAGTAGGCTCCTTCTTTCCATTCTCAATATTGATATAAGTCGGGCGACTCACGCAAAGAATATCCGCAACCTGCTCCTGCGTCAATCCACGTGCTTTCCTGGCATCAATAACTGCTTTTGCATTAAACCCACTCATAGTTTTTCCTTTCACTTATCTACCCCCATTATACTACACAATGTCAAGAAAATAAACATTTATTGTAAAATAATATTTACGAAAGCTTGTAATAGTGCTATAATGACGATAATTATAAAAAGGAGTTTCATGAACATCTTAGAAAAAGCACTAGATTTAATAAAAATTATCATAGAAAAATATTTAATCACAGGCAGTATTGCGATTGTAATATCTATACTATTATACGCAACTACACGCGATGCCATTTTGCCATTAATAAAACTCAGCGAAAAAATGTACGGAGTTTTATTGTTCTTTGCATCCTTTATTTTAGTCTTGCTCATAAAACATCTTTTGAGTAAAACAATTCAATACATACAAAAGAGAAAAATTATAAAAACCAGGAATGAAAAAATTAAAGAAGAATTATTAAATATTGTTGATTCCATGGATCCCGAATCTAGAACAATGCTAGATTATCTCTTGGAACACAATAATAATCAAGTGATAATACCTAGCTCTATGGAAATTCCATATTCTATTCAGCCATATTGTGCAAAGAACGATTTTCAAGTTAACGATGAGATCTACCCATTCAACCCGATGAACATGGTGCAAGAAAATTGGGCATTGAATCCAGGTATCCATGCCACCAAAGTGAAACTTGAGAATGATTTCTACCAGCGATTAAAATGGCTTAAAGAGTATAATGGCGCGATTTCGAATTTCGATTAAATAAAGCTATATCGCCCCAAAATACTTTTCAAAGAATTGTACCAACCTCGCAATCACGCTCTTTTTCTTTTGCGTTCTTTCCCCACTAAACCGAGAAATTGCAGGCATTATTCTATCAACATCCGTTCCGGTAGTCTTCATTACGCCATCACGAAATGAATTGGTCACAAGCCGCTTTGTTTCAGCAGGATTTAGGTTATTTTCCTCAATAATAGTATTCAGCTCATTTTCTCTTTCAAAATTCACAAACTTATGCCACGCATCATGTATCTCATTGTCCCTCCGCGCCGAATATAAAACGATAAAGCTGTGAATAAGCTCTTTCTTACTTCTAAGCTCAATACTAGAATCAACCGCCTTATCAATACTAACGAGAATATCCTTATTGGTACAATTAGTCTCATGATATTTTGCCACAAGCGCAAGTATATAATCAACATTTACTTCAGCTTGACGGACCAACTCTATTTCAAACACTAAATCATCATCAATCACTTCAGTGTCCGCACTATCTCTCCCTCGTAAATCTTGATACATATCAAGATAGATACTTTGATAATCTTGTAAGTCGCGCGGCGAAAGAATATCATCCTCGACAAACTTATCAAAGGACATTAAGATGTTTCTAAGTCTAAGTATCTTACCAAACAGTTTAATAAAATCTTTTTGATTCTGTTCACCGTCAATACTTTCTCCTAGTGGATATTTTTCAGATAATTCAACAATATAATCTTTGTATCCATTTTTATGCACGCCATTTTCATCGTAACCATTAAAGTATTCATCGTAACTTTTTAGTAGCACAATTCCAGATGCATCTTTATCGCCAAATAGACCGACAGCTTCATCCACTTTTTTTGAAAGATTACGGAAACAGATTATATTACCATATTGCTTAACAGAATTCAGGATACGGTTAGTCCGAGAGAACGCCTGAATTAGTCCGTGCATCCTCAGCTCTTTGTCTACCCATAAAGTGTTAAGCGTAGTAGCATCAAAGCCAGTAAGGAACATATTCACAACAATCAAAAGGTCAATTTCTCGGTTTTTTACGCGTAGTGATAAATCCTTATAATAGTTTTGGAAGGCATCACTTGAGGTATCATAGTTGGTATTAAATAACTTATTGTAATCATCAATAGCCGAATCGAGAAAATCACGAGATGGCTGATCGAGACCAGATGTATCAAAATCTTCATCTGGAAAAATATCATCCGGATCATCCTCATTAGCTGAAAAACTGAAAATAGTAGCAATCTTAAGCTCGCTTCCCCTTTCTGCTAGTTGTTTTTTAAATTCTAGATAATAACGTTGCGCGGCCGGAATAGAAGCAGTAGCTAAAATAGAATTGAATCCATTAATACGTCCGTTCAACACCTCTCTTTTTGCATCACCATACTTAACCACATCAGTAATATTCAGAGTTCGACTAAATGAGTAAAAGCGATTGCGTATAGTTTTCTGATCAAAATGGTCCAAAATATATCCTACAACTTGAGAAATACGCTCAGGAGCTAATAACGCTCGCTCGCGATCAATAGAACTTACCTGTTTATCAACAATATTGTCACGCTCCTTAATGGTATTAAGGTAATCTATCCGAAACGGCAAAACATTTTTGTCGTTAATCGCATCCACGATTGTATAAGTATGTAGCTTTTCGCCAAAAGCTTGCTCTGTTGTGCGAAGTTGTGGATTACCACCACTACCAGCATTTGCTGCGAAAATCGGCGTCCCAGTAAACCCAAAAATATGATAATTCTTAAATGTCCTCACAATATCGGTATGCATTTCCCCGAACTGAGAACGGTGACATTCATCAAATATAATCACCACATGCTTTTGATAAACTTCATGCACTGGATTCTTATGGATGAACACTCCGAGTTTCTGAATTGTTGTCACGATAATCGAATACTTATGCGGATTGCCGTTCTTATCTTTATCTTCCAATTGATTTTGAAGAATCCTCGTCGATTTGTTTCCATTCGCCGCACCTTTCTCAAAACGATCGTATTCTTTCATCGTCTGGTAGTCCAAATCCTTCCGATCAACCACAAATAATACTTTTTCGACACTAGGTAATTCAGCAACTAGCTGCGCCGTTTTGAATGAAGTCAAAGTTTTACCAGAGCCAGTAGTGTGCCAAATATAACCACCTGCCTTAACAGTCCCTAACCACTTATAATTTGTAGCTATTTCAATCCGATTCAAAATCTGTTCTGTCGCAACAATTTGATACGGCCTCATTACTAGAAGTTTATTGTCGGAATCAAAGACGCAATACTTGGTTATCACATTTAGTATAGTAGACTTATTAAAGAAAGTCTTTGTAAAATCAACTAAATCAGGAATTGTCTTATTCTTGGCATCTGCCCAATAACTTGTAAATTCAAAACTATTACTGGTTCTTTTTGATTTTTTACGAGCCATTTCACCAAGTTCTTTAACATGACTAATGCGAGTTGTATTAGAATAATATTTCGTATGAGTACCATTAGAAATAACAAAAATCTGGATATATTCAAATAAACCAGAACCGGCCCAAAAACTATCACGAGCGTAACGCTTTATCTGATTAAACGCTTCACGAATTTGCACGCCACGGCGCTTAAGTTCAATATGTACCAGAGGTAAACCGTTTACGAGAATCGTCACATCATAACGATTATCTCTCGCGACGCCAACATCTGTCCCATTCGTATATTGATTTATAACTTGAAGACGATTATTGTGAATATTTTTCTTGTCAATCAAATAAACATTCTTCGTTAACCCATTATCCTGTTTAAGAACTTGCACATGGTCTTTCTGAATTTTTCTAGTTTTCTCAACCACGCCCTCCGAATTCCCAACTATATTTTCCGAAAAAAATCTTCTCCATTCTTCATCCGAAAAAGTATAAGCATTCAAATCCTGCAATTGTATCCTTAAATTATCCTCAAGATCATGCGCGTCATGAATAGATAAATATTCATATCCTTGCCCTTTTAAATTCTCAATAAATTCTTTTTCAAGTTCCGCTTCACTTTGATATGACTGCGAATTTCTTTTTTCGGGCTTGTACTCCGCCAATACAGTAGATAACCCACTCTCAACTACCATATTGTATTTTTTTTCTTGCATTATTACTCCTCCGGCCTAAACTTTGCCGTATATTTATCAAACGCCTCTACAAAAATCTCTTTCTCTCTGTCCGTCAACTCAGCATATTCAAACTCTGAAAAATGGCTAAGTTTATTCATTAACCGAATTGCTTCTTTTCTGTCACGAAATTCAGGCATACATTCATCAAAATTTCTATACCCAAAGTAAAGCTTTGTCTTTTCCAGCAAAACCCTGAACATATTGTAATGACTTTTTTCCAAAGTATTACTCTTAATTGCTTCTTCAATTTTTTTTCTCAAAAATAAGTGATACCCAAAGACATTTCGCGAATTATCTGTCAGCAAATATTTTTGTTCTTTTGTTCTTGATAATATATATGATTTAAGTTTCAAATTCTTATCCCCTCTATCAATCACATTGCAAATTTCATTAAAGAATAAAGCGTGATGCGTAGTTATTAGTATATCAATACCCGGCTTTTTACTGTTGTTCGCAAAGTTTTTTAATAAATCATAAATTGCCAAAGATATTTTTATGATGGCGGCATCATCAATAGATGACACTGGATCATCAATTACAACATATTCTAAGTTGTTAAAAATTTCAGTGCTACGATTGTCTTCAATCTCCTGAAGTTCAGCAAATGCGCCAGCTAAAATAGTATAAAAAACCGACCATACAAATATAGTCTCCTCCGCTTTAGAAACCTTTATAGGCTCGGTATAATCATCTCCAGTCTCATTATCTGGCTCTAATAGTTTTGCCCTAAATGTTATCTCGTGACTGTCCGATGAGAACTGTGGATAAATAAAAATATCACTATAGAAGTTTTGAAAGTTTTCAACTATTTGTTTTTGAAGACCTTGTTCGTTTATATATTCCACCACCCAAGACATTTTATCTATATTGAGTACACAGTTTTCATTGTTCCAAGTAAAGTAATCCTGAAAAATAGCATTAAAACATAAACAATTATCATCTTCGGATTCCGAAATCAATCTAGACAACCTAGTTTTTCCAGTGCCATTAAATGCAAAAATCACATTCACGGTAGTTTTTTGAGTATTTCTCGTAGCAAAAAGCTCACTCGCGACTTCTTCTATACTGCTCAGTTCTTTATCCCTATCAGAATCAGATGTCATTTTCTTATCTCCTCAAATGTTAAAAGTTTATCACGATAGTATTCATATTGTTTGTGGCGAGCCTCAATTTCGGCTGGCAAACCGATACCTATATCATTACAAACGATATAAAAACTATCCAAAACTTTAATTATATGTTTTTGAATGTCTCTCGATGGAACAGGGACCTTATAGTATTCAATATCCGATATGTGAACGTGAGGTACTCCTCCGCCTTTTTTCTTACCGTATATCTCATCCTGAATATTTGTCAGATAATAATATAGATACTTAGTTTCAACACAATTATTACCTTTAATAGAAAAAGCATCATTAACAAAAATCGGTTCATTCCAATATTGCACATAGCCAGCTCCAGCCCCACTCCCCGCAATCGTAATTGTCTCACCGTTGCGATTAAATTGATTACAATAAAACGATGGTTCCCTTCCACCAGATATTACTGGTATATTGCCTAACTGAACAGTGTTTTTTGTAATTGACGTCCCTCGTTGCATTGTGGAAACTGTATTTAAGGCCAATAGGTTGATTTCACCATCCTTCGAAGTGGTTAGATTTGAGAATATCAGATTACGATAATACTCGTACTGCTGTTTTCTTTTAGTGAGCTCCGCTTCCAGCTCCGCTTCCAGCTCCGCCTCCAGCTCCGTAAAACCGTCTAGCACCCCAACAATCTCTCGTTGAATATCCAGTGGAGGAACAGGAATTCGCATATCTAAAACCTTAGCCATACTAGGGTGTTTTATGCCAGAACCACGATAGAACGAACTTATTTCTTCAAGTCTATTCAAGAGAATATAATACAAAAACTTTGTATCTAATCTTGAAGTATCATTTGAAATAGCAATACGATTATCGGCCGTAATAAACTTCCCTTTATAATACTGCACTATAGGATTGCCACCCCAAGGTATAGCCACAACTTCTTGTTCGGCAATCGTTTCGGGTTTCACTTCTTCAGACAAAGCGAATAATTCCGATTCATTAGTTGTAAGAATTTTTACATCACCTTTTTCTCTTACGAGAGACTTCAAGTCATTTGCGAGATAATAGTAATATTTAATCACCATTGGTTGTTTGGAGTTATCTACCGCATTAAACCTCTTATCCCAAGTAGTCAATTTCCACAAAGGCTCATAACTCACACCGTCAGGACATTTCTCTCTAAATATTTCATCAATTTTGCTCATTCGCCTTCTCCATTCTTTCCCTTAGGTCAGAAAGAATTTCGCCCTTATATTTAAAATATATAGGACCAGCCAAGGCTGTATCAGTTTTGTATAGCTTTTTTGCTAGAGCAGTTAAACTCATTTGCTCGCCAAGATACTCAACATGCTTATCGTCCACGATCTTTGCCGTGACGCTATCATCATCAACAAAGGTTATTTCATCACCAACCCGAATGCCACATAAACTAAACTGAAATGGCTTACGCCTAGCATTCTCATCTATCTCACAAGCCTCTTTTTCCTCTAGCACTTCTTTGCCATTTGGTTTCATCCTTTTCAAACGATTACCAGTACCACTTATCTCAGCAATACAATCAAAGAGCGTATAAGCGTCTTCGGCACTCATGACATAAAATTCACGCTTTGATTCCTTGCCGTCAAATTTATCTATTACCCGTAAATCTGGATTAAGAGTGTCAATTATAGTGTGAACTTTTTTATCAGTCAATCTCTCTGTTACTTCATATACCGCATACACACGAAAGTGCATCGGCACAGAACTATTGTTTAGCCCTCTTAATCTCTTTTCTAAATTATCAGCATAACCAATCTTCACATACTCAGGAAATGCAGGATTTGTTAATATATATATTACACCTTTGCTACCCATATTTATTCTCCAATCTCCTCAATTATTTTATCAATTTTTACACGCAACTCTTGTTCATGCTCTACAATTTTCTTAATCTCGTTATTTAATACCTTTATGTCAATCTTTTCTCTCGTATCTTCCGGCTCAACATATGTAGAAACCGATAAGTTATAATTCTGCTCAGCTATTTCCGAATTTGGTACCAAACGCACTGTATTTTCAACATCACTTCTCTCTGAATAGAATTGCATTATTTTTTCTATATTTGCATCGCTCAACTTATTACTATTCGTAACTTTTATGCATTCTTTACTCGCATCAATGAATAATGTTGAATTCTCGGATTTATTTTTCCTCAGCACCATAATACAAGTCGCAATACCAGTACCATAAAAGAGGTTATCAGGAAGCTGTATCACCGCATCCACAAAGTTGTTGTCCACTAAGTATTTGCGAATTTTCTGCTCCGCCCCGCCCCGGTACATAATACCCGGGAAGCAAACAATCGCCGCCGCCCCATTTGTCGCAAGCCAAGAAAGCGAGTGCATAATAAATGCAAGATCTGCCTTAGACTTCGGAGCAAGTACGCCAGCAGGAGCAAAACGCGGATCATTAATTAATGTAGCATTGTCATCCCCCTCCCAATGAATAGAATATGGCGGATTAGACACTATGGCTTCAAATGGCTCATCATCCCAGTGCTGTGGATCAATTAGTGTATCACCATGGGCAATATCAAATTTATCATAATCAATGTCATGCAAGAACATATTAATACGACAAAGGTTATAAGTAGTAATATTGATTTCCTGCCCAAAGAATCCATTGCGAACTTTATCTTTTCCAAGAATTTTAGCTGACTTCAAAAGAAGCGACCCAGAACCACAAGCCGGATCGTAAACCTTATTTATTTCAGTTTTACCAAAAGTAGCCAGTCTAGCCAATAGCTCCGAAACTTCCTGCGGAGTGAAGAATTCGCCGCCAGATTTACCAGCGCTTGAAGCATACATACCCATTAGATATTCATAAGCATCACCAAAAGTGTCAATCGTATTATCTTGGTAATTCCCCAACTTCATTTCTCCAACGCCATCCATTAACTGAACCAATCGTTTATTGCGATTAGCTACCGAATTCCCGAGTTTTATGCTATTCACATCCAAATCATCAAATAGCCCTTTCATGTCATCTTCTGATTCGTGTCCTTTTGCGGAATCCTCAATGCTATTTAATGCTCTTTCTAATGTTTCGTTTAGATTATCATCATTCTTTGCTCTTTTCCGAACATTCTCAAACAACTGACTTGGAAGGATAAAAAAGCCCTTAGTGTTTACCATGTCTTCACGAATAGTTTCTGCCTGCTCATCAGAAATATCAGCATAATTGAAACTTTCGTTACCAGCTCTATGCTCTTCATTGTTTATGTAGTTGGTTAAATTCTCGGAAATAAACCGATAGAATAGCATACCTAGGACATACTGTTTAAAATCCCAACCATCAACAGAACCACGCAAGGTATTAGCCATCGCCCATATTGTCCGATGGAGCTCAGCTCGCTCCTGCTCTTTTCTAGTGTCGTTCATTTAGTTACTCCGTGTATTATTAAATATGGTTATGATTATATTATACCATTATTGCGCAAAGTTGCTTATCCCTTTATTCCTCCTCCCCACAAACCCCACTTCCCTCTCCAAAAACTCCAAATACTCCTCCACCGTCTGCGGAATCGGATTATCCGAAAAATCCTTCCACCCATCCCAAAACCTCACAGCAGAATAATCCTCACTTACCAAATCCTGCAACAAGAAAAACTCCACATACCCCCTAAAATCCCCAAACAAATCAAAAAACGTGCTATCAGAACAAAGCACCTCGTGCAGCGGGCTAGAAACACCCGCATAATACCGCCGAATACATTCCAGCGTCAAATCAAACCTGTCGCAAACCAAAGGATTCACTCCGCGCGCTTGATTAATACTCCTCGCATGCTTCGGGAAAATAATCTCCCCGCCAATCGTATAAGTCTTATGCAAGAAATCCTCCACAAATCCCCGATAATCATCCATCGATTCGGCCACCCGCTCCAGCAAAGCCCTCTGCCTCTTATACCGAAAACTCGTAATAATCGAATCACTCCCAAACCGAAACCCATTCCACAACAAACTCCCAGTCTCGCCGAGCGCCAGCTCCATCTTTTCCCCATTTGGCAACTCTTTGCTCCAGAGTTCTTGATTATACCGCTGCAAAACCGCACTCGCCGCATCCGGATCGGAACCCCCTCCGCCTAATCCATCATTATTCTTCCAAAACCTATCCCAATACCCCGGCGAATCGGAAGTAAAATCAAAGTCCACATCAATCATTTTTCATTCTTTCCTTGCTTGCACTATTCCTTCTGCAGTCGCCGCTACAATTTTCCCCAGTTTCTCAACATCATCTACCTCGTCCACCAAATACATCGGCGTCTTGGCCCTCTCATATGGCAGTACCTCACTCATCCCAAAACCATCGTTGAACCCAACCGCCTTCTTCAAAAGCAATCTATCATCATAAATCCCACCAAACAACACTCCGTTTACATACAGCAAATACTCCCCCATCATCGAACGACAAGACACCCCTGGCACTCCAGAAAGTTGTTCTAAGACATAATCACGAAACTCTTTACTGCTCGCCATTTCGAATCTCCTTCCACATCTTCGGCGCTAAAAACGCCTTTGTGCCACCCTAATCCTTCTTCCACCTCTTCAGCGTCGGGAACACCTTCGTACAATACTCCTTCATCTGCTCCGCACATCTTTGACAAATAGCTTGTTCCATAAAAACCTTTCTTTATCTACAATCATTATATCATCAAAAACCGCCCCACTCGGAGCGGCTTCATAAATGCGACACTCTAGAATCTAAACATCCTCGTTTCCTTCACTTTTCTTTTTATGATTCTCTAGCCATTCTTGTTTTTCTTCTTCCGTCATATTCTGCAATTTTTCCTCCATCTTAGCCTTCCGCTCCGCTTTCTTTTCTTCCCACTCCTCGTCAGTCATTCCCTCCGGTTTTTCATGCTGACGCTCTGCCTTTTTCTCTTCCCATTCTTCATCCGTCATTCCCTCCGGTTTTTCATGTCGCATCCCACCACGACCACCTTTCTTGTGCGCCTCTTTCCAAGCTTCCCGCTCTTCTTCCGTCATGTTTTCTAACATCTCTTTTATTTCCGCCTTCTTTTCCTCACTTAATTCTGGTCTTTTATGACGATCGATGGCATCTTGTTGTTCTCCACTTTCATTATCGCCACTGGTCGCACTCACCGAATGATGATGCATCGCTGCAGCACCACCTAACGCCGCTCCAGCTACTAGCGCCGAAGCAATTACTATTTTCTTACGATTCTTTTCTTTCATAAACAATCCCTTCCTTATAATCCGATTCTACCAGTCCAACCTTAAACAAACTTAAAATTCAATGTTTATTCTATAGAATCCGAATCTGGAGCCAAGTTAGGCCGAAGAAAAAGTACTTATAGGCCTGGAATCATTTAGAATCCCAGCGCCTTCATATGCTTTATGAAATTATCTCTCCTCGGCTTAATCTCGCCCTCATAATAATCCGAATTAAAATTCCCCGATCCAATCATCCAAAAAACTTTATCTACCTTAAATGGCGTTTCTCTGGTTGCATTTGCCATTTTAATAATCGCCTTATAACAACTCAACTGGTTATCTTCACATAATCCCAAAGCATGAAAAATGCCAATTAAATGAACATCCGGTTTCGGATACTGGCTGTAGCCTATTTCCTTCAAGAAATCACACGCCAAAGCAAATCCCAAACCATAAATCTCCCTTTCTAGCAACAATGGCAAAGCAACCCTAGTCACCTCATTGTAAGAAAACAATCCCACGAAAGTATTGAAATCATCGGCATTTTTAAATTGCTTCATAAAAACACACGCAGAAAGCACTGCTTTTGAATACTTAGTCCACGAATTATTCTTTCGCTCAAAATTGCTTTTATTAATATCAAATTCCCTTGCAAACGCATCTCGTAATTTCTCGTAGCTCGCATAAGCATCCAGAATCTTGGTCTCATCATAATTGAACAAAACCTTTCTAAAACCTTCAGCCCTTTCCTCTTTCGTATAAAATCCTATCACATTTGGCATGCTTTGATAGTTTTGCAAAGAGCCACATAGCCTTTTTAGAATTCTGTTCTTTTCTTTGTATATATCATGAACCTGAAAGTATTTCTCAAGTTGCCCATCGGTAATTTCGACAGGTTTTATATCGTGCAAATATCTAACAGCTTCCTCATAAATTTCTTTAAGTTTATCTTCATCACTCCTCATTTTCCATCTCCTTTTCTACAATTATATTTCAAAATGAAATTTCGTTCAAAACCCACAAACCATAACCATTTTGTGTTATAATCAAAATAAGCACAAGGTCAAATAAACATTTAAGGAGTCTCCATGCATCGAACCAAACATAAAAACAAATATCTCAGAATCGCAGCATGCCTCATGCTGGCAATTCTAGTATCATCAAACATCTATATCCCCCCGACCCACGCCGCTGAAAGTTATTTCACCGCAGAAGGTGGCACGCTCGAGCTTGACAACACCGACCCAGACCATCATACAATCTGGGTAAAATTAAAAGCGGCGCGCGAAATGACAATACATTATTTAGAAGGGTATTTTACGCCTGTTGAAGATGATGAAGAACTAGAGTATGGTTTTGGAGACATTAGCGCGATTTTCCCAGGCATGGGCGGAAATAGCTGTTCTCTAAGTGACGGCTGGTTTTATTGGAACGCTGAAGAATATATGGACCCATCTATCAGTAGTGAAGGGATCCATGTTCAAGCTGGCGATGCTGTTTTTGAAGTTGCCTATGATGTAAAACCAGAAGTCGAAATCATGAAACGCAACACGCCGGTCACCCTCGACCTCGCCGTCATCGACGAAGGCACCGAAACCGGCAAAGAAATCCGAAACATCACCATGGACGCCTACGTAAGAGCCGGCCACGAACTTTCCGTCTACAAATACATTACGGGCGACGGAGATCTCGATGTCCCAAGCATCGTCATCGGCGGCACTGATGTGGAAGTAGGAATCGTGCCCGAACCCGGCAACGAACTAGCGTATCTAGAGCTAGACGGCCAAGAAGTCACCGATCAGATAGAAGACAATGTTTTCAGAGTAACGCCCGGCACAGAATCCTTGACCTTCTACGCAACCTTCCGCCGAGTTTACGAAGTACTAGAAGGCGACGGCGGTGAGCACGTCATCGGCAGCGATGAACCACTAGTCTTCAAAATCGACAATGACGTAACAACTTTTTGTGGCACAGGCAATCTTATCATTGATGGCGAGTATCAAAACATGGCTGAAAACTGTATAGTAGATCCAGACAACCAGACTATTACCCTCCCAGCAGCCCTCCTCAACACCCTCGCACTAGGCGAACACTCCTTTGAAGCATATTTCACGGAACCAGATTCAGGAAGCGCCAAAGCCACCTTCAAAATCGTAGAACCAAAAACCGAAGACGATGACGACAACGAAGATGAAGGCATCGTAGTCCCCAACACCGGTACATTTACCAGTGAGGGCGGCAGCGTCGAACTAGTGTTTAGCCTTTCCTCTGTCGCAATCGCTGTAGTTATCGGAACCATTATAGCAAAGTGCACTCTATCACGAAAAGACCAACAAGAATAACCCCCCCAACACACCGAACCACAATAATCTAGTATCTTACTCTCTCCATCCCCTCATATTCCCGAAACACTTCAAGACACATTTCTCGATCTCTCTCCTCGAGGAAACCCTCCGGCAATCCCACTCTTCCCCCCATCACGGCATCAAACTTCGCATCTCGAAATCCAATCTCCTCATTATCGGCCAAAGAGCATCCATAATACACCTTTCCGATATTTGCCCACATAATCGCCGCGAGACACATCGGGCAAGGCTCACCCGTCGTATAGATCTCACAACCCGTCAGATCATAAGTCCCCAGCAAACTCTCTGCCCTCCTCAAAGCATCAATCTCCCCATGGCAAGTCGAATCGTTGCTAGCAATCACCCGATTATGCCCCGACGCAACCACTTCACCATCCTTCACTATCACCGCGCCAAATGGTCCACCATCACGATTAGTGATTCCCTCTCTCGCTTCATTCACCGCCATCTCCATAAATTCTTTTCTATACATTCACCTCCTTAGTATTGTACTTATCATTCATCTCTATTAATCTGCATATTCAAACAAAACAGTATTCGAAACCTTTTCCGTCAAACAATCATTCACAACCAAAACTTCCCGTTGCAAAACAAATTCAACTCCGTTACTAAGTTTTAACAGATGCGGAAACGCCTCAAATTCATAATCGCCAGTATAATCGGTCGAGACTAAAAGATAATTTTTATCTTTCTCTTCAAAAAGATACACCCAAGTATCAGGTCCAACTTCATAATGGTCTTTCTCAACAGCATTTTCGAGCCCATAAGCGACCATAATATCTTTTCTCTCATTTTTCAATAAATACATGTACTTATTATACCATAAAAGGAAAAGACCGGCAACTAGCACCGGTCTTTGTATTTGGTTGGTTTCTTGTTAAATCTTATGGGTATTTAGCCCACGTTTCCGAGCATTGTCAATCAGATAATCATCATGGTCTTGCCAAGCATCACGCAAATAAGTGACAGTTCCATCTTGGTCAATAATAGCATGTCCATGTCCAATTCCGTCCCCGGCCGCATATAAACCGCCAAAGTAAACATCAGTTTTACCACTTCCATCGTTTCGCGGTCTAATCTTTGCATCTTGTCCAAAGATTGAACCGAGGTAAAACAGGCCTCCTTTTTCATGAACAAGCGCCATATTGACCTTATCAATCACTCGCTGCTTCGTTGCCGCCCTAGAAGTCCTCACTTCCTCGACTTTCCGATTAAATGCCTCCTGTGCTTGCTTATATCGAGTTTGAAGCTGATCAAACTCAATCTTTGCCGAATCACGCAATGTTTTCAGTCTCTTAAACTCAGCCTGTGCTGATTCGTGACGCGCCTTCGCTGATTCGAAGGCGACTCTCGCACGATTATAGGCCGAAAAATCTACCCTAGGTGCCGAAGCTTCGGCATTTGCTTTAGCCTGCTTGACCTCACGACCTAATTCAGAAATTTCAGCATTGAGCTCATTACGACGCGCCCTATGCTCATGTCCTTGCTGAGACCAATAAGGCGCCTCAGACTTGTCACCATACTGATAGGCATCGCTAGCGCGCTCAAAACACTCCTGCATCGCACGATGTTCAGCGTCAGCATCATACTTCAATGCTTCAATGCGAGAATTATTACAATCACGAATCCGGCAGTATTCATCCCAGACTACATCACGATAAGCCAAAGCCGACTGTCTTGTCGTAAATTCAACATTCATGCACTCCCTAGCGGCGACGCGATCATCCCATGCCGATTCCATCATGTCATAGGCATTATTAGTCTGCTCCTGCAAATCCTTAAACTTCTGAAACGCAGCCTGTTTCTGTTCAAATAAAGACTGCTGTTCCGCTTTCAATCTGTCCAATTCTGGATTTCTTGGCATTTATTATCACCAACCTTTCGAATAAAAATGTACGTCTCTAGTTTTTACCAACCAAATACTATTATCATAATACCATAAAATACCACTTTTGTAAAGCATTTCCCAACTCTCTCAAAATATGATATAACAAAACCATAAAACAGCTATAACTAAAGGGTTCAAAATGTACGACGACTTAGGCCTCGATGACATCGAAACCCTCGGCATTGACGACGACATCGGCGCCGAAGATTACGACATTCACAGCGACGACGATGACGAAATCGCACACGCAACCACCTGAATTATTCGACGCTATGCTTCCCTTTTCAATTTGACTCATTTTATTTCCTTTATTTATAACCATAATACCAAACCTCGCACAACTTTTAAGTTTCCTTTCAGCAAACCAAGCTACAATGACAATGTATAATTATTATAAAGGAGCACAAACTATGGAAAAAGAAAACACTATTACTAAAGACACCACGAAAGAAAAGATCATTCTTTTCGTCATCGGCGTCTTAACCGGCGCAGTTATCTCCACTGGCGCTTTCTTCGCTTATATCAAACTAGCTGGCATCGGCACCAGTAACACCAACCAATCAATGCAAATGCCAGGCGGCACACCACCCGAAATGCCTAGCGGCGATCAAAGCGGCACACCACCCGAAAAACCCAGCGGCAACAACCAATCAACCACCAACAATTAAGGACTCACAATGGATAAGAAACAAATCATCACTTACTCTTCCATCATTGGCGCTTTAGTTATAACCTTAGGCGCATTATGGGCATTAATTATTACCACAGTTAATAACGACACTAACATCGCCAACAACAACCCGTCAATGAACGCCAACACCTCCACCACGTCCTATTCTGCCACCAAAGAAATCACCGCAGACGAGACCATCGAAACCGGTGAGTTCACGTCCACTAACGCTGACGAAAACGCCATCCTGGCAAAAGGCACTATCACCGCCACCCTCTCAAACATCACCGTCACCAAAACCGGTGACAGTGATGGCGGCGACAGTACTAGCTTCTACGGTACCAATTCCGCCATCCTGGCAAGTACAGGCGCCACGCTGAACATCAAAAACGCTCAAATCACCACCAACGCCACCGGCGCCAACGGCGTCTTCAGTTACGGCGGTTCCGCCACCACCAATAATAGCAATTCCGACGGCACCACTATCAACATTTCCGACTCCACCATCGAAACCACCAAAGACAACTCCGGCGGTATCATGACCACTGGTGGCGGCATTATGAACGCAAAAAATCTCACCATCACCACCGCTGGCACTTCGAGCGCCGCCATCCGTTCCGATCGCGGCGGTGGCACCGTCACTATCGACCAAGGCACCTACAAAACCACCGGCAAAGGCTCCCCCGCCATTTATTCCACCGCCGATATCACTGTTAAGAACGCCACCCTCACCGCCACTGCCTCTGAAGGTGTCGTCATCGAAGGCAAAAACAGCGTCACTCTCGAAAACACTACTTTGACCGACACCAATAGCACCTTGAACGGCCAGTCCACCACCTACAAAAACATCTTCCTCTACCAATCCATGTCCGGCGATGCAGCAAGCGGCCAAGCAACCTTCACCGCGAAGAACTCCACCATCACCACTAACCAAGGTGACAGTTTCTACGTCACTAACACCACCGCCAAGATCAACCTAGAGAATAATCAAATCGTCAACAACGACACCACCGGCAATTTCCTCCGCATCCAGAAAGATTCCTGGGGTAAATCCGGCAGTAACGGCGGCACCGTCACGCTTAATCTCACTAATCAAAAAGCCACCGGCAACATCGTCGTCGACTCCATCTCAAGCCTCACCATCAATCTCGCCAACGGTTCCGCCCTAGAAAGCACCATCAACGCCGACAATACTGGCGAAGTCAATCTCACCCTAGACGCCACCAGCACCCTCACCCTCACTGGCGACACCTACCTTGCGTCTCTCACCAACGCCGACCCCACCAATAGCAACATCAACCTCAATGGTTATAAACTCTACGTAAATGGCGTCGAACTATCCAACTAAATCCATCGCCCCGCCAAAGAGCGGGGCGACGAACCTTAAGCCTATCCCCTATTCTTATACCACTTCGCAAAATCATGAATCGCCGTGCCAAAGAATGTATTTTTCCTAATTGGATCTTCATCGCCAATCTCGGCTAAAGTTTTCGTCTCACCATCCGGTATAAAGAAGAAATCGTGCCATCGTCCATCATGGCCACGCGCTTCCTTAGCCACTGTTCCAAAAGTTTCACCAGTAAAAATCACCGGCTCCTTCCCTGGCTCACAATATGCAAAACAATGTTCAAGTCGCGCCTTACGATTCTTCTCATTCTTCACCATCCTCAAAAACTTCTCATAGCCAATCTGTTTATCAAAATATGCATTGTATGGACCCGGCAAGCCTCCCAACATCTCCAAATATAGTCCAGTGTCAGACTTCAGGCAAGGTTTACCTAGCTTATCAGCAGCATATCGCGCCGAGAATCCAGCCACTTCCCCACAGGTCTTAGCCTGTATCTCATATACTTCAAAGTCTGGGTTAATAATTTCAAGCTCAATTCCATATTGCTTACCTAGTACCATTTCCGCTTCGCGTACTTTAAATTTATTTGTAGTCAAATATACTAATGCCATTTTAATTCCTTTCAAATTATCTATTATGTATCCCTCATTAGCTCATGCGAGAAAACATCACTCCTGCGCCCGTCCAATCAGTTCTTTCACATACTCACTTTTTAACGCTTTATACTTTTTTCGGTCATACCTCGCTTTTTCCGCAAATACCGACTTCATCCGTTCATACTCCAACGCTTCATCTCGATGTGCTCTTAAATAATCCCTTAACCTAATAAAATTCAAATATTCCTCCGACCCCTCCACTGAGATATGTACATGATAGTCTCCCTCACCCGTTTCCCTATCAGTTCCATCATCATCCTTACGCCATGCCATGAAAATTCGTTCCGGATGACTATCATGTCCTTCACGATAGCCAAGTCCCACCAATAAATCTCGTACCCTTTCCATCTCACTCGTATCACGCACCCCCACCAATATATCCACAATGTTTTTCCCACCGATTCCTACCGCCGAGCTACCAACATGTTCAATAGAAACATCACCTCCCAACACCTCACGAATTCTTTTCGCTTCAACCTCAAACCTCCCCCTTAAGTTATCGTTATACGCATTTATTTTTACAGACATTTCGGCTTCCTCATTCGTACAAACAATAATATATTACTATTATTATATCATAATCATCATCCATCAATACTACTATGCAAAATCATTCGCATATTTAATCCTCTTATGCTATAATTACTATATACTAAAGGAGTTAAAGTGCGAGTTATTTATTTTTTCAAGACAAACTTTAAACGGCTACTATATACTCTAGCTGCCACCACAATTGTCATCAGTGCATCTACATCATTCTTGCATCAAGCTTCAGCCACCAGTATTCCAGACGAAATCACCGTCACTTACCCATATTATGGCTTCGTAGAAGATCCAGACCATCCCTGGCAAACCGTCTTTGACGCCCTCGACGAAACCGGCACCATTAACTACAGCGACACTTATTTCGACGAACCTTCCCCCGGCGATCACCCCAAGCTTCGCGCCGTTTCCTACGCCCTCGCTCTCGCCGGCTACGAAAACCAAGCCGACGGCTACCCTTCTGACCCATCCACTCCCAATCCCAAGCTCTATAATCTTCTTGACCAACTAGGCTTTTCCGACCCAGAAAGTTGGGATATTTCTTCCGAAGAAGACGGACACTCCATGGGCACCACCATCGCCCACAAAACTCTGCCTAGCGGTCAAGAACTCATCGTAGTTGCCCCCCGCAATTACAATTACATGACCGAATGGCTCTCCAATTTCAACGTCGGTACCACCGGTGATCATGCTGGCTTCTCCGAATCCGCCAGCCGCATCACCGAAAGATTCAATCAATACATTTCGGACCACAATCTCTCCAATTATAAAACTTGGGCCGTCGGCTATTCCCGCGGCGGTGCCGTCATTGACCTCTTTGGCAAAGCCGTCAACGCCAACATCACCGATTATGAAATGTCGCCAGACGATTTCTATGTTTATACTTTCGGCGCACCACGAGCTAGCACCATAGCTACTGGCTACGCCAACATCCATGACGTTAAAGACGGCAACGATTTGCTTCTCGGCTACGTCTTCCCAGAGCTCTGGGGCTTTTATAATACTGGTACCTACGAAGAAATCCATCCAGCCGATCTCAACATTACTACTTCAATGATTAGCATCGCCGACCTCGCCGACCCAGCAACCGCTCTCAACATTCTTTCAAACAACGACGGCCTCACCGAAGATGTCGCTACCATCAACGGACGCGACTACATGGACAATTGGCTAGAGTTCGTCAACGACAACGGTCTTACTCGCGAATACTTCGATTCAACTGTCAAAGCACCCCTCTCCGCCATCATGAAAATCTACCAAATGCGCACCATCGACCGCCAATCCGAACTCACCGATTTCATTAAAGACACTGACAAAGGCCTCGCCGGCATGGTAGCCGGAAACGCTCTCATGGATCTCATGACAGGCGGTTATGGCGCAGATTTAGAAGAATCACTCGCCAACTTCCCCGTCTACCAAGACCTCGTCAAGATTCTAAAAGGCACTGCCACCGACACTGATGTTGACGAACTACTTACTAAACTAACC
Source organism: Candidatus Saccharimonadota bacterium (assembly GCA_017433245.1). Lineage (GTDB taxonomy): Bacteria > Patescibacteriota > Saccharimonadia > Saccharimonadales > Saccharimonadaceae > Nanosyncoccus. Next base: position 66,222 of record JAFRHO010000013.1, on the reverse strand, counting down.
ACCTACATGGGTAACTACAGTGATTACGAATTTACGTTTGGCGGAGCCCCGTCCATCACCGAAGACGAATTCAACGTCATCAAAACCAACCTCCCCGAACTAGTCAGAGCTCTAGCACCACTTCTCATCGCAGACGCTAAGTATACTCAAGAAACTTACGGCGAAAACTATTCGCTTTACTACACATACAGCCTCATCAAAAACGCCGAAAATCTCGTCATCGGTCACATCCCCGAAAGTATCATGCCAATCCTAAAAAGCCTCATCCCAGCAGACGAAGAAAGCGACATCAAGGTTCCAAACACCGGCGTCGAAACTCAGTTCGAATCCATCGGTGCTTCTGTCCCCACCACCGGTATTCTTGGCGAAGCCGTTATTGCATCACTACTTGGCACTATCCTTGCCATTGTCTTTCTTAGCTGCGCAGTCAGTCAAAGATAATCCCAGTAATCCATACAAAAAAACAATTCCATCAGTCTCGGTTTTCCACAACCAACCAATCACAACGCACTATGATATAATTACACTAAAGGAGTATAGAATATGAAACAAGCCAAACCAATCATCTGGGGTATCGCCATTATCGCCCTAGGACTAATTTTCGGCGGCAACGCCCTCGGGCTTTTCAGCCTCGACATCTTTTTCGATGGCTGGTGGACCCTCTTTATTATCATCCCCAGTATCATCAGCCTCATCACTGACAAAGACAAAATCATGAGTCTCGGCTTCATCGCCGTCGGTGTCATTCTGCTTCTCGCAGCTCAAGACATCTTCTCCTACGACGTCGCTTGGAAAGTCATCCTCGCCGTCTTCCTCGTCGCTATCGGTCTTTCCATTATCGTAAGAAGCCTCTTCCATAGCAAAAACGACCAAGAAGTTGCGAAGAAAGTCGCCGAAGCCGAAAAAAACGGCAAATCCATGGACTCCCAATTCGCCGCTTTCTCCGGCACTGACCGCGTCTACAAAGACGAAGTTTTTAACGGCTCCAACGCCGCCGCCATCTTCGGCGGTGTCAAATTAGATCTTCGCCACGCCAAGTTCGAAAAGGATACCGTTATCAAAGCCTTTGCTCTCTTCGGCGGTATCGACATCATCGTCCCCAGCGACATCAAAATCAAATTAAAATCCGGCTTCATCTTCGGCGGCTTCTCTGACGACCGCAAAAACCCTTCCGACAAATCCAAATACACCATCTACATCGACGCAGCCGGCGGCTTCGGCGGCATCACCATCACCGACAAACCAGAAAAATAACCACCCATTTTAAGTCTCCATCAAAATCATCAAATCTCGTATTGTACTGCATTATATGCCATGTTATAATAACCATAAGCAAATAAGGACATACATTACAATGAAGCATACAAGCAAAAGCTCACTATACATAATAAGCAGTCTAACTATCACTACTATCATTTCGGGTCTAATATTATCTTCTGCCTCTGTTTCTGCCGATAACGATAGTGTCGTAGACGAAATTAATATTACCGTCCCAGTATCCTGTACTCTTTCTGGTACTGGCATGAATACTCATAATGCAGAGATTAATAATGGACAATATAATTCTGCTATTGGTGAAACTACACTTAAGACTTTCTGTAATGACAATGAAGGCTTTGCTATCTATGCTATTGGCTATACTGACAATGGAGATGGTAAGAATGTCCTAACTAATTCTACACTGGGTAATACTTATGATATAGAAACCGGTACAGCAATTACCGGCAATGATTCTCAGTGGGCTATGAAACTATCTACTATCACCAGTCCCACACCAACTTATCCTATCATTATAGCAGGCAGTACTGATGATACAGAAAAAGAACAAGGCGACCTAGACTACAGTACCTTCCAGGAAGTCCCAGATGATTACACCTTAGTCGCCAAACGTACAGCCGGCACAGACATTGGCACAAACGCCGAAGGAGCCACCCTAAAATCCACCTACCAAGCTTACATCAGCAAAACTCAACCTGCTGGAACTTATATTGGGCAAGTGAAGTATACGCTTGTTCATCCATACACAGCCGACCCCCCAGAAAAACCTTTCGCCTGTCCAGCTAATAGCATTTGTTACCTCCCCAATGCTACAATTACTGACACAATGGGAGACCAAACTATACAAGCAGCTGATACTGAAGCCACACTCTGGGCGTCAAACTTTCAACGTCCAGGATATGGTTTTGCTGGCTGGAGCGAAACACCAGACTATTCAGATCCAACAAAAATCTATGGTCCCAACGAGACAATTCACTTCACGACAGGACAATTTAGTGGCCGGGATGACGGATTAACACTTTATGCTTATTGGGTTGAATCTACAGGCTACCTTCAAAACCTTACTACTGAGCAATGCTCTGCTATGACTACCAATCAAATAACCGCCCTAACGGATAATAGGGATAATAATGTCTATACTATTGCAAAACTGGCCGACGGCAATTGTTGGATGGTGGAGAATCTTAGATTGGCTAACGAATATACAGTAAACAACGTGACTACTCCAGTTATCCTAAGCTCTGCCAACACCAATAACCCTAACCTGCCATTAACCAATTCAGATGGAAATACCTCTAATTCACTTTCCACACCTACAGATTATACAACAACATGGTGTATCGATGATGACCCATCTTGCATAGACCAATCTATGCTTGAAACCAACAATACTACAAATCTTAATACTATCAACTCACCAAATGACGACATATACGCTTATGGCAATTATTACAATTGGTATTCTGCTACCGCAGGAAACGGAACATACACCTACACCGGCAATACTGAAGGAGATATTTGTCCAATGAACTGGCGCTTACCTACTGGCAACATTGGCGGAGATTTTGACATATTAAATTTAGTCGTGAACCAAGGAAAAACGAACGACGATAGTGATTTAAGAATTTTTCCAACTAACTTTGTTTATTCTGGCTCCATTTGGGGAAAAGGATTAGTGGATAGAGGAAAAAGCGGAATCTATTGGTCATCAACTGCTGATTATGGCGGGACCTCCTCTTTCTTTTACAGCAACCAATCCTCAAGTTTAAATGACGAAATGTATGAATGGCCCGGAGTACCCGTCCGTTGCCTCCTCAAAACCAATTAACACTGCCCCCACAAAACTCCACGTTTTGCCGAGTTTTCATATTTGTGAATCATAAACAAGGCTCACATTATAACCATAATCATTAGAAAATACTACGTTCTGTAAAAATAAGTGGTTCTATTCTTTGCACTATAAAAAACACTTGAACCTCGGATTTCGGACACAATATTCGTCGTCAAAATGGCTACTCGTCAACCTATTTCACCACACATCTCACCGCAAACGCATCCCACTTGTTCCATACCTCATCCGGCGTCACCCAGTTAGCATACAGCTGCAACCCTTCCTCCGACAAATCTCCGACCGTAATCGTCTGACTCAGCCCATAATTTGTCCCTAATCCATCCATAGCTGTATTCCACCCAGCAAATCCGTATCCAGGCTTCGAGAAATTACTCGGCCTCAGCATTACACTACTATCAGACACCACAGACTCCTGATCTTCCATCACGCCTTTGCCATCATCTCCATTCCCGAAATAGCAACTACTCTCCATCACACATCGTATAACTATTATCCACCACGTTCATAAGCGCACTACTCGTTCCCGTTGTTCTCATCCCGACTGTATACCCAGCCTCATTCGAGGTCCATGCTTCAATCGTCTGCGTTTCCTCGCCAAACTCCCCCTGCATCAAATTCATCACCACCGAATCATCAGAAATTGAAATGCTAATCGTCTCATCCTCAGCCCAAACATTAGCGCCAGTGCAAGCCATCAAAATCATAAAGAAAACAGATACCAATAACAATATCTTACCTCTCCACACTCGCATACTACCATTATAGCACAAGCACCATAAACCGCAAGGAGTTCCACCTCTAAAAACCAAACACAAATAATCTTTTTTTTACACAACCATTAACCGGTCGCTCATTCCCTTATTCTCAGCCAGTTTTACAAATTCATCCACCGTCGCAAGTTCCGGATACCCTGATGTGGCCGTCCGATAATGCATCGGTATAATACACTTCGGCCGCGCCGCTTCACAAATCTTCACCGCCATTTCCGCATCAATCGTATAATACCCACCCACCGGTATCAACAAATAATCCGCATTCGAAATCGCCGCAAGCTGCTCATCGTTCGGAAAATGTCCCAAATCCCCGAGATGTACCAACTTTTCACCGTCAGAATTTCTAATTACAAATATTGTATTCGGTCCTCTCAACCTTCCGCCAGCATCATCATGAAAGCTCGCCACCTCACGAATCTCCAAATCACACTCACCGTCCACCAACTCCACACATTCCACCCCACTATGATCTGCATGTCCATGCGTACAAATCACTTTCGCCGCCGTCACTCTAAGCGGCTCTACTCCCGGCACCGACCCATCCTTGTATGGATCAATTACCAGACTCTCATCAATCCGAAAACACGCATGCCCCAAATATTCAATTTTCATTTCATTTTACCTCCTCATTTTCTTTAACATTTCTTTTGTTTCCTCATCCACTCGATGCGAATCACAAATCTTCGAAATCGTTTTGTTAAACGTCCATTTCGGAAGTCCAGATATTTTCAAATACCCCAAAGTCACCTCCGGATATTTAATAAAACATTCCGCAATAAGCCACGCTATTGCCATCCGCACATAATACTCTTTCCGACTGACCAACCTTTCCACTCGATCGAAAATCACCGCGAGGTAATCTTCATTTACATATCCACCTTTCAGCATCACCAGTCCCACACGCACTGCAAACTCGTCCGCAGCATCAAGCAATCCATCCACCTTGAGTTCCAAAAAATCCTCCCTATGCCTTCCTATTTTCCGACACACCCCCGAGCAAAAGATATCACAAGTGCACCAATTATCAATATAATCAATTTGCGAATCAAACCACGACTTACTTTTAAGCTCGTCACGTGAGACCACAATCTCCTCATACGGCAATCTACAAATCAGCATCCCTCTCGCCAGCACCTCCTCAATTGCCACCGGCTCCACCATCAAAAACTCAGTAATCCTCTCATCAGGCACCCTCTTCACTACCTCCCGCACCAGTGGAATCCTTACCCCGATAAACGGCCGCTCACTCGGAATCCCCTTCATACTAAACTCCCGATACTCATCATCCGCCAAACTCGCCAATTTCCCCCTCAACTCCTGATAATTCTGAATCTTATCCATACATACATTATAAAGGATTCATGGTAAAAAATGATATAATAATTTCATGAAAAAGTCCAAGCGCGAATCCACAGTTATAAAGACCAGCATCCTCAGCATCTTAGCGAACCTCGTCCTCGTCGGTTTCAAGGCTACAGTTGGCTTCATGTCTAATTCTATCGCCATCATCACCGACGCCGTCAATAACTTAAGCGACGCCTTATCTAGCATTATCACCATCATCGGCACCAAACTCGCCGGCAAAGCCCCCGATCGCAACCACCCCTTCGGCCACGGCCGTATCGAATACGTCACCTCGCTCGTCGTCTCCGCCATAGTTCTCTACGCTGGCATCACCGCCCTCATCGAATCCATCAAAAAACTTATCAACCCAGAAATCCCCGAATACGGCACCGTCACCATCGTCATCCTCGTCGCCGGCATCATCATCAAATTCGCCCTCGGCCTCTTCGTCAAAAACACCGGCAAGAAAGTCCACTCCGACTCCCTCGTCGCAAGCGGCACCGATGCTTTTAATGACGGTCTCCTCTCCATCTCTGTCCTCGCCTCCACCATTATCTACATAATCTGGCAAATCGACCTCGAAGCCTACGTCGGTATCCTCGTCTCCCTCTACATCATCAAAACCGGCATCGATCTCATCAAATCTTCCGTCGACAACATCCTCGGCACCCGCGCCGAAAGCACCCTCACCAAGAAAATTAAAAAAACCGTTATGAAAGACCCCGACGTTGAAGGTGCCTTCGACCTCGTTCTAAACGACTACGGCCCAGACAAATACTTAGGTTCCATCCACATCGAAGTCCGAGACACCCTCACCGTCGCCGAACTCGACCAAATCTCCCGCCGCATCTCTCAAAATATCTTAGCACAATACGGTGTCATCCTCCACACCATCGGCGTCTACTCCGTCAACACTACTGATAAAGCTACCCAAAAAATCCAACAAGACATTAAATCTATCGTCTTCTCACACAAAGGTGTCCTCGAGATGCACGGTTTTTATCTAAACAACACCGATAAAACCATCAGTTTCGACATTATCATCGACTTCGCCGTTGAGCACCGCGAAGAACTTTACCAACACATCTACGACGAAATCCACACCAAATACCCAGATTACGAACTCCACATCACTTTAGATATCGACGTCAGCGACTAAACGTGCTACAATCATAACAATAATAACAACGGGTGCGGCAATAATCAAGGAGGTATATATGCTCACGCCAGCACAAATCTTAGACAAAACCATCACTATCGGTAAACAAAAAGCCAATCTCAAATGGTGGCAAATGCTCCTACTCGGCATCTTTGCCGGCATGTTCATCGCTCTCGCCGCCACCGGTGCCACCTTCGGCAACATCTACGGCGGCAAAATCGCCGGCGCTTGCATTTTCACCGCTGGTCTCGCCATGGTCGTTATCGCCGGTAGCGAACTCTTCACCGGCAACAATCTCATGCTCGCCGCCCTTTTCGACCGCCAAATCTCCCTCACCAAACTCCTCAAAAATTGGTCTCTCGTTTTTCTCGGCAATTTCCTCGGCGCTCTTTTCATCGCCGCCCTCGTCACTCTAAGCGGAATATTCAATTACTCTTCCGACGCAGTTGTCACTACCGCCGTTACCAAGACCAGCCTTCCCTTTTTTGAAGCTATGCTCCGCGGCATCTTATGTAATCTCTTAGTCTGTATCGCTGTTTGGATGTCTTTCAGCGCCAACACCGTTACCGGCAAAATCGCCGCCGTCTTCTTCCCCGTCATGCTCTTCGTCCTCAGCGGCTTCGAACATTCCGTTGCCAATATGTTTTACATCCCCGCCGGCATGCTCCAAGGCGCCTTCAGCGGAATAGCCGCCCCCTCCATCCAGGCTTTTCTACTCCACAACCTCTTACCGGTTACTCTCGGCAACCTCATCGGCGGTGCCATCATCGTCGCCGGCGGCTACTACCTCATCTATCACAAAAAGTAGTTATTTAGCGTATTCAACGGCGCGCGTTTCCCGGATTACGTTCACCTTAATGATACCAGGGTACGACATCGTCACCTCGATCTTATTCGCAATATCACGTGCTAACTTCAATGCTGACAAATCGTCAATCTGCTTCGGCTCTACAATCACTCGAATTTCACGCCCAGCCGATATCGCATAAGCCTTGTCAATCCCCGGGAACGAAGTTGCAATGTTTTCAAGATCACGCATCCTCTCCGCAAAATTCTCCGCCGAGATATTGCGAGCACCAGGACGAGCAGCCGACATCGCATCGCAAATCTTCACAATAATCGCTTCTGGTGTCGTCGGCTCAATGTCATCATGATGCGCTGCAATCGCATGCACAATCTCATCCGACATACCATATTTCTTCGCGAGCTCTGCACCAATATCCGCATGTTTACCTTCAATCTTATGCGTCACCGCCTTACCCATGTCATGAAGTAGCGCCGCCGTCTTTGCAATTCTCTTATCTGCGCCAATTTCTTCCGCAATCATCCCCGCCACATGCGCCATTTCAATCGAATGAAGGAGCACATTCTGACCATAAGACGTACGGAATTTGAGCTCGCCTAAGAGATGCAAAATCTCACGTGGAATCCCCACTACCCCAACTTCACGTGCTGCATCTTCACCCGCTCGCACCACTTCTTTTTCGATCTCACGCTCAGCCTTTGCTACTGATTCTTCAATTGAAGCCGGGTTAATCCGCCCATCTTTCATCAATCTCTCAAGTGCATACCTTGCTACCTGACGACGAATCGGATCAAACGACGATAACACAATCATCCCTGGCGTATCATCTACTAAGATATCCACACCAGTCGCCCTCTGCAAAGCCTGAATATTGCGTCCTTCCTTACCAATAATCCGACCTTTCAGGTCATCATCTGGTAATTTTAAGGCCGTCACGGTTCTATCCGCCGTTACTTCAGACGACATCCTCTCCATCGCTGTAAGTAATAGCGCCTGCGCCGTCTCATCAATATCGTGCTTGATCTCTTTCTGTTCCTTCACCACCAAGCCAGCAAGATCCTGTTTAATATCATTTTCCGTCATCTTCATCAATTTCTCACGTGCTTCCGTTTTCGACAGCCCCGCAATTTTCTCAAGCTTCTCATGCTGCTTTGTCCGGATATCTCGTACCTCGTTCTTCAAATCTTCGAGTTCCTTTTCCTCACGCGTCAATTTCTCCGTCTTCTTCTCAAGTTGATCCAGCTTCGCGTCAAGTGTCGTCTCACGCTCAGAGAGCCGATTCTCCGTCCGTCGCCATTCCTTCCGACGCTCATTCTCCTCCGCCTGGTTCTGCTCAGTCACACGCGCTGCTTCTTTCTTTGCATTTAGCACAATATCCGACGCCTCACGCTTCGCCTTCCGCACTAAATCATCAGCCTTTTCTTTCCCCCCGTTTTCATTGCGTTTGTTATACGCAAAAATTCCACCCGCCCCAGCAGCAATACCCACTACGGCGGCAATTATTGGAATCACAATTTCCATAATTTCCTTTCTAATTGTTTTTGCTGATATTTTTCTCTATACCAGCGGGTTAACAAATAACAATCAAATTATAATATTCCACTTTCTATTATACCACATTTCATAAACTCCCGCATCAATATGCAATATATACTATATATAGCGGACGCCCGCATTTTCCGCCAATAGCCCCGAGATGATGCTCACGCTGCTTGCGGAATCTTACAAGGAAAGGCGGGAGGGGAAAAACACTGAACTAGACAATGGGGGCATCAGGATTACTTGGGATTATTTCCCCCCGCCTCCGCTACCATCAGATACTGAATTAACTACTGGACGTAAGATACAGCGAACTGAGTGACCGTTGCGCCGATTGTAGTAGTCCGATGGGTAGATATCACCGTCTCCATCGAAGTACGCGCCCCAGGCGCCGTCGTAACCACCTGGGATAGGCGCCCAAAAGAAGCCGCCGAACCCGACATTGCCCAGAGTACCATAGAAGTAGCCACTAGCAGCAAAGTAAAGTGGACTCGTCCACAAGGCACTTTCATTTGCATCATGAATTCCGTTATTATTTGTGTCATTATAACTATTACTACTAAATCCATATTGGTTCCATAAACTATAGAAGGTGTCTTCACTGTCACCTATGCGTGGTAGAGTCCAGCCAGCTGGGCAGATGGATTGTTCTACTAATGTACTGTTATTAAGGGCAGTACTGTTATTAAAGGCAGAACTATCGTTGGTAGCAAGTGCTGCCGCCCAGTTATAGTAATTACCTAGATGGTACTGTTCTGTTCCAGTAGATGATACATAGGTACTGATTGGGTTTTTAGATTGGTCGCAAGTTGGGGTAGACGTGCTATAGTCGCAGGAGTGATAGTATTCATCCCAATCACTATAGTTGCTTTCGGTTAAGTTCCAGTAAAGGCTACCTGGGTCGTAGGATTCTGGGGTGTCGTTTAGTTCACAATAGCCATCTTGTGAGTCCCAAGTCCCACCTTGGCACCATTCGTGGGTCTGTGTAGTAGTAGCGGCATAGGTAGAACGAGCTGGTTTCCATGAGGCTGTAGTGTATTCATTAGTCGTAGTATTATAACCAAGGTCGGTATCTTCATTAGTATAGGTTCTATTAGAGTCAATATCTAGGTCTAGGTTCTTAGTCATCCAGACATCATAGATTGGTTGATTAGTAGTAGAATCGGTACCGGCTTGGTATTTAGCAATAGTATAAGTCTTATTATCGCGCATATCAGTGACGGTGTATTGTTGTTCTGGGACCATGGAATCTATGATAGATTGACGGTTAGTACTACTAACTACAGCAAATTCCTGCATATAAGTGACTTCGGAAATATCATCTGCATTAGTATTTAGAAAGATTGGTGCCGCATGAGAGGCTGGGTGAACTAGAGTGTAGATAACTTGTCCAGAATACGTATCTGCCGGTTGAGTCTTAGAAATATAAGCAGCATAAGTAGTAGTGAGTTTAACTCCACCAGTAGATTCTGTCATATCAGTATTTGAGTTCTTATGAGCAACTTTGGTATATTCATTTGGTACTACGTGGTATTGCGAGAATGGTGTACTAGTTACAGATTGTTCTGCTTGACTAGGAAGATCTACATTAGGAGCAGAGTCAATGGTGAAAGCATTAGTACCTGTAGTATCTCCAGAATCTTGTGTTATTTGTAGTTTCATAGCCCAGTTAGATACATCAGGATTACCAGCAGTTGTAGCAGTGCCAGATTCTATAGTTGCATTATTACTAGCATTTGTTCCTACTAGTTTATTACTGCTCTCTCCTCCTACTTCATTTCCTGTATAACCTGCTGCATATATAGCGAATCCTTCATTATCATTACAGAATGCATGTAGAGTAGTTGTGCCTATATCATCTTCATATAGTCCATTATTGATATTAGCATTATGGGTATTCTGTCCTGTACCAGAAATAGTACATGAGACTGGGACTGTTATGTTTATTTCGTCTACTATGGAAGTATCATCTTCCGCCAATACCCGATTGCCAGCTAGTATCCCACCAACCATAGCAGTAACACCCAGCATCGCACCTAAGCTTAGTATTGTCGCCCTATAATAACTCTGTACGACCATAATCAAGTAATCCTTTATTTAGCTTAAGTTTATTATATCACGCATTTTCTAAAAAATGACAAAACCTTATGGACTCTTATACAACAATATATCGCACCTCATCATCTCGCCCATGCTTGCCTTTCCTCGCCAACAAGCGTACACTAATTAAAAACCAAGTGGAGGTAATATGGGTTATTTAGAAGAAATGTTAGTAAGAAACGGCGTCATCTACCGCGCACCAGACGGCAGCAGCTCGTACATCGAGGGCAGCCTTGTCTCGAATTCCCTCGTCGTACGAAACTCATCCGGCTGGGTCACCCACCGCATCGAACGCGCAGCGAATGGCGTCGATCTCGTCGTCCGTAATGTCACTACCGGATTAGTCGAAACCCGCGTAAAAGTCTAGCACTCTTGCATTTCGAGTGCCAGTGATATATAATAGCATACATGAGTACAAAACGTGATTATTACGAAGTCTTAGGCGTTTCCAAGAACGCATCCGATGATGAAATCAAGAAAGCTTACCGTAAGCTCGCCATCAAATACCATCCCGACAAGAACCCTGGCGACAAAGAAGCCGAAGCCAAATTCAAAGAAATCAACGAAGCCCACGACGTCTTGAGTGATAAGCAAAAACGCGCAAGATACGACCAATTCGGCCATGCCGGCGTCGGTGGTGCTGGCAATCCTTTCGGCGGCGGTGGCAATCCTTTTGCAGGTGGCAACCCATTCGCAGGCGGCGCTTTCAACTATGGCGGCCAAACCTTCAGTTTCGATTTTGGTGGCGGTACCGGCTCTGTTTTTGACGATATCCTAGGTAGCCTCTTTGGTACCCAGGGCACTAGACGTCCTCGCCGCGGCCCCGATTATCAAACCACCGTCACCTTAACCTTCGAAGAAGCCATTTTCGGCACTGCCAAGTCAGTCACTGTCGAAGGCAAAGACTTAAAAGTCAAAATTCCTGCCGGCATCGACGATGGCATGTCCATCCGACTCCGCGGCAAAGGTGGCCCCGCTCCTGAAGGCGCTACCGAACCAGGCGACCTCTATGTCCGCATCAAAGTCAAACCCCACAAACATCTTACTCGCGAAGGCGCCATCATTCTTTCCGAAGAGCACATCAATATGGTTGATGCAGCTCTTGGCACAGAAATTGATGTCGAAACCGTCGACGGTAAAATCACCATGAAGGTCCCCGCCGGTACCCAATCCGGTACCCCATTCAAACTCAGCGGCCACGGCGTTCCTTTCCGTGCCGATGGCGACCGTGGTCCTCACATCGTCACCGTCATCGTTGAAACTCCGAAAAATCTCAGCAGAAAACAAAAAGAACTCCTCGAAGAATTTAAGAAAACCAAGAAACGCGGCTTCTGGGGTTAAGCTTTCTTCTGTTGCCCTGGATTTGTTGTAATAAGGCTCTCTTCTGTTTCTGACGCAATAATCTGAATGTGAACGTGATTCTGCCCCGCAAAGAACAACCCTTGCCCCACCGGGAAATTCGACAACCTCCGCTTCTCTTCCTCTGTCAACTTAAACACATCTGATAGCACATCTACCGCCGATACTGATTGTTTCAACAATAGCTGCATTGACGAGTTCCCTACAATCGCTCGTCCCATCTTCGTACCCATAAAGTCTTCCACATCTTGCGTAATTGTCGTGAGCCCCAGATAATACTTACGAGCTCTCTTCGCCAACGAAAACAAGAAATTCGCCGAATCTTCATGTTGCATCAATTGCCATGCCTCATCTACGATTAATAAACGTTTCTTCTGCTCCGCACGCACAATATTCCATATATGTGACAACACGATGTACATCGCTACCGGCCTTAGTTCATCCTCAAGGTCCCGAATGTTAAACACCACCATCTGGTTATTAATATCAATATTTGACTGCTGCGAGAAAATCCCCGCAAAAGTCCCTGTCGTATATTTACGTAATCTCTGTGCCAAATTCGGCCCAGATCCACCCATATGTAACAACGTATCATACAAGTTCGAAATCGTCGGTGGCGTCGACTGATGCGTCAATGGATCTGATGTAATCCCCACTCTCGCATAAGTATCAATCAATGCCTGATCAAGGTCTGCCTCTTCTGTAGCCGTCAAAGCAGGCACTACTTGTCCACCACCTGACACCTGATTCCCACCTAACATCAACCTAAACAACCCGTGCAAAGTCACCAAATTCGCCCTGAGAGCGTCATTTGCATCCTCTGAGTCTACCACTTTCGGCAAATCAAACGGATTAATTCTCACATCCGAGTTAAGCGATAATCTAATATATGACCCCCCCACCGCATCACTCAATTTCTGATACTCATTCTCTGGATCAATAATCAAAATCTCCGCTCCAATCATCATTGAACGCAAAGCTTCGAGCTTCACCGTGAACGATTTACCAGCACCAGATTTCGCAAACACCACCATATTCGCGTTTTCAAGTGAAAACCTATCAAATATTACTAAACCATTATTGTGCATATTCACACCATATAGAATACCTTTATCCTGTGTCAAATCAGCCGAAGTAAACGGGAATGAAGTCGAAATCGCACCAGTATTCATATTGCGCCGAATCTGTAATTGGTCCGTACATTGCGGCATCACTGAATTCAAACCTTGCTCTTGTTGTGCATTTGCTACTTTCGAAAAAACCATCTGCTGCCCGAAAATCGTCTCAATCTTCTGCTGTATAAACTTCATTTCATCTAACGAATCCGCCCACAACGTAATATAAAGTCCAAACCGGAAAAATCTCTCCGCCCCAACCTGCAGCTGATCACGCAACTCCTCTGCATCACTAATCGCCGCCTCAAGCTCCGGATCACGTACTTTCCCCTTTTCCATATTCAAATTCATTGATGCCTCAAGCTGCGTCACCTTAGTTCTCAAATTCTTCATCACTACTGCTGACTCAACCGGATAAATATACATCGAGACATCGATCACCTCATCGATATTAATTATCGATGATAACCAGCCAGTGTATAGAGTTCGCGGATAACCATATATATACAAAGTCCGACCATATTTATTACCTAGACGGAAATAATCCGAATGAATTTCAATCGCCGACGGCGAAATCAAATCACGTAGCGTATTAGTACCTTGCTCAAACGCTCGCTGAATCTCTGCCGCTTCCATCGCCTCTTGCTGCGCCGCAATTTCTGCTGCCGTCAGCTGTTTCTTCTTCCTACCCATTCTGTGGCTCCTTTCCATCACCCTTTTTCACATACATCGTCGCGAGTTTCGAAAAATCTACTAGCGGCTCTCTTACCGCCGTATCTGGATTATTGAAGTTATAATACAACTCTGCCAATTCCTTTGTGTTCAGTCTCACCGAATGTATTCCAATTTGAAACAATCCTGCCATCACCGAATCCACCCGGTTTGTTAATTCCGTCAAAGCTTTCTCATAAGTCGCTCTATCAATCCTTGTTACCGTAGGCTCTTTAGTCTTGGAAAATGATTTGAAAAAATTTTTAGTCTGCTGCAATGCTTTTTCTGCATCCACAGAAGTATAATACGGGATTATGATAAAGAACGACTTATCCATAATATTTGCCTCTTGCGACAGTATATCAATGAAGTTAATATAATCGTCCATTAGTACTCCAAGCAACATGTTGTCATTATTGCGCCGGATGTTCGAAAGTTTCTCGATATACGGACCAATATCCACCTTCTGCGACCTGATCAAAATCTGTGTCGTAAATTTCAGCGAATTTAAGAAATTCTGGTACGAATATTCCACGCCCTCACGTTCCATATCGCTCATCAAATCAAAGTTAATCGACTTGCAGGCCACCACTGCCCTGAAAGATCCATCCTTCATAATAACCACATTGTCTCTTAATTCCGAAATAAGTAAAGTCGTCTGCGTCGACGTCGGGACGTCTCGATTTGGCGAAACCGGTGCATTCTGGTTCGCCACCATCGCTGCTGCACCTAGATTAGCCGCATTTGCATTCTGACCTGGCACTTGATCTGGCATTATCATCTGCGGTCCTTGTGGCACCTGCATCTGTCCTTGCATTGGTACTTGTCCCTGAATTGATAAGTCGCCCTGCGGCATCATTTGCACAGGCATTGGCATTTGTCCAGGCACTTGATTCGGCATCATATTACCTTGCCCAACCATACTATCATTCTGTTGTGGATTCATATTTTAGTGCAGAGAGATAAAAACCTCACCCTCGTCCCTTTCCTTTAATCTATTAGCTTCTTTCGATATTGTCGCAACTGAAAAATCAGGATTATTTGCCAACTCTATTATACTAGGTTTTGCCATAATTTGTCTACTATTTTTAGATTTTTCTTCCTCTTTCCGAACTGTGTTAGTAGCCTCTCTATGCTCTTCTTCAATCTCAGCGTTAGGCAATACTACCACACTCGAACTAAAATCTGGACCATCATTCGCCACTGGTTTTTCCACAGGCGCGCTAGTAGTATTCATCTCTGGCACTATTCCTACAGCTTTAGCACCCCCATCATCAAACGCCATATTGTCTCGTTGCTCCAATTTAATACCACCGTCAATCCGCTCTGCTTTCTCAATCGCTTCCCGCATTTCTTGCACCACCCTAGCATGTCGATCGTTTTCATCCTTAGCGATTGTATCCTCGAGGCTGTCAAACTGATTTGTTTCAAATATGTCATCCGTCATATTCGCTTCCATCACTAAATCATCCTTAACCTTTTGAGTCCCTCCCACACCCTTAATCGCATAGCCTTCCGTATCCACAATGTCCGCCAAAAAAGATAATCTGTGCGTCGCTTCTTCTCCAGTAATATCCCGTGTTCTCAATTCTTCTTCCATCTTCTTCGGTGCCGTTATCGTAATAGTTGACTCCCTTTGGCCAGGTGTCCATCGCCTCGTCCGCGGTTTCAAATAATACGATACAATCGCCACCAAATATGTTTCCATCGGCTGATCCTTCTTAAGTGGCAATGCCAAAGCCGCCAATAATAAAACAAATGGCACCGGAATAATTGCTAAAAGTGGGAAAATCTGAAACAACGCCACCGCTAACGCAATCAAACCGCCGGCAATCAAAAGATACACGAACTGCCGAAAACTAAACGGTCCGAGTAATTTGTCGTCCGCCTCAACATCCTGAGGCACCTTATACTGCGCCATATTACCATTATATCATAAAAGACCGTTTAGCCATAACCATCAAAAATGACATCATTGTTTTTATTTTATGCATCTGGATAGTTGTTAGGATCGTGTAACAAATCTTCAAGATACTTTTTCAAATCATACGCATCAGGCTCGCCAGATTTTGTTTTACGCTCATAATATTCCTTAAACAATCTCCCCACTACCGTCTCTCCCTCACCAAACCAATCCCTAATTGCCTCCGTCGCAATATCATAGAATTGAGCGCCTGAAACATCTTTATGGTCTTCCCATATTCTTTCCAAACTGTCTCGAATACCACTTCGTGTTTCCGCATCATAAATCCTCACCAGACTACTATCATCGGAGCCGCTATCAGATGCTGCGGCTTGTTTCATTTTCCTCTGATGTTCATAGAACTTCACCTCATCATACATAGCCTCTTCGTCATCAAGCCCAATCCATTCACGCAACCAGTCTTTAGCGTTATTAGCAGCACCAGACCTTCTTGTCCTATAAATCTGTTCCAGCTTACCAGTTTCACCCAAAATCTTCCTGAGCTGTCGCCCAGCAAATGCCATCCTTAGTTTCTTCAAGTCAGCAACACGTGCTTTTTCCTTCTCCTCAGGAGTCTTCTTGTCAGCATATTTTCTTGTCTGGATCTCAGCTCTAGCCTCATTATACTCCCTCAAACGTTCAAGCTTTTCTTCTTTCGTTAAGCCATCGTCATCAAGATAAGACTGCAACAAATGCTCCATCGTTGGTTCCCTATAATCTGTTCTCATTGCCAATATTTGACCAGTAGTTTGATCTTTGAAATAATCTCTAGTTTTCCGACGGAAGTACTTTTCTACCTCTCCGGTATAATCTTTTATTCCAATACTTCCATCATCATTTCTCACTGTACCCATGAAAGGACTTACTTCATCACCATTTTCATCTGTTTTCTTTGCCCATGCTGGCTTCAACGACTGGTCATATCCTGTCCAGAATTTTACACCACTATTAATCTGCTCGCTACCCGATAACCACTTAAGACTTGCCGATAAGAATGCTGGCTCAAACGCTGTTTGAATTTCTTCACGCTTTTTCAACCACCCAGCGACATCCCATGCCTTACCGGGCTTATTCTCATCATACCCATATGCTTTTTTGAGACTCTCATCAAGATTAGACAACGCTGTCCGTTCAATATTATCAAGCGATGTACCTTCTGACAATGACTTCATATCCTTCTTTGCACGCATTCTACCACCAGGAGCAATCTCAGACTCCGGCTCTCCATCATGATAACCCTTAATATACTCATCATACGTCACTTCCATCACCTTACGTCTATTTTTATTATAAACATTTGCCGTCTCGAGGTTAATATACTTACCAAACCTTCTAAGCCATGGGTCATTATCCTTTACCTCAAACATCAAGAAACTAGCCAACGCCTGTGAAGCATGCGTACCGAGCTGCACTTTATGATCCAACAACTCTTCCATGTATTTCTTAACCAAATCTGTATCACCTCTCTGGTTCAATACTCGAAGACCCGAGATAATTGAATCAACATCATCAATCGCATTCTTCCCTTTAGTTAATTCGGTCAGCCTCAACTCTACATCTCTCGTCGGTGGCGTCAAATCGAAATACTTCTGCATCTTAGTTTCGACAATCTTCTTCTGTGTATCGTAACCATGTGCTGCCGTAGCTGCTGCATAATGAATACCCTGAACATCATGTTCCATCATCGTTTGCATAGTTGCATACCTTGCACGCGCAGACGCTCTATCGTCAATATTGTGTCTCTTATAGGTTGATTCCTTCTCATGAACATCGTCAAGATGTGCGTTAACCGCATCCTCCATCCTCTGATGGAAACTCTTCGCATTTTCATACTCAATCTTCTCACCACGTGCCTTCTCGATTTTAAGTTTATCTGCCGCAACTACGTTGGCAATATCCAATTGTTTAAGCCTTGCTTTTTGTGCTGTACTAGCATTTGCTTGCACCACTTCAAGCTGGCCTAATCCCTTATTCATATTATTTTTATGCCAATCAATGCCTTGCTGATATCTCATATTTCTTGCTTGCCTTGCATAAGCCTCTTCGCCCTCATGTGATGGCAAACCAGTTTTACGATTGTAATTCCTCATTGCAGCGTAATACTGGCCTCTCAACTGTGACGTCTCAGCCAATTCTTTTGTCTCCTCTTCCCTAGCAATTCTACGATTTGACAAAAACTGCATTAATCTTGCCGAAGGTGTAACACCAGTCGCTAACCTCTTTTGTCGTGTTAATTGCCGATGCGAATCTGCCCACGCTCGATTTGTCGCCAATGGCTTCGCCGTAAGCGCCCTCAACCTTGTATTGATATCGCCCAAGAATGTTCCACTCATCTGCATCAATTTCCACGAGAAGAAAAGTGGGAAGATTTGCACCGCCACACCAAGTAATAACCCGAAACCATCCTTTGCACTCATAATAATTGCAAAACCGGCCAACGATGATGCACCGAACAATAACGAAAACATCGGGTAAAACACCAACATCCTTGTCAAAAGACCTTTCCACTTCTTAAATAGTCCTTCTGTATTCGGCATAATATTTGCCACGAAAGCGAGTGGCGATATCATCACGAGTAGCATGACCACTGCCTGACGTAAAGCAACTGTAATCAAACCCGTTGCCACTGCAACTATCGCCCCAAGTACCGTCGGAATCAACATCCAGATTGCTCCAAGCTCGAAAGCAATCATTCCACCGCCAATAGCAAGCGCCGAACCACCAGCCATCGCTGTATACATTTTTGCCATCGACACAGTCATTGTCGTAGCATCTACCGATGTGCTCGCGTTAGCCAACGCTGTTTGCTCTACCGTAGCAAATACGCTTCTGAGCCCATGCCCCACTACATTTGACACATCTACCGCTAATGAACAAATCAAGAAACTGAGGTTCACCGTTATCGCCATCACAATCAATTTCGGTAACGCCTTCTTCAAACCGTAATTCGTAATACCCCATCCAGTCAACTGCGAATAAATCACTATTAAGAAGAAAATGATAAAGACAACATTCGTCACCCCTAAACAGTACTTCCAAATCTCATAAATTGGCGATCCATCTTCCGCCGGAATCGGATCAATTTGCAAAATATCCTCTATTTTACCGTACAACCAATCTACCGCATCTGAAACTTTCTCAATCACTGGACAAATAATCCAACCAATCGCCCCTAAACTACTTTTACAAGAGCCCGCCGCTACATCTGACGACGAACTATTTCCTGTTGTAGTTTCTGAGTTTTCAGTACTTTCTGAGTTTTCCGTATTCGCCTGATTCCCCGTACCCTCAGTGCTTTCTGTCGTTTCACTCGATTCTTCATTAGCTTGAACCGTTACTGGGGCAGGAGTATCAATTGGCTCAGCGTACGCAGCATTATTTTGTGCTATTCCTGTTCCAATCAAAGATGTTATCAGAGTCAAAAAAACTGCAAAACTAATCCACGCTCTCCTTAGTATTGAAGTTATTTTGATTCTCATAATTCTCTTCCGCCTCCCAATTAGGCGTATACATAATTATAGCACACATAAGCGTTTTTGTCAATAATAATACCCCATAAATTCCCATATCGTCAAAAATATGACATAAGCATAATAAAACTGTAGAATTTGGACTTTTTTCCATATTATTGCTATAATAAAACTATGTTGAAGAAAATCATTATTCTATTATCATTAACGATAACCTCCATCCTTTTCCTATCTACATCAACTCCAGTTTTCGCTGAAGACTGTGAGCCTCTCAAAGACCAATATGGAGCAAACTCTTATCAATACAAAACATGTATCGATAACCAAAAGGAACCCAATGTCTCCGGCTCAGTTTTCAGCGGTACTTGTCGTACGGGCTTTTTGGGGCTTACCTCATGGGATTGCGGCGTCAATATTAAAGACGAGCCATCTTTAAAAGAAGGCATCTGGATAATCGTCTCCAACATCGCCACCGATATCACAATTATCGCCGCCTATCTCGTTCTCGGTTACGTCATCTATGGCGGTTACCTATATATTTTCTCTTCTGGCGACGCCGGTAAAGTCGCCGCAGGCAAGAAGACTCTTACTCAGGCCTTTATCGGGCTGGCCATCGTCATGTCCGCTTTCGTCATTATGAGCACTATTCGTTTTGCTCTCCTTGGCGCTGGCGGCAAGTTTGGTTGTGATTTTATGAGTGAAAACGGAGACGGTTGTGTCGATGCCAACACTGTTGTTACCAACGCCATCCAATGGGCCATCGGTATCGCCGGTGCCGTAGCCGCTATCTTTGTGGTTTACGGTGGTATTTCTTATACCACTTCATCCGGAGATCCGGGCAAACTCCAAAAAGCCAAGCAAACCATCATTTACGCTCTCATCGGGCTAGCCATCGTTGCTCTCGCTGAAGCCATTACTGCCTTCGTTTCAGGCATGATTCGCGACGCCGACGACAATGCCACCTCTATGCTTTATCATCAAACATTAATCTCAAAGGAGTCACATGAGAACAAAACTGTATAAACTATTTATCGCTTTATTACTCGCCATTTTCAGCTTCTCATTCTTAAATATGGTATCACCCGTATATGCTGATGTGTGCGGCAACGAAAATATACCCATCGAAGTCCGTAGAGCATCAGGATGTCCCGAAACCGGCGACACCAAAAACGCCCTTCCAGACCTCATCGTTGGTATTATTAATGGTATCATCGCCGTTTCCGGTGTAGTTGCCGTTGTTTTTGTTCTTATCGGTGGTATCAATTATATGACCTCTGCTGGCGATACTGGCAAACTTGAAAAAGCCAAAAAAACTATTCTATATGCTTGCATCGGGCTCGTAATCACCGTACTTGCCTTTGCTATTGTCAACTTCACCATTAGGAACCTCATCGGCGGTGAAAGCTCCCCCAACAACAGCCAACAAGACGATGAAAAAGACGACTCAGATAAACACACTACCCCGAACACAAATTCCGCCAACACCCCAGTTCCAGAAACAAAATAATTCCGCTTGCATTTTATTTAATATAGTTGTACAATGAAATTAAAGTAAACAAAGGATAAAAATGTATAGTAGTATTATTAAAAGTCTAGCCGCCGATGCTAGCATACCAACACAACTGCCGGATCCAGTCAATCAAGAAGCCGGCGGAGACGTGACGACTACAGTAGTGGCTGTCATCAACGGAGTCATCGGTGTACTGGGTTTAGTAGCCGTTGTTGTCATTATTATCGGCGGGGTCAATTATATGACTTCATCCGGCGATTCCGGTAAAGTCAAGAAAGCCAAAGACACTATCCTCTATGGTCTAATTGGTCTTGTTGTCTGCGTTCTAGCCTTTGCAATTGTAAACTTCGTTATTGCGAATATGTTTGCTACATCATAAACATACTATTGTATAAGCCCAAAATATCTCCCCATATCGGGAGATATTTTAATCCAGTAAAACTCTATTCTTCCAGCACTAATTGCTCAACTGGCGCATAGTCATCTGTAAACAACAATGCATGCGACAAATCCAAATCCAAGCATTCCTCTGGCTCGTATTTATTGTTATCCGTTGCGACCACCATCCAATTAAGACGTTGTTCTAATGAATATTCCTTTTTCACCGGCATCACACACACATGAGAAAAAACCTTTCTCAGTGTTTTGACCTCAGCTTTTAAAAATCGACTCTTTTCCCCAATTACAGAACCCAATACATTCAACATGTAAACACCATCTTTTTTCAAATGGCCTTTAATCAGTTTAGCAGCTTCCTTCGTAGATAAACTACCTACAGGAGTTTCTCCAGAAAACACATCACTTAAGACTGCATCATATTTTTTCTCTGTGTTCTCGAAAAACATTCTACCATCTTCATTATATATTCCTAATCTATCTTCACCGTATTCATTTATTAAATCATCCAAAAAGAAATATTTCTTAGCGATTTCAGTCGATTTTTGGTCGATTTCGATTACATCCATTCTCTTATTATCATAATGCGAAATGTAGTATTTTGGATACTGGTAAGCTGCACCTCCTATCATAGCTGCATCATTCACATCTAAATACTTAAACATTTCGTCGTACTTCTTCACATAATCAAATACTAATTCATATTTCTTTTCTTCATCCAAGAAAGTAGCCGAAGAATAAGCTCCACTTTGTCTATATAAGCGCACCGCTTCACCATCGTATTCGACATCTTCAACTATAATACGCCCATATTCAGTATCTATACTTACCTCATGGCTATCATTGGAATTTGCTACTATTAATACTGCAACAATACCTAGCCCCACGGTAAACACAAACATAATCCAAAATATTATCTTCATCTTCCGATCAATTAGAACCTCCCACGGTTTCAATAACAATACAGTTATCACAATAATAATGCCTAAAAGCACAAAAATACCTCTAGTACCCAAACTAGGAATCAGCCAAAAACCACCTGCAAAAGTACCAACCAGACTGCCAATTGCAATAATCGCCGTAATTCTACCAGATTCCTTACCTTTTTCTTTACCTGTCCCAATTCTATCTTTCATAATAATTGGAGTAATTACACCAAGTAGTGTCGACGGAATTAAGAAGAAAACCACACTACCAAAAACAGAAGACGCCTGCGTTCCAATAGACATACTCTTAATTGACTCCAGCACAGGAGCATTAATCAAAGGAGTAATCATAATATAAATTGCCGCACATAACAACAAGATAGCAGAAACTCCTCTCGCTTTTCTAGAAGATGCTAAATGACCGCCAATAAGATTGCCTAAGCTTCCAGCCAGTAAGATTATTCCAATAATGGCAGTCCAGACAAAATTACTGTTACCAAAGTAAGGCGCCATCAATCTAGAAGCAACCAACTCTAGTACCATCTCGCTAGCATTTAAAACAAAGAGAGCAACATAATCAGTATTACTTTTTCGCATAATCATGTCTCATACAATCCAAACAAAAACTCAATGATAAGAATCCCGAAAGGGATCCTTATCAAAAATTACTGTATATTGATTTTCTTCGGCTGTTCAGTCTTTTCCTTTTCAAAGGTAATCGTAAGAACACCATCTTTCAACTCAGCCTTTACGCTGTTCTCATCTTCACGCACCTGTACAGGAAGAGCAATCGTTCGCGAAAACTCACCCCAATAGCACTCTTGAATATGCCACCTCGTGGTCTGCTCGTCTTCTCCCCCAGAGAGCACACCCGAAATCGTCAAGATATTATCCGAAATACTCACATCGAGATCAGACTTCGATATCCCGGCCGTGCGTGCCTTAACTACTAATTTATCGGCGGTTTCATAGACATCTACAGCGAGTTGTCCAGGAAAATCGTCGGTATCGTTTGCCCACTCATCCTCGACTGGTTCACTGATTTCTTCCTCCGCCATCGGGACCTCCTCAGACATTGGAGCATCCTCAACCATTGGTTCCATATTCTCAGCTGGAGCCATGATTTCTTCGTCCCCACCCAGGAACGCCGCAGCGAGGTCGTCTTCCATCAGCAAATCGTCACTTTTTGTACGTGCCATATTTCCTCCACTTATATTGTTATGCTTTATTATATATTAGTTCCATAGTAAAATCAAGAGAATATGCCCAATAATGTAAAAAATACAACGTTCCCTGGCCTTTTTGACCTTCTCGCGCCTCACTCCTGTAGGGGTTGTGGGCAAATTGGTCATGTTTTATGTAATCGTTGTAAAAATTACATTTTATCGAATCATAAAGCTCTTTGCCCACATTGCAAAGCCCCCACCAAGGCCGGTCAATGTAGACATTGTAAGAATCTTCCACCCACTTTTGTCATCGGCGAGCGCTCTGGTCTCCTCGGTGATATAGTTCATGATTATAAATATCGTTCTATTCGTTCACTGGCACGACCACTCGCTGAGCTCATGTATGAAATCCTCCCACCTACCGACACCCCATCAGTTGTTGTTCCTCTTCCCACCATCGAACGCCACATCCGCTCACGAGGCTTTGACCATACCAAACTCATCGCCAAACATCTCGCCAACCTCCAAGGCCCAAAATGTACCACCAAACCACTCCTTATCCGCACCAAAGACACTACCCAAGTCGGCACCAATCGCACCACCCGTATCAATCAAGCCACCAGTGCTTATTCCGTAGCACCTAGAACCGTTATTAACCCAAATACCACCTATATTCTCTTAGACGATGTCTGGACCACTGGCGCTTCCATGCGCGCCTGCATCGAAAAGCTCCAGCAAGCTGGAGCAACTCAAATCATTGTTGCGCTTCTATCCTTAAGCCGTATCAGTTAACATCAACATACTCTGAACTTTAATTTGTTCTTCAGTATGCGGCAAAGAAGTAATCACAAAATTCACAATCGCATATGAAAACACTGCAATCACCAACCCGATAATCGCATAAAGTACCGTATTCTTCGCATCTGTTACCTTCTTCGAATCACCACCCGAAAGTACATATTTAATACCACCAATAATCAACATAATCACCGCAATAATACCTACAATATACAAAATCGTATTCGTTATCTGACGAAATGCCCCAGTTTCTCCAAACAAGTCTCTTGGACATCCAGTGCATCTAGCCGCTTCTGCGCCCTCCTGCAAAGTCAACGCCGACACCGACGATAACCCAGTCAAGCTAACTACACCCACCATTATTATTGATAATATAACTTTTAGCACGTTCTTCATGGCTTAATTATATCACACTTCATAAAAAAATAAAATATCCAGGCTCTTTCAACCTGGCGGAGGGTGGGAGATTCGAACTCCCGCTCCAGATCACTCCAGACTAACGATTTAGCAAACCGTCCCCTTCAGCCACTTGGGTAACCCTCCATTATCATCTATTCTATCATATTTTCAATAATTGTGCGATATATGTTATAATGTAGTTATGGCAAAATCACAAGACATTACTTGGCAAGCCGAAGAATACATCGTTCCCGGCCGCAACACTTGGTGGTATATTGGCCTCTTTGCGGTCGCAACCGCACTTTGTGCCCTAGCTGTTTTTCTCGGTTGGTGGACTTTTCTGGCTCTCGTTATCGTTTGCGTTATCGCAATTCTAACTTTTAATTTCCGTCCTCCTCGTACTATTGATTATACTCTCACCTCAGAAGGCCTCCACGAAGGTCAGCGGCTCCATAAGTACGAAGACTTCAAAGCCTTCGGCATTTTACAAGAAGGCACTCATTACTCCGCCATTCTTATCCCCAAACAACGCTTCGGCCTTAGTGTTAAGGTCTACTTCCCCAAGACTAGCGGCGAAGCCATTGTCGATGCGTTAGGTGCGCATCTCCCTATGCAAGATGTCAAGCTAGATTTTCTCGATAAAATTGTAAATTTCTTGCGAATTTAGCATAAGTGTGATAATATAGAAAGTAATTAATAATAAAGGTGGGCAAAATGGACCAAAATCAACCAAGCGTAGATAACGATCTACAGAAAGCAATTGACGACATTACTAACACGACTAACATCGATCCGGTTTTTTCTGACCCGGTCGCTGCACCGTCTTCTGTACCAGAAGGTGACACTGGCGAACTCGGCGAACCAGTCGGACCATTCCCTGAACCCAAATTAGAAGTCGTCGCCCCTGCCCCAGAAGGCATTGCCCCGCTCGATGCAGCAAGTAGCATTCCTGATTTAGCCATGCCAGAAGCCCCTACCCCGGCAGTTCCAGAGGCTCCAACCCTAGCGCCATTACCAGAAACCCCGGCACCAGCAGCCCCAGCCGCTCCAGGAGTACTCGCACCCACCCCAGAACCAGTACCGGAAAATCTCAACACCACCGAAATCAAAAAAGCCGCTCTTCGTGATCTCGTTCCTCTGCTTGATAAAATCAACATGGAACCAATCCAGAAGTTCGACATCTATCGTAACATTTTCGAAGATTTGAAAGACTACACCGTCTTAGATCCAGCCTATCGCGCTGCTCGCGAAATCTCCGACGAGACCAAGCGCGCCGAAGCGCTCCTCTACCTCGTCGAAGCCATCGACAAAATGTAAACTATCCCCCACCTCACACATTCTATTCAAAATAACCCCCAACGGGGTTATTTTGTCATTCATGATAACTGAATTGGGGATTCACTTCCAATTCAGTTATCTTACTAGTTTTCTTCGTTGGGGCTTCTTTTTTCCAAAAGAAACCCCAAGCTTCTAGTACATTCCGCCCATATCCGGCGCTGCCGGCTTCTCTTCTGGTATTTCACAAATCAATGCCCCCATCGTAATCGCCGTCGCCGCAATCGAGGTCGCATTCTTTACCGCTTCCTTCGTCACTTTCGCCGGATCAATCACGCCCGCCTTCTTAAGGTCCACTAATCCTGCCGACGGCTTCATTACATCTACCCCCATACCAGCCTTCGCGTTTTCCACTTCAGCGAGTAACGCCTGCGCGTTAAGTCCTGCATTCTCCATAATATGCACAAAAGGAGTCTTGAGAGCTTCTCGCACAATCTTTGCACCCGGCTCATCTGCCGATAGTTTTCCAGCCAAATTCACTAGCGTCACCCCACCGCCAGTTACAATACCTTCTGCAAGTGCCGCCTTTGTCGCTGCCACCGCATCATCCACACGGAACTTCTTCTCATCAATCTCTGTCTCAGTCGCACCACCCACCTTAATAACTGCCACCTTACCAGACAACGCCGCTGCGCGCTTTTCGAACTCTTCACGCTCATAGTCAGATTTTGCTGCATCCGCCAATGTCCGAATTAATGCAATTCTACTAGACACTGCTTTCTTATCACCAGCACCCTTAATAATAGTAGTTTCGTCCTTCGTTGCAATTACCTTCGCCGCCGAACCGAGCACCTCAAGTCCCACTTCTTCAAGCTTTAAACCCTTGTCCGACGATACTACCGTCGCATCAGTTAATATCGCGATATCTTCCATAATTTCCTTACGTCTATCACCAAATGAAGGCGCCTTTAGCACTAGTGAGTTAAATACACCCTTTAACTTATTCAATACTAATAACGACAACGCTTCACCTGACACCTCTTCCGCAATCACTACCAAATCTTTCTTTCCACTCTGTGCTACCTTTTCAAGCAAAGGCAAAATATCACCAGCCGCCGAAATCTTCTGATCTGTCACGAGTACCAACGGCTTCTCAAACACCGCCTCTTGCCGATTCGCATCCGTTACAAAGAAAGGCGACGCATAACCCTTGTCATACGAAAATCCTTCCACAATCTCTTCTTCCATCTCAAGACCTTGACCTGCTTCTACCGTCACTACGCCATCCTTACCAATCTTCGCGATCACTTCTGCAATCAATTTACCAATCTCAGCATCACCTGCTGAAATCGCAGCAACTTCTGCTACCTTATCTGAATCACCTTCAATTTTCTCTGCTGCTTTCTCAATTCCAGCCACTACTTCAGCACCAGCTTTCTCAATTCCACGTCTAAGCTCCATCGGATTCACCCCAGCCGCAATCAGCTTATTCGCTTCATTCAAAATGTTATAAGTCAGCACCGTCACCGTAGTCGTACCGTCACCCGCTACCTTATTCAACTTCTGCGCCGCAGTCTTAATCAACTTTGCTCCCACCGCTTCACCTAACGACTCATCCTTATTTGGCAGTTCCACTGCTTCAGCCACCGTCACGCCATCATGCGTAATCACCGGTGCGCCATATTCTTTCTCAATAATCACGTTCTTACCCTTCGGCCCAAACGTCACTTTGACTGCATCATATAGTTGTTTTGCACCCGACAGTACTTTCTCTCGAGCTTCTGTTTCATAATAAATCTTTTTTGCCATTTTCTCTCCTTATTTAGATAGTTTTCAACAACTTTTCCACAAGGTCCAACCCTTACAAAGTCGCCAAAACATCCTCTTCTTTTAGAATAATATAATCTTTCCCATCCACTTTGATTTCCGTCGTCGAGTACTCTTTGTACACAATCTTATCCCCCTTCTTCACCCCAGACACCTCCGGTCCTACTGATTCTACTACTGCATAAGCCGGCTTTTCCTTGGCCTCACCGAGCAGAATTCCTGACTTAGTTTTCTCCAGTGGCTTCTCCACTATCGCCACCACACGATCTTTTAACGGTTTAAGTGCCATATAAATATCTCCTTTTCTATCCCCATTATAGCACAAAAATTGGCACTGTAAACCCCCGAGTGCCAATTCTCTCACCTAATCTAGGTTATTGATTATCCAGTAGTTCCCCAGCCTTCTTAATCATGTAAGCCGCCTCATTCGTCGGAATCACATAAATCGGTTTCGAATCTTCTTCTGCCACATTTGCATACCCCTTCGACTTATCCACCGCCGCGTCATTCTTTAATCTAAATCCCATGAATTCCAGCTTTGATATAATCGAGCTCCTCACTGGCAGAGACCGTTCTCCAATCGTCGCCGTAAACACAATCGCATCCACTCCTCCCATCTTTGCTGCAAATTCGCCAATCTTTCCCGCCACACCATCGATGAACATATTATAAGCTGCAGCTGACTCCGCTCGATCTTCCTCAGCCCCCGCAATAATCTCGCGCATATCATTTGATCCAGCCAAAGCCTGCAACCCCGATTCCTTATTCATCAGTTTAATCGCTTCCGCTGCGCCCAATTTCTCACCAAGCAATGCTCCAATCGTCGGATCAATCGAGCCCGTTCTCGTTGACGACATCAACCCCTCAAGTGGCGTCTCTCCCATCGAAGTATAAGCCGGTTTTCCATCCACCAATGCAGTCACAGAACAGCCTGACCCCAAGTGGCACACAATCATCTTCTTTTCTAAGAGCCCCAGCTCTGGAATTCGCCCCATCATATAGCCATATGATGCACCATGTGCACCCCAGCGTCCCAAATTAAATTCCTTCACAATCTCTTCGGGTAACGCATACGCCGTATCTCGTCGTGAATCCGCTGTCAATGCCTCCGAATCACTCATCACCATCACTGGTACGCCAGGAAAAGTTGCTGTCGCATTCTTAATTCCTCGCTCCGTCCCTGGCACATGCAAAGGATTCGTCACACGCACTTTCTCGAGTTCCTTAAACGTCTGCTCGTCCACAATATGATTGGAAGAGAAATACTTCCCCGCTGCCACTACACGTACCAATATACCGTCTAGAGGATGGCTTTCATTAATAAACCCTGTCTTCTCAAAAATTGCCTTCGCTTCCTTAAATGCTACGTCTAACGAATCCCACTTTTTATCCACCAATTCAGTCGAACCATCCGCTCGCGTAATCGTACAAATAAATTTCTTCTTGCCACTCTCTTCAATCCCCTCAAAATACAACGAGCATACTTCATCCTCACCCTCATATAATGAGAATTTTTCCGAAGACGACCCAGAATTCAAAACTAGAAAAATTTTAGTAATATTGTTTGTTGACATAAAAATAACTCCTTATGCCCCAATTATATCACATTTTTATCACCAGCTCTTCCACTCTCCTCGCGACACCATCTGCTCCATCTATCAATTCAGCCTTTGGATAAAACTTCTGAATCAAATCCTTCACCAACGAGTAATGCGTACATCCTAACACCACAGCCTCATAACTCTCATCTACTGTTAATAATTCATGTAGTTTCCAAATTATCGGCTTATCATCAGCTCTATAATTATCCTCGATTATTCTTGCAAGACCAGGACACGCCAATAAATCAACTTTCTGATTATCTCCATGATTTTTTTCCGCCAGCATTTTCATTCGCTCAGATTTAACCGTATTAGGTGTAGCAAGTACCAATACTTTTCTAGCTCCAGTTTTAAGGGCAAGTTTTACCGCTGGTTCTGTTCCTACAAATTTCAACTCTGGGTAATCTCTTCGCAGTTTATCAATACATCTCACCGTTGCTGTATTACATGCAATCACAATTACATCGGCACCCCAATCACGCAACACCTCCACCTGTCCCCGTACTATTTCATACAACAAACTATTAGATTTTTCACCATACGGACAATTCTCTGAATCGGCGATATATCGATACTCCGCTTCCGGTAACCGTTTTTTTACCGCTTCGAGTATCGTTGTCCCCCCCATTCCGGAATCAAACACCCCAATCTTCACTTAACTAAACCCACTCTTTACTCGGCCCACTTTGCTTTTTTACGATGCTTCTTGACCATCATCACAATCGAAGCAATAATTGCGCCAATTGTTAGAAAGACCAATAACAAGAACCAAATCGGACAAATAATTACATTTGACGAAGCCACATCCGATGAACCCTGATAATAAATTGTCTGCTCCACTTTAACTATACCTAAAAGTGGTAATCCTTCACTAATCTCACGAGTCACATAACGTGTCGTATCTGGCATAATAATTTCAGAATAATAGTTTTCCTCAGCATCACCCTCCACTATTACATCGCCAGTAAAGAAATTCGTCGCCTTAATAATTACCGTTGCGTTTTCGTGCGTATTCCCTTCATTACTAATCATAGCTCCCACCGTAATTGGTGCGCTAGCCACAAATCCTGGAATATCATTACTCAAAATCTCACCTTTATGCACTGTCTCACCATTTACATTTGCATAAATCAAACTTGCCATCTCGAAAATGTCTTTCACCGCTACACCGTTCTCACTGCTCGTCGTATCATCGTCGCGCGTAATAATAATTGCCGCATATTGCCCACCTGCCGGTGCCGATCCTGGTACCTTGATCTTAAACTTAATCTCGCCCGTCTTATTTGGTTCAATTGTACCGGTTGGATTCTCAATCGTAATCCAATCTTTAATCATATTGTATTTCGAATCAGTCGTAAGATCCGCCTCGTAACCTTCACCCACCACACTATAAGGCGCCACATAAGCCTTATACTTTAAATCATCCACCGAATCATTTGGATTAATTACCGAAATTGATCCCTCTACAGTCTTCCCCGCCTCTAACGATATCCGCTGGCTCATCGGCGTCACTGTAAAAAAGTTCGCTCCCTCCATTTAGGTTTTACCTCCTCTGCCCCGCCACACTTCAGGACATATCATTATTAATAATTAATACACCCATTATATCAAATAATCTCAATTTCGTGAAAAATGTCATAATCAATCAGTCTTTATCTATCCATTTACTGCTCTATATCTGTTACATTCATTACAGCGTCCAAACCATGTAGCCTCGCTTGAGCCCAATCTTTCAAATCCATAATCACCTGTTCACGATTCGCCTCGCCTGTGTTTACCAATTCAAGAACTATATCCAAATCTCCAACATAACGCTCCGGATTCAACCGGCGCACCAAACTACAATCGTAAACATATCCATATAGTCCACCTGTCCTCGCCCAAACCTGGTATCTCTCCCCATTTGAAACATCTACCTCGAAACTATAGCTATAACCAGACTCAACTACATCTTTCTTCAAAGAAGTCTCCACTATCACTCCTGTTAGCTGTGCAGCACTTTCATAATAATCTACTGTATTAGCTATAATATTTCCTACACGAGAAAGGATTCGTCCTGCCGTCTTCTTGCCTATTGAATAATCTAACTGATATTCATTCTCAAACGCAACATATACTGTTCCATCTTGAGTGTCATCTTTCACTACACCATCATCTTCAAATTGATGGTTCTCTTCTCCGCTCATAAATCTTGGGATGAATAATAATACAATTATAACTATCGCCAAACCTATAAATGTTATAAGAGTTTTTTTATCTACTCTTTTTAGTCCAGTCTTAGCACCCTCTTCAAACATCTTATTTATCTCCTTTCAATGAACAATTCTTATATACTGAGTTCATTTCAAAAAGTATTTCATCCAAATCGAATCCTTGCGACTCTACCCATTCCTCCGCAGCTGATAAGGCATTTTTTTCTAAATCCTTATTTCCACAACTACCAACTACTATTGTTACAATATCCTTCCCGTCACTAGTCGTAAAACCATACTCAAGTTGTACTTTTTGACCATTTTTCAAATTAAGTGTATTGGGCAATAGGTACACTATGGATTCTGATGAAGTTGTCATCCCATGGCATTCTGTATCTGGATAATTTGATTCACTTTTACTTACACATTCAATTGAAACATTATCCAATACTTCTTCAGTGTCAGACCAGTTCAATACTATCCGATAGGTTTGCTGTAAGTTATCTATATCCACTATAAAAGAGACCATCTTAATTTCTCCACCCAAATCTTTAGTCAAAGATTCTCCACGTATTACAGCTACTTCTTCAGAAGAATCCATCGACAATTCATGATATTGCTCTAACAAATAATACAACTGAGCGCCAAAGTCCTCCCGTACGGACAACGGTATCGATACATCCAGTTCATTATATCCTTCAACTTTAATCATATGCTCATAACGTGTTTGCGTATTTCGACTTGCCAATATCACTATTACTATAGTCGTTATTACAATCAAACTTATTCCGACGACAATCAACCACGTTTTTTTTGTATTCTTCGTATTAGTATTATTTATCATTATGTAGTCTTCGCTATTACTTTCCATTTTTTAAATACCTCGATATCGCATCAGTATTAATTATTTTTGAAAGATAGGCATACTTTAATCCAGTAGCACCTTTTCCCCCAACCGCCGATGTTACGTCTTTATCTTCAACTACATACCCAGAACCACCACCATCTTTTAGCCCAGTCCCTTCGCCAATGCCAGTATTACTACAAGACGCATGCCCTACAATCCATTTCCCATCATGATGCCCAAGTATCACACCAGTATGGCCATACCCACCATTACTCCAACTAAAGATTGACCACACTTTTGCTCTTGTACCAATTGTCACGTTATTATCATTTTTCAAATTATTAACAACTTCAAATCCATTGCCAAACGTCTTCCGATTATTCGAAGTAAACTTATTATAGAAGAAGGCTGAAAACGTTACGCAATTCGAGCCGCCACCATTACACGCCCCCCACAATGCACTACCCACAGCATCACTACTACTATCACTAAGGTTCGCACCATAATGCTTCATAAATATTTTCGCTTGCTCATAGGTTAAGCCAGTATCACCTATATTATTACCACTTTTCTTTGCCGCTAATTCTGCTTCATTTTCTGGCAGATTATCATAAGCCGCATTTATCATTTTCACCAATTCAGGATCCCGATCAGAAGGTCCAGATGGACCTCCAGTTGCCGAAGTATCTGAACCTTTATCTATATGTACGTGCGGCGTCGAATTATCATGGCATGGTCCTACATCAGAAACATGCCCAATCAAATCACCTGCCTTTACTTTATCACCAGCATGCCACGGCAAATCAGGTTCATACAATAAATGCATATATGCTATTACGGTATTATCAATGTCTGATTTAATACGCACATGATTGCACTGCGCACCATTTCTTATCGTTTGTATGTCCCGAGTAACAGTACCATCAGTTATTGATACAACTGGTGTTTCTTTACTACATTTTGTACTATTATAACAAATATCAAAAGCAGCATCAGCACTAGGGCCATAATGACATCCAGCACTATTATTGCACGGAATATTAGAAAGAAAAGTATACTGCCCTCTCCCACCAGAAATATTATCTTTTGTTGCTTCCGCTATTGGAAACGCGATAGTATTGCCGTTATAATCCGCAAAAGTCACCCCATTTTCATCCGTATCACTACTAGAATTCAACTCTTTGGGTGGGCACACCTCATTATATTGCCTTTCTTGTGACTCAGTTATACCATTTGTCAATGCCTCATATATTGTGTTAACAAACAAATCCGTACCAACACCTTCCTTTGGATGTACATCATCATCCATATACCTACTCGGGTCTGCACCTACGACACCGGCCCAGTTTGCCAATACTACGTTCGAATTATTAGCTTTAATTTCTTTAAATACATTATTATTTGACGTATAATCATGCTCCGATACCCCATAATTTGTCACAAATACTATTGTATGTTGCCCATCACCGTTAATCGTATCCACCACACCTTGCACATCATTTTTTGTCAATCCATCATTCGTCCCAAGTGCAACCACTACAATATCTCGTAATGTGTTGCTCTTAATTAGTTCTTCAATGAGTGTTTTTCCAGAATCACCTCCCGAAGCATCATCAATAACCATATGCTTTCCTACTTGTGGTTTATAAATATCGGCATTTTTTAGTTTCTTATCAAAACTTCCAGCAGCTTCTGATCTCACAGTGATAGAATCACCTATAACAGTTACATTCTGGCCCTCATTCATCACATTCGAATCATTATTACTATTTGAAGCCGTCGAAGCATCCTCATCGCCACTTTCTTCGTCAGAATTGTCAGACGAATTTACACTCAAAGAACTACCACCGCCTTTTCTATTGTTTTCCATAAATTCAAATGCTGCCTTTCCGAAAGCAACACTATTACGTACATCGTTATTACATTTATAACGTACCTCTTCAGCAGTAGTGCCTGGTATTTCATATCTTTCACACACCGCCGTAGCAGCCCTACCTGCTGCTTCTGCATTATTTTCGCCATTCGTATCAAAATTCGAACTACCAGGAGCAAAATTATAACTAGGACTCTTAAGTTCAACAATTAAGTATTCAATTTGCAAACTAAGAGATGCTACCGACATATTCTTACTATCTGCATAATCTTGTAATCCCTCTTGCCTATTTTGAGACGTCCATTGCGCTATTCCAAAACCACATCTACTATAACAGGCCGAGTCAGTCACACGAAAACTCATATCGTTTTCGCTAATATCACCCATGTATTTGTTTTCACCTTCACCAGGATTAAATGCCCCACTCTCCCCCTTCAAACTACCAATTACACCAGCAGTTTCGGCTTGTGAATAACCAGCATTTAATAATCCAGTCATTATTTTAGTAGCATTTTCATTAAAATCACCATTTGGGTTAAATATTGAGCCAGCCGAAGCACTACCATTTGTCATTCTGGCACCACATTCTTCATAAAAATAAATTGAATTAGCAGCTTTTGCCCTTAAATCAACCGCCTCCTTTGCATATACCCTCACTGAGCAAAATACCGCAAAAAATATTATTAACACCAAACCCCAAAAGCCCCTCTTCAAATTTCGTCTCATTATACTTATGCTACTACAGAATACTATTTCAGTCAAACATCAATGAAACCTATAACAACTCTATACGAAACTTTTTGTTGTTTTTAATCCCCAGCTCATCCACCGCCCTTTTTACCCCAGGCAACGCCGGATTCGTATAATCATGCACCGCTACCACTCCACCTTCACTCATCCTAGGAACTACTAATTTTAGTGAATCCTTAATCGACTCATAAAAATCTCCATCCAGAAACGCAAAAGCAATTCTTTCAGGCAAATCCGCCTCAGTCAAATCTGCAAACCATACCTTCTTTATTACCGGCACCGGCAGCCCTGCCTTCAAAAATCTCTGCTTCACTTCCCTCTTTGTCACTGCCAATTCACCACTTTTGAACAATACGCCTAGTACCGACTCATCCTGAGAACCTTTTTCCGGTAATCCCTCAAATGAATCATAAATCCATAATCTTTTAGCAGACTTTTCCACATCACTCTTCACAAGTATTTCTTGAAGCAACAGCGATGTATCACCCTTATAACATCCAAATTCCACGAAGTCTCCTTCTACATCTAAAACAGATTCCGCAAGTTCCAGAATTCTCTTAGTCTCTTTCTCGTTTACCTGGTCATTCTTCCAACTCATAAGTATTTCCGTAAGTATTCTCCAGTTGGGGTCTTCGCGGATTTCGCCAAATCCTCCGGCGTACCACAAGCACAAACTTGCCCCCCTTTTAGACCCCCTTCTGGACCCATATCAATCACCCAGTCCGCACTCTTTATCACATGCAAATTATGCTCAATCACAATCATCGAATTCCCCCCATCCACCAATCGATTCAAAATCGAAAGGAGTCTCTTCACATCATCCGAGTGTAATCCTGTTGTAGGCTCATCCAAAATATATAAAGTCTTTCCAGTAGATCTTCGCGCTAATTCAGTTGCCAACTTAATTCTCTGTGCCTCACCCCCCGAGAAAGTTGTCGCCGGCTGCCCTAGTCTAATATATCCCAAACCTACTTCTTGTATAGTCCTCAGTTTCGTAGCTATCGATGGTATGTTTGCAAAGAATTCTGCCGCCTCATCAATCGTCATATCAAGCACTTGCGAAATATCTTTACCCTTATATTTAATCTCCAAAGCTTCCGCATTATACCTTTTCCCGCGACACTTCGGACACGTTACATACACATCAGGAAGAAAATGCATTTCAATTTTATTTACCCCATCCCCCTGACAATGTTCACACCGCCCACCCTTTACATTAAACGAAAATCTCCCTGCCTTATACCCTCGTATTTCCGCTTCCGGCTGGCCCGCAAACAGTTCTCGGATTGACGTAAACACACCAGTATAAGTCGCTGGATTCGACCGCGGCGTCCGCCCAATCGGCGACTGGTCAATTACAATCACCTTATTCAAGTTTTCAATCCCGTCAATTCTTTCATGCGTACCTGATACGGTCTGTGCCCGATGGAGCCTTGCCAACAATTCATTTGCGAGAATTGAGTTCACCAACGTAGATTTCCCCGACCCAGACACGCCTGACACCACCGTCATTACTCCTAATGGAAAATGCACATCAATATTTTTTAAATTATTCTCTCTCGCCCCCACAACCACTAACTCTCGTCCCGCTCGGGCCCTGCGACGCTTCTTTGGTACCGGAATCGTCATCTCACCCGATAAGTATTTTCCTGTAATCGAATTTGGATTCACCATTATCTCCTCTGGTGTACCGGCCGCCACCAATCGCCCACCTTGCGCCCCCGCCCCCGGACCAATATCAATAATATAATCCGACGCGAGCATCGTATCCTCATCATGCTCCACTACTAGAACGGTATTTTTCAAATCTCTCAAATGTTTCAAAGTTGCAATCAACTTGTCATTATCTCTCTGGTGCAACCCAATCGACGGTTCATCTAACACATATAGCACTCCCGTCAATCCTGATCCAATCTGTGTTGCAAGTCTAATCCTCTGCGCTTCCCCACCTGACAATGTATTCGCCGCCCGCCCCAGCTCCAAATATCCTAGCCCTACATCCTGCATAAATTGCACCCGTTCCCGAATCTCCTTCAAAATCGGTCCCGCAATCAATTCCTCCGATTCCGAAAATCCTAAATCCTGATTCAAAACCTCCAGCGTCGCCTCCACATCTAAATTACACATATCCACTATATTGAGATCGTGTACTGTCACTGCGAGCACTGCAGGTTTCAACCTCGCTCCATGGCATTCCTGACATTCCCTCACTCGCATAAATCTCTCAATGTCATGCTTTGTAAAATCCGACACCTTTGGATCATGATACCTTCGCTCCAACATCGGAATCACCCCTTCATACGTTGTCTCGTACACCGTACCATCCGCAAATCGTCCCGAACCCGAAATCTTCATCTGATATTTTTCGTCCCCTGTCCCATATAGAATCATATGTTGCACATCTTCAGATAATTCTCCAATCGGCGTATATACATTAAAATTATGCTTCAACCCCACTGCCATCAACCTTTTCAACCACCACGAATCCTGGCCCACTCGATTAAACGGCCGAATTCCACCCTCCGCAATCGTCAAATTCTTATTGAATACCAGCGACGGATCAATTTCCATTCTCGTCCCAAGGCCCGTACAGACTGGACACGCCCCTTCCGGTGCATTGAATGAAAATAACCTAGGCGTTAACTCCGGTATCAATTCTTCCGGATGATCCGGACAAGCATATCTCTGTGAATAAGTTAGTACCTCCGAGTTCGAAGCACTAATCTTCGTTTCCCCCACCGCTGTCGCGTTATCTGTCACGCGCAAAACTTGAATAATCCCTTGCCCCATCTCCAGCGCCTGTTCAATCGATCCAGCAATTCTAGACCTCAATTCCGGGGATAGTACAAATCTATCCACTACTATTTCAATATCATGTCTCTCATTTTTGTTTAATTCTGGAAACTCATCCAAAGCATAAATAATCCCATCCACCCTTACTCGCGAAAAACCTCTCGCAGTATACTGTTCGGGAATATGCGCAAACTCCCCTTTCTTAGCCGATACTATCGGTGCTAGACACATACATTTAGACCCCAGCGGCAACTTCATTACTTCATTTACGATATCTTCAACCGACCGTCTCGAAACCTCTCTATGACAAATCGGACAATGCGGCACCCCCACCCGCGCGAATAACAAGCGGAGATAATCATAGACTTCCGTCACTGTTGCCACGGTCGAGCGCGGATTTCGTGACGTTGATTTCTGATCAATCGATATCGCCGGCGAAAGCCCCGTAATCGAATCTACATCTGGCTTATCCATAATTCCAAGGAACATTCTCGCATAAGATGACAGCGACTCCACATATCTGCGCTGCCCCTCCGCATACACCGTATCAAAAGCGAGCGACGATTTCCCCGACCCCGAAAGCCCCGTCATAATCACTAACTTATCTCGCGGAATATCCACATCAAGATTTTGTAAATTATTCTGCCTTGCCCCCCGTACTCTAATATAATTATCTTCCATAAACGCGTAATATTATACCAAAAAACACAAGTTTTGTCCAGACTACAGCCTTATCACAATTAATACATAATACATGTTATAATAAAACTATTATGGTTAACTCAAATAATTCATTCAAAAAGAAGTCTGGTGAAAAAGCCAGCGACATTGCTATCAGGTGTTTCGTAGCAATTATAATACTAAACATAATAATGGCATCTCTTGCTATCTTAATCCCAGATAACAGTCTTACATTGGCAAAACTTTATGCAACTTTTGCCCTCTTTCTCCTACCTGCCCTAATCACAATTGGCAATCTAAGATATATTGAACAGTACAATAGGCCTGTTAAAATCTTTTCATGGGCTAGTATTATCGGTAGCGTCCTCACCGTCCTATGTGGAATAATATTTCTTTGGATCAGTGGCACTGTGTCTGCAATTAGTACCGTAAACGATATTCCGTCGTCTAATTCTTCTGACTACAGCACACTTGAAACACGTTCATCCAACTATTTAACCGAAGAATATGATGACTATGACTACGACTACGATGACGACTATTATAGTAATAGCTACAAAACCTACAACAACTACAATGATTACGACTACACGCCTTCAACCTATGGCAACACCAGAACATTATCCATAGCAGATTTTATCCCCATAATTCCCAAAATCTACCTTATTTCATCCATTGTAATGATTTCTGCTTTCTTCATCGCTTCGTGTCTAAAATACAAGAATTATTCTCCTTCAATAATGGGGCTCAAAATCACCTCCATCATCTGTATTTCTTATTGCTGCCTCGTAGCAATATCATTCTTGCTTTTCCCGGTTCCACTCAATGAAATGGCTGCAAGATTCGCCATTCTAGCCTTAGTATTAATTAATGGCGGATTCTACTCATGGTTAGCCCTAGTTATTATTGCTCACAACGAAAAACGTAAAGCATCGAATGAAACCATCGAAGATGTTCAAATCAAAACTCCAATTGAAACCACCGAAAACGACACGCAGACTATTTCTAAACCAACTCCAGTCGACCTATCAACTACTCCAGAACCAACCCTAGCCGAGACCCCAACCGAAACTACAGCCGAGACCCCAACCGAAACCCCAGCTGAGGCCACAACTGCCCCAGAACCAACTGAAAACGTCACGCAGCCCGCTCCAGAGCCAGGTCTAAGCGGCCCCGAGCCTACTCCAGAAGCATGATATAATTACTTCATGGATTCAACTAACAACTCGGTCACGAAATTCAACAAAGATGTCAAGACCAGAAAGCACGCCACCCGCTACTTCTTCGTCGGTGTTGCCGTCACTGTTTTCAACTATGTTCTATATGCCTTCCTGTCAAATCTCATCATCAAAGACGACAATCTCATCTGGCTCTCTACCCTTATCGCTACCGTTATCACCACCATTGTAGCCTACATTGCTCACTCCAAAATAACTTGGAAAGAACGCCATGTCACTAAAACCTCCGTCATTCGCTTTTTCATCTGGAATGCTCTAATCGCCATCATTATCAGCCCCACACTCACTCAGCTATTTAGCCTGCTCACTCCACTTTATGAATTCGCTTATGGTATTACTAATACTATTCATCTCCCTTTCAGCTACAAATTCATTCTCACCACCGGTGCCTTCGCTCTCACCTCTATTGTTGTTATGATTCTTAATTTCCTCTTTTACGACAAATTTGTCTTTCCCAAATCCAAATCTAGCAAAGCAAATTCCTCACATAATACCTTCCCAGGCATTAAAGTTTCCATCATCATTCCTGTTTACAATACTGCCAAATACCTCCCCACATGTCTAGATTCTGTTCTCGCTGAAACTCACCATAACCTTGAAATCATCTGCGTCAATGATGGCTCGACCGACAAATCCCCTACAATTCTCAAAAAATACGCTAATCAAGATTCTCGTATTCAAGTCATTAATCAAAAAAACCAAGGTCTTTCCGCCGCTAGAAACGCTGGGATAAAAACTGCTACTGGCGACTACATTACTTTTGTTGATTCTGATGATGAAGTCAAACCCGAGATGATAGAAAGTTTACTAAAAGCATTAAAAGAATCCCAAGCTGATATCGCCGCCTGTTCATTTACAGAATCCTTCCCTAGTGGCAAAACCAAAAGCTTCAATCGTAATCATCAGGAAACAATCTATGACACCGAAAATGCTATAAAGGCAATGCTAAAAGAAACTGGCTTTAATGTTGCCGCTACCATGAAGCTATTCTCCAAAAACACGCTAAGGGGCATTAAATTCCCCATTGGCAAACTACATGAAGATGTCGACACCACCTATAAAGCAATACTAAAAGCCAAAAAACTTATCTTCATCCCAGAAGACTATTATGTCTATCGTCATCACCAGTCTTCTATTATTAACAACTTTTCTGACCAAAAGTTCGATCTCATTACTCTCACCGACCAAATGTGTGATGATATTAGCGCGAAATACCCAAAACTCAAAAACGTCACCAAAGAACGCCGTATGCGTGCCAGGTTTTCTATCTTACGTCAAATTCCCATCGACCACCCCAAAGTCAAATCACTTCAAGAATACCTTAGAATCCACCAAAAATACATTACTAGAAATCCCGAAGCAACCAAAACTGACAAAATAGCTTTAAGACTTGCTCTCTCTAATGTTAGATTATTCCAATTCGCTTATAAATTATTCAAATAACACATTGTATCACGCATCGCATCTTCTACCGTCAACTCGGTTTTCCAACCAAGCTCCTTCTTAGCTTTCGACGGATCTGCATAAATCTCTGCCAAATCGCCAGCTCTTCGACCAACGACTTTATATGGCAATTTCTTACCACTCGCCTTCTCAAATGCTGCAATCATTTCGAACACCGAAGTTCCTTTTCCGGAACCTAAATTATAAATTAAAACCCCAGGCCCCATCTTGTCAATCGCTGCCACGTGCCCCCTTGCCAAATCTACCACGTGTATATAGTCTCTCACACCACTGCCATCTGGCGTCGGATAGTCATCACCGTAAACATTTAATTCTTTAATCTCTCCACGCGACACTTTCATAATAATCGGCATCAAATTATTTGGAATGTCATTTGGGTCCTCACCAAGCAAACCTGATGGATGGTTCCCGACCGGGTTGAAATAACGAAGAATCACCGCCTGAAACTCCGGATCCGACTCAGATACGTCTTTCAAGATTTCCTCAATCACATGCTTTGTCTCACCATAAGGATTTGTTATCCCCATTCCGGTTGGCATCGTTTCATCAAGCTTTGGAGTTGGTTGTTCACCATAAACTGTCGCTGATGATGAAAAGATGATTTTTTTCACATTATGCTTCTCCATACACTTCAACAGGTTTATCGTACCTCCAACATTGTTTTCATAATACTTTAGTGGTTTTTCAACCGACTCACCTACGGCCTTCAATCCAGCAAAATGTATTACCAAATCATATTTATTTTCATCGAACAGTTTGTCCATCCCCTCATAATCTAATAAATCCAATTTGTAAAAATTTGGCTTTTCTCCAGATATTTCCTCGATTTTATCCAGTACTGAAATTTTCGAATTGAACAGATTGT
Source organism: Candidatus Saccharimonadota bacterium (assembly GCA_017433245.1). GTDB lineage: Bacteria > Patescibacteriota > Saccharimonadia > Saccharimonadales > Saccharimonadaceae > Nanosyncoccus. The sequence continues at coordinate 24,153 of JAFRHO010000013.1, read as the reverse complement.
CTAAAACGTCAATCTTATAACCCTTTTTATATAATTCGATAATTGTATGTGAACCGATATAACCGGTCCCCCCAGTAACTAGCACTCTTTCCATATGACAATTATACCATTTTATGATAAAATTACTAAGTATGAACATACCTCATGTGTTTAATAAAAAGAACCGGGTTCTTCTTTCTGAACTAACCAAAACTGATTTTAAACTCCGTTACCAAGGTTCCGTACTTGGCTATTTGTGGGCACTTTTAAGACCACTTATGATGTTTGCTATTCTTTATGTTGTTTTTGCTAAACTCCTTAGATTTGGTGGTGACATTCCGCATTATCCAGTCTATCTTCTCACCGGTACGACCATGTGGAGTTTCTTTACTGAGTGTACTTCGCAAGGTATTCAAGCCATGATTATACGTGGAGACCTCATCCGCAAAATTTCATTTCCTAAATACATCGTGGTAGTGTCAGCTACTCTCACTGCAGTTATTAATATGCTAATTAATCTAGCCGTTGTTGTTATCTTTGCTCTTATCAACGGAGTAACTCCTAGTTGGACTTGGCTTCTAGTACCGTTATCCCTAGTTGAACTATATACTCTAGCACTCGGTATCTCGTTTCTATTAGGAGCCATTAATGTCAAATATCGCGACATCACTTCCATCTGGGACGTCTGTGTTCAGGCATTGTTTTACGCTGTACCTATTATTTATCCAGTCTCAATGGTTGCATCTTCAAGCGTCATAGCTGCTAAAATTATCCTCTTAAATCCTATTGCTCAAGCCATCCAAGACATTCGCCACAACCTTATTACTCATGAAACCATTACGACCTGGAATTATCTAGAAAACCCATTATTAGAATTCCTCCCCATCATCTTGATTATTTTTGTTCTAGTTTTTGCAGCGCTATACTTCCGTAAAAAATCTAAATTCTTCGCGGAGGAAATTTAAATGGCAAAACGCGAAATTGGTTCCAGAAAAGAAATAATTGCAGACAACGATATAGCAATCCACGTATCAAATCTTAGCAAAAGCTTCAAGCTGCCCACCGAACGAGCATTCGGTCTGAAACAAGCAATTTTCAATAGAATCCGCGGCGTCAAAGGGTTCAAAAAACAATCTGTTTTAAGTGATATCAATTTGGATATCAAAAAAGGTGAGTTTATTGGCATTGTCGGACGTAATGGCTCAGGCAAATCTACTTTCCTAAAAACACTTGCAGGCATTTATTATCCTGAGAAGGGCGAAATCATCATTAACGGTAGTCTTATACCATTCATCGAACTTGGCGTTGGGTTCAACCCTGAGCTTACTGGTCGTGAAAATGTTTATTTAAACGGTGCCTTACTCGGCTTTTCGCGTAGTGAAGTAGATAATATGTACGACAAAATATGGAAATTCGCCGAACTTGAAGAATTCCAAGATCAAAAACTCAAAAACTACTCCTCCGGTATGCAAGTCCGCCTCGCCTTCTCCATCGCTATACGTGCTAAAGGCGATATCCTTCTTCTAGACGAAGTCCTTGCTGTAGGTGATGCCGCCTTCCAAAAGAAATGCGAAGACTATTTTAGGTCTCTTCATGGCAATCAAACCGTTGTTCTCGTCACCCATTCTATGGAAAACATCACTAAATTCTGCGACCGCGCAATACTAATTGAAAAAGGCAAAATCGTTCTCGACGACAAACCCAAAATTGTCGCCAAAGCATATAAAAATCTATGGAGTTAATATGAAAAACCCCGTCAATATCGCAAAGAAAGGCTACAACAAAATATTACAAATCGATAGCCTTGTCGAGCGACTTGATAATATCAACTTTAGACAAAACGCTATCGAAACAGAAATTAAAAAAATCAATAGCTCTCTTAACACTTTAGACGAACTTCAAAAAGAGAACAATTTTCTCAAAGAGTTATTGTTCGCAAATTTCCACATCGAAAATGCCCCAATAGCCAACGGCTACCTGAGATTATCCCAATTAGCCAATCTCGAACTACTGAAACTCTTTAAGGATATTTGCAAAAAACACAATCTCGAATTCTATTTAAACTTCGGTTCACTACTCGGAGCAATCAGGCATCATGGTTTCGTCCCATGGGACGACGACGTCGATGTTATGATGATTAGAGAAGATTATAACAAACTCCTACCTATCTTAGACAAAGAATTTAAAAACACTAAACTGTTCTATGTCCATAGTGAAATCATTCGCATATACTATGGCAAAACCCCACTCCAACTAGATATCTTTCCATCTGATTTTTATTATCGCCCCATGGAAGACGAAAAAGACCGCATTAAAACCGGCACATTCCTTAAGGAAATACATCAAAACAATATTAAATTCGATTGGGACAAGCTAAAAACTCAAGAAAGAACAATTACTAACCTTTCTTATGGAGAAATAGAAAAGCTAAGAGAAAAGGTTGGTCCAAATATCACTAAAAAAGAGGCAACTAAAACTCACCCAGCAATCTACCACGGACTAGAGAAAAGCTCCATCAGAAAAGTTCGCTCCGTTCAAGATTACGATTGGATTTACCCACTAAAAACCGCCATTTTTGAAAATATTCCCATGCCAATTCCCAATCAACCAGAAAACCTATTAGATTATTATTATGGCGACTACATGGCATGGCCTAGTAAAATCTACCCCAAACATGACGACATACAATCAAGGTTTAATCTCGATAATATTCGCATTTTACGCAATGTTGTCAGTGGTAAAACCAATTTACTGGAGAAAAACAAATGATTATAGGTTACGTTTCTGGAGCTTGGGATATGTTTCATATCGGGCACTTAAATCTTCTTAAAAGAGCGAAGGCTCATTGCGATTATCTAATAGTGGGCGTAAACACGGATGAAAGAATCTCTAAACAAAAAAATCGTACACCAGTTTTTTCCTATAAGGAACGTGCAGCAATAGTTGAAGCTTGCAAATATGTCGATAAAGTCATTCCCCAAAATGATAGTGACAGATTAGCTACTTGGAAAAAATATCACTTCAATAAGCTCTTCGCTGGCTCAGACTGGAAAGGTACACCCAGGTGGAAACAATACCAAGAACAACTAGAACCACTCGGAGTCGAAATCATCTTCTTCCCAAGAACAAAAGGAATCTCTAGTACCAAAATCAGAGACACCATTCAAAAAATATCTGAGAAAGAGCTCTAATTACTAAATGAAAAGAATACAATATATTGATATCCTTAGGGCAATCGCTATCATCCTTGTTATCATCGGCCATATACCATACCCAGATTTCAATACAGAACTCCATAAATGGATCTACTCTTTTCATATTCCACTCTTCTTTTTCGTCTCTGGTATATCTTTATGTTTTACAAACTACCAAAAGCTAAATCTAAAAACCATTCTCAAAAAACGCTTCGTTCGTATTTGTTTACCATATTTTATATGGACTATTGTCCTTGCCCTTCCCAACATTTCCCTAATGACCATACCAAAAATTCTCTATGGCACTCATCAATCCATTGGGTCAGTTAGCAACAGCTCTCTCTGGTTTCTCCCCGTCTTATTTCTCGCAACTATTCTCTTAGATTTCATTCTATACTTTTTCTACAAAAGAAAACTCATAAAATATCTCCCCATAACACTAGCCATACTCTTGTTTATTGTTATGTTTATTCCATCTCAGGCAAATATCCAAAGTATCCTAATGGGGCATAACCTGCCCTTTGGTTTAGATATAGTACCCATGGCCAGCCTGTTTATGTTAGCCGGTTATCTTTTTTCAAACCATCAAAAAAATCGGAAAAATAAACTTTCGATTACTATTGCCCTGCCATTGATAATTCTATTATTTATTGCCACTACCTATTTCAGCCTACACAACGATGTTGATTACGTTCTAATGGCAGAAAATCGCTATGGCAATTATTTATTCTTTTTCGCAACCACCATCCTGGGTATTACGGCTAGTGTTTTAGCCGCTATTACCATCGCAAACTACACCAAATGGCTATCTAAACTCATGCAAATCATCGGCTCCAATACTATGGTTTTGTTCATTCTACATAAATACCCTCTCACACTCATCAACGACCTTATCCTGCTAATCTCCGTTGCACATATCTCAAACTATATTATTGTTCCACTTTATTTATTCTTTACCCTAATTACATGCGTACCGGTCGCCTCATTCATCAAAAAGCACGCCCCATTTCTTATTGGCAAAACATCATAAGTCTTTTGCAAGCTCTAACGCATTCTTTATTGCTTTATCCATATCCCAATACTGATATGCACCAAGTCGACCCCCTAAAACTATATTAGGGTATTTTTTCTTGGCAAGCGTTACATATTTTTCATATAGCTTTGCCGAATCCTCATTGTTTACTGGATAATATGCTTCCCCACCCTTCTTAAAATCCGCCGGATACTCTCGCGCAATATATGAAATCTTTTGTTCAATTACTTCCGGTTGATGAATTTGATAGTACTTATAATCATGCGATCTCGTATAAGGCACTTCTTTGTCTGCTTCGTTGATAACAGCTTCACCCAAGCCATTCTCCGTTTTTTCATCCTCAAACTTAAGCGATCTCCATGGCAATATCCCTAATTCATAATTGCACAATTCATCAACTTGTCCACAATAAACTATTTTTACATTTTCCAGTAAATCTTTCTCAATATCCTTAAAATCTGTATTCAATCTTACTTCAATATTTTCTGAATCAAGCATCTTCTCAACCATCTTCGTATAGCCGTCTTTAGGAATACCTTGATACTTCGCCGTCATAAAATATCGATTATCGTGTGAAAACCTCACCGGAATCCTGCTCAAAATCTCTGCTGACAAGTTCGTTGCTGAGGTATTCCATTGTTTTTCGGTATAGTTTTTCAGAAATGCCGTATACAACTTCTCTCCTACTAAACTAATTCCTTTTTCTTCAAAGTTTCTTGGCTCAGTAATGCCATATTTTTCACTATCACGTTTCGCTTCTTTTGCCACAAACTTCTCCGCTTCCGCTGCATCCATATCCGTTTCGTATAATAAATTAATCGTATCTAAGTTTATCGGCATTGGGTATAGTTTCCCATTATGGCGCGTATTTACTGTGTGGGTATAATCATTAAACTCCGTGAACTTTGTTATATAATCCCAAACCTCATCCATCTCCGTATGAAAAATATGCGATCCGTATTTATGCACTTCAATTCCCGTTTCTTTATCTGTGTAAGAATAAATGTTGCCTGCAAGATGCGGTCGCTTATCAATCACCAGTACTCTATTACCAGTGCCTGCCAATCTCTCTGCTATTGTTGCACCAAAAATTCCTGCACCCACCACGAGATATGAATTTTCTTTCATAAAATATTTTCTCCATTTCTATTGCCTCTATTATATCATTTTTGATTTTTTAATGCATTTACGCAATTCAAACAACACTAAGTAAAGCGAAATAGGTAGTATAAGCAACGCTTCCAACGATATCCAGTATTTTTTCGGAAAATACCTTCTATCTAGCAATCCCTCACCTTTTTTTATTCTAAACTCCTTCTTCATCGTCTTCATAAAACGTCGTGCATCCTGTCTTTTTAGTCTCAATAAATTCCAATGATAAGCCCCAAACTTTGCTACTTGGCAATATTTTAATAACAACTCTTTATTCTTTAATCGACCTACAAATTCCTCAACCGATTCATATTCGTTTACCACAGCCATCGTTTTTTTCAAATCTTTTACTGATGAACCAGGATTATCCGTCCTATAGTAATACAAAGGCTTACTTACATAACTCACCTTCTCCGCACAGGCCAATACCTTAAAATTAAATCCCGCATCTTGATATGACGCACCAGGTGTCCGAAGAAGGGTTATCCTATTTTTTTTCAAAAACTCTCTCCTATAAATACCCGACCAAATCGCCGGCGGCTCAAAAAAAACTACGTATTTTTTTATTGGCTCAATTGTTATTTCACTTTCATTTTTAAATAACGGCGCCTGCACCTTTGTCTCGCCCTTTGAATATAAATAGTATCCAGTCTTAGCAACATCCACCTTATTTATTCTGGCGATATCATATAGTATTCCGAACATTTCTTTATCGCAATAATCATCTGGCTCCACAATACCCACATATTCACCTTTCGCCAAGTCTATTCCTTTATTTACACTATCGCCATAACCAGTATTTTCCTTATCAATAATTCTAAATCTCTTGTCATTCCTTCTATATTCATTTGCGATTTCAAGCGTACTATCCGTAGAGCCATCGTTCACCAAAACAAATTCTACCTCTTTTAATGATTGCCCAGCTAATGAATCTAAACATTCCCTTAAGTATTCTGAGGAATTATACATCGGTACAACAATAGAAACTTTCACATCACGCATATTCATATTATAACTCAATTTTGATATAATAAGATAAACAGGAGATAAAATGCCAAAACAACCAAAAGTATCCATTGTTGTCCCAGTTTATAATGTCGAGAAATATCTTCCAGAATGTCTTGATAGTATTCTCGCCCAAACACTTAAAGACATAGAAGTTATCGTTATTGATGATGGCTCACCAGATGATTGCGCAGCAATTATAGATAAGTACAGTGAAAAAGACTCTCGCATAATTCCTATACATCAAAAAAATTCTGGGTATAGTGCCAGCGTCAACAAGGGCATCAAATTAGCCAAAGGCGAATATATCGGAATAATTGAGTCTGACGACTGGATTGAGCCCAACATGTACGAAACGCTCTATAATAATGCCAAGAAGCTCAAAACTGACGTCACTAAAGGCGGCTTCTGGAAATATGATTCTACTAAACCAAAAACTAAACAAAATGAATACTACAAAAACCCATCCAAAATCGATCTACGCCTTGCTCCTACTACAGCTTTTTCAATCACCGACTGGCCACAACTCATCGCTTTCCATGCTTCAATCTGGTCCTCCATTTACCGTGCCGAATTTATAAAAAAAATCAAACTAGCAGATACCGCTGGGGCTTCATACCAAGATTTTCCCTTCATGGTCGAAGTTCTTTGTAAAGCCAAACGTATTTCCGTTGTTCCGGACGGATTCGTTCATTGGCGCAATGAACCCTCTCAGGGAAACTCCACCAGCGCCAAAGGCAAAAAACTATTATTTATGGTCGATAATTCTAAAACGGGCATTGATATAGTCAAATCACTCAACCTACTCGAAAAACTCAAAGAGCCTCTTTATGCCCACGTGTTATGGGCAAACACCACCTTTTTTCTTAATATTTCAAAAGAGTACCAAAAAGAGTACTACAATAGATTGAAAGCCATCTTCGCTCCAGTCATCAAAGACAAAACATTTAAATACACATATTTTACAAAATACGATAAATTCTTCTTTCACCTCATTACTTCACCCAATTGGGCTACTGCAAAAACTATACTTTATGCCACCAAGGTTCGACGCTCTATTAGAAAAACCGGCAAAAAAGCCCTTACGTCCCTTCATTTATACAACATAGAATAAACTACCTAGTCAATATAGCGTCCACAATACGCTTACTAGCAAACCCATCACCATATGGATTCTTTGCAGTTGACATTTCATTATAAACTGTTTCATTCTCCAACAGCTCTTTTGCCGCATTGTAAACATCATTCTCTTTTGTCCCAACTAGTTTTAGTGTTCCTGCTTCAATTCCTTCTGGTCGCTCCGTTGTATCGCGTAATACCAGAACCGGTTTCCCAAGAGACGGAGCTTCTTCCTGCACTCCCCCAGAATCCGACATAATGAAGTAGGCCTTCTTCATATAATTGTGAAAACCTAGTACGTCTAATGGTTCTATTAGTTTTATTTTATTATCATCGCCCAACACCTCTTTGGCAATAGACTGAACTTTAGGATTCAAATGTACAGGATAAACTACTTTCACATCGGAGAATTCAGTTACGATTCTTTTAATCGCTCCAAAAATATGCCTCATTGGCTCACCTAAGTTTTCTCTTCGGTGCGCTGTTACTAGAATTAATCTCGACCCCTCAGCCCAATCAAGAATCGGGTCGCTGTAGTCTTCTCTAACCGTCGTCTTTAGAGCATCTATAGCAGTATTACCAGTCACAATGATTCTTTGCCCTTTATTTAAATCTTTATTCAGATTCTGCTCACTATGTCCAGTAGGGGCAAACAAATAATCAGCAATGCAATCAATAATTTGTCGGTTCATCTCTTCTGGGAATGGCGAATACTTATCAAAAGTTCTAAGACCCGCTTCGACATGTCCCACTTCAACCTGTTGATAAAATGCTGCTAAACTAGCTGCCATAGCAGTTGTTGTATCCCCATGCACCAAAACCAAATCTGGTTTTTCTTTTATTATAACGTCCTGTATTCCTTGCAATACCGTAGAGGTAATATATGCCAAAGTTTGACCATCCTTCATGATATCCAAATCATAATCTGGCTTTATTCCGAAAACATCTAACACCTGGTCGAGCATTCCACGATGTTGTGCAGTTACACAAACCACAGATACCAAACCTTCATCTTCTCTTCTTTTCAATTCATCAACCACTGGCGCCATCTTAATTGCTTCAGGTCGTGTACCGAAAATGGAGAGTACTTTCTTAATCATCTTTAATCTTCTCCTAGTAGCTTATCTTCAATTTCATCTAGACGTTTTGCGATTGTTTTTGAACTATAATAATTCGCACGCTTTTCGTCATATGGTTTCGGTTCAAATTTCTGATAAATTATCTTAGACAAATACAGATAAATGTCATCTGGACTATGTGTTACAACTTTACCACCACCAACCTTTCTGATAATATCCGAACCAGCACCCTTTACATGCGAAATTGAGAAAACCCTTGTTCTGGCCCCTATATAATCAATTAGTTTTGCTGGTAGATAAATACAGTCGTCCACTAAACTCGTAAAATTAGCATCTATCAAAATAGCCCAATCCGCATTTTTAATAATTTCCAAACTCTTTAAGTATTTCACATCATCGTGCACCTTTACTACATTCATCAAACCATGATTCACTATATAAATCTTATCTGAATCACTTAAATGTCCATAAAAATCGAACCTGACCCTCTTTTCTAATTCTTTATCTTTCTTCTGCAATCGATTAATTGCTTTGAGTAACGACCTAGCATTACGGGTATCATCCAAGTGCCCTACATAAATAAAAGAAATTTTCTCATTTTTTGTAACCTTGTTCTCATTCGGATACATTTTTGTATCATAAGAATGTTCCAGTACTACACTTTTATCCTTAAATCGAGCAAGCGCCTTTCGTGAAAAAGCATGCGCAAGTTGGTATTCATTATTATATATCAATACATCCGCTTTACTTACGGTCGTAAAGTTTACTTTCTCGAAATACTTTGCCGTTTTATTACCGTCCTTTTTCTCGTGCCGCCATAAAAGCTTTCTGGCACTCCTCGATGGAGAAACTAAAACCCTTGCCGCTCGCAACGCAGACAATTCCTCACGCTTCAAATATTCCTTAAATTTAAAAGGGTTACTCTGTCCACCCATTGTTATCTCATCAATATAAGGTGTATCTATAATTGGATCCCCAAACGAAGCAATCCATTTTATATTGGGATACTTCTCTTTTATCTTCATAGCTAGTTCATGCGATTCAACCGGCATGCTTCTGGACATAATGAAATCATATTCATCTTTATGCTCTTCAAAATATCGTAACCCATCCCTTACCCATTGTTTCATACCATCACAATCATCCTTAATCACATTTATATTACTAGCAGTCAATTTATCCTCATCACTTTTTCGGTCCCATACACTTTGTTGCTGGTTCTCTCTTGTCCAAACATCATATGAATACTTGGAATTGCTCAACAACTTAAAAGTCACCAAACCTTCCGAAGAATTCCCGGGCGGATAATACCAACAAATTACAAATCCCTTCTTCATTCTTTTCCCTTCCTCAAATAATGAATCGCCTTCGCAGCCTTAGTTTTATAAACCGGATTAATCACTTGTTTCATTTTTGAAGAAACACCTGCTTTTTTATAATACCCTGGGTATTCTTTTTTCAAAAAAGCATCAAATCTTATTAATTCATTCTTTTTTACTTTAGACAATTTTGGTTGTTCAACATATGCCAAATAATGAGTCCTCAACATCAAAATAACCTGTCGAGCTACGATGGTTTTATAGTACTCCGGCAGCTGCTCGTCCTCTGTAGTCTTTAATAACCATCTTAAAACTCTCTCATGATCTTCAATATGCTTAAAGAACCCGTCTCCCATACTTTGTTCTGGTCTCCCAATAAAATACATATATACATTCATACGATATTCCACAAAGTTCTTTGCACACATAAACACTTTCGCTACAAATTGCTGATCGACATAAAATGTTTTTTCCAATAGTCCTTTATCCCAAACTTCTCTCAGTTTTTCAGTCTTCACGGTCATCGAATGCATAGAAAACTCAAAGAAGAAATCATCTTCCATAATCTTATCTGCAACCTTCTCAATCGGAATCGGTTTCACAGACGTTTCCTTGAACCTAAAGTTTAATTCGCTCTCATCGTACAGTTGTTGTCTCCTTACATCTGTTACAACAATATCAGCCTTCTCTGTTTTTAGTTTCTTCACATACTCTTCGAAATTATCTATATCCACCCAATCATCAGAGTCAACCACTCTGACATATCTGCCTTTTGCTATTTTAACGCCAGCATTAACTGCAGAACCATGACCACCATTCTCCTTGTCAACCACCACAATACTGCCAGGATATTTCTTTTTGTATCTATTTGCGACTTCTAACGAAGAATCCGTACTCCCGTCGCTTACTACTATTATTTCTATATCATCAACTACAGACGCGTGATAAAGTAAGCTATCAAGGCACCTCTCTATATATAGTTCCGTATTATACATCGGAACAACTACTGATAAAACCTTCATTACATCATTTTACCACACAATTCCAGTAAATAAAAACTTCATGTTATAATATCTGTATGAACGCGCTCAAAAAACATTTTCCTATATGGCTGGGGCTTTTTACAGTATTAATAATTATCGTACTCTTCGCTATTCTAAGCTATGCACCATTTGGCGGCAATTCGGTAGCAAGATCCGATGCTAATGTCCAATATCTTGACTTCTTTGCTTACCTTAAAGAAATGTTCTCTGGCAATGCTTCTATGGGTTATAGTTTTAGCAAAGTACTAGGAGGAAACAACATCGGTATCATTACATACTATCTTTTTTCACCATTTAACCTCCTCATAATCCCTTTTAGCAAAACGGATCTTCATACTTTTATAGATATCATTACGGCCCTTAAGATTGGTCTAGCCGCCTGTACTATGGCATTTTTCCTTAAACAACGGTTTTCAAAACCACTCCAACAAAACAATAACAAAAACTATCTATACATCAGTCTGTTTAGTGTCAGTTATGCCTTGTCTCAATGGTTTATTTCACAAAGCAGCAACACCATGTGGTTGGATGGTGCATATATGCTACCTCTCATTCTCCTTGGAGTTTATAAATTAGTACAAAATGGCAAACTTTGGCTATTATCAATCGCCGCAGGACTATCTATCATCTTTAACTGGTACAGTGGTGGAATTAACTGTATCTTCTCATTCGTATGGCTTTTATTTGAAACCTTTAACACGCAAACCCAATTTAACAAGAAATATATTATTAAAACACTAGTAAAAAACATCTTGCGCTATTGCCTTGCAATGCTATTAGCCTTAGCGCTCAGTGCTATCACTTTTCTTCCTACTATAGAAACAATGAGTGGCACCGAACGTGGTCAACTAGAATTGTCTGCACTGTTTGATCCAAGTTTCAGAGGAAATATTTTATCGGCAATACAAACCTACAGTATAGGCGCAACCAGTAGCGAAACGGCCGCCACTTTATTCTGCGGTAGTCTGACACTCATAGGCGTCATTGGCTGTTTTATAACCAAACAATTCAATTCCTATAAAAAAACAATATATGCAGTTTTTCTAATTCTACTTCTTTTATTCTTCTACTGGAATCCAGGTTTTATGTTATTATCATTGTTCAAAAGCGCCAATTCGTTTTGGTATAGATATGCCTATGTTGCAGTGTTCTCTCTATTGTTTATGGCTACTGATTTTTTTATCAACGGCCATCCAAATAAAATCACTACGCCCAAGCTTCTTGCTATCGCTTTTTTCTATTCTATTTCAATTCTATTACTCAACTATATAAACCCAGAACTCACCAAAATTCAATATGTTTACTATTCAATTATTTTCTTTACGCTCATTACATTATCCATCATAGCTCTTAGAACAAAAACCTCACGCTATATTCTTCTTACCACCATAGTTCTATTAGAATTAATATGTAGCACAATCCTCCAATTCAAAAAGTTTCATACAGAAGATGTTTATACTTTTCAAGAATATACGAAGGCAACAGAACAACAAATTAATGAGATTCAAGTAGCAGATGAAGGGGCCTATCGTATAAGCCAAACCTCAACCAGGAATCCCACCATCGACAATCTAACCGCCAATTACAATGAACCATTGGCCTACAATTACTGGTCACTATCTGGCTACACTTCCAATCCCGACGAAAAACAAATGCAATTTCTCGATAAAGTTGGTTATATGACCGGCAGCGTTAATATGAATATTGTCAATACATCCCTTCTTGGCGTCGACAGCCTTCTTGGCGTAAAGTACATCCTATCGTCATATACTATCAACGGCCTAGAAAAAACTGATTATTCAATTGGCTACAACAACAAATCAGTCTACTATAACCCATATGCCTTACCAATCGCTTTTGCATTTACGAACAATGATTATGAGACCGAGACAACAATCTGGACAGGAGTTAATTCTATCAACTCATTTGAATACCAAAATCGTCTTTTTAAGAAAATATCCAATATGAATATTGATATTTACAGGCCCATCAACAGTAAACTCGTCAAAGATGACTCAAGCTTAACTTATACTCTAACACTGCCAAATGGTAACTATGCAATCTATGCCAATATTCCATGGCATACTCCAATCCCCGCCAAACTTAACGTAAATGACGCCTACGAAACTGGCTATGCTATGTGGCTTTCTCCATCCGCTTTTTATGTCCCCACTGAGCCAGACGATCATAATGCTACTATTGTCATCCAAACGCCAGAACCTGAAAGCTTTAAGATTGGTGAAGAGCAATTTTATGCTCTAGATTTAGATGCATTACAGAAAATACACGATAGTTTGGCCGCAAATAAACCAGATACTAACATCATCAACAATGGTTATGCCTATTTTGAGCTTTCCTCTCACGAAAACGATTATCTTTTTACTTCTATCCCAGCAGACAAAAATTGGATTATTACACTTAACGGTCAAAAAATAGAACCAGAGTTATTCGCCGAAACATTCTATATAGTTCCTTTAGTTGAAGGAAAAAACAAGATTGAAATGACCTACAAAAGCAAATACATGCTACCCGGCATAGTCATTACCTCCATTACTACCATTGGGATGCTAATCACCGGATTATATAGTTATTCACGCAAAAAACATATCACAAATTGAGCGATTTCTTCTCATCTATAATATACAACGGACGACCTTGGGTTTCTGCGTGTATATGTGAAATATACAAAGCAGTAATAGCTTGCGATATTAACACCAATCCCACTAAAAACGAAATAAAGATTGACATTTGCACTGCCCCATTCCAATATAATTGCAAAGGATCACCCAAAATATACTGATTAATTATTACAAACATGCCCAAAAGGAACGAGGTTATTACAATGAAAATACCAATGTAACCGAATATTACCAACGGAGTTGTTGACATTGATATAAAGCTATCAATTGCCAAGTGGAAAAGCTTTTTAATATTATATGAAGGTTTACCAGCCATTCTTACACCGTATGTATATTCTACATACTCCTGCCGATAGCCAAGCCAATCGACCAATCCACGAGTTATTCTATTATGTTCAGTTAATTTATTAAACTCATCCACCACTATTCTATCCATAATCCTATAATCCGTAGAACCAGGTACTGTATATTTATTCCCCATCATTCTCAAAAGCTTATAAAACAATTTTGATCCCATCTTTTGTAACAAACCATGTTTGGTATATTTATCCCTTACGCCAGTTACAATTTCTGCACCATTTTCCCATTTACCAATAAAGTCCGGTATCAAATCAGGTGGTTGTTGTCCATCCGCATCTATTGTTATTACTGCATCTCCTTTCGCATATTTCAATCCAGCTGACAACGCCGCTTCCTTTCCAAAATTTCGTGAAAAAGAGATTAACGCAATATCGTCTTTGCTTTCTTTGATATACTTGCGTAAAATCGGCAAAGTGTTATCAGAAGATCCATCATTAACCAAAATAACATGCATATTATAATCTTTAATTTTTTTAATAACAGGAAACAGACTTTCATCTAAGAAACCTAGTATACACTCTTCTTCATTATAAACCGGCACCACAACCGAAATGGTCTTCTTCTGCATACCGTAATTATATCATAGATTACCTATTGTAACACCCACTTCTGCGCATCCGTCCCATTGCGTTGGAATAATTGCACATTAGTCCCATTAGCTGTTTTTCCCGATTCTACTTCCAACACCAAATCAGAACAAAGTGAAAACAACAAATATCCATCACTCATGTCTGCAACAATCCATCGCTGCGCACAAGTATTATTTCTTCTCCAAAGCTGAACATTTGCTCCATTACTTTTTTTAGCGCCCTCAACATCTAATACCTTATCATTACCACTATTTATTATTTCATAGCTATCAGTCGTTTCATCATAAACAAATCTCCATTTTTGCGCCAAGGTCTGATTGCTATTATATATCTGAATATTTGTACCATTCATATCAATATTACCAGCCAAATCAAGCACCTTGTTATTAGAGAGACCCGACACTATTGTATAGTCTTTCTCTTCAATTATTTTAACAGGCTGCAAATACCACCTCTGAGCATCAGTATTATTTGAAGTATATAACTGTATATTTGTGCCATTAGCTGTATTGGCGCCGTACAAATCAATCACTTTTTGAGAACAAGCAGATATTAAAACAAACTTCTCACCATCATCCAAAATACGCCACTTTTGTGCACACGAATCATTTTTATTCCACATTTGAATATTTGTGCCATTTTCTTCTTGACCCCCAACTAAATCTATCCTTTTATTGCTTTGCAAATTCGTGATTGAATAATACCCATCTGAGTCCCTCTTGATATACCACCGCTGCGCCGCCGTGCCATTTCTGTTCCATAATTGCACATTTGTTCCCTTTGTGACAGTCTTTATCCCACCAGCAATATCAATTGATTTTTGCATATTAATGCCTGAACTAATAATATATACTCCATCTGAAACAATATTTACTGGCATAATCTTCCATCTTTGAGCTACAGTATTATTATCTTTCCATATTTGCAAATTACTACCATTTACAAATTTCCCACCAGTCACATCCATTACTTTACCGGAACACGATGACGCAATCTTCAATTCATCTTTACCAACACTAATCAATTTCCAACGTTGAGCACAGCTATGATTAGAACTCCATAACTGTATATTTGCGCCACTCTCTAGACTCCCACCAGTCACATCCAATGCCTTAAGCGACGTACTATTTATAATATTATAATCATCAGTATCTGTATTATATGTTATTATCCATTCCTGAGCGCCAGTACCATCATTATCATACAATTGTATATTTGCGCCATCTTGGATGTTACCATCCTCTACATCAACTACCATTTTCTTACCTGAAGCTGACTGAATATGATATACACCATCCGGAACCCTCACGCTACTTTGCACTGCTATCGGATCGCCAAACCAATCCACAAAAAAACTATAAAAATTCATGTTCCCATAAGCGCTACAGCTGTCACTTCCACCAGCCAAAGTAACAGCATTCGGTTGATATGGAGTGTACCGATATAAAGCTGAAGTTGCCAGGTTTCGAATATTTATTATAGATCCGCCGCATGCAGCATTCGGATTATACTGTACATAATTATTGCCAAGTGGATAGTTCGTCCATCCTCCATCCAACACCGTCCTAAACAAAGCAGCTGCATTAATAATCTGGTTTTTCAACCCATAGTATTTTGATGAACACGCTGCCGTATCAGGGCACCCATATCCGGTAGCCGATCTATACTGTTGACTATGCGGAAAAGTATCCCGCACCAAGCTTTGTTCCTTTTCTAATAATACCAATAAAACCTGTGGATTGATTTGATATTCCTGAGCTGCCTGATAAATAATATGTGCCGCCGTACCACCATCAAAAGTCTCATCCGCCATACACACAAAATGCCCATCTTTAATATGCCAAGTCCTAGGGGGGAAGGCTTCTGAAAAATATGACACTTTCTCGCCTGCCGTATATCGACCTATATTGATATCGTCACAAGAATTCATCGATTTTAGAAAAGCCTGGATTTGCAATTCGTCCATCGAATTATAATTACTCATTTGCCAATCTGAAATAATGTATCCCGGATCAAACTCAGCTAGATTTGCTGCTTTAGCGTTCTCTTCAGTAACCTTATTTTGCCTTATCAGAAAAGTAAAAAGAAAGACAGCTACAAAAACCCCCAAGACTACATATTTTATTCTTTTGTCTCTACGGCGCTTTACCATTAGATATCCACCTCGCCGCTTATTAAACCAGTCTTACTGTCTGCGCTCAAATTGATTACTATATCTATCTTTCCAGTCCCAATTTCATCCATCGATACATCAAAACCTTCGCACGTAGCAGTAGAAGCACTCCCAACAATGCCGGTAGTAGCGCTATAAATAAGACCTTCAGCCCTTTTTAAATATAACTCACAGCGTCCACTTTCTAAATACTGATCAATGTTCACTCTAATCATTAGTTTACCATTCTGCACACCAGCATAAGTAATTACGCCAGACAATTCACTGGCCATATTTGGGTTCTCGCCTTCGTACTGAGTCACTTTTTTCCCATCATTGCTATCATTCGGCTCATCCTCTTCTTCTTTCTCAGATTCTCGAACCTCCTTTTGTTCCATTTGGCTAGTTTCTGGTTCCCCCTTATCGTCTTTTCTATCATTAAAATAACTATCCCAAACCAAATAACACACCACAACTGCCACTATTAAAAGAATCAAAAACAATAAACGCCAAATCCACTTCTTACTTCTTCGTCTCTTTACCATCTAATTACAATTCTCCTAATACTAATATAACATAACCACTTAAGAAACACAAAAACTTCATCATTTTCTCTTATTTTCTTCTATACTTTTTTTCAAAATAACTATATCTCTTTTCGATCCAATCTCTTAATTCTTTTATACTAGACTCAGAATCTTTCCTATTCCATTTCATATCATCCTTTTCGATGGATTCTTTAATTCTGTTCATTTCCTCATCGATACTCTTAATCAATTCTGTCCGTCTTCCTGCCATTTTTTCCTGAAAAACGTTTACAACCCCCTCTTTTATCTCTTTAATATCTACTAAATCCTTCACAATACTAAATCTTACATTTATATTTGCAAAATCGCCATATGGCGAAAGATAATCATTGCTATTTCGCCAAATCCACTCTCTATTACCCAAAGCATAATCAAAATCCCAAATTGGACCAAAATGAATCTTGTCTCTATCTCCATTTTTATATAAATAAAAACTTGAATTATATGCATCTGGATTAACGGTAAATTCATTTATTAAGAAATAACTTATAAACGATTCGATATCTATTGTTTCATCAATTACCTTGTAATTACCTTCTTTTGCAGCTATCTCAAATCTATTAAAATCATCTAGAAAATCGTTAATCGCCTCTACTTTGTTATTCTCTTCATCAAACACTATTTCTTTTAAAACTAAACAATCTTTTAAATAACTCACATTGCATTTTTCTTCATAATTATGCAGAGTATCCAACTCAAACAATACCCCCTTTTCATCCTTTAAGTTGACTGAGTTTTTTGCTATTTCGATCTTTTGTACCAAATAATACAATCCTTCATATTCACCATTGAAGTATAGTTCAACAAATTTTCCTTTATTGTCATATTTGGTTCCCAACATTTCCGCCAGCGTAAGTGCTATATGGTTTCTTAAAAAACTATGATCATAATAATTAGCCAACAAAACCCATCTCCTTGCTTTGCCAAGGCCTAACAAATCTTGCTTGCTCGAAAACTCTATGCGATAAGGTTTTTTGTCTTGTGACCAAGTTGAGTTCCCTCTCCCCTTTATCTCAACATCCCGATAAGAATTAATTGTGTAATCATCATATACTTGCAGCTCATTCCCTTGATACTTAATATCCTTCGATCCTTCTTTTATCTCGTCCAAACTTACATCTTTCAAGTCAATATTAATCCTCGGTACCCCTCTATCTACAAACTTATTATATTCATGCCTAAACAAATCCATTTTTAGCAAAAACCACATCCCCACCACCCAGACAACAATCACAACTACCAAAAACGAAATCCAGTCTTTCCTACTCATATCACTATTCTATCATGACCCCAGTTTTATTCCAAATAAACCCTACCACAACGACGATATCGTTTATAAACTCTGTACCCTGTTATTCCAAATCCAGTCCCAGAACCTCCGCCGCAGCCACCAAAATTTTTCTTTCTTCCTCTGAGACTTCCGCCATCCGCGCTTTAAATAATTCTACCGTCTCCGTATGTCGGAAATCCAACACCTCAAGAGATCTCGCCGCCCCCGGCACCTTCTTCAAAATACCTTTCGAGACCATGTTATCAATGTGCTCAGCAACCGCCGAAACCGACGACAATCCGAGCCCTGATTGAATCTCCCGATAGGACGGAGAATAGCCATTTTCCTCTGTAAAATCCTCCAAGAAGTTCAAAACTGCTTGTTGTTTTTTTGTAATTTTCTGCACCTTCATGATATAATTATAAACAATGGAACCAAATAAATCAATCGATGGGCTAGTCTCACGTCGCTCCAAAAAAGCGGCTTCCTCTCGTACCAAAACTGCAAAACCTACTACCCCAAAATCATCCCCACGAAAAACAGTTGCAATCAAAAAAACTACCCGAGCATCATCTACTTCAAAAACTGTAACAAAACCAGTCAGCAAAAAGTCCTCAACTAAATCAAGTCCCAAAAAATCAACCACTAAGCGTACGTCTATTACGCAGACCCCACCGGAACCTATATTAACTCCAACCCCAAACACCCCAGAATCAACTCCTGACACTGAACCAAATCCCGACCAACTTATTGCTTCCGCCGAAGACTTTCTTAAACCCACGCAAGCTTTTAATTTTGATGAATCTACCGGCGAACTCAAAGCTAGTGAAACCCCCATCGACCCTCATACCGCCAATGATAATCCTAAACCAAAGAAAGCGAAAAAACCTGTGTCCAAAAAACGTAAAATCATCACCAGTATCATCCTCGCCATCGTATTACTTTTACTCGGAGGGCTCATCTGGCTTGTTGTTTGGGGCAACGACATCATCGCTAAAATCACCGGTGGTCAAGGCAACGTCTTTGATCTTATTACTTTTGTTGAACCAACCTATGAACGCCTCAAGACTGACGAGAATGGTCGCACTAACATCCTTGCCTTTGGCACCAGCGGTTACAATATGGAAGGCGAGGAAGGAGGCGGTGTTCATGATGGAGCTCAACTCACCGACTCTATCATGGTTATCAGTCTCAATCAGGATACCGGTGACATCGCTATGCTTTCCCTCCCTCGCGACCTCAAAGCATCCCCTACTTGTACCGCCACCGGTAAAATCAACGAAGTCTATTGGTGCAACAACATGGAAGGAGATAATGAACAAGCCGGCGCCGAAGCCCTCATGGAAGAAGTTGGTAGTATTTTAAATATTGACTTTCAATACTATGCCCACCTCAACTGGAGCTCTCTCATTCAAATCGTCAATACACTAGGCGGTATCACTGTGACTCTTGACGAAGATATTGAAGACTATTATTTCACCGGCGCCGTATTTGAAGCAGGCAAAGAATACACCATCGATGGCGACCAAGCCCTCGGTCTCGCTCGCGCTCGTCACGGTACTACTAGCGGTGACTTCTCCCGTGGCGCTTCACAACAAAAAATCCTCATCGGTATTAAAGACAAGATATTTGAAAAACAACTCTCCTTAACTGATATTATTGGTCTAGCGAATACTCTGGGCGACAATCTTCGCACTAATTTTAATGTTGAAGAACTTAAATCCATCGCTCATCTCGCCTCAGAATTTGACTTTAACTCCATGCGTCAAATCTCTCTTATTGAACCAGAAATGCTCATGACGACGGGCGAAATCAACGGTATCTCATATGTCTTACCATATGGCGGAGCCAACTACTATACTCGTATTCGTGAACACATCGCCAAAATGCTATCTAATAATCCAAGTGTCTACGAAGATGCCACCATCTTAATCTTAAACGGCACCGAAACACCAGGTCTCGCTTCTACTGAACAAACCAAACTAGAAGAAGCCGGCTATGCCAACATTACTATAGACGATGCCCCAGAAGGCGAATATATCGGTGAATATACTCTTTACACTCTCACCGAGGAGAAACCTGCCACCAAGAAAGCTCTCGAATCTCAATACTCCCTAACCGCTGGGTCAGCTGAAACTCTCCCCGAAGGTCTCCCCACCAACTACGATTTCATAATAATCATCGGTAATAAAGAAAAAACTGAATAGTACTAATTTGAAACATTTTGAAATCGCCCGACAATAATTACACTTAATCAGTCTCTTTCTTACTTATGATCAGCTTCCGCTCTCGTCCTTCCCCCTCCGAATGCGTCTCAATATCCGAATAATCTTGCGCCACTTTATGCACTACCCTACGATCCGCCGCATTTAAGTCAATCGTCATCGGTTCCCCAGTTCTTCGCACTTTTTCGATCCATCCTTCGGCTTTCTCCGCAATCCTATCTGCTCGCTGCCTCTTATAATTCGCTACATCCACATTTACTCGCGTCACCTCAGCCTCTTTCGACACTAATGCCATCGACACAATATGTTGAAGAGCCCTCAAGTTATCCGCATTTCGCCCTATGAGTAACGAATTAAGCGATGTAGAAGGCACTGATAACTGTATCACCTCATCATCAATCGTCGAGCTTACTGCTACATTTATCCCAAAAAAGCTCAGTAAATCTTCTAGGTATCTCGAAGCAAACCTAATTGACTCATCTTTGTTCATATTATTTTATCTCCTTTTCTTTTTATTATCCTTTGCGGAGATACGCGTTATTTTTGTTCCTGTTTTTTTGTTTTCGACCACTTCGGCCTCTTGTATATTTTTAAGTTCTTTGAGGACAGCTTTGTCCGTCATATCATCAATTTCCTGATTCACCTTATTTAAAACAATCTTTTGAATTGCCACCGTCATAATATTGCTTAGGAAATAATAAAATGCCAACGCACCGTTTAGATTAAACATGATAATAAACATCATGATTGGCATCATCGCCGACATTTGCCCCGCCGTCATCGCTGACACATCCGATTCATCCAGCTCTCTTCCCGCTTTTGCCTCATTCACTAAGTCACGAAACTTCTTCCGCTTCTCCGATTTACCAGATGGCATCTGTTGCTTTGTCGCAAAATACTGCACCACCGACGCCATTACCGCGCATACTAAAATAAAGAAAGCTGACCACGAGAACTTTCCAGTCATCACATCACTTGCCTTTACATCTAACCGTATCACTCCAAATAGCATTGGGTGAAAATCATACGGTGTCTTCGCTTCAGTAGGAATCTCATTGTTTGTCAAATCAGCCAAATATACCTGTTGTTTCTCTTCTAGCGTCCGAATCTCACTCCCTTCATACGCCACAATGTCATACGCTCGATTCATCAAATTATCTTGCGGCAACGGCGTCGCAATTACCCGAATCGCCGAAAAAATCGCGATAAATATCGGTAGTTGTATAAACAAAGTCAAAATCGATGCAAACGGCTTCACATTGTACCGCTTATAAAGGTCCATCGTCTGCAGCGATTCCATCTGCTTATTCCCCGCACAGTTCTTCTTAATCTTCGTGAGCTCCGGCTGCAACTTCCGCATCAATTTCGTCTGATTTAGTTGCCTCTTCGTCAGCGGCCACATACATAGCTTCACAATCACCGTAAATATAATAATAGCCAGCCCAAAATCATGCACCAAATTAAATATCACAAATAAGATATTCACAATCGGCCGCACCACAATCATATCGATGAAGTTAAACGGGCTCCCCGTCATAATCGACCCCACCACAAATACAATAAATATCCCCCAATAGATATATTTCTTCACGCTCTTTTTATCCATTCTCATCATTATACCATACTTTCACCACAATAATTAAACCAAATATAATAGCATAGATAGCTGCAAGACTGGCAAAAGCTAAGCCTAACACTAAACTCCAACAATACAGCGCATAGAACGACCACCATTACGACCGGTACCGATTAATACTGCTTGACTAGGGTATGCATCTAATGCCGACATAAGGTTTTTAGCTTCGAACGTAGAAGACCACCAGGAGCCGTGCCCACCCTGACCGCTCGCTGAGCTACCGTAGTAGTAACCAGAAAGTGGCGTAGATAGGTTATATTGGAAACTATTGGTCTCTGTAGCCGTACTACCATATTTCCGGGTAAGTTCATAGGATTCACCATTACTTTTTCCAGTAGGCATTCTCCAGTTAGCCGGGCAAAGGTCCTGTGGAGCGTCTATGAGGGTATCTGGCACATCTATTCCACTGTAATTATCGTAACAATATGTACTAGCACTAGCTGCACAGAAGTTGTAGTAGATACCTACTTTAGCCTGACCATTAGTAGAGGCTGGACCATAACTGGTGACAAGAGTATCTTTACTAGCATTATTAATACGTGGTTGCATTAAGCCATCGTTGAAAAAGTTAGTTGTGACATTAGCCACTGCAACACTACTCCATCCAACTGTCGTACTACCACCATGAAGAAGATTATCAATTGCCTCATTAGTAGCATTAGTGTTAGATTCATTCATATTAGCGGCAGTAGTAGCATCAGTTGGATCGAGGGCAAGATTATCTAACATCCAACAGTTACCATCTTTTAATCTGCCTATCATATATGTATTATTATCACGTATGTCTTTCACTGTTGAGTTCTGACCCATAGCGACAGTCTGACAAATGTTTTTATTTAAGTCTTGTTGTGAATAGTAACCACCAGTTTGAGTTTTATTGGCTTTTGTATATGCTTCGTCAAAAGTAAGGCTACGGTATAAGTCTATAGTGGTGCCACCAAGAATAGATGTATTTTCTACTAAGAAATTGGCAATTTCGGCTTCGTTTAGGAAATCATAATGTTCACCATCAATGTCGCCGTACCAAGAACCATACCAATTGGTTGTAGTAGCATAAGTGCCAGTGTCTACATTAGCATTATAGTATTCTTCTGACTCTTCGGTTCCTGATTGTTCAGTAGTATAGATTGGATAAAACTTAGCATACATGCCATAATCATAGCCGGAAATAGCTTCATTGTAAGTCCACAATTCTATAGTTACTGTATCACTATTAATAATATAAGTCCTAGTACCAGTAGTATTTCCGCCTTCATTCCGCGTATCTATTGAATAACAGGTCCCGATAGGAGCACCGTCATTCCAACCGCCCCATGTACCCCCTACCACAGTAATGCTGGCTTCATTTGTCAAGCCATAATCTACTACCACCTTTACCTTACTAGCACCAGAGAATGTCTTAGTTTGAAGGACATGATCATCACTTGTATATGAAACATTTTTCACACCATTGGTTAGGTTAGAAGTTTCTACTACTTCTGGCGTAGTAGCTATATACATTGGTTCTACAGCATACACTACATTATTTGTGGTAGTACCACCAGTAAAGGTAGAACCATTGGCATTGTAGTTTACACTAATCCTTCCAGCAGGTAATGGAGCATCAGCATTAGCCGGATGAACTAATGTATAGATAACTTGCCCTGAGTACGTATCCGCAGGTTGAGTCTTAGAAATGTAGGCTGCATAGGTAGTAGTAAGTTTAACTCCACCAGTAGATTCTGCCATATCAGTATTTGAGTTCTTATGGGCAACTTTGGTATATTCATTT
>JAFRHO010000012.1 GCA_017433245.1 Candidatus Saccharimonadota bacterium | reverse complement strand
TGCTATCTATGCCATTGGCTATACTGGCGATTCTTATGATGATACCAACCATACTAAACTAGTAGGTAGTAATACTAATGCAGCCATAGATACTGCTGTATATAGTAGTGGAGATACTACTTCAAGTTGGTCTATGAAAGTAAATAAAGTTACAGACTCCACTATATCTTACTTACCTGCTAATATGTCTATCCAGAATAGTTTTGATTCTTGGCATGCTATTCCAGATACTTATACTAAAGTAGCCCAATATAAAGCCTCTACTGGTTCTTCTACTACCGATACTACCCTAGGTGCTAAGATAGATACTACCTATGCCGCCTTTATTGCTCCAAATCAGCCTGGAGATACCTATGTGGGGCAAGTGAAGTATGTTATGATACATCCATACAACGAGACCTCACTTCAACCACAATCCTGCCCTTCTGGCAAAATCTGCTATTTTGCTAATACTGTAACCGCAGAAGGTACCATGGGACAGCAAACTGTCTCAACCTCAGCAACTTCCGCTACGCTACTTGCTTCTAACTATAGTAGAACTGGCTATGGCTTTGCAGGCTGGAGCGATAAGTTTGATTACACCACCAACACCAATGCTAAGTTCTACGGCCCACAAGAAGACATTACCTTTACCGCCGGACAGTATACCGGCTCAAACCCTGGCTTATCTCTCTATGCTGTATGGGTAAAATCTGAAGGTAGCCTCCAAGACACCGCTAAAGTCTCACAACTCTGTGGTACTGGCACTGGTAGCCTAGAAACTGCACCGACTGATGGCACTGCCAACCTCACTTCAGTCTCCGCTCTTACCGACCAACGAGATAATGAAACTTACGCTATTGCTAAACTCGCTGATGGCAATTGTTGGATGATTGAAAACCTGAGACTAGAGAGCACTAATAGCGACAACTCTACTGGCGCTCTCGCCCAAGGTTATGGTACTAGTTCCATTTACAGCAACTTCTCCGGTCTCGCCGATTCAGAAGCACCTTGGGCTAATAATAGCACTACCGCAAACAGTCTATATAGTACAGACGGTAGTAATAATACGGTCAATATTGGCTCTGGCAGCGAACCAGGTTATAGATTCCCTCGCTACAATAATTACAATAATCAATCAACCTCCGCTAATAGACCACAGGATCCAACCACTAACTCAGCTACTAATAGTACTACTAATGCTGGTATGTATAGTTATGGTAACTACTACACCTGGCATGCTGCCATAGCGGACCTCACATATAACTTTGCCAATAATAGTAGCGTAACAAGTACCTCTCTTTGCCCATCCGGCTGGCACTTGCCAAAAGGAGGCAATAAGTCTAATAAAGCCAATAATGAATTCTGGTCACTAGTAGTTACAGGTATTAACGGTGGTACTAACCCAGCCAATTATGAAAGTAGCACTCAGCCTTATTATACGGGCACTCCAGAAGGCTCTGACGCATCTAATTCTATAAGGACCTATCCTAACAACTTCGTCTATTCCGGCTACGTCGACAGCGGTTTGCTGAACGATCGTGGCTCGCGCGGCGTCTATTGGTCTTCTTCGGTCTACTCGTCCTACAGCGCCTACCGCTTGAGCCTGAGTTCATCTTACGTCTACCCAGGCACAGGCGATAGCAGCAAGTACTACGGGCGGACTCTCCGCTGCGTCGCTCCTGGCGCGTAGGGTTAGTGTATGATATTGTAATACAGTTTCAGCACTATATATTATATATATGCACTAAATATGCATAGCAGTTTCATCTAGCGTGCGCTCCTTGGCTTGGAGTAGGTTTTCGAAGAAACGAATTAGATATTCGTCAGTTGCTTTGATGCCGAGCGGGAGATTGTTGTAATTTGCACGAACTAGGGCATTACGGAAATAAGTGGAGTGTTTTTCGAACAATTTATTATCGACCGTAAAGCCGAGGCTACGTAGATATTTTTCGATAAATACTGCAGTGGTACGAGTATTACCTTCACGAAAGGGATGGACTTGCCAGATGCGCGAAGTAAACGTAGCGATACGGCCAATTTTTTCTGATGGAGTCATAGAAACATAATCGATGGATTGCTCTTCATTAAAGTCATACTGAAGTGATTCTTCGAGTAAGCCATAATCTTGATACTGTACTGTATCGCCATTCAGAATGGGTTCTTTCTTAGTAATGTTAACTTTGCGAAACTCACCCGGGTGAAAAACTTCGTGGTTTAGTTCCTCGAAGAGGCGACGGTGATAGCCTTTAAAGGTAACGAGATTGAAAGAAAATGATTCATCGGCAAGTATAGCGTAGATAGACTTTGATACAATATCGGCTTCCTTATCGGGTGCAGATTGCTGATTGTGTTGATAGTAGTTATTAATCGCTTCAGCAACTTCTGTGTATGACTTGGTGCCTTCAACATGTTCATCCGCGAGCGTTTCAAGATATTTGGAGGGTCTGAGGCCATCTACGGCTTGCAAACCAAACGCAACATCCCAGTATTCGCGTTTGACTGCGGGATTAATACTGTCATCTACCTGATTATATGTTTGCATACTATTATTGTATCACATGATAGACAGTGTGTAAGATTAACCTTGGAGTTAAACTATTTTACAATTGCGACAATCTCTGTTTTTTTAAATCTATTTTAAGGTTAATTGATTATAATAGGGGCATGAGAATACTATATGTCGAGGATGAATTCTATCTAGCAGAGGCTGTGATGCATATGCTGGAGAAAGAAAATATCAGTGTTGACTGGGTGGCGGATGGACGGGAAGGGCTAGAACTAGCGTTGAAGCCTCATTACGACGTGATAGTGCTAGATGTCCTATTGCCGAAAATATCAGGGCTTTCGATAGTGACTGCGATTCGTGAACGCGGAGTCAAGACGCCTGTGTTGATGCTGTCAGCGCTAAATGAAGTCGAAGAAAAAGTAAAAGGACTTGAATGTGGAGCAGATGATTATCTGGCCAAACCATTTAAAACAGCGGAATTAGTAGCGAGGCTCAAGGCTTTAGCAAGACGACCAGCTCTGCAAGACAAGCACATACTGAGTTATGGCGACCTCGGGCTAAATTTGAACGATCGCTCGCTCAATGGCGTACAATTGACTGATAAGGAAGCCGGTATCATTGAGGCTTTGATGAGGACACCTGGTTCTGCGGTGACAAAAGAACAGCTCTTGGCACACGTGTGGGGAATGGAGGTTAGTTTCGAAGAAAACTACGTTGAAGTTTACATCTCATATTTACGTAAGAAGCTAAAAATGATAAAATCAAAGGTGCAAATCAAGACTATTAGAAGTTTAGGTTATAAACTGTGTTTAGAAGACTAAGAATTAAGTTGATTTGGTCGGCTCTTGGCATCACCACTGCTATTATGGTGCCTGTTTTTCTTGCAATATACTTTATTACCACTAATCTTACTGAGCAACGTTTTTCTGAACTAGATAATAAGGTTGGATTGCGGTCTGAAGAAACTAACGATGTTGCAAAAGATACTATCCGACATGAAAAACAAGCTGCAGCGAAAGATCTTTTAATTACATTGATACTGGCTGGGGTTGAGATTGAAATAATAGTTGCCATTGTGACATATTTTACGGCGAATCAAACAATTAAGCCGGCTAGAGATGCCTATGAGTCACAAAAACTTTTTATTGCCAACGCTTCGCACGAGATTAAAACACCACTAGCGGCGATTTCAGCTAATCTCGAGGCCGCAGATATTCACGATAATAAATGGATATCGAATATAGAGAAGGAAGTGAATAAGCTCTCTTCGCTTAACAATGAGCTACTCATTTTGGCGAGAAATGATTTGGTGGATGAAGGTACACTTGATGAAGTTGATTTGAGAGCTTTAGTAAACGATTATGTAAAAAGCCTTGAACCAAGACTCCCAAAAATCCAGTTTACAACCAAAATGACGACCCATGGAAAAGTGCTGATAGTGGCTTCAGATTTTACCCAACTACTTGGCATCCTGTTAGATAATGCAATCAAGTATTCTGATAAAAGAATTCGGTTGGTCTTAACGAATAATGAGTTAACGGTATCTAATGACGGCACAACTATATCGAAGGACGATTTACCACATATTTTTGAAAGGTTTTATCAAGTGGATAAATCATCTGAAGGCGCGGGATTGGGTCTTGCGATTGCAAAATCTATCGCAGTGCGAAATAATTGGGATTTGACTGCGGATTCACGGAACAAAACAACGAAATTTACGCTAAAATTCTAATGCTCTTGTGCTATAATGAATAGTATATGTTAGAGCTGAAGGGAGTGACGAAAGTCTACGAGACTGGCGGTATTCGACGCGTGGTGTTGGATAAGGTCTCGATTAATTTTCGTGAGTCGGAATTCGCGGCAATTCTTGGTCCGTCGGGGTCAGGTAAGACTACGCTCCTAAACATCATCGGTGGATTAGACCAATACACTTCGGGTGATTTGAAGATTAACGAGAAGTCAACTAAGAATTTTCGAGATAGGGATTGGGATGCCTATCGGAATCATCGGGTCGGGTTCGTATTTCAGTCTTATAATTTGATTCCGCACCAAACTGTACTCCAGAACGTACGTTTGGCTCTGACTCTGTCTGGAATCTCGAAACGCGAATCAGTGCGACGCTCGAAGAAAGTCTTAAAAGACGTTGGGCTCGAAGAGCATATCAATAAACTGCCGTCGCAACTGTCTGGTGGCCAGATGCAACGCGTGGCGATTGCTCGGGCACTGGTGAATGATCCAGATATTTTACTTGCCGATGAACCGACAGGGGCACTTGATTCCGAGACGTCTCTTCAAGTGATGGATATCTTGAAGCAGATAGCAAAGAATAAACTAGTGATTATGGTGACGCATAATCCGGAACTCGCCGAGAAATATGCCACTCGTATTATTAAACTAAAAGATGGTAAGATTATTGCAGATTCGAATTCGTATGACGGTAAAATTAAGACAGATTTGGACTTGGCCGAAGCGGAGAAGAAATCCAAAAAGACTAAGATGTCGATGTTTACCGCAGCGGGGTTGTCAATGCGGAATTTACTTACCAAGAAGGCCCGGACGATTCTGGTAGCAATTGCGGGTTCGATTGGCATTATCGGTATTGCTCTGATTAGTGCCGTGTCGACAGGATTTCAGAATTATATCGATAAGATTGAGGAGGATACTTTAACCTCTTATCCGCTGAGGTTACAAAAAGAGACTGCCGATGTCACTGGTATTTTGCTCAGTTTGACGGGGAATACTGACGGCGAACTTGTCAACGGGAAGCTCAAGGAAAACCAGATTCTCACTTCTACGCTTGGAACCGTTTCAAACAATGATTTACCGAGTTTTGCGGATTATATGGAAGCGCATGAGACGGAAGTGAAGGATGATATCCGGATGCTTGAATATGAATACAATGTAAATCCATTAATATATACAGAGGACGCGACTGGAGCGATTGCGAAGATGAATCCAAGTACTTTGTTTACTTCTCTGGTGGGCGAATCCTCACTTCTGAGAAACTATTCTTCGATGACTTCGGTGTTTCAGCAATATGATGAAGATAACTTGAGGAGTGATACAGAACTGCTTGCCGGTCGTTATCCGGAAGAATACAATGAACTGCTGGTGGTGTTAAGTAATAAGGGTGAAGTTTCCGAATTGATTACCTATTCGCTTGGCTTTCATGACACGGACGAATTAAATAAAATTGTTTCAAAGATCATGAGTGGCGAAAATGCTGATATTCATAATGAGCCGCTTGAAATTTCTTATGACGATTTGATGAATGTGGATCTCAGATTAGTCGCTAATACGGATACGTATAAGTATAACAGTAAATATGATGTGTATGAAGATATGTCTAGCGACAAAGAATATATGAAAAACCTTTTCAACGAGTCGGAAAAGTTGAAGATTACCGGTGTAGCAGTGATGAACGTGGAGATGATGTCGAATGGGAGTGGGATTGCTTACCTACCTTCCTTAGTGACTCATATTATTGAAAAATCTGACAAGACGGAAATTGTTAAACAGCAGTTGGCCAATCCGGACGTAGATATTTTCTCTGGCACGAAATTTGGCGAAGAAGAGAATGATTATAATTTCGAATTCTCGGATTTAGTATCGATTGACGAAGCCAAACTATCGCAGGCCTTCGGAGTAAACATCGACCAAAATGCAGTAGCTGCGAAAACATCAGAGTATATTCAAGAGATTTCTAATGACATAACGGCAGATGTGTCGCCGGTGAAAGAAGAGCTGACGGAAAGATTCAAGAGCCTAGCGGATAAGCTAAAACTTGATACTGCTGGATTGGATGGCACGGGAACCTTCATGAAGTCCGAGATTGATACGAAGGTTGATGATTTCTTGGAAAATGAGAGTTTCGCAGACCTGGAGGGGAAGTACTATATATCAGCCGACACGTTTAAATCGACTTTTGCGGGGCTTCTTAAGGGACTTCTCACAGCCTATGTGACAGGATTTGACGCAGCGATGCAGGCGCAGAGTATACCCTATGACGTAGAGACAATGCCGATTCCGATAGTAGAATTGATATTTGGTCCGGTACTAGAACAATATCAACAGGCTGTTCCGGTGGAGTCGGCTTTTGACTCGTTCGCGGTGGCGATTACGGAAGTTACGATGAAGAAAGAGATATTAACTAAAGTAGGTGAACTGTCGTCTTATTTGACTTCTAGTTTTGCCGATGCATTTCATGTAGACCAAGATGCTATAATCGGTGCGTTTAAATTGAACTTCTCGGAAGATGAGTTATCGCGCGTAGTTACAGCAATGTTTACTAAAAAGAAATCCACTCTTGCAACGAATCTGTCAGCGCTCGGCTATCAAGATTTGGATGATCCGACTACGATGGCGATGTATTTCTGGAGTTTTGACGGTAAGACGCATTTCATGGAGTTCTTGGATGATTATAATGAGAAAATGCGCTCGCTTGGAAAGGACGATAAGGTGATTGATTATACTGATACGACTGGCGTACTAATGTCGTCGGTGAAGACTATTGTTGACGCCGTATCGTATGTTTTGATTGCGTTTGTGTCGATTTCGTTGGTGGTATCTTCGATTATGATTGGTGTCATTACGTACATCTCAGTGTATGAAAGAACGAAGGAAATTGGCATTTTGCGTGCGATTGGTGCCTCGAAGCATAATATTTCATCGATATTTAACGCGGAGACGTTTATTATTGGGCTCCTGTCGG
This sequence comes from Candidatus Saccharimonadota bacterium, assembly GCA_017433245.1. Classification (GTDB taxonomy): domain Bacteria; phylum Patescibacteriota; class Saccharimonadia; order Saccharimonadales; family Saccharimonadaceae; genus Nanosyncoccus. Next base: position 31,814 of record JAFRHO010000012.1, on the reverse strand, counting down.
GTTTTTTTGGGGTTGGAATGTCATATCTTCTGATTCCGATTATCAATCTGATTCTACATCATTTTACAGGTGATATACCATTGTCGGCTTATTTGGAGCCGAAGATGGCACTGTTCTTGATTGGTTTATCAGTGATTCTAACACTGATTGGCGGTATTATTCCGGCCAGAGCTGCTTCTAAGAAAGACCCGGTCGAAGCATTGCGAACCGAATAAACTTGTGATATAATTAATGTTGCACTGGGGTGTCGCCAAGTGGTAAGGCAGTGGGTTCTGGTCCCACCATTCAGGGGTTCGAATCCCTTCACCCCAGCCATTTTTGTTTCACAAAAAATCTCTTTGATTTATCGTTTTTTGATGACCAAGAGGAATCTTCCACAATTCGGTACTTGAAGGAGTACTCCATCGATGATATCCTCGCGGCTAAAAATCCCGACAACTTGTCGGGATTTTTTTATTCGCTTAATGTGTTATTATAGTTTTAAGTATAATTATTAATTCAGATAACAGGAGGAGTATGTCAAAAAGGTATGGTGGTGCTCACCGCGTTAAAGGTGTATCGGGTCTAAATCAGATTAGTATTGATCTCAAACCACATCGTAGCGTTAGTGATGTTTATATTAACCAGAAGATGGATTTGACCGAACTGGTCAAATATATTGAGAAGAAGAAGGCAGCTGGCGAAGAAGTCACTTTTTTCCATGCATTCTTAACCGCAATTGGCAAAACTGTTTATAATCGCCCCAAACTCAATCATTTTGTCGCAGACCGCCATTTGTGGGAACATGAGAAAGTGGTACTTTCTTTTGTCGCTAAAATAAGCTTCGATGATCACTCAGAAGAAATGATGGTAATGATTCCTATTGAAAAGGACGATACTATTTATACCATTGGTGACAAAGTCAGAAAAAAAGTTGAAGCTTTCCGGAACAAGAAGGCTAATAAAGTTAACAAAGAAGGGGCTAATTCGGCCATCGATATACTTGCGAAACTACCGAATTTTATGCGCGTACCATTAATTGGTGTTCTGAAATGGACCGATAAGAAAGGCTTTTTACCCAGTTCTCTTGCAAAAGACAATTTATACTATAGCACTATGATCGTTTCCAACCTTGGTTCGATTGGTTGCGGTGCAATTTTCCATAATATCACTGATTTCGGGAATTCATCTTCGCTTCTAACAATGGGCGAAATAAAAGATGAGGAAATAATCAATGGCAAAAAACATGAGGTACGTAAGATTTGTGAGTGGGGTATGAATTTTGACGAACGTATCGCAGATGGTTACTACTTCGCCAAGTCTGCCAAAGTACTTCAATACCTTTTATCCCACCCGGAACTTCTCGAGAAGCCGGCCAGCGAAAAAGTTGAAATGCCTGAATTACGCTAAGAAAGCCGAGGCATAAGCCTCGGCTTTGGTGAAGTACATGCAAGATTACATATAATAATCAAACATGTACGCATACTGCAGAAAATGCCCTTTGTGATTAAAAACAGGGTTGTTCCAGCACTGTTGCAAACCCTCTTCGAGGATATTACCGACCCGGACGCAGTCATCTTGAGAGTATCCCTGCGAGATGATATCACCGTGCGAATCGATCAGGAAGCAGGAATGCAAGTTAGTTGCGTAGTCCTGGATAGTGATGAAAGGATTGTCTCCCGAGGCGAGCTTCTTTTTCCGGAGTAGTTCCAGGTAGTATTGACGTTCTTCGTCTGTAAGCAGAAGCTCATCGTTCTGATATGCTTTACCTTGTGGCGCAATCAGGATATAGAAAAGCCTCTCTACGCCGAGACCTTTGACCAGATCGTAGATATAATCAATCTGATTAAGATTGTCTCTCCGCACCAAGAAATTAACTCGAATTGGTACTCCAGCATCACGGTACCGGTTGATATTGGCTACGGCCCGAGCAAATGCCCTTGGCCCACGCGACTTATCGTGCGTGACAGAGTTGCCGTCAAGTGAGATCAGGAGCAGAGTGTTGGTCTCGAGCAGAGTCTTAGCAATCCTCTCGCTCCAAATCGAACCATTTGAAGTGACTAAGGTTTCAATTCCTTTATTGGATGCATAGGTCAGTATCTCCAGAAAATCTGGACGTAAGAATGGTTCACCTCCGGTGAAATCAATCCGGACCAGGTTGTTTTCCGCTAAGATGTCCACTATCTGTTTCATCTTATCTAGTGGCAGCTCATTCTCATCCTGTTCGCCACTTAGGCAAAATGGACAATGATAGTTGCATTTCTTGGAGACCTGCCAACACAATGAGAGCGGATTGCTCAGATGCACTTGCAGCTTGGCCAGTTTTTCGTCATGGCCGGGTTTCTTTTCAACAATTTTCATAACACTTATCCCCCTTTGGTAGATTCTTGGCATTCGCCGTCAGGATTGTAATGTCGTGTCTGATTCTCAGTGAATCAAGCTTTTTACTACTTTGGTTTGGAAATGCACGATAGAAAGTTTCGGCATCGGGTAGATTGATAGTTGTGATAATCACGACTTCGGTATAAAACCCAATTCTGTGGTAGTACTTCTGCATCTCGGCGCTCAATGACTCGATGCCTGTAATGTGACTGAACTCGTCTGCGCCAGCGTTTTCAACTAAGATGATTTTGCCATCGGGTTTTAGTACTTTATTTAAGACTCGAAACACACCCGGAAAATCATCTCGCATTGAAGTCATACTCCAGCCACCGAAAACGACGTCGATAGAATGCTCCGGTAAATCCAATGCTTTGACATCGGATAGGATAAACTGGATATTTGAGCGTTTATTTCTTGCCTGGTTAAGGGCCATGAGATTAGCACTACGTTCTACGACATAAAGTTTTCTACACGAGTGGGCTAGGAAATGGGTAAATTTCCCGCTACCAGCACCGATTTCAAGCACGTTTTTATCATGAAGATCATACTTTCCCTCGATATAACGAGTGATTAGGTTATTAGGATCTTCACATTGGCTAAATCTATCATAAGCTTCACTATCATTATAGTCAAACAACCATAAATCTTGCATCACCTTATCCATTTAAACACCCCCTTTCTGCAGTGTTAAGGTACATCCTTTGGATTATCTGTATTTTAACATATGTTTGCCGAAACCGCAATATTAGTTGATAATTATGGTTAGATATGTTATACTTATAAGTAGTTAAGTTTGTTCTTAATAGTTCTTTAATAGTTAAGCGTGTTTCTGAAAGGGGGAATACTATGTGCTTTAATTATGACGATTCGGTAATAGCAACAAGAGAACGAGTAACCTGTTTTAAGCCCATCCAGGACTTAGACATCAACGAACGCTTTTTTCATGAAATTGCTTGGTATCTGTATAAAGGATATCGGATTCTTGACATTGGCACCGGAAATGGATATGTACTGAAAGAACTCATAAGGCGGAATCATGATCTTGCCTTGGAATTCTACGGCGTCGATAATTCAGCTGAAATGGTCAAAGCTGCTTCGGAAGAATTAGGCGACTATGCTGATATCGTACGTGGCAGTGCGGAACGTCTACCTTTCCGGGACGAGACATTTGAAGTCGTAACGGCTAAGAATGTAACTCGTATCAATATGAGGGAAGTTTACCGTGTACTCAAGCATGGCGGCGTTTTTGTCTTTCGTGAGTATGGTACTGGCAAAGGACTCTGCGAAGTCACGAAACTATTTCCTGGTCGAGTGATACGACAGCGTGAACCCGAGTACTATAAACGCATGGCAGAAGACGCTGGCTTATCCGTAATTCGTCTTAACAGCTATCTTTTTACTAGAAAGTATGATTCTGCGGAAGATATTGTGACGATTGTACGGAGCTTCCCGCTGATTCAAGATTTTGGAGAAGCGGACGAGCAACTGATAATTGAGTCTTGTCGTGATGCTACGGTGAGCTCTGACCCATTCATAATGGTATGTAAAAAGGAGTTTTAATATGAGAAAAGTTGAGTTGTTGTTTGATGCACTACGGGCGCCATACGATATGGCTCACATTGTGCAGATTGCGCAGTCGATTGATGCCGTTGTCTATACTGCCGGCAATTCATTATCCTTTGATATACCAAAGGTACATTCTAAGGTACGCTCATGGAATATTCCTGATGGTTTTAAGGCGATACACTACGCCACTTTTGAAGAAGCCGTAAATGATCTTCAGGCCAAGGGGAAGTTCCTGATTGGTACTTCAGGTGAGGCGTCGAAAGTTTTTTACGATATTGATTTGCCGATGAATATGGATGTAGTGATTGTATTTGGTACTGAGTCTTCGGGCTTGACACGAGCTAAACAGGCAATGTTGGATGACGTTGTGAAGTTGCCGATGGACAAAACCAAGGTGGATTTCTTGACGTTGCCGGTTGCCGTCTCGGCGATGGCATATGAACTGTATCGCCGTTATCATTACTAGAGACAAAATAGGGGGTGATAGGAATGTTAAGAGGTAAAACGATTTACTGCATTGTTACTGGAGCACATAGAACTACGACGGTGGCGGTTTTCTTAAATATGTTAAAAGAGGCACATGTAAGAGATATTATTCTGATGCCTACTGCCGCCGCAGAACCGTTGCTTGATGCGCAAACAATACCCGATGACGTTGTCATTCGACGTACTTCAAATGGCAATATGCAGATTCCGGAGGAAGATATTGTAGTAGTGGCACCTTGTACCTTCAATACTTTTTCCAAAATTGCGACGGGCATAGCGGATAACTATCCTATGTCAATCGTGCATGCTGCTATTGGCAAAAAGAAACCGGTCATCATTGCACCGTCAATGGGTGAACAGTATTGGTTACATCCCGTTACGGCGTCTCATCGTCAGACAATCACTAGTTTTGGGGCGGAAATTATCTGGCCGGAATATGTTTATGAAGACTGTGAACTCGCTAAGATTACGATGGCACCGTGGGCAAAGGTTTTCGATTCAATCTGCCATAGATATAAAACCCTGCGTTATCTTAATCGTAGAGATGGTGACGATGACGAATGTAGAGCTTTGATTGCAAAAGCTTACCCCCTGTTTAATCAGTGCGGTAGCTTCTTGCAGCAGAATGACTACACCAATGCTACAGCCGGATGCTTGGCGATGCGTACTGAAGATTCAAAAATCATCATAACGCGTACCGGAGCATATCTTGGCAATCTGGGGCGGGAAGATCTTACCGTTATCTTGGGGCATGAAGACAGGGTAGTGCGTTGGAATGGCGCTAGTGAGCCATCGTCTGAAGCTCCACTGATTCTCGATATCTTCGATATGTTCCCGCAGGTCAATGTCGTTATTCACGGTCATTGCCGGGATATCACTTACTCTCCTCTTATGACACCTTATCTCAGCGACGAGTATTTGTCATACGGAAAGTGGGATGAGGCGCATAAGATTTATGATATGCTCAAACTGCGTTATTTCGCCATCATGAAACTACATGGTGAAATTGTGCTTGGTGAGAACTTCGACGTAGCAATTGCGTTGTATTATAAAAAGTATCTGGAAACACGTTACTAACAAAAGGCCCTCTGACGAGGGCCTTTTCTAAGCATTAAAAAGCCCCTGACTATGATAGCCAGGGGCACAGATTAGAATAGGTGGAATGATACAAATAGACTCGCCAGTGTATTAGACACGGTCGACATAGTCTTGATGAAGATATCAAGCGCTACACCAACCACATCCTTTCTGGTATCACCTACTGTATCACCCGTAACTGCAGCTTTGTGGGCCAAAGCTAACGAACTATCTTCAGGGTTGCTTGCTCTATCGATTTCAATGGCTTTCTTAGCATTATCAAATGCTCCGCCAGAGTTACCATTGTAGAGCGCCAGTCCAACCGCTACTGCTGTTGCACCGATTAGGATACCGAGTACGAAGTTTGGTCCAAATGAGAAACCAAACAGAATCGGTGTTACTAGTGCCATGATAGACGGAACCAACATGTGTCTGAGCGCATTATTGGCCGCCAACTCGATGATGCTGGTGTAATCAGGTTTTACTGTACCCTCAATTACGCCGGGAATTCTCAACTGCTCTTCGCCAGCGTCCGCAAGTTGCTTAGCTGCAACGATAGTGTTGTCGGTAAGCATTGCACTGAAATACATAACCAGAGCACCGCCAACGATGATTCCAACTACGAGGTGCACAATGATGGACATTAGCCCAATATCACCAGTCGTATAGCTTTCGACATATGCCATGATTAGCGATACAGTTGCGAATGCAGCTGAGCCAATGGCGTTGCCTTTACCGATTGCTGCTGTGGTGTTACCCACTGCGTCGAGCTGGTCAGTTATCTTACGCACTTCTGGCTCAAGGTGACAGCTTTCTGCGATGCCTCCTGCATTGTCTGCGATAGGTCCAAAAGCATCAATTGATACTGTGGTACCTACAAAACTCAGCATGCCAAGACCCGCAATAGCGATACCATAAGTACCGGCAAGGCTGTAAGCAATAATCATCGAGACGCCGATGACCAATACCGGACCAAGGGTTGAACGATATCCGATGGCATCACCTTCGGTGACGACAAATGAATCGCCTTCGAAAGCCATGGTCTTAAGCTTCTGTACTGGGCCATATTTCATACTGGTATAGTACTCTGTGATTTTGCCGACTGCTACTGAGCTGATAACTCCGAGCACTGATGCAATCCAGGGTGAAATCCAACCGTAGCGGAAATTGAACGCGGACAACTCAGGTGTTTTACTGAATACCCAACGTGCGCCCACCAATCCGATGATAAAGACCATGCCGGCTGACAGATATGTTGCCATATCGAGTTCGAGGGCAGGATCTTGGATTTCACGAGAAACTATTTCTTGTTGGCCGTTGGCACCCGTCTTGACCTTCTTGCGATTCGCAAAAATGACAGACGAAACACCGATTAAGCTGCTCAGTAACCCTCCAGCCGAAATAATGAACGGGAAGATACATGCCGCTGACAGAGCTACAGGGTTGTCCTTGAAAATCTGCATTGAAATTAGGATACAGGCTGTAGGAGTTGCAACAAAGCTTTCTGCTAAGTCTGAGATATTACCAGCGATATCATTGACACAGTCGCCGATAAAGTCAGCAACGGTGTTAGGCATCCTGGAGTCATCCTCCGGCATATTATGGACGTTTTTGCCCACGATGTCGGCCGAAATATCAGCAGCCTTAGTGTAGTTGCCACCCGCAACACGGTTAAACATACCCACTAGGGAAAATCCCAGTGAATAACAGCCGAGTCTCATGGCAATGGGGTTACAAGTATTTAATCCAAGCAAACCACTACTGATTGCGTTTGCCTGTGCGCCACCTGAAAGGATCCACACGATGAGAAATCCGAACAGGCCAAATGCCGGTACTGCAAAGCCACTGACACTTCCACCGAGCAATGCAATTCGCATGGTACGACTGAGTGCCTTGGTGACTCTTGCGGCATTTGTGGTTCTGACGTTGCCATATGTACCGGCTCGCATGCCTATTTCAACAGCAGTCATATTGAGTGCTGCGCCAAAGAGTAATGCTACGCCAGCAAAAGATTCTGTGAATAGTGAGTACAATACCGCAAAGAAAAAAACTGTGGGTATGATTACTCGATATTCACGTCCCATGAAAGTATTCGCGCCGTCACGGATGATACTGGCGAGATCTTTCATTTCATCAGTTCCTTCGTCATGCTTTCTGAGATCCACGAAGTTTCTACGGATTAAACAGAAGGCAATAGCGATAATCACAAACGACAAGACATATACGATCGTATTTACCATTATTCTAACCTCCTTATTAAAGTACTAGATGATTTGTTTGCCCACAACGCTACACCTGGGCACATTATAACATAAAAAGCTAATAAATCAAATCATAACCGTGAACTAGTTTTTAAAAACTATGTTTATGATTCATAGAACTATGTTTTATTTCTTTTGTGGAATGGTGTTACAATATAAATATGGGAAAGAAAAAGCTATTTACGAAAAAAGAACTACAACAATTGACGGCCGAACAGGTGATTGACAAACTGCAACATGAGAACTATTCGCTACTCGCTACACTTGGTGCCGAAAACCTACGCAAAGAGATGGTGCCGGTAGGCAAAGCTTGCAACACTGCGATAAACTATTTCTTTAGTACGACTGGACCCAAACGTGACCAGGTTGCTCATATTCGCAATGCTCGCAAGAAACTCGTGAAGGTACTCTCTAAAATTACACCTGGTGACTACAAAGGCATGCCAAAAGACAACCCGAAGGGTTTGGTAGTTGGATTCAACCATCCTTCGCTCGGCGAAATAGCTCGAATCTTAACTATGAAAATCGACATTATGGGTGAAAAACCGATGTATTTTCCGGTCAATTTGCCTTGGTATGAATCTTTGGCACCAAACTATGATCGAATTAAGAAATTGGGTATTATAATTACACCGACTATCACGCCTGCTACTTGGAGTAAGATTAATCTTAAAGAAGGATCTCTACTATACAATGAAGGGAATCGCTTAAAACGTGAGTTTCGGGATATTTACACGAAAATATCACACGATGGACTAAAGGATGGTGGCGTAGTGTTCGTCGCTCCTTCTGCGACTAGACAGGCAACCGTCTTTAAGGATGAAGCAGTCTATAAAAAAGAAGAAGATGTAATTCCGACGATGTCAATGTTGGCGTTGAAACTTTACTCCGATTCAGAAATGGATTGTGATTTCCTACCGATGGCCGTATTGCCACCTAAAGGTTATAAACGTGGTTTAAATTTCGGTAAGAAATACCGTCTCATTCCTGGCAGACGCATGACAGCCAAAGAGATTCGCAGTAAATATATGAAAGACTCTAATACGAAACGACTAGATGGCTTTGATTGGGAATTCCACAAACGAATTGCGGATGAATTGCCAAAAAACTTTTGGTATTAAAAGCTTTTGTGATAAAATAGTATAAGCATGATGGAAGAAGAAGAATTTATTTATCATCCACTGGAAAATATTGAAGATGTGGACTTATTTTATGAAGCAGTTGGTCGTCAAAACTTGACTAAGTCTATTTCTCCTGAGAGACCATATACCTATTGGTCGATTGAGTTGTATGACCAAAAAAATGGCATCCGCGGCGGCGGGGGTTTGGGCGTACTTGCAGCTGACACGAGGCGGGTGGCCGAGAAAATGGGTGTACCTTTTGTATTAATTACACCATTTTACCCACACGAGACGCATCAGGCTATACGAGATGGCGTAGTTGTCGACGAACATATCGATGTAGACTATCATAATTTTGGTTTCCGACTAGTAGATACGGTTAATATTAAATGCTGTGATACGTTATGCAAACTAGAAGTAATTGAAAAGCAATTTAAAAACACTCGAATTGTTGCGATTACCGAGCCGAATTTTGGTGAATTATATTCTGATGCTAGTGGTTCCGATCATCGTCTTTATCAGGAAGTGGCACTAGGGTTCGGCGGCTATGCGGCTTTGAAGCTAATTGGTTTGAAGCCCGCGATTATCCAGCTAAATGAAGTGGCGACTTTCTTCGCGGCAGTGTCTAGGTTAGATGAGTTGGTACGTAATGGTATGGATTTTTACGAAGCGGTAGTATATACACGCAAGCATACTTTATACACGAACCATACTTTAGTGCAGGCAGCGGAAGCTGAGTTTAGTATCGAGCAGTTCGAACGATATGTTTTTCCAAATATCAAGTCTGCCGCCGTAAAGCGTTGGCTATCAGAGAAATTTGAACATGGGCAAATTAGACTTTCTTCTATCACGTTGGAGATTGCAGAATTAAAGAGTGGGGTTTCTAAACTCCATACTAGAGTGGCGAATTATCACGACGTGGCAGGGAATAAAGTGAAATTTAAGGCTATTACCAATGGCATTGATATGGATACGTGGGTACTGCCCGAGGTGATGGACTATTACCACCAAGCACAGGTTCTCGACCAGAATAATGCACCGCTTGAAGGAATGGATACTAAACTGGAATCACTTACTGCAAATGAGATAAGGTTTATTAAAGAATCTGGTAGGCGAATCTTAAATGAAGTTTTGTCTCACCGGCCCGACCACCGAGGACGCATATTGGAGTTTGCAGACGATGATTTTGTTTTCGATTTTAAACGACGTTTCGTAGACTACAAGAGGCCTGATTTGCCGTTTCGCGACTTGAACCGTTTACGTGCGGTACTTGAAGAGCATGGTGCGCATTATATCCTAGCAGGACGAGTGCATACTGGCGACAATGTGATGGCTGGTAAACTGAGGCATCTGCTCGAATCAGTGGAGACTGATAGTTATTTGTCTACCCATGTGCATTATTTACCAGATTATGACGAAGAGCTGGCTTATGGCCTGTCCGCCGGTTCCAATGTCGCAATCAATGTCCCCATAGTTGGGTTGGAGGCTTGTGGTACGAGCTGGATGAAAGACGTAGCGAATCTAGGGTTACTCATTTCGACCCATGATGGTGGGGTAGCGGACGGCTCAATCAATTCTTACCTCAATATATCTGGTGCGGATGAGGAAGAAGAGTTGACTATGCTTTACCAACGAATGGAGGAGGCAATAGCTGCTTGGGATAATGATTTCGATTTAGAAACTCTGATTCGTCGACAACTGGTTGAGTTTTTGCCGGTAATATCAGGCACACGAATGTTCCAAGATTATCTTGACTATTTATTCCCGGTGTAGTATTTGACCACTGTAGGAACTGAGTAAAAATCTCAGACTTTGTTTGAGATTTTTTGAGGTGACGTCCAGTGGACGACATTTTACCTGTTGACAATTTATTGCCAACGAGGTAAAATGTTGACAAGTCTGGTATCAGACTTTTTTGATACCATTTAATAGTAAAGGAGTATATGGCGAAAATCACTAGAATCAAGGCAGGCAATTCTGCGAATAAGCAGGATGGTGATGCCGAGCCGACAATTACTCGCAAGAAGGTTGTCGTCGAAGACAAAAAGGTTGACAAAGTAAAACAAAAAGAATTGAAGAAAGCGGAAAAAGCCTTAGCAAAGGAAAAAGATGGAGGGAAGAAACCGTTTATCTTGATTCGCCCGTTTGTATTTCTATGGAGATATCTACGCGATTCTTGGCGAGAGCTACGCCAGGTACGTTGGCCAAACGCTAAAGCAACTTGGAAGATGGTGCTTGCGGTATTCGTATATACAGCACTCTTCGTAGTGATTATCTTCCTCCTGGATTTGTTCTTTACTTGGTTATTTAATTTAATATTAGGAAAGGGTTAAAATGGCAGTAAACAGATATGATGACACTAGGGCATGGTATGCGATTTCGACATACTCCGGTTATGAGGACAAGGTAGCTGATTCGATTAACCAACGTGTAAATACCGTGGAGATGTCGGGCAAGATTTTCGAAGCGATTGTACCAAAGGAGAAACAAATCGAAATCAAAAACGGTAAGCGCAAAATTGTCGATCGTAAGATTTTGCAAGGTTATGTACTCGTGGATATGAAATTATCTGATGAGACTTGGTATATCATTCGCAATACTCCGGGTGTAACTGGCTTCATTGGTACCGGCACGCAGCCAACTCCGGTTTCTGAAAAGGAAATTAAGAAGATTAAGAAGCGCATGGGCGTAGAAGACCCGAAATTCTCCGTGAAATACGAAGTGGGCGAGATTGTTTCGATTACTGATGGTCCATTCAAAGGCTTTGATGGTGCTGTATCTGAGATTGACGCCGCCAAGGGTAAACTCAAAGTTATGGTGTCGATGTTTGGACGTGAAACTCCAGTCGAACTCGATGCTTTACAAGTTAAACAAATATGATATAATTAGATAGTTACGCACTAGAAAGGTATTTTTATGGCAGAAAAGAAAGTAATTGGGAATTTGAAGTTACGTATCCCTGCGGGTCGTGCGACGGCTGGTCCTCCAGTAGGTTCGACACTCGGTCAGTGGGGTCTTAACATGATGGATTTCATTAATCCATTCAATGAGGCAACCAAAGATTTAATGGGGAAGAATGTAATTGTTCATATTCGCGTATTTGAAGATAGAACTTTTGATTGGAAATCACTTGGTCAACCGGTGGATGATTTGATTCGAGAAGCAATCAAAATCGAGAAGGGTTCTGGCAAGCCAAACGTTGATAAGGTGGGTAAGATTACTCGTGCTCAGCTCGAAGAAATTGCCAAGAAGAAGATGGATCAGTTGAACGCGATTGATTTAGACGGCGCTGTAAAAATTGTCGCTGGTACCGCACGCTCAATGGGTGTAACTGTAGAAGATTAATTAGAAAATAGGCCGAGGGGAGCCTATTTTTTGTGGCTTTGACCTCTTGACTTTTTAGGACAAGTGTGATATAATTAGAAAGTTGACCATCTATATATCAGAAAGGGGGAGCACAGAAGATGGGCGAAGTATTTTATGGTATGAGACGAAAAGGTGACCTTATTAAGGAAGCCGTTTCGCTCTGGGATCTCTACGGGAAAAACTATCGTTTGTTCAAAAAAATGATAGAAGGACGCGAAGAGCCAGGCAAAAGGATTGAGAGAGAAATCAAAGACGATTACCCGTTTATTCCTTTTCTTGAAATGGAAACGGAGACTGACGTCTTGGAATATCTCGGCAACTTGGAGGAGTCTAATATTAGGCTGGCAATTAGGGCGGCAAAAAGCCTTGATGCCAATTATGCCTACCGAACGCTTAAAGCGCGAACGATAGACATTAGGTATCTTGATAGTAGACATCCAAAATGTCCGTTTCGTAAGACACGGAAAAAGGATAACTCCAATCCGACCCATGTAATGTCTGGCATGCTGCGGAAACGCAGCTCGTATGTCGGCGATTGAGATTCCCCTAGGAGGGTTTCGGCCCTCCTTTTTCCTTGCGTTTTTACCAAAATTTTGTTATAATATAAAAAGTTAATTAAGCGTGGGAGGCTTAATAAAGCCGTTTATACCACAGAAAGGAAAATATGGCCAAAGATGAGGCTAAAGAATTAGAAAAAACTGAGGTTGTTGAAGGATCAACTGAAGTCGTAGAGCAGACTCCTGAAGCTGATGAGGTTGCGGAATCTGCTGAGCCAGAGAAATTTGCAAAATCTGGTAAGAAGTCAAAGAAACACATAGAAGAAGTTAAAGCAGAAGAAGAGCGACAAGCACGTAAATTGGAGCGTAAGGCTAGTGATGCCGTCGTGAAGCCAAAGGGCGCAACTCCAGTAACTCGTCCAAGAATCGAACGCCGTGGCAAGAAATATCAAGCAGCTGCTAAATTAATTGAAAAAGGTAAGACTTACAACCTGAAGGATGCTATTGATTTGGCAATTAAAACTTCACCAGCGAAGTTCGACGCATCGGTCGAAGTACATGCTAGGCTCGGTGTTGACCCACGTCAGGCTGACCAAAACATCCGTACTACCTTGGTACTACCAAACGGCAACGGTAAGACGGTTCGCGTAGCAGTCTTTGCACCTCTAGATGTATGTAAGATTGCAAAAAACGCTGGTGCCGATATTGCTGAGGATGAGGATTTCTTGAAACAACTCGATAGGGGCACGATTGATTTCGATGTTTTGATTGCGACCCCACAATATATGCCAAAACTCGGCAAATATGCTCGTTTACTCGGCCCGAAAGGTCTGATGCCAAATCCAAAGGCCGGTACTGTAACAATGGATGTTGAGAAGGCCGTCAAAGAAGCAAAGGCTGGCAAAGTAGAATATCGCGTCGATAAGCAGTCGATTGTTCATATCGGTGTCGGCAAGGTATCGTTCGGCGTCGATAAGCTTCTTGAGAATACAAATGCTTTCTTTGACTCCTTGAAGTCTCAGAAACCTGCATCGCTTAAGGGCTCTTATGTAAAATCTGTTTATATTACAACCACGATGGGCCCATCGATTCAGATTGAGAATCTTTATAATTAATGCTTGTTTGCAAAACCCTGTATGATATAATGTACTTATGGATGCAATTGTACAGGGTTTTCAAACACCAGAATTATTAATACTATTAGGGCTCGGCCTTGCGGTGCTGTTTTTCGGTTACCGGATTAAAAAGGCTGCCTTTTTTATCGCCTGGTTCATCCTAGGTTATGCTGGGGTAACGCAATTATTGACAGTATATGAAGTGCAAAGTATTCTACCAGAGGCAATGCAGACACAATTGTATCAAATTTTACTTCCTGTGGCTGGTGGCTTGTTGCTAGCTTTGCTTGGCTTTTCAATTGAAAAACTATGTGTAGGTGGGATTTGCTTTGCTTTAGTGATGTTTGTCAGTACACAGTACTTTGGTAATGATATCCAGACTCTGGCGATTGCTGCTGTAGCTGGCGTAATTATAGCTGGGGCAGCAGTAGTGGCAATGAAACCAGCAACCATTATTGCAACTGCTGGTGTAGGAGCATATGCGACTACTTTGGCTTTACTGGGGCTTATCACTAGCATCAACCAAGGAACATTTTACTGGCCGATGTTAGTTGGGTTTACTGTGATTGGTTCACTATTCCAATATTTCACCACTAAGCATGTGAGTTGATTTTTAAATACAAGTGTGATATAATTTAGTTAGTTACCAAAGACAGCGACGGGAGTAATCCTTAATCATGTCGCCGAGGAATATCTTGTAGGATTTATTTGGTGACGTATCTATTAACAATTAGTCAACCAACTATAATAATATAACCAAAGGAACTTTTTATGGCAATTAGCAAGCAAAAAAAGAACACGTTGGTTGCTGATTTGACAGAACTGCTTTCGAACGCAAAGTCGACAGTTTTTGCAAAATACCAGGGTCTCACCGTGGCAGAATTGCAGGAACTCCGCAAGGCTGCACGCGAAGCAGGTGTGAAGATTAAGGTAGTGAAGAATCGTTTAGTACGTGTCGCGATGGGACAGATTGCTGTCTATAAAGACACCGATACCACGGGACTAACTGGACAGCTACTTTATGCGATTTCTGATGACGACGAAGTGGCACCTGCAAAGGTGCTGGCTGAATTCGCCAAGGCGCATAATGCCCTAAACCTAGTCGGCGGTTTCTCTGATCTTGGCAATGCATTATCAGAAGACGAGGTGAAGACTTTGGCCGCAATGCCTACCAAGAACGAGCTTATCGCTCAGGTCGTCGCACAACTTCTTTCACCGGTTACGGATTCGATTTCTGGCCTTTCTGGCGGATTATCCGGCATCGTATCTGGTCTTGAAGCGCATGCAAATTAGCAACCATGAATTATTAAACAATTAGAAAGGATTAATATGGCTACTGATATTAAAAAATTAGCCGAGGAATTGGTCAAGTTGACCGTTCTCGAAGTAAACGAACTAAAAAACGTTCTGAAGGACGAATATGGCATCGAGCCAGCTGCTGCCGCTGTGGCTGTAGCTGCTCCTGCTGCTGGCGGTGAAGCCGCTGCTGATGAAGGCAAATCTGAATATGATGTCGTCTTGAAAGACGCTGGTGCTCAGAAGATTGCAGTCATCAAGGCTGTAAAGGAAGCTACCGGCTTGGGTCTTGGCGAGGCTAAGGCTATTGTCGATGGCGCTCCTGCAACTGTAAAGGAAAAGGTCGCTAAGGCTGATGCTGAAGCGATGAAAAAAGCGCTCGAAGAAGCTGGCGCTACTGTCGAATTAGCTTAATAATAAACTGGTTGACTGATTGACGAAAACCACCCCAAGAGGGTGGTTTTTGCTAGGTATCGTCTTTGATTGTAGTTATTCCGAATGACCAAGTACTGGCGCTAGATAGGCTTCAATTGCGTCTTTCTTGGTTCGCAATTCAAACATTTCGTCTAAGTTATATATTTCGTAATACTTTGTTTCGCCATTGTAAGCTATAAAATAAGCAGTATCTGGGAGGTCATAAGTGTATCTAATGTCTTCAATTGGAGTGTCCAGAGGATAACCCGTGATTGTGGTGCCTAATTCTGTTTCATCAGATTCGTTCAGAACTTCTTCGTCTTCGGTTATTATCTCTTCCTCGCTAATTAATGGATGGCTAAAGATAATGGAATCCTGACTGCCCGATATTTTCAGAATACCCATTCCATCATCTGTGAGTGTCAATTCTATGTCCCCTTGATGTCCTTTTGCTTTTTGCAACAAATCTTCTATGGTAGTTTGTTCATCTAGCTCTGCGTAGATTTGTAAAATTGGCGTGTTTGTACGAATCATTACTGGCTCACCAACAATAAGGCTCCCATTGGCATCTACTTCATATTCAGCTATTTCAATATCGCTATCTACCTTGTGGTTGAGAGATAAAACGCTTACCACAATCGCAGCGATGGCAACTATTATGGTCACAATCATAAAAACGATTAGAACAATATTTTTACCACGATTGGGTTCCGGCGCAATTTGATACTCGGAGGGATAAGCTTGCTGATATGAGTTTTGGTTCATTAGTTTATTCCTTTCAATGTAACGCTTTGATCTATCTTCCATGGTCTGAAACCCCACCACGAGGAATATGACTTATATGTGCCCCTTAATTTTTTATCGTTTTTACGTGGAATTGCAAATTTGTATTGTCGATTTTTCATAAATCTACTACCACCATCATACAATACAATATAATCAGAATAGACTTCTCCTACCAACGCAACATGACGCCAGCTGCCATTTGCAGCAAAGAAGTGCACTACGTCCCCGACACGTAAATCACTCCATCTAATAATCTTACCTTTGTTTTTGTTATAGTTTTTCCTTGACATGGCTAATTGAGTTTTGGGCTGATGAGATGCACCATGCATGTCCGCTAGAGTGGTTGATTTGTTAAATGTATTAATCGCTGTATTGCAACTAGTACGAAAATCATCTGTATTATTTAACTGCCGTTGGAGTACCTGTTGGATTTTTCTACCGCTATAACCTCTTATGGCTTTACGATTAGGGAGACCTTTATAAAAGGCATCTTTGCCATTCCAATCGTGATGAACTTGCCCACTGTCATAGTCTGGACCCCATATCATGAATAGTCCATAGACAAACTCTGCTGCTGCCTGAAGATCTGCTGCGGTGGCGACCTTTGCTCTAGCGATATTGCCGTTTTTATTAATTCTTTTACCGTATGCATTAAAAACACCGCCGAGCTTCTGAATGTAGTTAATCAGCCCACCTTTGTTTTTAATAACTTTCTTGTATGTTTTGTAGGTGAAATCCCTGTTGTGAGCATTGATAATACTTATTGTATTGGCTCTCAAGTGTGGCTTACCATTTCGCAATCTTGTTTTCTCCATGTTGCCAACCGTATCCGTACCGTCACTGGCTTTCCTGATAGCGGGCTTATTTGTCTTTGGTTTAATTGGCGCTGGGTCTTGCGTAGCTACGGGTTCTTCGCATGTAACTTCGGTCGAAGCTTGTTGGCCATCTTCATCAACTACTACGAGTTTGGATTCACCAGCTTGGGAGCATTTAGCATGCTTACCTAAGACAGCCACGACTTCAGGATTTGTGCTGACTAAAGAGTATTCATTTACAGTTGACTGGTTATCCTCGGAAGCTTCTTTTTGTGGTTGTTGGGGTATGGGTGCCTCCTCATGCTGCTGAACTGTTGGCACGTCCTCGGTTGATTGTGTGCCCGTCGACGTATCCTCTGCTAATTGGAAGTTTGTCGGCGTTTTTCTGGTTATATTGTCGTCTGATGACACGGCAAGTTTGAATGCGACATTATTGGTTTGAGCTGTTCGAGCTTCCATGGGCGTAGATCGACTCTGTGTCGAAGCTTCATTCAGAGTGACTACAGGAGTAAATGTTTCACCGACGGCTTTGGGACCGCCGACCGAAATGGTAAGGGCTGCAAGCTGTCGTTCCAGTTCTTCGAGGCCAGTATTACCATTTGGCAACAACCATTTTGTCACTCCAAATATGGCTAAGTAACAAACTACTCCGATGGTGGTCTCATACATTCGTCGCTTCGCTTTAGTGACTTTGTTAATATCGCCGCCCGCCGTGAGATACTGCATACCAAAGACTGAAATACCTATAACAGCAAGAATTCCAATTCCTGTAGTCATTATGTCTAGAATAGTAGAGAATACATGAATAATGTTTCCGCTACCATTATCACCACATTCTATCAATACAGTTTCGGCGTCGCCACATTGTGCGGCAAAAGCTTTGTTAGCGATAAATACAGAAAAGCATAAAATATAGACAACTGCCAGAATGATTGACTTATACCATTGGTTATTCGATTCTGTTGAATCTCTTTTTGCATGATTCGTTTTGGTTTTAAGCGTATCCTTCATGTCTTATATAATAATACTTTTTATTATTTTTTTCAATCCATTTCCATATAGTGTATAATTAATTCATGAAAGAGTTTGATTATTTAGGTGAGGGGGAAGTATATCTCGATGGGGCATGTCAGTCACTCCGGCCACGATGCGTGATTGATGCCATTAATAATTATTACACTGAGCACAATTCTTGTGGCGAACGAGTGAAATACAAATGGGGCGTGGAGACTGATGAGAAGGTCGAAGCAACTCGCGAGAAAGTGTTAAAATATGTGGGTCTAAAAGGCCGCAAATATACAGTTTCTTTTACCCTAAACACTACTTATGGAATTAATCTAATCCTGAGCCAGTTGAAGCCAAAACTATTTAATAAAGTGATGACTTCGGAAATTGAGCATAATTCACCTTTTCTCGCGACGATGGCGTTTTCTGAGCGCACTGGGCTCAAGCGCGAAGTAATGAAGCGAGAAGAGGATGGTTCTATCGACGTTGATGTCTATAACTTCAAAAAGGCCGTGGTGGTAGTAAACTGTGCTTCAAATTTTGACGGGCGGAAGCTTTTGAATATTAAGGAGTTAGTAAAAACGGTACACAAAGCTGATGGTATTGTGATTATTGACGCCGCACAGGCCATGGCACATTCGAGTGAAATTTTACATGGAGTGGAGCCGGATGCGATTTGTTTTTCGGCGCATAAATTATACGCCCCTTCTCTTGGAGTAATTATCTGGCGCGATGATTTGATGGAGAAAATGATAAATGGTTTTGTCGGTGGTGGTATGGTAGATGACGTAACAAAAGATTCTTATTTACTGTCAGCGGAAGGAAAAGAACATCGCTATACGCGCTTCGAATCAGGTTTGCAAGCCTGGGGTGAGATAGTGGGACTAGGCGCGGCGCTGGATTGGCTAGAGCATACAACCAAGAAAGATTGGCAGAACCTAGAAAAGAATTATACTGATTTATATGAATATCTGCATGGTTCGAACAAAGTACACATGGTAAACCATGAGGCCAACCCAACGATGTCATTCTACATCGATGGAATGGATTCGCATTTACTCGGTTCAGCACTGAGTCGTGAGAATATTATGGCGCGAACTGGATACTTCTGCGCTCATTATTATTTGGATCATGTGCTTGGTCTGCCGCCACTGATGAGATTCTCGCTCGGGCTACATAATCGCCCCTCCGATATTGCGAAAGTCAAAAAAGTTATGGAAAAAATCATCTATTAGTGCTATTATATATACATTATGGTGTGTATAGCTGCTTTTATTATTTTGGCCCTAATTGGCGTTTTTGTGGCGGGGATATCTATATTTAAACCTAAAATAGGGAAGGCTTACCTTAAGGCCATGAAGAAGGCGTGGGGGTGTCTATGGAAAAAAGTTCGCCTACAGAAATGCGAAACCGGGTTTAAGGACGATGTAAAGAATACTTTGCTTTCTCGTGTGATGTTAAAACATCCTGGCTGGGTGAAGCCGCTTTCAATTGTCATTGAAGTATTATCGATTGTAATTGTAGTTGTGGCTGTCTGGGCAATCTTAACAGCTATCAAGTCGTTATTGGCCCTATGGGCACTTGGCTCCTGCAACGTAACGAAACCTTCGGCCTGTTCACTCGGCGCTGAAGTTTGTTCAATTGATGAGTCTGAGCCGTCCAACGTGTTTGAGGCGACAGGGCGATGGTTTACAGAGTGGGGTGAGATATTTGAAGCAATTCCAGATAAGTTTAAAACCTACAATGCTGAGGACTATAAGTTTAATTATATTGAAATGAGCGGTGATGAAGTAGAAGGTTTAGATGTAGTGGTGGATATCTTCGATCCGGGATGCTCGGTTTGCATGGTGTCATATCGCAATCAGAAGAACGTTGGCTTCTTCGATAGTCACAATGTGCGGCTGGTGCCTTTTGCAATTCAAGATGCTAATGGTGAATATAAATTCCCTAATTCCGAGATTGTCGTACGTTATATGTTTGCGGTGGAACAGCTAAAGTCTGGTGCGTCGCTTGGAATTATTGATAGGATATTTACCAATAAGAGCAGTAACGATCTTTATTACCAGCAAGAATTTAATGACAACTATTCACGTGAGGAAGCAACTAAAAAAATTGAATCTTGGCTAAGAGAAGACGGGTTTGACGATAAAGGTTTGAAAGAAATTCGAAAAATAGTAGATTACCCAGAGGTTGCTGATAAGATGAATGAAAATAAAGACATTATTGAGAACCAACTGAAGGTTAGGGGAATTCCAACGATGATTATGGATGGGAAACGTCATACTGGGCTTTGGAAAGATTCTGAATAGTGCTTGCGGTTTTTATGTTTTTTTTACAACAGTTTTGCTTCGACCGGTGTTATTCCAGTGGAAAACTTTTGATAGAAAAACTTGACTTTATGGGCCGAAAGATATAATATAATATTAATATTATATTTAGACAGGAATGCGAGGTGATGTCTGAAATACCAGAGAAACAAATAAAAAGGTTGCGTAGTCTTATTAGCGATGCGGAGACGAGTTTGTCTGCTGCAAAGGAATTGTTGGTTTCGATTATTGGTGATGGTCAATCGATTACTGCTCCGATGGACAGCGTAGTATCAACTCCCGAAGGGAAGATTATTGAGGGGATTTTCGATGGACAAATCATGATTGGCCCAGACGGTAAAAACTATCCTGTGCCAGCGAATTACGCTTCAAAATCAAAGTTAGTAGAAGGTGATATTATGAAACTCACTATTACCGAAGAGGGCAAATTCCTTTACAAGCAGATTGGCCCAGTAGAGCGTAAGACTGTGATTGGCACTCTAGTACAACATGATGATAAATATTATGTTGAAGTGGCTGGGAAAGAATATCAGATTCTCTATGCTTCTGTGACATATTTTCATCTGAGAAATGGTTCACAAGTTTCAGTGACGATTCCAGCAAATAACGATGAAGCGACCTGGGCAGCCGTTGAAGCGGCTCTGTAATGAAGAGTCTGTATAGGCGATATCGGCCGGTGAGACTGGCAGATGTAGTTGGTCAGCCACAAGTAACAGAGCCTTTAATGAAATCCCTAGAGCAGGGGAAGATTAGTCATGCATATTTATTTATTGGCCCACGTGGATGCGGCAAGACTTCAGTGGCAAGAATTCTAGCGCATGAGGTAAATGGTTTTAAATACGAAATTGAGGACGATTATGTAGATATTATCGAGATTGATGGCGCAAGCAACCGTGGGATTGATAATATACGAGAATTGCGGGAAAAAGTCGCAATTGCACCCACAACTGGAAAATACAAGGTATATATCATAGATGAAGTGCACATGCTAACCAAAGAAGCATTCAATGCTCTATTGAAGACTCTAGAGGAGCCGCCATCGCATGCAATTTTTATTATGGCAACAACAGATGCATATAAGGTACCGATTACGATTACTTCGCGGGCACAGACATACACTTTCAAATTGGCCGATACAGAATTAGCGTTTGATTTTTTGAAAAAGGTTTGCGAAAAAGAGAAAATTAAAATCACCGACGATGCATTGAGGATAATAGCGAAAAGAGGCGGGGGGTCATTTAGAGATTCATTGAGTTTACTCGATCAAATATCAACGCTATCAAACGACGAGATAACTAAAGAAATGGTCATAGTAGCGATGGGTTTGCCGCAAGATGAAAAGATTGCCGAGTTGTTATATGCATACGCTTCAGGTGATATTGTAAAAATTACAACGGTTCTGAAGAATTTGTTGACGTCTGGTGTCAAGGCTGAGACTCTGACGGAAGAAATGATCGCTACGATAATCGGGGAGCCAAAACCTGAACTGCTACCACTACTCGCGAGGCTCCCAGACGTAAAGGCACCATATGCGGAAGCAAAGCTACTAGTCTCGCTTACGGCTGGCATACCTTTTTCCGGAACGGTAAACCGGGAGACATCCTTCAAAAAACCATCGTCAGCTGCACCCGAGATAATCTCTTCTTCTACTGACGGGTCCATTGCAAGTGTAGCGCAAGCTTTCGATTGGGATAGATTTAAGAATAGGGTGCAGGAATTGAACGATGCAGTATATTTGCAACTTCAGAAGACATTGCATGAGTTTTCTGGTGGGGTTTTGCATATTTATCCTAAGAAACGAATTGTTAAGACGATTCTATCGCGAGATAACAACAGAAGAATTTTAACTGATGCGGCGGGTAGTGATGTAAAAATCACAATACACGACGAAACCGAAACCCCGAGTGGCACAAAGAAAGACGAGACGCTGAGTAAAATGTCTGTTATAATGGGAGGAGAGGTAGAAAATGATAGAGGAGGTAACCCGTTCAAGTGACAAAGGTGGCCGCGTGCCACCGCAAGACATAGTAGCCGAGAAATCACTGCTTGGTGCGATTATGATTCAGGATGGCGTATTGCCTGAGATTTTGACGATTCTAAAACCACGAGATTTTTATGAGAAGCGCCATGAGATTATCTTTAATGCTATGCAGGAACTTTATGATCAACATAAACCAATTGACCTTCTCACTTTAACGGCAGAGCTGAAAGCAAAAAAAGCTTTGAAGGAAATTGGTGGAGCGCCTTATCTCACGGAGTTGTCAAACTTTGTACCAGCCGCTTCACATGCGAAGGCATATGCCGAGATTATTGAAAAGACATCGGTACGGCGTCGTCTTATTAAAGCTGGCAACGAGATAGCCAATAAAGCATACGAAGATGGGACTAGCGTAGATGATTTAATTGGCGTAGCGGAACAAGATTTATTTGAAGTCTCCGATAAGATTGTAAAGAGTGATTATGTGGCGATGGATGAATTATTAGCAGATGCATTTGACCGAATCGAAGACCTACACAAGAATAAAGGTGCTTTACGAGGACTGAAGACTGGATTTCGCGATATCGACAAGAAGACAGCTGGTTTTCAAAAGGGCGATTTAATCATCGTAGGGGCGCGACCAGCAATGGGTAAGACAACTTTTGCGCAAAATTTGGCTTATAATATCGCAAGTATTAATAATAAAGGTGTGCTGTTTTTCTCGATGGAAATGGCCGCTAATGAAATTGTAGACCGGATGATTTCGGATGTGTCGGGTGTAGATAACTGGAAAATGCGAACAGGGAATTTGTCTGATGAAGAATTCCAGAAAATCGGGGAAGCGCTGAGTGAAATGGATGAAATACCAATTTATATAGATGACACGAGCTCGATGACAATTATGGAACTCAGAAACAAGGCAAGGCGTGCGATGCATGATCATGATATTGGGATTGTGATTGTGGACTATTTACAGCTAATCCAGGGTTCCGATCGTTATCGTGGGCAAAGGGTGCAGGAGGTGACAGAAATTTCACGTGGTCTTAAGATTTTGGCACGTGAATTAGAGATTCCCGTAGTAGCCTTGGCACAGCTATCACGTAATGTGACCGGGCGTGACGATCCGAGGCCAGTGCTTTCAGATTTGCGTGAGTCAGGTTCAATTGAGCAAGATGCTGACCTTGTGATGTTCTTGCACCGCCCGGATTATTATCGTCAAAATGACGATAATTACGAAGAAACTCATATTACTGAACTTTTGATAGCTAAGCATCGCCATGGCGCCGTTGGCAAAATTGAACTGTACTTCCACCCAGAGTTGTTGCGCTTTATGTCGATTGATAATACCCGTGAATAACTTTTAGATAGTCGACGACTGATTTTAAATGTGATATAATACTTATGTGAAGAAAATAATCATTTCTAAACTTTTTTTGTACAGATACCGCTTCATAATTGGTTATGTATTGCTTGGGATTGCTTTTATTGTATTGTTGTTCAGTCTGCCAAGGATTGCACAAACTGGTTTATCGGATACTGAAATGAACTCTGCCACTAGTTCTTATTATCTTGGGAAAAATGGTATATTAAATGGTGATTTGGTGGATTTGCCATACAGAATAGTCCAAAAGTTCTCAATCGTATTTTTCGGCCTATCGACTTATGCGGTGAAACTACCGAGCATCCTAGCAGGATTGGCGCTCGGTTTAATGTTGATTCTGCTTTTGAATCGCTGGTTTAAAAGCAACGTGTCGCTTTTGGCTTCGAGTCTTATCGTGCTATCAACTCCGTTTCTATTTTTGGCCGGTTCAGGCACTCCTCTTATTATGATTGTATTCTGGCCAACTTTACTACTGTGGCTTGGTTCAAAAATTCAAGGCGAGAAACGACCGAAACCTTTATACAGTTTTGCTTTTGCAATCGCGATGCTCCTATCCAT
This sequence comes from Candidatus Saccharimonadota bacterium, assembly GCA_017433245.1. GTDB lineage: Bacteria > Patescibacteriota > Saccharimonadia > Saccharimonadales > Saccharimonadaceae > Nanosyncoccus. The sequence goes on along the minus strand of JAFRHO010000012.1, from coordinate 7,404 downwards.
CTTTACACCCTATATGATTTATTTCGCAGCTTTTTGCGTTTTCTTTGTGGCATTTCAACCACACCTACGTTTTATCGTGAAAGATTTGCCAAAGCTTCCTTTGGTGCTCGTTGGATTGATTATTATTGCTGGTTTCGCCGTGCTAGGAATCAGTATTTATAATCATCCTGAAACCATCTTACAGCTCATCGCAGCAGAAGGATTTGAAATGAGTAGTTTCTTGCCCAATATTGCAAAGGGATTTGCCCCAGTGTTTGCTTGGCATAGTACAATGGAAGGTATTTTCTTATCACCGCTTCTTAGTTTACCAAGTTTCGCGCTCGGTCTGATCGGATTATTCTCAACTACTAAGGGTTTCTTTGCTTCGCGTAATTCCATCGCAACAATGCTCCTAGTGTTTTGCGTTATTATCACGGGATTTAATCCAGATGCTGTAGTGTTTGTGATTTTGCCATTTTCGATCCTGATGGCGCACGGCCTCAAGTATATTCTGGAGAAGTGGTATGGGTTATTCCCAGAGAACCCGTATGCACGTATTTCTGCATTACTGCCTTTGACGATTCTATTTGGGATTATGATTATTCCGGGGCTTCTGCAATACATCTACGGCTATCGTTATAACCCAAGCGTAGCAGATGCTTTCACGGATGACGTTGCGATTATTCGTCATAATTTATCTGACCAAACTTTGCTAGTGCGGGACAAATTTGATTTTTATAAAATACTAGAGGCCTCAACGGATTTAAAGATTGTTAATGAACTGCAAGATAAGGCCGATATTGCCGTGCTTGGAAGTTTGGAAGGAGAACACGAAAATTATGCATTGTCACGAATTATCACATCGCCAAGAAGGGATAATTCTGATATAATATATTTATATACCTATACTGAGAAAGGAGAATAACATGGGTCAGAAGTTAGACCAAATGAAACTATTAAACCAATTGCGCAAGGCTCAGAAAGAGTTGAAGAACGAAATAGTCGAAGTGGAAGCCGGAGATGGCGCAGTAGTAGTACAGATTAATGGTGAACTGAAAGTTAAAAAAGTAAAGATTGATCCAGAGAAAGTCGATCTTGATGATATTCACGAACTAGAACGTTGGATTGAGAACTGTATGCGAGATGGTTTTGCTAAGGCACAGGAAATTGCTACCGATAAAATGAAACCTCTCATGGGTGGACTTGGTAATCTTGGTCTCGGAATGTAAGAAATGCTACCACAGGCTCTCACGAATGCGATTGAGGCACTTTCTATGTTGCCCGGTGTTGGTCCGCGCACGGCGGAGCGATATGCTTATTATTTATTCAAGGCAAATGATAAAGTATCTGATAGTATAGTTGAGGCTTTGTCTGATTTACATACTGGCGTAAAATCGTGTCCGGTGACCTTTGCCTTGATTGATGCCGATGATGATGTATCGCCGTTTTACGCTGACCCAGAGCGAGACAAACAGACCGTATTAGTCGTAGAAGAGCCGTTAGATATTTATGCGATAGAGCAGACGAAAGCATATAAAGGGACTTATCATGTGTTAGGTGGGGCTGTTTCGCCGATTGACGGAATTACGCCCGAGCAACTCCATATCGGTGAGTTAATTAAGCGTGTCAATGATGATAATGTGAAAGAAGTAATTATCGCAACTAATCCGTCAGTGGAAGGGGAATCAACGGCACTGTTGCTCGAGAAATTACTACATGAACAGAACCCTAATCTTAAGTTGACAAGACTGGCACGTGGATTGCCGCTTGGTGTTGATTTGTCTTATGCTGACCAAATTACGCTTAGTGCGGCTCTAGAGCATCGGACTGACTTGTAAGCTGAATCTATTCGATTTCTCAACTTGAAACACGCGCCGTATAAAAATTACAACAGGTCAGGCAGACTCGTCCCGGTATTTCAGTACCGGCTACTCGTCTGTGACTGTTGTAATTTTTATCGGGCGGTTTCAAAATGTTTCGAAATCCAATAGACCCAGCTTACAATTGTTCCAATGCTTTGAAGTCAACTTTGGCGAGTTTGGTCTTCGGAAGTTCGGGGAGGAAGCGGATTTCGCGCGGGATTTCGTATTTGGCGAGGTGCTTCTTATAGATATTGGTAAGTTCCTTCTTGATGGCGCGCTCGGAGGCGTCTTTTTCGGGTACGACGAAGACGACAACTTTCTCACCACGGAGTTTGTCTTCGCGACCGACGGCGGCGCAAGCATTGACTTTATTGCATTTCATGGTGATATCTTCGATGTTGGCCGGGTAGATATTGTAGCCGTTGCTGATAATCATGCGCTTGAGACGAGAACGGAAGTGGACGAGGCCGGTTTCGTCGATATAACCGATGTCGCCAGTACGGAGGTATTTTTTGCCGCCAACCGTGATGAAGGCTTCGGCGGTTTCTTTGGGCTTACCGAGGTAGCCTTTCATGACAGAGAGGCCGCGAACGAGAATCTCGCCGTCTTTGCCGGTTTTGGCTGGCTTCTTGGTCTTTAGATCCATGATAATAACTTCATTGTCCGGCAATGGATAGCCGATGCCATCTGGGTCCTCGGCGACGCTCATGGGTGAGAAGATGAAGCCGCCAGACGCCTCGGTAAGACCGTAACCGTTCTCGATGAGGGCCTTGGAGCCATGGCTGCGGAGGAAGTCGTTAATTCTTTCTTTATTTGCCATGCTAATCATATCACCGCCAGAAACTACGAATTTGACTTTCCTCAGCTCGTCTTTTTTGAATTTGAGCTTTGTGAGGTAGTCGAAGACGGTGGGGACGCCCACAAGGACGTTGACTTTATATTTCGTAATATAGCTTTTGAATTTCTTGGGATTGAATTGGGGGATCAGGAAAGAACGTGCGCCGTTAAACAGTGGCATATGGATACAGCAGCCGAGACCGAAGGCGTGGAAATTCGGCAAGAAAGCCATGAACGAAAAATCTGTTTTGAAGAGCTCAGGGACGAGATATTTGGCGCCAAGAGCCTGGGCATTGAAATTGAGGTTACTCAAGATGATGCCTTTGGGCTTGCCCGTGGTGCCGCCAGAGTACATGATAGCGGCGGCATCTTTGGCATTGACGCGGGCATGAGGATTGCCGATGAATTTATTGGCCTTCAAAAGGAATTTATCCCAGGTAATGACGTGCTGGGATTTCTTGATATGATTCTTGCGGCCTTTGGTGAGTTTATAAATACCACGGACAATGAGAGCCATGGAGCGTGTAGGTGAGACTACGATTACATGCTCAAGCTCGGTATTTTTAATAATCGCCTCAACCTTAGGATAGGAAATATCGATGCAGAGAATGATATTGGAGTGGGTCTGAGTAACATAATCTTCGATCTCCTTCTCGCTAGAGAGAGGGTGAACCATGTTGGCAATGGCGCCGATTTCATTGATTGCGTAGAACATATAAATCGCCTCTGGTGTATTTGGCATACAGACTGTAATGTAATCGCCCTTCTCGGCGCCGAGAGCCTTCAGGGCGGCAGCGACTTTATTGATTTTTTTAATCAACTCTTTGTAAGTGATTTCAGTATCAAAGTATTGCAAAGCCGTATTGTGTGGCCATTTGCAAGATGATTCGTAGACGACGTCATAGAGACCGCCCTCTGGATACTGAATGTCCTTCGGCATTTTATCGATATAGTTATACTTAGCGCGTTCGAGTTTCATGTCGATTTTACGCAAAGTGTTCTTGATTTTCTTATAAACAAATTCTAATGGCATATATTATATTTTACCACACATGTGATATAATTTAAGCATGGACAAAAACTTTAGAGTGCGAGTCGTCGTGGGGGTCAGTATCTTTATCGTAGCTTTGGTTGGTTTATACACGTTTGATAGTATTCCGTTTAAGGTTTTATTTGGTTTATTTGCCGCAATGTCGCTAGTTGAGCTACTGAGTTTCTTTAAGAAAAAGTTTACCGCTTATAATACTATGTTGGTTATACTTGAAACTATGTTTCTCGTCGGTGGAACTATATTTGTTTCGAGAATTAATGTAGACTATTTTTGGTATATTATCCTTGGCGTGCCGGGATACGATGTGTTTGCATATCTGTTTGGCAAGCTTTTTGGCGGGAAAGTCTTTAAGAAGTCGCGGCCGTTTCCGCACGTATCTAAAAACAAAACCTGGGAGGGGACAATTCTCGGCCTCACGATGGCGATTGGAATGGTTGCAATAAAGATGGCCTGCGGTGGTGATTTTACGACGGATTGGATGTATCTATTATGTGGGCCGTTGGCATTGATGGGCGATTTGTTTGAAAGTTATCTGAAGCGCAAATTTAATGTAAAAGATTCGAATGAAATTCTGATTAAGAATAAGTTTTTCTCATTGCTCGAGGCTTGCGTAGGTGGCTCAGAAGGTCATGGCGGATTCCTGGATAGGATTGATTCGACGGCGTTTGCGTGTACGGTGCTGTTGATAATATTAGCATAGCTCTTTTGGATTATGTATTAGTTTTAACACGCCTAGGATTATTATAATCCGAATAATGTTTATTAACTATATGTTCGCAATGCAACGAATGGTATATCCAGTATACTTATAACCCACTTGTGTGCCGGGGTAAACATTGGTGGCATAAAACAATACATTATAGCTATCGACACCGCTATGCACAGTTGACGTCCAGTAATAACCACGTGAACCTCTGCTATATGCTATTGATGTACTAAATCGCCCTGAATAAAGAAGATTATTTGGAAAACTTTTAAGTTTATTTGCGACGGCGCCCGCCTCTGCAGAACCTGTAAAATAAGGGTGCGCTTCATTATTGTAATTCGCTGGGGCATTATTGTTATTTAATTTATTTACGGTAAGCTTCCAATAATCATTGTCGTTACTGTCTTCAATTCTAGTTTTGTCGCCCCCTTTCGGTAAACGCCAACCAGCAGGGCAAAGAGAGGTATTAGTAGAGGATTGGTTGTCATTGTTATAAAAAGTCAAATCGGCTATTACGGCATGCCATGTATAATAATTACCGTAGCTATACAAACCCACCGTTGTATTATTATCGGCAAAAGAATTACTGGTTGGATTTTGAGGTCTATTATTCGCATTCTTTGGAACATTTAAGGTATTATAACGTGGCATGCGATAGGAAGGTGCATTGGATGTACCTATATTAATGGTATTGTTGCTACCATCATTACTATATAAAGAATTGGCAGAATATGTCGAAGAAAAGCCAGTGGATTCCGCATTGGCCAAACCTCCGAAGTTGCCATATATTGCGCTTGCGCCATAACCTTGGGCGAGAGCACCGTCAGTGTTATGCTCTGCAGTATTGTCTAGACGAAGGTTTTCAATCATCCAACAATTACCATCAGCAAGTCTAGCGATAGCGTAGGTGTCATTGTCACGTTGATCAGTCAGGGCAGATACAGAGCTTAGGTTGGCGGTACCGTCAATCGGTGCAGTAGTAAGACTATTACAGACGCTAGTTACTTTGGCTTGGTCTTGGAGGCTACCTTGTGACGGAATCCAGATTGCATATAATCTTAGGCCACCGTTGGTAGAGCCGTATTGCCCAGCCGTAAATGAGATGGTTTCTTGTGGACCATAAAACTTAGCGCCATTATCGTTAGAATAATCATATCTATCACTCCAGCCAGCAAAACCATAGCCTTTTCTACTAAAATTGGATGCAAGAAGAGTGGCGCTAGTAATTGTTCCTGTAATTGTTTGCTGCCCCATAGTACCGTCTATATCATTAGCATTAGGTGAATAACAAATTCTGTTGGCTGGACAATCTGTTATAGGTCCATCTTTTGGCGTATTGTCATATGGATGCACCATAGTATACTTAACTTGTCCTATATAAATATCAGCTGGTTGATTAGAAGCAATGTAGGCTGCATAAGTAGTCTCTACTTTAGCTCCTAATGTAGTATCTGTAGTAGAAGAACCAGTACTGGCTTTATACTGTGCTACTTTAGTATAAGTAGCTGGTACTATATGCCAGGAATCAAAACTATCTAGTATAGACATGTTCTGTGGATTATAAGATACTGTACTATCATTAATCTTATTTACTTTCATAGACCAAGAAGATGTAGTATCTCCACTTGTATATACTGCAGTATTAATAGCTACATTAGTACTTTGTCCTACTAGTTTATTATGATTTTCACTATCATATGAATTACCAGTATATCCTATAGCATAAATAGCAAAACCATTATCATCATTACATATAGCTGTTAGTGTAGTTTTACCTATACCATTCTGATATTCACTACCTGAGGCTCCAGAATAGGTATTTGGTGATAATGTAGCAGTATGTGGAGCATTATTAATACTCGTCATAGTACAGGCTTCTGGGACGGTGATGGAGGCGGTGGTGGTTTTGGATTCGGCAGAAACCACGGTTGAAGAAAAAAGAATGCCAGTAATTATAGTCATGACAAATAATGTAGGCATGAGCTTATTCATGACAGTATTATATCATCTTCTTTACTATTTTTAAATAACTCTATTGTCTTGGTGCTTCATTCTTTCTTTTCTATTTTCGGCACAATATCGGTCTCGGTATAAGTGACAGCCGTATTCAACGGCTCAACGACATTGATCGTGCGAAGAGTTTTACCGGTTACTTTATAGTTGTCCATCGTAATCCAATATGGCAGTACAGTATGATTGCCGACGGTGATTAGTTCGTCAAAATGCCCGTACATCACCGCTCCGCCCAGCACTCCTTTGTCTCCAAATGTGTCGGATGGGGAGATTACTGTAACATGAGTGCTACTTGTAAACGTAAATGTGTAATTCCAGGATGCTCCTTTTTCGATTCCATTAATTTCGAATCCGATATCGTCGTATTGCAAGTCATCGAAGGCGGAGAACACATAGATATAGGTTAGCCGTCCGGAACTTGTGTAGTACAACATGTGGTAATAGTTCTGAAGATAGCCATTCGGCACCTCTTTAACATAATAAGTAGCTTCGTTTTCTGGTATGATTTCGGCCGCATCGGCTGTCTCTGGATTCTTGACTGACCAATCGAAATTTGCACCATTATATGTTGTGGCGTCATTGGAATAACTAAAATCGTCAAAACGCGAAACAATATTCTTGTAGTAGCCTCCATACAATCTACCTGGAGTTAATTTGTCATATAACCCATCAGCTGTGCCGAGTAGGTTGTATTTACCATCTGCTGGTAAATCAGACATACGGATTTTGACTGGGTTTTCTTCGCCTGGTGTAGTAGAAACTGGACGGCCTGTATAGAATACTTGGAAGTATGGTGCTTCGGGAGCGTAACGATCATATGGATGCACCATAGTATACTTGACTTGTCCTGTATAAGTATCAGCTGGTTGAGAACTTGAGATATATGTGGCATAAGTGGTTTCTATCTTAGCACCTAATGTAGTGTCAGTAGTGGAGGGGTCGGTAGTACTGGAGTT
>JAFRHO010000011.1 GCA_017433245.1 Candidatus Saccharimonadota bacterium | reverse complement strand
GGCAGTTTGTGATGGGGTTTTTAAGACTGCAGCAGTAGATGAGAGTGGAGAGAAGACAGTACTACTAGTGGGGTTGGAAGTTAGAGTGTAGCCCCATTTATTAGTATTGTTGCTACTACTTAAAGCAGAAGTACCATCTACTGCTGTAAAGGAAGCGGTATCGGCTTGAGTATTGTTACTATACTTATATAGACTGCTACCTTCTGGAGTGGCTATAGTGAGATTATATCCTGCTCTACAGTCTGAAGTTACGTTAATGGATTCACTATGGATGGAAGTACCATCGCCGCTAGGAGTAATATCTAGTTCTATAGAGTTACTAGTTGTGATAGCGGCAGAATAAGCAGAAACTGATTCTGTAGAAATATTACCAAAGACTAAAATACTAGCCAGCATAAGGCCTAATCCTGCGAGAAGTGTATTTGTTTTTCTTTTCACTTTGTTAAAACACCTTTTTATTAAAAATGTAGACCTTTAATGAGACCATTATATAACGCTTAAGCTAATAATGCAAGAACAATTAAAAGTTGTACAACTTGTTTGGGAGGTTAACCTTTATTCCACAATCTTATACTTCACAACAAACTCATAATCATCCGGATTCACACCCATCCCCATTAAATACTCTCGAATCTCATCCATCTTCTCATTCTCGAACTCTTCCAGCTTTCCACTAAGATACACTGACTCTGGTGGGTCATATACCACCACCACCGCATACCCACTTTCCGAAGTCAACGAATACGTATATGACAAACTATAATCTGAAAAATCTCGCGGCAAAATATACTGAATCGGATCAGGCTTTACAAAGTCTCGCCCGGCTCGACACACAAAGTCTTTATAAATCACTTCATCAGGATCCTCAATGCAATATAGCATCACCGAAGCCGAAGCTTCCATCTCATATTGCCCCTCCAGTTCACCATAATAATACTTCACGATATATGATTGCTGCACACTGGCAATATCCACAATAAAATCTCCCACATGAAACTCATTCTGAATCGTAAACCCATCTACGCTTCCATCTCGAATCATCGCTCCACTTTCCGGCACTTCAGAAGCACCAGACTCCGCCACCTGAACATACAGTTTCTCCTCGATTTGTTTCTCCGTATCCTCTGGCACTTCCGGCAATACTTCCGCAAAATTGTCAATCGTTAGCCGCGGCTCTATTATTTCCTCCGGCTTTAGCAACATATAAACCATTATAATAATCAAGATTACAATCACTGGTATCGCCAAAGCCAATACTAATTTCACTCCCGGCGAACTAAATGTATTTCTTGTATCAACATTTTTTCTAGTCATTCACCTCCTTTTTACACATCTACACCCACCTTCTTGCTCACGCCCCGCCATTCACTGCCGATATATGGGTAAATTTCCATCGGATCCCATTCTCGTTCGTTTGTACCCTGGCCCTTATGCGCACTATCGAAAATCAACCACTTACCATCATCTGTGATTCCACGAATTCCAATCACATGCCCAATGCCAGATAGAGGTACCGGACCAGTCCCAGCCACTTGGAACATCACTCCGTTTTTCAACGCTTTATTAATGTCTGCAATTGACGGTCTACCATAATTCTTTACTGTCAGTCCATAATCCTTTGCGATATCAGTCATTGCATGAGCTGAGCCACTACCACATACTCGATAGCCTCGATCAGCCGCTTTCTTGGCTATCTCATCCGGCGTCACCTTTTTACCACTTAAAGCCGTAATTATCATCGCAAGCGAACTCGGACCGCACCCCGCTTCAGCAATCGTTGTCCCACCACAATTGCCATACGGTAACGACCCCCATGGCTCATCGCCCTGATAATAAATCACCAATTCTCCATTAGTCCCATTGGGCGAACAAGTATCCGACGCTTTCACTCCATTTATTGCATTTTTAATTGTTTCCGCAAACAATTTCTGTCCCTCCGATGTTGGATGCACCGCATATACACTTTCATCTTTTACATAATCACTTGGGCTTCCCGAAGCTGTTAGGATTGCATTTTTCCAATCAACTACCCCCACATTATTATTCCCAGCTACTGCTGCTGCAAATGCTTTATTGTTATCATCATATTTATTTGTCTTTACAGTATCATAATTCGTTACGAAAAATACTTGCCTATCCGGCCCTACTGCCTTTAACACCGCGTCCACATCACTCTTCGTTACGGCACTATTTGTACCAAGTGCAAACACCACAATCTGTCTCAATTTCCCTTCTGCCTTCAATTGTTCGACTATTTGAAGCCCCGAAGGATTATCTGCCGAACCACCGCTAGAGAATTGCTTTGAATCCTGCGCCACAATCTCCGCCTTCGGCATCACCGACAGCAAAGCCGCTCTTGCTCCATTTGTAATCGAATCACCGATTATCGTCACATTCGAACCATTACTTGACGCACTCACATTACCAGAAGAGCCTCCATTTGCCACTGGTGCCGAACCATTTTCTACCGCCGCAAATTGTCCCGATTTATACTTCTGCCAATATTCTTCTGCTGATTTCACCCTCGCATTATATTGCGATCCCCCGGCCATACACTGACCACATATTTCATACGATGCCGATGCCCACGCCCCATACTCCGCTGCCGTTGAATTATTAAAGAATCCTTTATAATCCCCTTGCATTTCCGTCCAAATAAACTTAATCGCTGCGCACCACAAAGCCCAATAGTCATTCTCAGACCCAGTCTCTGATTTAATCTTTTCGCGTAGCTGTTCATCCGATAAACTACCATACTTCTTATATGCATCCCCTTCAAAGTATTTCGAAAGCCCTAATTCCGCCATCTTTGCAAGATAGCCCTCACGTCTTCCATGTGATGACCATTGCACCGGACCAAGACCAATCCCTACCACTTCACTTCCCGCCGAATATGACCCACCAATGCAAGAACCATGATGCACTCTATCTGATGCAAAATCCGTATGAATATCATATGGCTTACCTTCTGCCGTCGTACATCCACTATTGCGTGCGTTATTATATACATATTCTTGCGTTGTTGGCGTCCCACCTTCATGAACAATGTTCCCTATTAATCCTGCCGTCTGTTCCGGCGTAAATCCCACATGCCGAAGTGCCGACCACATCCTTTCATCCCACGTATCACCTGAAATATAACAATCCCCTCCTGATGTACAATAATTATTTGCTCCCTCAGGATTAAAGAAAAAAATCTGATTCAACGCATATTCATATAAGGTCGACGCATCCAGTGCCATCACAGCCCCTGACAGCAAAAAAACACCAATCACAGACAACAATAAGCTGTTGTACATTAGTTTTTTAAACATAGTTCAATTATACCATATCATAGTTTTTATGTTATAATATAGGCATGGACGAAAACAACATCCAAACAAAACGTCGTGATAACGAAGAACAAGCCACCGAAAACCGCGGCCGCATCCTCGGTATCCCCTACCTTGACACTCGTGGCTTTGAAAACGATATTCCTCTTACCAAAGACCTTCTTACTATCGAGCAAATGCATCACGATTACATTATTCCTCTCCAAGCTGGCGGCGGCGAAGAGCATTTCCAATTCATGGTTACTAGTCAGACCCCACGTAGTGTCATCGAACGTATTCGCCAAGAATACACTGACGAGGGCGAAAAGGCTGATTTCTTTCTCATCTCTAACTCTGCTTACAAAGTTTTCATGCTCCGCTATGACCCACCACAGGTTGTTCATTATGATGATATCAAAATCGCCGGTGAAGGCGACTCCACCACTATCGCTGAAGTATCCCAAACCTTAGCTCGCGTCTCTACCGAAAAAGTCTTCGATTTCCTCATCGACCAAGCCGACAAGCTTGGTGCCTCCGACATTCACATCGAAAATCTTCGCGACGAAATCCGCATCCGTATGCGTGTCGACGGGCTACTTCATCCAGTCGCCAACATCGATCGTGACCGCTACCGCATTTTCATGGGTGAGCTCTCCTCCCGCGCCAACGTTTCCACTGCATCAAACGCCCCCCAATCCGGTCACATGCAACGCGAAATCCATCGCGATGGCGCCACGCACCTTCTCAACATTCGTGTTGAGACCATCCCTACCATGTATGGTCAAGACGCCGTTCTTCGTCTCTTCAATTTCGACGAATCCCTCTTGAATCTTGACCTCCTTGGTCTCTCCGATGAAGAAAAAAGCGAAATCAACGAAGTCATTTCCCACCCCCGTGGTCTCGTCCTTATGGTTGGTCCTACCGGTTCCGGTAAATCGACCACCCTCTACTCTATGTTAAACGCCTTGAATACCACCGAACGTAAAATCATCACCCTTGAGGATCCGATTGAATACGGCATCCGCGGCATTTCTCAAATCCCTATCCACACCAACGACGGTGGCTCTTTCGCCGAAGGTCTCCGCTCAGTTCTTCGTCTCGACCCTGATGTTGTCATGGTTGGCGAGATTCGCGATGCCGACACTGCTAAGACCGCCATTCAGGCTTCCATTACTGGTCACTTAGTGCTAAGCTCTTTCCATGCCAATTCCACCTCCGCCGCCTTTGCCCGCATGATTGACCTCATCGGCGTCAACCCCATCTTTGCAAGTTCCATTCGTCTCATCATTGCCCAGCGCCTAGTACGCAAACTCGCTGCTTCCAAACAGCCTCGCCCGGCCACTGAAGCCGAGACTACCTATATCCGTGAAGTTCTAGAAAAAGCCCCACAAAACATCTTATCAGGACTAAATCTCGACCACATCACTCTCTACGACCCAGTCATCACCGAAGACTACCCCTTCGGTTACGATGGTCGCATCGTCATCATGGAACAGCTCGTCGTTTCCGAAGACATTCAAGCCTTCATTCGCGGCGATGTTGCCGACATCAACACCAAAGAAATCGAACGTACCGCCATCTCCCATGACATGCTTACCCTCGAGCAAAAAGGCATCCTCGCCGCTCTCCGCGGTGACACCACTCTCGAAGAAGTCTCCCGCGTTATCTAGCAAATACTTCATCACACTTGCTCCATCAAAGCCACATGCCAAACTATCCTAAGAGAGTTGGGGAACGGAGGCCAAAAGACCTACGCTAACGCTAGGAGCCGAACAAGCATCGGACCGAGTAGCCGCCCTTGCGACCGTCGCCATTGGCTGAATTGACGTAACTCGAACTGAAGAACAAGTAGCGAGCGTTCGACGAATTAGAGGTGGAAGTAGACGACCAGTAGTAGCCGTTGCTACCACCATTGGTGAACACCCGACTGTAGTAGTAGCCAGCGAGCAGAAAGTTTGGCGTAGTGCCAGAACCTGCGTTGTTATAGAAATTTGCACCAGTAGCCGATGACGAATCTTTGTAATCGCTTTCTAGATTAGCACCATAGTTAGTAGCTAGTGTGTGAAAGTCGCCACGTTTCCAACCTTCGCTAGATGTTGCACCAGATGTCGGCAATCTCCAGTTCTTCGGGCAAATACTATATGGCGCATCAGTGTTTTCTGCGGCTATAGCTCTACCTGAGCCTAGTGTAGCTGCATCCCAGGAGTAGTAGGAATAACAATCAGAAGAAGAAGAACAATTACTAGTCTTATTACCGGAATTATAAACATAAGCATAATTGTTATTAGAGAAGCCTGAAATACTTGAGGCTGGGAGGACTAACTTACCATCCGTCGCTGTCCAGCCATTGGTAGTAGGTAGAGTATAAGTTGATTCAAAGTCAGTGTCTTCACTAGAAAGTGCAGTACCACCAGCTATATTGAGATTCTCAGTCATCCAATATTTACCATCGGCAAGTTTAGCTACGGTGTAGGCTTGGTTGTCACGGGCATCATAGAGTGTAGTAGTATCGCCCACATTTGGAAGTTTCAGCACTAGCGAAGCAGTGGTTTGTTGTTGCATGCAAGTATCGCTGTCTTGACATAGCCCCATAGGCCCTTCTGGCGCAGCAGCATCATATGGATGTACCATAGTATATTTAACTTGCCCTACATAAGTATCTGCTGGTTGAGAAGATGAGATGTAGGCGGCATAGGTAGTCTCTAGTTTAACACCGAGAGTGGTGTCTGTGGTAGAGGAACCAGTGTTGGCGTGATATTCTGCTACTTTAGTATAAGTGTCTGGTACACTGTGCCAATTGCTAAAGGTGCCTTCTGTGTCACTTTGAATAGTAAGGTTTTGTGGATTATAGGATACAGTAGCGTCTGTAATCTTGATTAGTTTCATGGACCAGTTGGAAGTAGTGTCTCCTGAGGCATAGGCTTTAGTAGCTATGGCGCTATTAGTGGATTGCCCTATGAGCTTGGTATGGTTTTCTCCTTCATATTGATTACTAGTATATCCTATAGCATAAATGGAAAAGCCATTATCGTCATTACATATGGCAGTGAGAGTAGTTTTGCCAATACCGTTTTCATATTCACTGCCAGTTGCTCCAGAATAAGTACCAGGATCCAATGTAGCAGTATGAGAAGTATTCTCACCAGTCATGGTACAAGCGATGGGGACAGTGAGGCTAATCGTATCAGTGGAATCGGTATCGGCAGAGGCTTTAGTAGAAGCAAGAGTTATACCGCTAAGCAGAGTTATAGTTAATAATAGCATAATTAGTTTAGTTTTATGCATAATACTCATGTTTACAATTATATAGATGGTTTTGCTCATGTCAAGAAAATGTATGCGTGAATATTATACATACTCCCACGCACCAACATCCAACCCATGCTATAATAATAAAATAACAAGGAGGTTCTAAATGAAAAAATGTTTTGATGCATCAAAGTATTTAAAAGTCCAGAAGAAAAAAATCGAAAAACGCATCAAAATGTTCGACAAACTCTACCTCGAATTCGGCGGCAAACTCATCGACGACCAACACGCCGCCCGTACTCTCCCCGGCTTCCTACCCGACCTCAAAATCAAACTACTCCAAGAATTCAAAGACGACGCCGAAATCATCCTTTGCATCAACGCCGACGCCATCGAACACGCCAAAATTCGCGCCGACCACATGATTTCCTACGAAACCGAAATCCTCCGCCTCATCGAATTCCTCCGCGCCCGCGACCTCTACGTCAGCTCCGTCGTTATCACCATGTTCAAAGGCCAGAAAAAAGCCGAAGATTTCGCCCGCAAACTCAAAGATTACAAAATCAAAACCTACTTCCACACCTTCACCAAAGGCTACCCCACCGATGTCGCTACCATCGTTTCCGACGAAGGCTACGGCGCCAATCCTTATATCGAGACAACCAGACCCCTCGTCGTCGTTTCCGCCCCCGGCCCCTGCTCCGGCAAACTCGCCACCAGCCTCTCTCAGCTCTACCATGAATACAAAAAAGGCGTCAATGCCGGCTACGCCAAGTTCGAAACCTTCCCTGTTTGGTCACTACCACTTAACCACCCAGTTAATGTTGCCTACGAAGCCGCCACCGCCGACCTTGGCGACATTAACATGATAGACCACTTCCACCTCGACCACTACGGCGAACAAGTCGTCAATTATAATCGTGATCTCGACATCTTCCCAGTCCTTAAGGAAATCCTTCACCGCATCACCGGTCGCGACATTTATTACTCACCCACCGACATGGGCGTCAACGTCATCGGCGAATGTATCACCGACGACAAGGCCATCCAGCGCGCCGCCAAAGACGAAATCATTCGCCGCTATTACCGTGCCCTCGCCGATTTAAAGAAAGGTCTCGTCGGCCCCGAAGTTCCTGAACGCATCAAACTCCTCATGAATAAACTCGGCATCGACGAAAGCGAACGCACCGTCGTCTCCCACGCCTTCGACAAACTCAAATCCTCCGGCCATCCTAGTGCCTGTATTAAAGTCGGCAAACGCTACGTTACTGGTCGCCGTACTGATTATCTTTCCCCTGTCTCCAGCACTATTCTTAATGCCCTCAAAACTATCACCCGCATCCCGGACTCCGTCGATCTCATTGCTCCTACCGTCCTCACCCCCATCCTCGACATCAAAAACCGAATTTCCAATTTCAAAGCCAACTACCTCGATCTTAGCGAAGTTTTAATCGCCCTCTCCATTTGCTCCACTACTAATCCAGTCGCCAAGAAAGCCCTCGAGACCCTCCCCAAACTCGCCAACACCGAACTCCACTCCACCCACATGCTTTCTGACAACGAAATGATTACTCTCACTAATCTCGGTATCAACGCCACCTACACCCCCGACCTCGACATCGACTAACAACAAAAAAACGCCATTCTTGGCGCTCCTATGGCGGAAGGGACAGGATTCGAACCTGCGAGACGTTAATCTGCTGGTTTTCAAGACCAGTGCCATCAACCACTCGGCCACCCTTCCATCTCCAATTATACCATAACTTAGCAAAATATGGTATAATAACCCCATGGCAAGAAAATTCAAAATGAAAATCGTTGCGAAACAGAACCGCAACAACAATCACAAGCACAGCGACAAACGCAAACATCCTCGTTTGAAAAACGGCCGCTAGCATAAGCCCACAAGGGCTTATTTTTTTACGCTTCCTGCTGCTTTTACAAACCCTCTGAACAAAGGATGCGGATGTAGCGGCCTAGATTTGAACTCTGGATGCGCTTGCGTAGCCACAAAAAACCGACACAAAGGTGCCTCCACATATTCTACCAACTTTCCGTCCGGTGATAATCCCGACACTTCCACTCCACCAGCCCTAATCTCGTCCAAAAATCTCTGATTCACTTCATAACGATGCCGGTGTCGCTCAATCACCTCTACTTCACCATCCTCCAGTGTCTCCGTCCCGTATTTATACTCACCATTTTCCGCCGCCTTACGATAAAGCTTCGCAACCTTTGTCTTAGACTTCAGCACCGCCTTATAATCTCCTAGCCGCATCGTCCCACCTGTCGACTCCTTCCCTTTTTGCCCTTCCATTATATATATCACATTGTTCGCATCCTTCTCGTTCGCCCCAAACTCTTCCGAATTTGCATCCTTCACGCCACCCCGACGCGCCGCCGCAATGCAAGCCACCTGTAATCCTAAACATAGTCCCAAATACGGCACATCATGTTCCAGCGCATACTTCGCCGCCCGAATCTTCCCCTCTACTCCTCTCGCACCAAACCCTCCCGGCACCACAATTCCGTCTAATCCCTTTAGTAATCCTACGTTTTTCTCAACTTCTTCCGCATTTACCCACTTAAGCTCTAGATTTACTTTATCCCAAGCAGCAGCCGCTTTGAGTGCCTCTGTCACACACATATATGTATCATCATTCCCCACGTATTTCGCCACTAGCCCTATCCGCACCGTCTTCGCATATTCCTTTGCTCGTCTCCGCGAAAACTCCAACCATCGATTCATATCCGGCTCGGACACATCCCCCACAAAATCATTCAAAATCGCAAGCACTCCCGACTTCAACACGTTAAACGGTACATCATAAACCGAATTAATATCTGGCAAATTCACCACTGCGTCAGACGAAATTCCCGAAAACGCCGCAATCTTCTCACAAATCTCCCTCGGGCACGGCTCCTCCGTCCTCACGCACACCACATCCGGAATTATCCCAAACCCACGAAGATCCTTCAAAGCATTCTGTGCTGGCTTGGTTTTTAATTCGTTCGATGTATGAATAAATGGCACATATACCACCGACACATAAAGACAATTCCGTCGTCCCACTTTATTGGCAAACAATCGAATCGCCTCCACAAACGGCAATCCCTCGTAATCTCCCACCGTTCCACCTATCTCCACAATATGGATATCTGACTCCGCCGAGGCCTTTTCAATCTTTTCACACACCAGTCCCGTAAAATGCGGCACCAGCTGCACCGTCTTCCCATGGAACCCTCCCGCTCGTTCACGCTCAATCAATTCTTTATATATCGAACCACTCAGAGTAATCGAGTATTTCGATGTCTCAAAATCCAAAAACCTCTCATAGTGCCCGAGGTCCAAGTCCGTCTCCACTCCATCATGCGTCACGAAACATTCCCCATGTTCCACCGGATTCAAAAGACCCGCATCTACATTGAGATACGGGTCACATTTTTGCATCGTTACTTTATAACCTTTCGCTTTCAGTATCGCTCCGATTGAGGCCGCCGTAATTCCTTTACCGACCCCCGATAGCACCCCACCAGTTACAAATATATACTTACACTTTTTATTTTGCATTAAAACCTCCTTCTGACGCCTAAACAATTATTTTATCATTGTATCACAAAACCATCCCCTCATAATAAAAATCAAACAAATTGTTTATTCCGCATTAGTATACACGTTCGTCACGTCGTCCAAATCATCCACAGCCGATAGTAATTTCTCCAATTTTTCCGCATTCTCACCTTCTACCGGCACATAACTCGACGGCACATACTGTAGTTCTGCTGAAGTCACCGTGAGTCCACCGTCCACGAGGGCTCCCCGCACTTTCATCAAATCCGATGCATCGGTATAGATAGCTGTACCATCATCCTCATCCGATACATCTTCCGCGCCCGCATCAAGCGCCGCCATCATCGCTTCATCGCCTTTTTCCGATACCTCAATCACGCCCTTCCTCTTAAACTGGAACATCACCGAACCAGATTCTGCCATTCGCCCACCATTCTTGTCCAAAGTATGTCGTACTTCCGGCAGGGTACGATTCTTGTTATCCGTCGCCACTTCTATCACAATCCCTACTCCACCAGGACCATACGCTTCATACACCTCCTCAATCAAAGCCGCCGCTGATTTGTCTGCCACACGCGCAATCGCCCGCTCAATATTCGCCTTTGGCATGTTCGCAAGTCGAGCCTTTTCAAGCACCATAGCAAGCGACGGATTCATCGCCGGATCCGTTCCAGCCCTCGCCGCAATCGCAATCTGGTTCCCAATCTTTGTAAACAATGCGCCTCGCTTCGCATCCACTACTGCTTTCTGTCGTTTGGTCGTAGCCCATTTACTATGTCCTGACATATTATTCTCCCATCAAAATTGTTATTCAACTTCTCTTAATTCTACCACTTTTCGGCGTTTTTTCCAAATCAATCCTCCAGTCATCACGCCAACAATTATCATATATGTCAAAAACACCCACCACTGGTACCGCGGCATCTCCACCACAAACTCCCGCATCCTTGCAAACCACCCCACCACCGCCATATGATAATCCAACATTTTCGTAGCACACCAAGCCACCACTACCTCAATCCACGGCACCCCAGCCACCACACCAGTCATAAACGTAAGCCCCATCACCCACGGCAACGTCGGTAGTATCAACAAATTCGCCACCACCGACACTAGCGACATCATTCCATAATGATACAAGATAATCGGCAGCGTCATCATCGTCGCCGCCACAGTCGTCAATATCAGAGACCCAATCATTTCCGGCTTCCTCGCACCATAAAAATACTTCACCAACTTCGGCCCCAGTAGCATAATCCCACCATACGATGCAAACGACAACTGCCATCCCATGTTTATCACGAAACTCGGCTGCATCATCATCGTCGCCGCCGCCACCATTAGTATCAAGCGCCACGGCGCCACCACCCTTCCCGAATACCACGCCACTAGTGTTAGCAAAGTCATCAGTCCCGCTCGCATTATCGACGGAGTCCACCCCACCATCGCCATGAAAAACACCACAAATAATCCAGCAAACAGCACCCCCGCAAATCGCGACAACCTCCCAAATATCTTCCTCGCCACCTCCACCAATATCGACAAATGTGTCCCCGACGCCACCACGATATGCGTGAGTCCCACCACTCGTAAATTTTCATCCAACTCATCCGGTAGTCCCGTCTTCAACCCCAGCAAATACGATAATCCCAACTGCACCTCCGGTTCAGGCACCAACCCCCTTATCCGCTCCGCGAACCAATTCCGCACGTTTAGCACCCATGACCCCGGCTCTGGTCGTTCCCATTTCACCAGTTTCGGCCGATACATATATCCTGCATACGTTCCGAATCCGTCCAACATCTTTCCGCTCAGCACTACCTTATCCTCTCTTGCCAATTCCTCATTCTTTCCCATCATCACGTATATGTTCCCCGCACTCGCCACCTCTTCCTCACCAAATTTCAAATCGCTCAACTTAAACTTCGTCACATCCTCATCCGTCTCCGGCTCTCCCTCTATCACTCCGCTCACCACCACTTCACAGTTATATAGTTTCCGTACATAATCCTCCCCTACAAGTCCATTCGTAATTCTCACAAACGCCAGCACCATTCCTGCAATCACCGCTAACACCACCACCACGCACCGCGGCTTCAAATATGCCACCACTAGCATCACTATCACCACCGCAATCCACACCGGCGACGCATAATAATTCACCCTCAACACCATCCCGACTATCACTCCCACTACAATTCCCACGCATAGCCACACCACCACCCATGACTGATGCACTTGTTTCCCTAGCCACTTCCACATCCCTACACCCTATCACACCACCTCCAAAACTACAACCCCTTAACAAATCTATAAACTACAATCTTTTATCACTTAGTACCATAATCCTACTAGCAATATTCTTTAGGTTAAGAAAGGCTAGAAGGGGCTAAACCTGGAACTAGCGGAGCAGGCATCGGACCGACGTGCCACTACTGCGATTGTTGTAGCTTGGGTAGGCGTTGTTATCCACATCGAAGTACGCGCTGTAGGCATCGAGGCCATTGACCGCAACGGAGGACCAGAAGTAGCCGTTGCGCCCAACATCCCCGAGGATACCGCCGAAGGAGCCGGCGGGGGTGAAGTAGAGCGGAGCTGACCAGACAGTAGATATATCGTTAAAACTATCATTATCTGTCCAGCCATATTCAGTCCATAGGTCGGCAAAATCACCTTCGCTTTGGTATGTATTGTTGTTGTAAGTTGCATATGGCAGAGTCCAGCCAGCCGGACAGATGGATTGATGGGTTTCTAGGCTCTCGTATTCACCGGTATTCTCATTATATACGCCGTAGATACTTGCATTGTTTGAGGCAATGGCGGCAGCCCAGTTGTAGTAGTTACCTAGATAATATTGTGCTGCGCCAGTACTGGATGTGTAGGTTGAAAGTGGATTAAGTGATTCATTACAAGATGGAGTAGTGGTGGAATCGTTGCAGGAATTCAAATATGCGTACCAGTCTGACCCGTCACTAATTTCAGTGTTCCAGTAAAGGTCTCCCGGGTCATAGGATTCCGGAGTATGGTTTTGTTCACAGTAGCCATACTCAGAGTTCCAAGTTCCACCTTGACACCACTCGTGAATGTTATTAGTAACAGTGGTGTAAGTAGAGCGGGTTGGGCTCCAGCTAGCAGTATCATATTGGTTAGTAGATGTGTTCCAGCCAAGGTCTGTATCTTCGTTGGTATAGGTTTTAGAAGAGTCTATATCTAAGTCTAAGTTTTGAGTCATCCATACTTTACCATCAGCTAGTTTAGCAATCTTGTATTCTTTACCATCACGTTTATCTTTGAGTGTATACTGAGTCCCTTCAGTCATAGATGCTAATACAGTAGATTTGTTAGTAGATGTAATATCTTGCATACATTTGATATCAGTACCGGAATTAGTACCTATTGTAGTGCCTGTTGGATTGCAACTGACTGGAGCTGCTGGAGCCGAAGCAGATGCTGGATGGACTAATGTATAGATAACTTGCCCACTGTATGTATCAGCAGCCTGAGTCTTAGAAATGTAAGCAGCATAGGTAGTAGTAAGTTTGACTCCACCAGTAGATTCTGTCATATCAGTATTTGAGTTCTTATGAGCAACTTTAGTATATTCATTTGGTACTACATGGTATTGCGAGAATGGTGTACTAGTAGCAGATTGTTCTGCTTGACTAGGAAGTGATACATTAGGAGCAGAGTCAATCGTAAAAGCATTAGTGCCAGTTGTATCACCAGAATCTTGTGTTATTTGTAGTTTCATCGCCCAGTTAGATATATCAGGATTACCAGCAGTTGTAGCAGTGCCAGACTCTATAGTTGCATTATTACTAGCATTTGTTCCTACTAGTTTATTACTATTCTCTCCTCCTACTTCATTTCCTGTATATCCTGCTGCATATATAGCGAATCCTTCATTATCATTACAGAATGCATGTAGAGTAGTTGTACCTATATCATCTTCATATAGTCCATTATTGATATTAGCATTATGTGTATTCATTCCTGTACCAGAAATAGTACATGATACTGGGACTGTTATGTTTATTTCGTCTACTACACTAGTATTGTCATTAGCAGAGACAATAGAAGAAGATAATGCTATACCACTAAATATAGTGATAAGAAATAATAATCGTATGGCCTTGTTCATAAGTTCATTATAACACAAGCATTAATAACATAACAATAGGTAGCTGTGCTTTATTAGTGAGTGTTGCGTTTAGAATCATGTATGAACCTCTCTTATACTATCATAATAGCATAAGTGATATTAAAGCACCACTCTTATTTATAACCAAGTTCTACTCCACCTTACTCTCTTCCACCAACTTCCCCAACATCCCCTCAAGCTCACTAAAAGGCATCTTCATCACTTCTTTCGAATACACCACAAACACATAGTCCCTCCTTTTTGGCACCAGCTCAAAATTTCGTCTCAGCGCCTCGTATACCCGCCGTCTAATCCGGTTCCTCCCCACCGCCGTCTTTTCTACCTTTTTCGACACCACTACCGCCACTCTCGTAAACCCCCTCGTATTCTCCGCAAAAACTAGCGACATCTTCGCCGTTCTCACTGTCTTCCCATGCTGATACACCCATTTCACCCCACCTCTCGAATGAAATCGATACTTCTTACTTAACATACTATATATTATATACTAAATAAGCCCCATGCGGGGCTCATTATTAAGCAGTTAACCTAGCACGACCTTTCAATCGTCGGCGCGCTAACACCTTTCGTCCATTCTTTGTCGCATTACGCTTCATGAATCCGTGCTCAACCTTGCGCTGCCTCTTATGTG
The DNA here is from genome assembly GCA_017433245.1 of Candidatus Saccharimonadota bacterium. Classification (GTDB taxonomy): domain Bacteria; phylum Patescibacteriota; class Saccharimonadia; order Saccharimonadales; family Saccharimonadaceae; genus Nanosyncoccus. The sequence goes on along the minus strand of JAFRHO010000011.1, from coordinate 28,766 downwards.
GCTGATATGTTCTCTTTGGCATAATATTATTCCTTAAACTTTAAATTATTTCAAAATCTTATTATAGTATACCGCATTTTTCCACATTTTTCAAGGAGTTTTCCACATTGTTTTTAGAGAACAAAGTTAAAATGTGGATAACACCTCCTCTGTACAAAATCCCCATATTACAACACATTTTATTTTTATCCATTTTCCTGTGGAAAACTTCAACTATTCATGCTATAATCAATTAAACGAAGGAGGTTACCCACAAAATGTACGACGTTTGGAAGAACGCACTTGCTGAAATCGAGCAACAAATCTCGCCCGCTAATTTTTCGACCTGGTTTCAGGGCACCTCTATCATCTCTAATGAAGACGGCCATATTGTCATAGGTGTCAAAAACTCTTTCTTCGTCAAACAGCTTCGCAACCGTTACCTCAACATCATCACCACTGCCCTTGAGAATAACAACCTCATTGTTAAAGAAATTGATTTCGAAGTTCAAACTAAAATAAAATCCAAAATTCGCCCTCGCGAAATCACCACGGATACTATTGCATTAAAAAAACAACTCAAAAATCTCAAGAAACAATCTATCACCAAACAAACCAACAATCTAGAAACAGGCCTAAATAATAAATATACTCTTGATAACTTCGTTATTGGTTCTAATAACGATCTTGCCGTCTCCGCCGCCCGTAGCATTATCGACTCCCCCGGCGATCGCTATAACCCTTTCTTCCTTTATGGTGGTCCTGGCCTCGGTAAGACCCACCTTGTTCAAGCTATTGGTAATGAACTTCTCCGCAAGAATCCCAAACTTAAGGTTCTCTACACCCCCATCGCTCATTTCTATTCCGATTTTATCGATTCTGTCCGCGCTGGCAAAGGTAACGAATTTAATCTCAAATTCCGTAAATTAGACTGTTTAATTATTGATGATTTTCAGCTTATCGTCGGCAAAGAGAAATCCCAGGAAGAATTCTTTAATATCTTCAATGACCTCTATCAACTTAATAAACAAATCATCGTTACTTCCGACCGTCTTCCCTCCCAAATCAAATCCGTCGATGAACGCCTCGCCTCTCGTCTCACCTGGGCCGGCGCCTTCGATCTTCAACTTCCCAAATTTGAGGATAAATGCGCCATTCTGAAAGCTAAAGCCGAATTACAAGGCGCCGAAATCGAACCAGAGGCCATCGAATATATTGCCGAAAACGTTAATACTAATATCCGCGATCTTGAAGGTGAGTTTTCTGCCATTCTCTTAATGTCAGAAGTTCGTGGTCTCACCCCCTTAGAACTTATCAAAAACGGCTCTATTTCAGTTAATAAAGCCACTAGGCCCCACTCTGTTACCTCTAAGCAAATTGTTGATAAGGTAGCTAAATATTTCGACCTCACCCCTAAAGAAATGTGTAGTAAATCTCGTGTCTCAAATATTAAGACCGCCCGTCAAATTGCTATGTATTTATTATCTAGAGAACTCAAACTCAGCACTACCAAAATTGCTACAGAAGTTGGTGTTAAAGATCACACTACCGTTATGCATGGTATTAAGAAAATAGACCAAGATCTCCATCTTAATTTCATCCTCCGTGACCAAATCGCTGAGATTAAGGAGCGTATTTATGGCTAATTGTGTGGAAATCCCGTGTAAAAACTCTTGGAAAACCCGGTGTAATTCATACGTAAAACTTTGTGTAAATTTTTTACTCACGTCCACTTGGTGTGTAAATCCACCATATTCCCACTTTTTACTCACCGCCCATCCACACACTTTTACACAACAAATCTCCTCTGTTTTTAACTATCTTTTCCACTTTTCCACTAGGCCTACTACTATAACTACTAATAATTTAATAGAAAGGATTTAAAAATGAAGATTAAAGTTACACAAGATAAACTCAGTAAAGCCCTCGCTAATGTTAGTCGTATCGCAATAGGCAAAGTCACTCTACCCATCTTAAATAACATCCTTATCCGAGTAGACAATAAGAAAGTTTCTCTCGTCACCACTAATCTAGACATGGCTATCATTGATTTTCTCCCAGTCTCTAGTTCAGAAAATGGTGTTATTACTGTACCAGCCAAACTTCTCACCGAGTTTATTTCTAATCTACCCAAAGGCGAAGTAATTGAAATCTCTTCCAAAGATACCAAAGTCACCATCAAAGCAGGCAAATATTCATCAATTATTAACGGTACCCTAGCTGATGATTTTCCAGATCTCCCCGAAATCGACAATAAAAAGGCTGTTACTTATAAAATCGGCATCGATGAATTCAAAAACAGTATTAGCCAAGTAATCGTTGCAGCATCAAACGATCTCACTCGTCCTGCCCTCACTGGAGTTTACTTTGATACCAACAATAGTTCCCTCTTTGCTGTTAGTACTGATGGTTATCGCCTCGCCAAAAAAGAATTGATTAATAAAGTTGAAAGTGAGGTCAAAGCTATTGTTCCAGCCAGTTCCCTTCATGAGGTTCTCCGCTCCATTAGTGATGATATGGAGGAAGTAGAAATCTCCTTTAATGACGACCTAGTTCGCTTCCGTCTCGGTGAAGTAGAAATCATCTCTAAACTTATCGATGCGAGTTATCCTAACTATCAAGCTCTTATTCCTAAAGATAATGATGTTAGTATTGATTTAAATCAAGAGGAAGCTATCCGTACCACTAAACTCGCTGCCCTTTTCGCCCGCTCTGTAGATGGTTCAATTATTTGTGAAACCAAAACTCCAGACACCCTTTCTATTCGCTCTATTGCCAATGAGTTTGGTGAAAACGATTCCGAAATCAAAACCAAAGTAGATAAAGATTGTGTCACCCGTCTCAATTCCCGCTTCTTTATTGCTGCCCTCAGTGCTTTTGATACTCCAAACATCACTATGGAATTTTCTTCCGGGGTTAAACCAATTGTTCTCCATGGTAAGAAAGACGATAAATATATTCATATTATAATGCCACTTAGTAAATGATTATTAAATCCATCACACTTATCAATTTTCGTAATCACTCTCATTATCAGATGGAGTGTAAAGATGAAGTGTCTCTTATTCTTGGCCCCAATGGTTGGGGTAAGACTTCTATCCTCGAAGCTATCTATATTTTAACCAGAGGCAAAAGTTTCCGCGCCACCGACCGAGATATTATTAAACGCGGCACTGAATTTTATCGTATTGAACTTACCTATACCAATGGCACCACTACTGCCGCCACCTACGATGGTAAATCAAAAACCTTCACTATCACCGACCAGAAATCCAAACGCCTCCCTATTAAACATAAATACCCTCTAATCCTTTTTACCCCATCAGATCTAAATCTTATCAGTCACTCCCCTGGCCGCCGCCGCGATTATTTTGATCATATTTATAGTCAATTAGATGAGCAATATAACTCCAGCCTCTCTAAATACAATAAAGCCATCAAACAGCGCAACGAACTTCTTAAATCTGAACAGGTCACCAAAGATTCCCTTTTTTCCTGGAATCTCCTTCTCGCTAAATACGGCTCTCTTCTCTGTCAAAAACGACAAGAGTATACTACAGAAATAAATTCCAGGCTCACCCCCACCTATCGCTCTATTGCTAAGAACGAAGATGAGGTTGAACTCAATTATTCCACCGAAGTTAAAACCCCCACCGAGTCTGCCTACCTTAAAACCCTCGAACAAAACACCGAACGTGATATTTACCTCGGCCACACTACTTTTGGTATCCACCGCGACGATTATCTAATTAGTTTCAATCATCAATCCGCCGACGCCACCGCCTCGCGTGGTGAGAATCGCTCTATTATCCTTGCCCTTAAATTTATCGAAGCCAACCTCATCGAAGAAAACCTTGGCCAGAAACCTATTATTCTTCTAGATGATGTCTTCTCAGAATTGGACGAAACCCGCCGTCGTTGCCTCGTTGAGAATTTCAAAGATAATCAGGTCATCATCACCAGTGTAGAATCTATATGATATAATACTGACATGATTAGAGTTGAGAAGATTATCCCTGGTGGCCAAGCCCTCGGCACCAATCAGGAAGGCAAGAAAGTTTTTTTCTGGAACGCTCTTCCGGGTGAAGAAGTCGCAGATTATACTGTCACCAAGAATAAATTCCACTACACTGAAGCTATCGCCACAACAATCAACCACCCATCACCACACCGTGTAGAACCCGAGGATGACTGTTATCTCTCTACCTCTCCCTGGCAAATTGTTGATTATAATTATGAATTACAACTCAAACGAGAACTAGTTCAAGAACTCTTCCGCGAACAACACATTACTCTCCCCCTCCCTGAAATTTTCACTGACAACCAAGACTACCACTACCGCAACAAAATGGAATACGCCCTCTATTGGGATCACGACACCAACAAAATCCATCTCGCCTTCCATGAGCGTGGTTCCCACCGCAAAATACCTATCACAAAATCTAGCATCGAACGCCCTGAAATCTTCGCGCGTGCCCGAGAGATTATTGATGACCTTAATCGCCGCGGCGAAGAAGCCCGCAAATACCAATCCCTACTTTTAAGGTGCAACCAACAAGGTGAAGTCTCTGGTGGCCTCTACGAGAATCATCATCCCCACCCAACCTTTAAGAATCTCACCGATACTATACTTGGCCATACCTATTCTTACTCACCTAACGGCTTCTTCCAAATCAACCTCCCTGTCTACGAAATGGCCTTAACCGAAATCAAGAAACACATCACCACCAACGATGTCTTAGATCTCTACGCCGGCGTCGGCACCATCGGCCTCTCCGTCGCCCCCGACCACCATCTCACCTTAGTAGAGTGTGATAAATCTGCATACCGTGAATTATTAAATAATACCAATAATATGAATAATGTTACAACCATACTAGATAAATCAGAGAATGTTACTAGTTATATTAAGAGCCACCAAACGGTTATCTTGGATCCTCCTCGCTCCGGTTGCGACAAAAAACTAATCGAAAAACTCTTAGAGGTCAAACCTACAAAAATCATCTATCTCTCCTGTAATCCCGCCACTCAGGCCCGCGATGTCAAAATTCTCCTGGACCACTACCAAATCGGCGACGTCAAAACCTTCAATTTCTTCCCTCACACTCCTCACATCGAAAACCTCGTCATACTTTCTTGTAAATAATCTCCTCAAACTATTAAACTCATGTTATTATAAAAAAACACAACAAACCATAACATAGCTTTGGTACTACATATTATATATTGAACAACTCTAGGTTTCTTTGTTTTTGACAGATTCGTTTTGTAAGAATTACAAACAAAACAAGTCCCGCGAAGAAAGCAGTCTAGAGCTGTTCAAATAAAATATTTAGTTGCCAATAACACGATTTTCCCTCTTCACTTTACCCCCCATCCATGCTACACTATTTAATAAGACGGAAAGGTGGCCGAGCGGTTTAAGGCGCACGCTTGGAAAGCGTGTAAAGGGGCAACTCTTTCGCAGGTTCAAATCCTGTCCTTTCCGCCACGACAAGAAAACAAACGGAGCAAAAGGTGTGAGTGAAAACATTATCATAGAGCTGAAAGGACTAACCAAACGCTATGGCTATGGCGATACCGAGTCCTTCGCTCTCAAAGATTTTGATTTAACAATTAAACGTGGCGAATTCATCATGATTATGGGTCCCAGCGGTTGTGGCAAGACTACTTTACTAGATATTATTGGGCTACTAGATCGTGCCACCCATGGTGACTATTACCTAAATGGTGAAAACGTCGCTGCTATCCCAGCCCGTCGTCAGGCCAGGCTCCGCGCCAAGAAAATTGGCTTTGTCTTCCAGAATTTCAACCTGATTGAAGATTTACCGATTATCGAAAATGTTGCTCTCCCCCTAGTTTACACCGGCTATACTAAGACTTCTCGCTTGAAACACGCTTCATCCGTGCTCAAGCGCTTCAATCTAGAGGAGAAAGAATACTATCTCCCCTATCAATTATCAGGCGGCCAACAGCAACGCGTCTCTATCGCCCGTGCTATTGTTGGTAGCCCAGAGATTATCCTCGCCGATGAGCCCACTGGCAACCTTGACTCAAGGGCTTCTTTTGCAGTCATGGAGGAGCTAAAGAACATTCACAAAGAAGGCAATACTATTATTATGGTTACCCATAATCCCGCTCTAACAGTTTATGCCACCCGTGTTATTCATATGTTAGATGGTCAAATTGATACTGATGTTAAGACCGTCGCTGATGCGAATCTTCCTCAACCCGTCTCTGTCAAGATTAAGAAACACAAGCCCGAAATTAATCTACCATCAGATGACGGTAAGCACAAATCCAAAAAACGTAAAAAATCTCGGAGGAAACACTAATGCCATTATTGCTTCGTACTCATTACAAACTTGCCCGTACAGCCATCAAGGAGCATCGTACTCGTTCGTTTCTCACCTGCCTCGGGATTGCTATTGGTGTTGCTAGTATTATTCTGATTCTTTCGCTTATGGGAAGTATTTCAAACCTCGTCAAAAGCGAAATCAGCGACCTTGGCAATGATCTCATGGTTGTTCGTCCAAACTCTACCAAGGATACTGTTACGGACATCATTGATGAGCTCACCACATCCAACTCCTTTCAAAAATCTACCCTTTCTGTCTCAGACGTCTCTACTATTGCCAAGACCGAAGGTGTTGCCGCTGTCGCTCCTATTGCTGTCTCCGTCAATACTGTAGGTTCTGAGAAGAACACCCTCTCTTCCACCCCAGTCCTCGGTACCAACCTAGACTTTATCAAGATTGAGCAGTTGCCTCTTCGCTTCGGTGCCTTCTTAAACGAAAAGAACGAAGAGAAATCCGTCGTTCTCGGCCACACCCTCTCTCTTGCTCTCTTTAACACGATTAACAGCACCGTCGGCAAGACCGTCACTATTATGGGCGAAAAGTTCATGGTTGTCGGGGTTCTCGACGAAATCAATAAATCCATCAGTTTCGACAATATTGATTTCGATAATACTCTTATTATGGATGTCGAAAGCCTGGGTCAAATCACCGGTTCCACGCAGATTCAGCAAATCAATATCAAGGCCGCTAACACCGATGGTATGGCTGAACTTGCAGATAAACTCACCAAGGCCCTCGTCGAACAAAAACACGGTGACAGTAATTTCAAAATTATCTATGGTGATGAAATCACTCATCCTGCCAGTTCCCTCTTCAATATTATTTCTGGTATGCTAACTACTGTCGCTGCTATTTCTCTAGTGGTCGGCGGTATCGGTGTTATGAATATCATGCTTGTTTCTGTCGCCGAGCGCAATCGTGAAATCGGTATCAGAAAAGCTGTTGGTGCCTCCAGCCGCAACATTCTTATGCAATTCCTCTTTGAATCCCTCATCCTCTCCTTCTCCGGTAGTGTTATGGGCCTTCTCCTTGGTTACACCCTTGCCTTCCTTCTTTCCACCATCACTCCATTTGCTCCCTATATCAGTTGGGAAATCATCGCCATCACCTTCCTCACCACTATTGTTGTTGGAATTCTCTTTGGTATTTACCCTGCCATCAAAGCCGCCTCGCGCAACCCAATCGAATCACTTAAACACTATCGGTAGACTATGAAAGCACTTCTTCGTAAATTCCCTCTCTACAACAAAGCCGTTCTTCCCTACCATTACACCCAGTCTATTGCTGCCAACGTCAAAACCGGCTTCCCTGCTCACAAACTCCGTGTTATCGGTGTTACGGGGACCAATGGTAAGACCACGACATGCTTTATGATTTGGAAGATGCTTAACCGCGCTGGCCACAAAACCGGTCTCATGACTACAGTAGCCTACGGTGTAGATAAACTCAAACCCGAACTAAATCACATGACTACTGTCGACGCCATCACCCTAAACAACCGTATCCGCGAGATAGTCAACCAGAAAGCCGAATTTCTCGTGCTCGAAGTCACTTCTCATGCCCTAGCTGAATTTCGTACCCTTGGTATCCCCTTCGAAATTGCCGTTTTCACCAATCTCACCCATGATCATCTCGACTATCACAAGACCATCAACAATTATCGCAAGGCCAAAGGCAAACTCTTCAAGAAAGCCAAATTCAGTATCTTAAATGCCGACGACCCCGCCACTAAGTATTACGCTGGTCTAGCCAGAAATTATATCACATATGGTATAAATAACGGCAAAAATCGCGCAAAAAACGTAAAACTTACTGTTTCTGGCGTAAATTATTCATATGATGATATAAATATTGAGACCAACATCCCTGGCAAATTTAACGTCTATAATTCCCTCGCCGCCGTCCTCGTCGGCAAGAAACTTGGACTCACCAATGAACAAATCGAATCTGGTATCAAAGCACTGGATAATGTCGAGGGTCGCATGAATATCATCGATAAAGGCCAACCATTCACGGTTATCGTCGACTACGCCCATGCCCCTGATGCCCTCGAAAAAGTCTTCGAATCCGTCCGTGAACACAAAGGCAAAATCATTTCCGTTCACGGTGGCGCAGGTCAACGCGACCCTTCCACTCGCCCTATCAGAGGCGCCATCCTCGCCAAATACTCTGATATCGTCATCATCACCGAAGATGATTCCAGGGACGAAGACCCCGAGAAGATTGCCGCCGCCTTCATCAAAGGCGCCGAAAAACACGGTAAAGTCCTAGGTAAGGACCTCTATAAGGAATTAGACCGCGAGAAAGCCATTAAACTCGCCCTCGATAAGGCTGGGAAAGGTGACCTCGTCCTCATCCTCGGAAAAGGCCACGAAAAAACCATCCTCCGTGCCGACGGCCCCCATGATTTCAACGATATAGAAGTAGCAGAAAAACTCCTTAAATCTCGTAATTAGCTATACCATCCACCGTAAACTTTTCTTCAATCCCTAATCCATAAGCAATTGCTGCCGCACAAGCCATATAAGAAACCGCTGGCTCCCCCACTACGAAAGTCGCCACAGAAGTAATGTCTGAAGCAATCGACAAAGTCGCCTCTGTTCCCTTCGGGTATAATTTCGAATTCAATATCTTTACATCTGAACTACTCTGACCAAAAGTCACTGTCTTAGCCTTGCCCTTAAACTCCGCAAAAGTACTATAATTCAAATCATCACTATTTAGTACTACGATTTCCGGCTTCATATCAAACAGGGTTTTTTCACAATCGATATACTCACCGGGTTCCATATCGTGCAGTCCTGCTGTAACGAAATTTGTCATCACCGCTACTTCCACTGGTAGGCCATAGAAAATGTTATCTCGGAGCCCTTCAGCTGGCACTGTAACCACTACGTAATTCGCCCCTGCTTTCCATGCATCAGACAAGAATTTATGCAACATCCCCATCTTAAACGGCTGCTCTGACGCTAGTACTGCCACCTGTTCCCCTACGGCTTTGAGGATTTCATGTACATAATGCGCTACAATAGTCTTCCCTGTTGTGCCGGTGATCGCAATCAACTTCATATCTTTCGTCGGATTACCATAATACGACTTCAGGAGTTTTGCCTTCAATTTCTGACGCTTCTGTTTTAGTCCACCGTTTTTGTTTGGCTTGTTCTTTCCCTGTTCTACCATAATACCTCCATTATATCATATTTTATCACTGTAATAATTTACACACCAGACTTGTAATCAAGTTTTTCTCTTTCGGCTCGCTCTCTGCAATCAGTAGCGCTATCGCCGTCAGCGCCTGATCTGATATCTTTGTTTCCCCGCTCTCCGTCAAATGACAGTCATTAATCGTTAAAAACAACACAAATAGCAGCGCTCCAATCCGTTTATTTCCATCATAAAACGGGTGATCTTTAATCACGAAATATAACAGATTTGCCGCCTTCTCCTGCACGCTTGGGTACAGTTCCTTCCCGTCATAACTCTGAAAAATCGCTACCAGGCTCCCTTCGAAACTTCCACTTCGCTGTTTCCCAAACAAATCCGAACCCCCTACACTCTCTCGCAGCTGTTCTACGGCCCTAGTACACATTTCTACGGTTAATTCCCTCCCCTTCTTTCGCTTTGACCCCATAAACGACAGATCGATATGCCCGTCATCATACTCTTCTAGGGTTTTAAAGCTCCCTGCATACTTTGAAATCACTTCCAGTACTCCGTTTGCCTCTCCAGCATCCAATTCGTTCCGGGTTGTGAGCCTCCTCACTAGTGCCATCATTTCCTCAACGTCGTGCAATTTCTTCAACTCTTCTTTCTCCCGCATTACGAGAAGTTTACGCTGATTCACCACCACGCCATTGGTTAAATACCGTCGCAGTACAGAGGTAGCCCATATCCGAAACTTTGTTGCCTTCTTCGAGTTTACTCTATATCCTACCGAAATAATCATGTCTAAGTTATAAACTTTAACACGCCGCCTAGTGACTCTCCCACCCTCATTTTGAACTTGTAAAATTTCTTTACAAGTTCGATTTTCGACCTGTACATTTTTTGCACTAGATGTATCACCTTGATGCAATTTGCCATCTGCTACGCTATTATCCAACTCACCATCTCTGTAGACATTCTTTATGTGGTACGTAATATTTTGTGGCGCTACATCAAAAAGTTGAGCAATTTGAGCCTGTGTCGCCCAAATCGTCTCCGCTTCCACATCAACATCAAAAACCACTTCGCCATTTTCCCCCTGATAAATCTCAATTCTAGTGTCTGTACTATTCTCCGTCACCTCAGTCACCTCCTCTTTATTACCTCTATTATACCATAGAATTCACCTCATCTTAAAAACGCCTAACCATAAGCAAAACTAGACAAAAAAGTTCAAAAATGTTATAATAGCAACATTACCCTATCTATGTTTTAAGAGAAAGGAGCGCACCTTATGAAAAAAGTTGTTTTGAGTGTCATTGTCATAGTACTGTTTTTGGGCCTTATGACCAACGCCGACGAGACCGAGTTCGAAAGCGAACAGGACTACGACCCTTATCTAGTTCTGGTCAACAAGACTCACGCGTTACCAGATGGCTGGGAGAACGTCGTTCATCTTGAAACTGTCGAAAACAGCCTCGGTGAAGAAAATACCATCGAGAATAAAGCTTATGAACAGTTTGTAAAGCTAAGAGACGAACTCTTAGACGAGGGCATCCAAATCGAACTCGATAGCGTCTACCGCTCAGTCGAGGAACAGCAAGAAATCTGGGATGCTTGGTCGGCCGACCCCGAACTCGGTGAAGAATACTGTAAATTATATCTCGCTGTCCCTGGCTATTCCGAACACCATACCGGACTTGCTGTAGACATCTTTCTTATCAAAGATGGCAAAGAAATCCGTGAAAACGACGACATGATTGCTGATGTTGAGGATTTTGCCAAAATCCATGAATTATTACCAAAATACGGCTTCATTCTTCGCTATCTCGAAGGTAAAGAAGACATCACCGGCTATGCCTATGAACCATGGCATCTCCGCTATATCAACAATTCCGAACTTGCGACAAAAATTACAGAGGAAAACCTCACCCTCGAGGAATACCTCAGCGAACATTAAACAACCAAAAAAGCCCCTTCCGGGGCTTTTTTAACGAAATCAATTCTATTGGCGGAAGCGAAAGGATTCGAACCTTCGAGACGCCTAAAGCGCCCACACGATTTCGAGTCGTGCGCCTTCAACCACTCGGCCACGCTTCCACCTGTAATTATACCATATTTTCACCAAAACCAAACCATAGGTGTTATAATCGCGCCCACGTGAATCTAAAGAATCTCAGGCGCAAACTCGCTCATAAGAAAAAGTATTTTTCACAACAATCCGCCAAAATGTGGTATAATAGTATCGTCACCTTCACGGTGATGCTCATTTAATTTCTAGGTGGATGTCGCGAATAAAATCACAACATCCACATATGTGCCCGTAGCTCAGCTGGATAGAGCGTTTGCTTGCGGAGCAAAAGGTCGTAGGTTCGAATCCTGTCGGGCATACCATACAAAAATAAGACCGTGAGGTCTTTATTTTTATATGTTGTATTCTACTACTTCCCCATTCTTCAAATAGAAATCGTAAAAGTCCGTATCATCATCATACCCAATGATGTTGTAATGCAAAGTCTTCAAGAATGCTCCATGTGCCACTACTAAGATTCTCGCATCAGCATCGTGTGTGGTTAGTAGCCAGTCCAAGAATTCTCGCGAACGTGCCAAAAGTTCTTTAATCGACTCCATTCCTCCCTCCGATATATTCATTCTTCGGTCATACAAATCACCTTTTAGCAACCCAGTCCACTTATAATCTTTTGCCACTTTCCCTTCAAAATCCCCAAAATATCGCTCCACTAAGCGCTCATCATAAACAATCTCGCATTTTTCGTCCACCACAATCCTGGCCGTCTCCGCCGCCCGTGCAAGGGGTGATGCATAACAGATATCAAACTCTAAATCTGCTATCTTCTTGCGTACTTCTTCTGCCTGTTCTCTACCGGTCGCATTTAGTGGCACATCTGTCCTTCCCTGAATTCGGCATGCCAGATTCCAATCCGTCTGCCCATGTCTTATCGTAAAAACCTTCATGCATTCATTTTATCATATTTCTTTATTCAGCCAACCACTCCATCAAACCGCTTATTGTAAAACTATTGACAACATCAAACATATGCTATAATCAAACTATGGAATGGGAAAAAATTACAAACGTCATTTTAATATCATCTTTCGCAGTACTCGCTGTTTTTGTGGTGCTCGGAATAATTCAGTGGATCTCACGCGGTTCCCTGAAGAAAGTAGACAAACAGCTCCTATATATGCCAATTCCGCTTGTTTTGATGCTTATTGTTTACCTCGTCTGCGACAAGCTCTTGCCAAACCTTTCCCCAGGTCTGATGCCTACTCGCCCAGATAGCTCCGGTGAACCTTCCTTCCCCTCCACTCATGTCATGGTGGTCGCCACTATCTTTTTTGTAGTCATCACTGCACTTCCCAAATACATCAAATCCAAATCTTTCCGTGTTGTCATCGAAATTTTCTTTCTAATCCTGGCCTCTCTGACTGCCACCGGCCGTATTATGGCCAACAAGCATACTTTAATAGACGTCATCGGCGCTGTCATTTTTGCTTTTATCTTTACCGAAATCTATCATCAGTGTATCAAAAAGCATAAAGTAAAAAAGGAGCCGCATCATGAGTAGTATTTTCGCCCAAATCATTGCTGGAGATATCCCCTGTTATAAAATCTACGAAGACGACAAAACCTTTGCTTTCCTCGATATCCATCCGGAAACCAAGGGCCACACTCTAGTCGTGCCAAAGGTTGAGGTCGACAAAATCTATGACCTCTCCGAAGAAGACTTCCATGCACTCATGGAGACTGTCAAGAAGCTTAGTCAGCACATGGAAAAACAACTTGGCGCCCGCGTCATCTGGAAAGTTGTTGGTACTGACGTCCCCCATGCTCACGTTCATCTCATGCCTATCGACCCCAATTGGAAATATGGCACTACCCTCGACCTCACTGAAGACGAATTCGAACAAATCCGTAGCCAGCTCGAATACCACAATTAACATAAATTGAGGATTATATACCACTACAAATTACCCCAACCCCTAACGCTACCTCCGTGTCTACATGGTTGCGACCCCTCTCAACGCTCCTATTCCTGTCAAAGAACAAATTCTCCCCGAAGCTCCAACTCGCTCCGGTTTTACTGCAGTAGAATGGGGCGGCACTCTATTTCATAGCAATTCTTAGTCTCAACCCCCTCATGTGGTATAATTATTCTAATAAGAGTAAAGAGGATTTTTGATAAAATGAAATTTGCATCGAGTTACGAACCGGGGGAATACGAATCAGATATTTACGCCGCATGGGAAGCTAGCGGCATTTTCGCGCCCACTGTCTCCACTGTCCCTGTCGACGACGACGGTAACGGCGTGGACGATAGGCTAGAAGAAAACCATCCCGATACTTACTCAATCGTTATGCCACCACCAAACGCCAACGGCAACCTTCATATCGGTCATGGCCTCACTATTGCCCTCGAAGATTCTCTTGTTCGCTACTACCGCCTACGCGGTGCTTCTACCTGGTATATTCCAGGCGCCGATCACGCCGGCTTCGAAACGTGGGTCGTCTATGAACGTAACCTCGAAGCTCAAGGCCACACCCGCTTCGAATTCGACAGAAATGAACTCTATGCTCGCGTTTGGGATTTTGTCGCTGAGCAACGCGGCAATATGGAGCTTCAGCTCCGTGCTCTCGGCGCCTCCTGTTCTTGGGATGACCTCACCTTTACTCTAGACGAAAACGTCATCGACCGTGTCTACACCACATTCGAGAAAATGTGGAACGACGGTATGATTTACCGCGGTGAAAAACTCGTCAACTTCTGCCCCAAGCACCAGACTGCTTTCGCTGATATCGAAGTCGAACATAAAGATGAAAAAGGCACTCTCTGGGACATCGCTTACGACGACATTATTGTCTCTACCACGAGGCCAGAGACTCTTTTTGGCGACGTCGCTGTAGCCGTGAACCCTGAGGACAAACGCTACAAAGATCGTATCGGTAAAACCGTCCACTTACCTCTGACAGACCGCGAGATTCCCATCATCGCCGATGAGCACGCTGACCCCGAGTATGGTACTGGTGCCGTAAAAATCACGCCCGCTCATGACTTCGATGACTTCGAAGTTGGCGAACGCCACAACCTAGAACGTATTCAGGTCATTTCTGAATCTGGTAAGATGATTAACGTCCCCGAGAAGTATTATGGCCTCACCACCGCTGAGTGTCGCAAGCAAGTATTGAAAGACCTCGAAGAGCAAGGGCTATTAAGGGGCGAGAAGAAAATCGTCCACTCTGTAGCCCACTGCTACAAATGTGGCACCGTCCTCGAACCTACTCTGAAAGAGCAGTGGTTTGTCGACGTTGAGAAGTTGGCCAAAGTCGCCATCGAACACCTCGAGAACGATGAAATCAAATTCCATCCTGAAAGTAAGAAGAAAGTTCTTATCAATTACCTAGGAAACCTAAAAGATTGGAATATATCTCGCCAAATCCCTTGGGGTATTGCTATTCCGATGTTCCATCAAGTAGACTACGAATCCAGTGATGAACCAGATTGGGTTTTCGATCGCCGCACCAATCTTAAGGAAATCGAAAAAGCCGGCGTACGCTACGTCCGCGACGAAGACACATTCGATACTTGGTTCTCGAGTTCTCACTGGCCCATCGTCTGCACAGATTGGACCGAAGAAAACTTCAACCCATATTACCCTCTAAATGTCATGGAAACTGGTGCCGACATCCTCTTTGCCTGGGTTGCTAGAATGATTATGATGGGCCTCTATGTCACTGGAGAAGTCCCATTCAAAGATGTCTACCTCCACGGTCTTGTCCTCGATGCACATGGTCAGAAGATGAGCAAATCCAAGGGCAACGTCATTAACCCAATGGACCTCGTCACTAAGTATGGCTCTGACGCTTTCCGCCTCGGCATTCTCCGTGGTCGCTCCGCAGGTATGAACCAAGCTTTCAGTGAGAACTCTGTTATTAGCGGTCGCAATCTCTGTAACAAACTCTGGAACATCTCCCGCTTCATCCAATCCCTCGTCGATGAGGATAGGGGAGAAGAATCAGAAGTTAGCATTCCGAAACCGGACTACACCACTGAGAACATGGGCGAAGACTGGATTTGTCGCGAAATTAACGACTGTTTAGAGCAAATTGAGAAAGATATGAAGAATTATCGTTTCGCCGAAGCAGTCGACGCGTTATATCAAACCATCTGGGACAAATATGCCGATTGGTTTCTCGAATCTCAGAAAATTTACAAGAACGTACCCCTGTTAAAGAAAACACTTGAGACTCTCCTTATCGCCCTCCACCCCTTTGCCCCTTTTGTTACTGAAGCGATTTGGCAGAATCTATCTTGGACCGACGGCTTCATTGCCACGGCCAAGTGGCCCGCCAGGCTCAAATATGACCCCATCAGCGCCGAGGGCTTTGAAAACATAAGAATTATCGTGTCTGAGACTAGAGGCACCTTACAAGCCCTAGGAGGCACCAATAACGGCAAAAAATACGGCCTACTATACGACAATGACAGCCTTGTGCAGGACAACCAGATGCTTATTAAAGTTCTCAGCAAGGTACCGACTATTAATTCCCTTAATGGCACTCCTAGAGGCCTCAGGTTGGCTCTTGCCAACCACGAACTCTATCTTGACGCTCCTGAGAAAGTCATCAAAGAGTATAAAGAAACCCTCACCGACCGCGTCCTATCAGTCGGCCGCGAGTTGGACGCCCTCAACCTTCGTCTTAGGAACCCGAATTATGTCGAAAAGGCTCCGGCTCACCTTGTTAAGGAGACCCAAAATCAAATCAAAGAGAAAGAAAAACTCATTGCTCATCTCAAACAGCAAATTGAGTATATTTAAAAAAGCGCTGCCAAATGCAGCGCTTCTTATGTTTAGATTGAAGAAAAATTTATATCATGTTCACAATAAACACAATATATTCTTCCTCTTTCTCTGATACTCTTTGCGATTTCCAGGTAACTACTTACATCTGTAGCACGCATCATTGCACACTGATTCAGGCAGCAAGCTTCATGCCCCTGCTCTGTGCACATCCGGAGATATTGGGCAGCCCCCAACATCCGCCCCAACTCTTGCCAAAGTAGTGTTTTAATTGCTGCAATCTGTTCTTCGTCGGACAAACGACGTAGCCTAGCAACACTAATTACGGCATTCCGACCGGAAGAAACCCGCATAGAATATCTGTGACCGTTTACTCGGTGTGACGAAGGGAGTAAATCTTCAGATGTAACGAAAATCTGAAGAGGCTGCTCCCGGGAAAGTGACGCTTCCCTTTCCATGGCTGCTATGATGCTGTTGCCATCATATTGCTTTCTGCCATGGCTCGGTCTTGGGAAACGCTGGGGAGATCTCAAGAAACTATCAGCCGAAAGATAAACTTCATCTTTCACAGCAGCCGAACCAAGGTACCTGATTTTTCTTCTGGGAAAAACTCTCAAAAAATCTCTCAGGCCTTCTATTATGGCTTGAACCTCCACGGGTTGACAATTCGTATCATGGTTTACAATGATTTCCAACAAGACAACACCTCCTTCTTAAAGTGCAACAACAATGACCAATATTATAACACACAAAATAGATAAAGTCAACCTATAGATTATTTATTAAACCTATCGAGATTAAACATCGGTTTTCCCTTTTCAGCATCGATAATTCTTCGTGCTTTTCGTATCAACTTAGCCAAACCCGCCTCTGAAGAAGCGGATCCCACATGGATAGTACGCACTACTTGGTCCCCTTCTTTGTAACACACCTGCACGCCAGTCGCTCCAGAAGTTGTCTTAAATTTTCTGATATAAGCCATGAAATAATTGTACCACAATTCCCTAGTAGCTCCCTAAGTTATACACAAGCAGTACACTTTATTCGCAGACTTTATCCACACTAAGCGTAACGACAATAGAGCTAATTCCCTTATGTCTAGCAACCGCATAACTTAGCAACCGGACTTGACAACCAATTCTGCTCGCGCTAAAATCAAATCAACAACTGAAGGTCAACCGACAGTTGGGAGATTTAGCAACCGAGAATTGGACGTAAGGTAGGAATTAGGCAAAAGTACGAATGCAAAATCCTCCGGTTTTCCCAGCAAAAAGGGAATAACAGCTAATCTCGATTATAGAGACCGCTTTGAAATATGACGGTTTGTTTGTCATAAGCAGAAAATATTTAAGCATAAGCCGTCAAATATATCCACGTGCTGAAACTAACAGGGTAATCGGAAAGCATAACAGATTTGAAGTAAAATGGTAAAATTACAAATTCTTAAGCATTTTATGGCCAAAAAATGTTATAATAATAGCAAATGAATATTCCAATTACACAATCAGAATCTTGGCGAACTCTTCAAGATGATTTAGGAGAGCAAAGCTATTTTAAAACAGCATCAAACTATCATTATTTGGCCATCCTGAAGCATACACCAACAGGGAATTACCTATATTGTCCATATGGCCCCTGTTTTGAAAACATAACAGGATTCACTGCTGCCCTAGAATCACTTAAAAACCTTGCAAATGAGCATAACGCCATATTTATCCGAATTGAACCAAGTGACGCCAGTTTTAAATCATATGCACCAAGAAACACCAAGAAATCTCACGATCTTAACCCCAAAGAAACCTGGCTGCTTGACCTCTCGTGTACTGATGAAGAATTGAAGCAGAAATTGCCATCCCGACTTCTTCGTTATTATAAATCGGCCGATAAAAAGGGGATCACTATTACTAAGAGCCATAATCCAGACGATATCAAGCATCTTCTCTCTCTTCAAAAAGCACTTGCTAACGAAAAGGGAATTAGTACATTCTCAGAGGGTTATCTCAAAACCGAACTAAAACAGCCCTTTGCCACACTTTATCTCGTAAAATACCTAGACGCCGAGACTAACCAAGAAGAAATCATCGCCGCAGGTCTCGTTTTCGATGACGAAACTACTAGATACAATCTCCAAGGCGCCCAGAACGACCAGGGCAGGAAATTACACGCTACCGGAATCCTCACGATTCAGCTAATCTTAGACGCCAAAGCCAAGGCTTTAAAAACATTTGATTTCTGGGGTATTGCTCCCGAAGGCGCTCCCGACGACCACCCCTGGAAAGGC
This sequence comes from Candidatus Saccharimonadota bacterium, assembly GCA_017433245.1. GTDB lineage: Bacteria > Patescibacteriota > Saccharimonadia > Saccharimonadales > Saccharimonadaceae > Nanosyncoccus. Next base: position 10,181 of record JAFRHO010000011.1, on the reverse strand, counting down.
TTCACCAACTTCAAGAAAACTTTCGCCGGATACGAGCAAGATTACGCCGGCACCTACGATATCGTCTTAAAGCCGACCAAATATAAACTTTATCAACTCGCTCGCTCCGCCAACCGTATTCGCCGTCACGCTTAAACTAAATATGCTATAATCAAATTATGGATTTAGAGCAATTGGAGAGTGCGAGACAAAGGTGCGCTAAGAAAATCATAATCGCAATAGTAATAACACTCGCAATTCTTGCGGGCACCTTTGTGCTATTATTTTTAGGTAATCAATCTTTTGTTAACCGAACGTCGGTCTTTATGGGCCTCACGATGTTGTTTGGTGTTGGAATGTTCATTGTGTCTACCATATTAATTGTGTTTGCGATTTATATGCATAAAGATGGCAAAGTATATAAAAAACTATACAAGGCATATTTTGTTGAACGCAGTTTAAAACAAATATTCACTGATATCTATTACGACCATAACGCCGGGATGCCTATCGAAGCACTTAAGTATACTGGCATGGTTAATACCGGTAATGTCTACAGTTCAAACGATTATTTCTCAGGAAAATATCACGATGTTGCCTTATCGCAGGCTGATGTGCATATTCAGGTTCGCCGCTCTGACTCCGACGGAGACACTTACACTACAATCTTCAAAGGTCGCTGGATGATATTTGAATTCCCCAAACCATTTTCATTTCGTCTCCAAGTAGTCGATAAACACTTTACAGCCAGGAAAAAACCATCTATCAGCCCGACAACCAAACGTACGATCGAACAAATCTCAACTGAATCCCCAACGTTTAATCGTAAATTTAAAGTCTACGCCGAAGATGGCTTTGAGGCATTCTACATCCTCGACCCCGCCTTTATCGATAATATAGAAAAACTCAGCAATAGCCACAAGGGCAAACTCCTTCTCTGCTTTATAGACAACAAATTATCGGTAGGAATTGATGATCGCAGCGATGCCTTCGAGCCACCTAACCCATTAAGACGAATTGATGAAGCCAAAGAAATCAGCAAAGTAAGCCAAGATATCAAATCTGTCACCGATTTTGTGGACTTCCTCAAACTGGACCATAAACTATTCAAAACTAAGCAAGGAGCCAAATGAATTTTATCACACTAGAACCCACCGAATTTGCCAAATTCGCCGCTGATTCACCATACAAATCTTTCATGCAAACACCCGAAATTGCCAAATTAAGAGAACAAAACGGCTGGACACCCTATTATTTAGGTGTAGAAGTAGACGGCGAATTAAAAGCTGCCACCATGCTGGTCGCTAAACCCACCTTTCTAGGAAAATCCACCTTTCTCACCCCTGGCGGACCCCTGTTAGACCTGGAAGATAGTAAACTCACTAATTTCTTTTTCAAAAATCTCACCAAGTACATCAAATCTCATAACGGCTACATCTTGCATATCGACCCTTATTACGAATTAGTTGAGCGCGATCGTGACGGCAACAAGGTCACAAAAGGTTTTAACCATCAGGACGCCATTAATAATCTTGCTAGGAACGGCTTCAAGCCAACCAAATCCACTCAGCCTAAGTACCTCTTCGTCATGGACCTAAAGAATCGCACCGAAGAACAACTTCTTGCCGATCTTAAGCGCAACACTCGGAACCATATCAGGAAAGCCGAAAAAGCCGGCGTCACCGTTCGCGAACTGAATAGGGAAGAACTTCCTATCTTGAAGCAAATTACTGAATCCACCTCTAAGCGCCGCAATTTTACCGATCGCCCTCTGAGCTACTACGAACAGATGTACGACCTCTTCCACGATAAAGGCGAAATCAAATTCCTCCTTGCAGAAACCAACGACATCCCATTGTCAGCCGCCATGTTTATGCTTTATGGCGACGAGGCTATTTACCTCTTTTCCGGCAGTGACGAACAGTACATGAAAGAATACAACGCCCAATATGCCATTCAATGGTATATTATCAAATATGCTGCTGAACACAGATTTAAACGTTACAACTTTTATGGCATCCACGGCCTTCCCAAAAACGGCGAACTAGACGGCATTTACGAATTTAAAAAAGGCTTCGACACCAAATACGGCCACGTTGTCGAACTCATCGGTTCTTACGAACTTGGCATCAACCAGCCGTTCTATAAGTCCCACCAACTCCTCGCCAAACTCAAACACTCCTAAACCTACTCAAACCATGTTACAATATCCTTATGAATCTACAAGGTCTCACTACAAAGCAGGTTAATCAGAGAATCTCCGAAGGCAAAGTTAACCGTACCCCAGATAAAACCAAAAACACCCTCCCTAAGATTGTCCTTCGAAACACCCTTACTATCTTTAACCTCGTCAATCTCATTCTTGCTCTCATGATTATTTCTGTTGGTGCTTACAAGAACCTCCTTTTTGTCCTAATTGCCATTGCCAACACCCTTATTAGCATCATCAACGAAGTCCGCGCTAAGCAGACTATCGACAAACTTAGAATTCTTTCCGAGCAGCAACCCACCGTTATTCGCAATGGCAAACCTCGCCAAATTTCCGCCGACCAGATAGTTGATGGTGATCTCCTTGTTCTTAGTCTTGGCGACCAAGTCATCGTCGATGCCCAGATAGAAGAGGGAAGTATCGAAGTCAATGAAGCCTTCATTACCGGTGAACAAGAAAACATCACCAAGCGAAAAGGTGACAAACTCACCTCTGGTAGTTTCATCGTCTCGGGCACCTGCAAAGCCACCGCTACCGCCGTTGGTAAAAAGAATTTCATCAATAAACTCGAACAAGACGCCCATTCCATCAAAACAGCCAAATCCAAACTTTTTACCATTATGAACAACATTGTTAAATACATCAGTTTTGCCCTCATTCCCATCGGCGCGCTCGTCCTCTGGGCCCGTTTTCGCGTCCCAAACACTACCACCGAAATTGCGGTTACTAGCACTGTCGCCGCCCTTATTAATATGATCCCCGAAGGTCTCGTCCTTCTTACTAGCTCAATTCTAGCTCTCGCTACTATCCGCTTGAGTAGAAAGAAAGTCCTCGTCCAAGACCTTTATTCCATCGAGACTCTTGCTCGTGTCGACACTATCGCCCTCGACAAGACCGGCACCCTTACTACCGGCAAAATGAAAGTTCATCAGCTCGCACCAGTAAAACCTCATACAGAAAATGCCCTTGAGAACGCACTAATGCTTATTCTAGACGCCCAAGACACCGATACCGCGACTAGTACCGCCCTACGCCAAAAACTGTTAAAAACGGCCAAATTTGAGCCCACAGAGCAAATCAAGGAAATTATCCCATTCTCCAGCGACCGCAAATACTCTGGTGTTGTCACTAATAAGGCCACCTACCTCATGGGTGCTACCGAAATCCTCACCGACAAAAAACCCGATTTCGACGGTTCCTACCGCATAATTGCTGTAACCAAAGACAAGAAACTCTTAGGCTATGTGCTCCTTGAAGACGAAATCCGTCCCACTGCGAAAAAAATCATCCAGTATTTCTATGACAATGATATCACTCCGAGGATTATTTCTGGCGACGATCTTAATGCTGTTACCGCTATCGCAAAAAAAGTCGGAGTAAAAGACCTTCGCGGTTTCGAACTCTCTTCTGAGAAAACCCACGACTATGACCAACTCGTTCGTGACTACGCCATCTTCACTCGCGTTACCCCCACCGAGAAAAAACACCTCATTCAAGCTCTCAAGAAACAGGGAAATACTGTTGCCATGACCGGTGATGGCGTCAACGATATACTCGCCATGAAAGAAGCCGATTGTTCTATCGCAATAGGCGAAGGTTCTGATGCCGCTCGTCGCTCCGCCAAATTAGTTCTCTTGAACTCCGAATTCGAATCCGTTCCAGCTATCATTGATGAAGGTCGCCAATCTATTAACAACCTTGAACGTTCCACCGCCCTTTTTCTAGCCAAGACCGTCTACGCCAGCATCCTCGCTGTGGTCTTTGTCTTCCTCCCTTTCAACTACCCCTTCACTCCTATCGAAATGAGCCTTCTAAACTTTACTTGTATCGGTTTTCCAGGCCTCGTCTTATCACTTGAGCACAACACCGACCGTATCAAAAATCGCTTCACTAGAAACATCCTCACTTACTCCTTCCCAATCGGTCTCACTGTATCTATTTGTATGGCTGCCCTCTCTGTCATTTCTCATCTTCAAGGTTTTTCTCACCCCGAACTCACCACCATTTCAGTGCTTATTACTTTCACCATTGATCTCATTCTTATCTATTGGATTTCTCGTCCCCTCAATAAACTCCGTGCTGGTCTCCTCCTTATCGTTATTGGTATCATGGCCGCCGCCTTCGCCATCCCGCTTATTCGTGACTTCTTCGAATTTGTCTTCCTTACGCAGAACGGACTTATTGTCCTCGGCATTGTTCTCGCCGTCGGCCTCCTTATTTTCGATGTTATGCGCCGTCTCATGCATCGCCTCTCCGACTACATCTTTAACCAACGTCCCATGTATTAATAAAACTATATTTATGTTAATTCCAAAGATCCTAGATCAGCCCCTTTTTCACTCGTGATGATACTTCCCACCCATCGCAATCTGCGAAGCGCGGTAAGTTTGCTCCAGCGTAATTATTCGCGCCATGATATGAGGAAACACCAGTCTAGAAAAACTCCACACGAAATCTGCCTTCTCTCGTACAAATTCAGGGAAACCATAAGCACCGCCGATCAATATAACCACCTCACGTCCTCCTACAAACGCCCGCTCTAATATCTTAGAATATTCACCCGATGATATATTTTTACCACGTTCATCGCAACATATCACATAACAAGAAGCCTTATCAAATGGCCACTTCTCAAGTCGAGCAATTAGTTTATCCTCATCATAAAACTCCCAATGTGTATCGTACGGCTTCCGAAGCCTTTTTTCATACTCAGCACACGCTTCTATTGCCCACCCTGCATTTTTCTTCCCCCCACACACAATCCTAATCATACTTTAATTATAACACCTAAAAATTCGCAAAATACTGTGACCAATGTGTCTTATAATGTGTATTCGCATCGAAATAATACCCCACCGACAGTTTTGTGAAATTGGGATTCAAAATATTCGCGCGGTGTGCTTCCGAATTCATCCATGCCGCCACAGTGGTTTCTGGCGATACTGCCGAAGACCCTACTACCAAATTCTCGCCTTCCACGTACTTGGCATTCTTATCCGGTGCATCACAAGCCGTATCCCACGACGATCCATCTGGCCTAGTATGGGAATAATTTGCCACCAGTTCACGAGCCCTTAATTCTGCAGCATCCGCGCAAGTGTCACCCCAGGTCAATTTCTCTAGTCCATTTCGCACCCTCTCTTGATTGACCAAAGACAGTACCTCATATTCCCACCTTAGCTTTGGTGATTCTACCACTGTTACCACAATTGAGTCACGCCGTGTACCATCATAGGTACCAGCCGTAATTGTAGTCGTGCCGATTCCGGTCACGAGAGGGAATCGACATGTGTCTGACGAGTATCCTAGCCAAGTCCGCGCCCCAGTATAGAACCCAGAAATCACATCTGGATTACTAGTCTGCCAATACATTTCACCTAAATCTGACAAATCTCCTCCTACGCAAATATCAAAATCTGCTGTCTCATACATTGTGATTCCTTCCTCACCCCAGAGTTCACCCTCTGGCACTGGTGTTGAATCCACCCCATTTACAGTATGTACCGATGTTACATATGCTTTTTGTGCATCCGTCAAAGAGGCTGCCGAATTACTTTCGGCATCAATCAGCTCAGGCGTTTCAATTGTTTCTGATACGTCATCGCTCCGTTCACCCACCACCTTGAAATCCATCCCGCCGTTCAGCAGAATTGCACCCGCAATTAGCACTCCGGCAATCAAAATAGCAGCCGCATTTAGTGAGAGCAGGATTGTCAGTTTAGTTTGTCTAAGACCTGCGGCTACCATTCTCAATCACTACCGCCATTAAATTTGTAATCATCTCAATCTCGGTCAAATCCTCTCGACTCAAAGTCGTCCTCGACACCGGCTTACCAATAATCATTTGCCCAATTACGTCACCCTTAGCATTGGTCAGCACCCCAATTCGCGAGATTTCCGCTTCGCGTACGTCCTGTGTGCTAGGCACATCTTGCCAAATACCATGCTCTGGCTTCTTCAATTTCTCAATCTCTTCAAGTGAAGCAGCTGTCATCCGGAAATCATCAGAACCATAGAAGCGTCCATTCACTAAGAATCCCACATCATTAAAATGCATATGCTCCGCCAAGAATCCAGCCATTTCCTTAAGATCAATCTGTTTGCGATTCAACGCTGTAATCTTTTTCACAATATAAGCGATATTAATCTGTTTTGTCATAATCCACGATTTAGCCAACGCGAAAATCTCTGAAATCGCCGGCGTAAGAAGCAAGACAATCGCAATCATGATGAAATTCAGTAGAATTACTTGGAACGAAGGATTAGAAATCCTAAATAACGCCGAGAAAACCAAATGGAATATCAGAAGGTACACAATCATCGCACTTCCCATTACGACAATGTAGGACATCACTCTGAGCCAGTTTGCGTTCAAAGTAATCATCTTGAACCTCAAAATCGCATAATAAAACCCAATAATCACAAGCCCGATTGTCAATGGCCCGACCCATATCAAATCATATCGCGATGGTGGTAGAATAATATCAAATATCAATGATAGAAACCCAGCTACCGAGAGCCCAATCAAGAAGAACCACAACCCCTTGCGAGCCTGTTTACTCTTCTCGTGCCTAATCTGATAAATTAAGAATCCACAAAACGCCGGTGTAATTGTACAGAAAAACAGCGCATAGGCTACATAGAAGCCTCTACTAAAATCAATCGTAATCGAATTTCCCGCGCTCAACAGGTTAATTGACGAATGAAGCATCGAAGGGTCATACATAAACAGGGTAAAAAGCACAATTCCAGCAATTGCAAACAAAGAAGTCACAACTTTTCCGAGTTTATACTTCCAAGATATGTATCCGAGTAGTGCCACATCCATCAAAATCGCACCACCATAAATCCCGGCAATCAGATAAGGTGCATTCATTTGCTGTACCTCGCCATTTTTGAGCGACAAGAACACCGAGATCGACATTCCCCAAATAGCCGCACCAGTCGCCGCCGCTAAGAACCACAAACTTCGCGTCTTCTCGCCCTTAGGACTACCTAGCACCAAGGCAAGAGCCGCCATAATTGTCAAAACTGCGACAATTATTACCAAAATATACAACAAATGCACTTAAAATCACCTCCTTTTATAAGAACATTATACCACAAGCATTCATAAAAACACGCAAAAAAGGCTCGCGATTCACGAGCCTTTAAGAGGGGTATTTAGATTTTTTTGAACAACACCATTACCGAAAGTGGTGACGCATTGTAGTTATCGAGCATGTAAGTCGCTTCGAACTTCATTCCTTCGTTCCACAACGCAGTTCGCATTATCTGGATTACATCAATCACATCAGACGCTTTTTCCGGCAACTCCATCTCCGGCCAACCGAACACCTTCACACTCCATTCATAGGAGATATGATTCAGCTGCAAATCGAAGAAAAAGCTTCCGCCCTTTCTCAGATTATGATATACCGGCTTTACGATAGCCTCCCGGAATACACCAATCGGGTAATATGAGGCTACACCCTGCAAGACCATCAGGCTTGCTTCGGCGCAATCAGCATCCTGGAGCTCCATCATGATGTCGCTGTGCTTGTAAGTCACCCCCACCTGTTCGAGGGACTTTGGCGCAAACAGATCTTCTGGCTGGATGTTCGGATCTCTATCGCAAGCGATAATTTTCTGTACTCTGGGTCTAAAAGTAAACCCAGTATACTCCGAATGCCTTGCCCAAGCCATCCTTCCGGCGCCCAAATCTACCACTTTGGATCCGTCAATGCGGAATTCATCCTGATTGGCACGCACCAAATCTGCCACCCTCATCTGTCTTTCACGGTTGAAAGCCAAAGTCGGCAGATTCAGTACAAAATAGTTGATCTTATCCGTTTCCGGAATATCAGTCACCCATTCACCGTTCAGGTTTCTGCCTGCATTATATGACAGCTCCAATGCCTCTGACGGCGAAGTTGCTACCGACATCACCCAAGGGAAGAAGAAATCTGACTCCGCTCCTCCATAGTCCAAAATAAACTGCGTCAACGCTTCATTGCGCGACAGCATCGGGTAAATAAAAGCCCAGATCTTGTCCAAGTTGGTTTTTGCGACGTTCTTATGTGACCCGTAAAACACGCGTTTTACCTCAGAAGTCAACTCCGGCATCGTCGACATCATCTTATACTGTTTATCACGGATTGCGATATATTTTGCAAACAAATCATCAGGCATCCCAGTGCTAACAAATTGTTTTTTATTCTTCGTCATCTTAAACACCTCCTTTTAAATTACGCCCCCTCTTATATCAATTATATCATTTTTCATTACCCTTGTCCACCCCTGGATAATCAATCATCCTTGTCCCTCTGTGGTATAATAAAAAGATGAAAATTCTCGGTATAGAAACTAGTTGTGATGAAACTGCCGCCGCAGTCGTAGAAGACGGAACCAAAATTCTCTCCAATGTGGTGGTATCGCAAATCGATATTTTTGCCGAATATGGTGGAGTCATCCCAGAGGTTGCAGCTAGGTCTCATCTTGAAGTCATTCTTCCCGTAATCGATAAAGCCCTCTCTGATGCAAACTGTAACTGGGGCGATATTGATGCGATTGCGGTGACGCATGCTCCTGGCCTTTTAGGCTCTCTTCTAATCGGTACTCTAACGGCGCGAACTTTAGCTATCTTGCACGACAAACCCCTATATACGGTTCACCACCTCAAATCACATGTTTATGCCAACTGGCTAAATCCCAAGATGAATCCTCCAGAATTCCCTCTACTCGCTCTCGTCATATCTGGTGGTCACACCCAAGTTCTTTACATGCCAGGACATAATCAATTCGAAATCATTGGCACCACTAGAGATGACGCCGTCGGAGAATGTTTCGACAAAGTTGCCAAAATTCTCGGTCTCCCTTACCCAGGTGGACCAAGTATAAGTAAGGCTGCTCTCTCTGGTGACGCAACTAAATATCGTCTACCTCACCCGAAGGTGACAGACTTAGATTTTTCTTTCTCAGGACTCAAAACTGCAGTCTTAAGAGCAGTGCAAAAGGAAGTAGATGTGCCAATCTCTTATCCATCACACCAGTTGAAAGAATTGTTATCTGAGCAACAAATCAACGATTTTGCCGCTTCTTTTCAAAAAACAGCAGTAGACATTCTTCTTGAGAAACTCCAAATAGCTCTAGCCGAGCGCCCCGAAACCAGGTCTATCGTCTTTGCGGGCGGTGTCAGTGCTAATCAATTCCTAAGGAGAAGAGCCAGCTCTCTATCGGCAGTTTTTCCAGAACCTACCCTTTCTGGGGACAATGGCGCTATGGTTGCCGGCGCCTGCTTCTATGAAATTGAGTCTGGCGTCCAACCGGTAGACCCATATTCTGTCAATATCTATCCAAGGACCTCCATCGAAACTGCTTAACCTGCAGATGCCACACAGTTTTACGATGTGCTATAATATAGTTATGGATAAAGATAATTACGAACAAGAGTTTATGCAAAATATTAAAAACACCACCCATGCAAATAAAACTAGTGTTCCAAAAACAAGCCATTCAACCAAATTACCATGGATCATCACGGCCATTCTCGCTTTAATCGTTGTAGTCGAATCGATAGCACTATCCTTTTTATTAGTTAACTATTTCAACGAAGAGGAAGATTACCCAACCGACCTCGTGCGTGGCGACAAAAACACTGAAGAAGGAGTCTTTTATTATGATAAGGAAGGTTACCTTATAGCCTTCGTCCTCACCTGCACTTCCGAAGAGGGCACCAAGTACTTATTCCAAAGTGATAACCAATATCAAAAATACAATGGCGCAGAGTTACTTACCACAGGCACATACTCAATCTCCGAAAATGTCGTCGTGGACCTCAAAAGTTCCACCGATGAAGAAACAAAGTATTTCTACGATGGGTTCAGTATCGAGAACGACACTGAATCGTATGAGTGCGAAGACGAAAGCATGTTCGAATAAGTGTTCCCATTTATCACTTAATATGGTACAATTAATCTAGTTTAGGCTGTCGCCAAGTGGTAAGGCAACGGGT
>JAFRHO010000001.1 GCA_017433245.1 Candidatus Saccharimonadota bacterium | reverse complement strand
TAATGTATCACTTCCTAGTCAAGCAGAACAATCTGCAACTAGTACACCATTCTCGCAATACCATGTAGTACCAAATGAATACACCAAAGTTGCTCATAAGAACTCAAATACTGATATGACAGAATCTACTGGTGGAGTTAAGCTAACAACTACCTATGCTGCTTACATTTCTAAGACTCAGGCTGCAGATACTTATTCTGGGCAGATAATCTATACCTTGGTTCATCCATCATCTGCTGATGCTCCATTAGTTTGTACTCCTAATGGTACTACAATCTCTACGATTCAATGTATGCAAGATATTAACTCTACTAATAAATCTACCATACTAGCATCAATGACTGAAGGACAACAATACACACTTGTTGATAATCGTGATAATAAAACATACTTTGTTGCCAAACAGGCTGATGGTAGTATATGGATGACACAGAACTTGGACCTTTGCATTGGCTGTGAAGGAGTGGCGCCTCTTACTTCAGAAAATACTGATCTGAATTCTTATGGAACAGATAGTTATAGTAATGGATATTCTGAGTCAAATGGTGTCATCACTTGGACGCCGATTGCCTCTGCAATTACCTCAAACAATACTGTTTCTAATGGTGAAATTTCTAGGTCTAACTACTCAGATTATGTTGCTTACTCGGCGGAAGGGGGTGATCTGTATTTTTATACCTCTGGGAATAGTAATAATGATACTGTATATGAATCAGAATCAGATTGTGCGGCTGTGCACAACGATGATACTTGCCAGCATTATCATATAGGAAATTATTATAGTAGACTAGCGGCGATTGCAAGTAACGTTGCGGATAATTACTATACTGGCGACTCTTATTCTCCAGCAAGTAATTCTATTTGTCCGGCTGGGTGGAGATTACCGCTCGGAGGACAGTGGGATAGTGGAGCTTCGAAGTATACATATCCAGATTTTGCATTCCTATTGTATGAGTCTGGTATTACTCAGAGCGTTGATTCATTATCTTTTGCTACTGATGGTCTTAATAAAATCAGGACTGCACCTTTGTTCTTTACGCGTGCCAATTATATCGCATGGCTCACAACTTCAATTGAGCCTGGAATTGGATATTATCAAACATCATCAAATGGGTATTTTATGATAACTCCATATGAAAATAATGTTGGTATATATAGAATAAACGATGATGGTGATACTGGTTTTGCCATGTCTGTTCGTTGTCTTGTTCGCTAGCATGAGCATTAATAGTTCCAGGCTCTCCCCCTCCAGCCTTTCCTGAAACCAAAAGTGTAACACGAGAAGATTTTTGATTTGGCGGTCTTGACAAGTGAGTGCTAGTGCGCTACAATAGAGAGTAATTAGCACTCGATATGTATGAGTGCCAACGTAAAAACAATGAAAAGTAAAGGAAAGTGAGGAAATATGAGTAAAATCATTGGAATTGACCTTGGAACAACCAACTCGGCGTTCGCTTATATGGTGGCGGGTAAGCCGGAGGTGATTACGAATGCTGAGGGCGATAGGACTACGCCATCAGTGGTAGCGGTCACCAAGAAAGGTGAGCGTTTAGTTGGTAAAGTCGCACAGCGTCAGCGTGTAACTAACCCGAAGAATACGATTTATGGGATTAAGCGTTTGATTGGTCGGAAATTTACCGATAAGGAAGTGGAGCGTGATAAAGAAATCAGCCCTTATAAGATTGTGAAGAAGGGAAATGGTGTTGCGGTAGAGATGGATGGTAAGGAATATACGCCAGAGGAAATCTCAGCGATGGTGCTATCGAAAATCAAGGCTGATGCGGAGGCTTTCCTTGGTGAACCCGTAACAGAAGCTATTATTACGGTGCCGGCTTACTTTGATGATTCGCAGCGCCAGGCAACGAAGGATGCTGGTAAGATTGCTGGTCTTGAAGTGAAGCGGATTATCAATGAGCCAACAGCAGCAGCGCTAGCTTATGGTCTTGAGGGCAAGAAAGACGAGAAGATTGCAGTATTTGACCTTGGTGGCGGTACGTTTGATGTGTCGATTATGGATATTGGCGACGGGGTGTTTGAAGTGCTTTCGACTAATGGTGATACGCACCTTGGTGGTGAGGATTTTGATAATATTCTCGTAAATTACCTTGTGAATGAATTTAAGAAAGAGTCGGGAATTGATATTAAAGGTGACGCGGCAGCGATGCAGCGGGTGAAGGACGAGGCTGAGAAGGCGAAGAAGGAATTGTCGTCTTCGACTTCGACGGATATTAATCTTCCCTTCTTGTCAGCGGATGCGGATGGGCCAAAGCATTTTGAATATACTTTAACACGGGCGAAATTAGAAGAATTGGTGTCGGAGTTGCTAGACAGATTAGAGGAGCCGGTGAAGAAGGCTTTGAAGGATGCGAAGTTGTCCACCTCGGACATTAATGAAGTCGTGATGGTGGGTGGTATGACGAGAATGCCGGCGGTGATTGAGAAAGTAAAGTCTATCTTCGGCAAGGAACCAATGCAGGGCGTGAACCCAGACGAAGTAGTGGCCGTTGGTGCTGCGATTCAGGGTGGCGTATTGCAGGGTGATGTGAAGGATATTTTGCTACTTGATGTGACGCCTCTCACGCTTGGTATTGAGACGATGGGTGGAGTGCGTACGCCGCTCATCGAGCGGAATACAACTATTCCAACTTCGAAATCGGAAGTATTTTCGACCGCATCGGATAATCAACCCCAGGTAGAGATTCATGTGTTGCAAGGTGAACGTGAGTTTGCAAAGGACAATAAATCACTCGGACGGTTTATCCTGGACGGTATTGCGCCGGCGCCGCGTGGAATTCCGCAGATTGAAGTAACATTTAACCTCGACGCAAATGGTATCTTGAATGTGACGGCGAAGGACAAGGGAACTGGCAAGGAGCAGTCGATTACGATTCAGAATTCGGGTAATATGAGTAAGGAAGACATCGAGAAGGCACAGAAGGAAGCCGAGATGCATGCCGAAGAAGATAAGAAGCGACGCGACTCGATTGACGCGAAGAATCACCTAGAAAATACGATTTATCAGGCCGAAAAGATGCCTTCGGAATACAAGGATAAGATTAGCGATGAGGATAAGGAGACGATTAAGAAGGCCGTAGAGGAAGCGAAGAAGGTGCTAAATGACGAGTCGGCTGATAAGGATAAATTTGAGGAAGCGACGAAGGAGCTATCTGATAAGATTATGCCGATTGGGGCGAAGTTGTATCAGGCGGCATCGGAGGATGCGAAGTCGGATGAGAAAAAGTCGTCTGATAAGAAGGCCTCGGATGCCGGGTCGGATTCGGATGAGCCAGTGGAAGGTGAAGTAGTAGACAAATAGACTGCTTTTCTGGGAGGACTAAAAGAGAAAACAGGGTATATGATGCCCTGTTTTCTGATGAGCTATGATATAATGGGGGTATGGCGATAGAGAGGTTGGTGGAGCCGACGGTGGCTCCGCAGGATGCGGAAGAAGAACGGATGGAGATTTCGCTCCGGCCGACGAGTTTTGATGAGTATATTGGGCAGGAACACCTCAAGAATAATCTGAAACTAGCGATTGAGGCAGTGAAGAAGCGAGCGGATGGGTCGACACTGGACCACGTGTTATTATATGGGCCGCCGGGGTTAGGGAAGACGACGATGGCAGGAGTGATTGCGCATGAATTAGGTGCGTCGCTTCGTGTAACTTCGGGGCCGGCGATTGAGCGGGCAGGGGATCTTGCGTCCATTTTGACGAATTTGAAAGATGGAGATGTGCTGTTTATTGATGAGATTCATCGACTGAGAAGAGCGGTGGAAGAGGTGCTGTACTCGGCGATGGAGGATTATAAGTTGGATATTGTGATAGGGAAAGGACCAGCAGCGAGGTCGGTAAGGTTGGACCTACCGAAGTTTACCGTGATAGGGGCGACGACGCGGACAGGATCGCTTGCGGGGCCACTGAGGGATAGATTTGGGATAATACATCGATTAGAGTATTACAAGGAGTCAGAGATTGAGCAGATTATTAATCGGACGGCGGGGATACTGAAAACGAAGATAGAGCCGGAAGCGACGGAATTGCTTGCGACGCGGTCGAGGTTGACGCCGAGGATTGCGAATCGGATTTTCAAACGAGTGAGGGATTATGCAGATGTGAACGGGGATGGGATTGTGGATGTACCGATGGCGGAGAGTGCTTTGAAATTAATGGAGATTGACTATTTGGGGTTAGACCCGGCGGATCGAAATATGCTTAGGTTAATGTATGAGAATTACGGAGAGAGGCCAGTGGGTCTTACGACGATAGCGGCGCTGACAGGAGATGAAGCGGCAACGATTGAGGATTTCTATGAACCTTATCTGATGCAGATGGGTCTCATAGTGCGGACGCCGAAGGGACGTGTGATAACAGAAAAAGGGAAGAAACATTTACAAAATAAGGAAAATGTGATATAATGGTGATGTATACTATATATCCATAAAGGAGTCAAAATGGATGAGAATCTAGCAAAAATCCGACATGAACGAAGTAAAAAGGATTTTCCGGGGTTGAAACTAGACGATGATGAATATGTGGAATATTTCTTTAAGAGAGCAAAGATTTGTTTGTGGGTGATATTTGGGGCGACGTTTATAGGGTTAGTAATTGTACTTTTGGCGTTTTTGTTTGTATTATTGAATCAATCTTCGATTGACGAGATGGGGCGGAATTTCCTGTTTATTATGTTGTTTGCTTTACTCGCGGCGGCTTTGCTGATATGGATGATTTCGTTAAAGATTTATAATGGGAATAAACTATATATTACCAATAAACGTGTGATGCAGATGGTGATGAATTCGCCGGTGTCGACATCGATTAATATCATCGATCTTGAGTCGGTGGAGGATGCAAGTTTTCGACAGAATGGTTTCCTTCAAAAAATGTTCCATTATGGAACATTTAGGTTGGCAACGGTGGGCGAGGAGACGACTTATAGTTTTCCTTATTCGGATATAACGCCAGAGGAATTGAGAGGAGTGACAGAATTGATTACGGCGGCAAAAGAAAACGCTCCACGTAAGAAGAATAATTAGTTGCGATTGTATTTGGTGTAGGTGTCTTCTTTTTCGAGGGTGGTTTTGAGGGTGTATTCTTTGCATTTGCCGTTTTTGCAGTTGGCGGCTTCGTAGGAATAAGAACTTTCAGGGTCGCCGAGATTGTGGCCATTGGGATCGGTCCAGAGGGCAGGATCGATGACTTTGATATTGTCTTCGGAAATGAATTCAGGATAGTAGTGGTGTTCTTTGTAGAAACTCTCTTCGAGAGCATAGTACATGGCGTTGATGGCGGTCTTGCGGTCGTCATCTCGGCGCATAGCGTCGAGGTTGGATTTCTGAATGAAAAAAAGAAGAAAAAGTAGCGATGCGAAAACCGCTACGATGACAATTTCTAATACAGTAAAACCTTTTTTGTTCATATTTATCCTTGGTGGTACCGGGTGGGATTGAACCACCGACCTCGGGCTTATGAGTCCCACGCTCTAACCAGCTGAGCTACGGTACCACTCAAGTTATTATACCCCAAATAATGTTTATTGACAATAGTGATTATCTGTTTAAGAAGTGCTTGCGGGCCTGGCGACGGTTGAAGGCGTAGATTCCAACTGGCGCAATTGCGATGATGGCGATGATAAGGAGCTCTTGGTGTGAGGTTTCTTGACTGCCAGAAGCGTTTTTGGTAATGAAGCCAGTATCTGGAGGGGTGATATCGATTTCGAAGGATTCGAGTTCGTTCTCGATATCTTTGTGCTCAATGAGGAGCTCATCATTGTAGTAAAGGCTTTCGAAGATAACTAGTTGGGCGCCAGTGAGACCTTTGGTATTGAAGGTGTAGTACATTGGGAATTCACCACAGACTTCGGTTGGGGTAAAGGTGACGGATTGCTCGACGAGTTTGCTGTCTACGAGGAGACCATTACCGGTGCTTTTATCCATGACGATACCTTTGATAGTGTACTCTAGGCCTGGTTGGAGACAGTAGTGGACCATATCGGTAACCGTGACGTCGGAGTCAAGCGGGAAGACCTTGGTGCCATCTTCGGTTGGTTGCACGGTGGTGCTGATATTAATGACATAGACGGTCTGGTCTGGATCATTGGGGTCTTCGTGAGGAAGAATTGGTTCTTTGGTGTCTGGCTCACCAGGTTCTCCTGGAACGACTTTGTACAATGTTTCGTAGGCTACGATTGGATGACCGGCGATTGCAGTAGTATCAATGGCTGGGAAGATGAGCTCTACTGTACCACAGTTTTGTTCTGGAGTGAAAGTGACACTTTGGGTGACTGGTTCTTCGTTGATGAGGATAGCATTGCCAGTAGTTTTGTCCATGAGGACTCCAGTGATAGTGTATGGTTGTCCTGCTGGTGCACAGTATGACACGGTGTCTTTAATCACAGTTTCTTCGCCAGGTACGATGAGCTTATCGTCATCGGAGTTGTCTACGGCGACGGTGCCGAGGCTGACGATGTCGACGGTTTGTCCTTCGTCGTTGATGTCTTCGTGGGTGGCCTTGAGTTCATTCTTGTAGTAGAGCTTTTCGAAGACGACGACGGATTTGCCAGCGAGGTCAGAACTATTGATTGGGAAGAGCATTTCGACGGTGCCGCAGTCATTGTCCGTAGGTGAGACTTCGACAGATTGTTCGACTGGTTCGCCGTTAATAAGTAGAGGCTGGTTGGTGCTTTTGTCCATGAGGATACCCTTGATAGTGAAGGTGAATCCTGCTTTGGCACAGTAGTTGACTACGTCTTTGATTGCGGTATCTTGGCCGGCTTCGACGTAATGATCGCCGTCCGAGTTGTCGGTTGCCGTGGTGGCGAGACTGAACTCGGCGCAATCATTGTTCCAGTCGCCTTCGCCATCACCGTTAGTGTCTTCAAAGCTGACTGTGACACCATGTTCAGTGATGCTGAACATTTTTTTCTGGTTGTTGGTATGGTCACAGAAGAGGAAGGCGTCGCATTTTAGCTCTTGGATAAGGTAGGTACCGTAGGGAAGAGCGCCGACGTCATCTCTGACAGGAATAGGTTGGTGGTTTTTATCGATGCCGAACCAGGTGCCGTATCCTGAATATGGGATGAAGTTTCCTTCGTTGGCGTGGTATGGAGCATCGTAACCGTTGGTATTGAAACTATGTGGATTAGCACCAGTATCGACAACGCCGTTTTCATCTGAGATGACGATGTGGTTTTCCACGTAGTCATTA
The DNA here is from genome assembly GCA_017433245.1 of Candidatus Saccharimonadota bacterium. GTDB lineage: Bacteria > Patescibacteriota > Saccharimonadia > Saccharimonadales > Saccharimonadaceae > Nanosyncoccus. The sequence goes on along the minus strand of JAFRHO010000001.1, from coordinate 6,406 downwards.
CTAATGGAGGAAATTTCGAAGACAGCGTTGGCCATTGTGATATGGTTAGCTGGATCGTTTTTGACGAATCTGAGGTTGCTACGGATGGGTTGGTTCTCGAAAGTATATTCAACTGCAGGATCGGAGTCACTGTTTGGGTAAATTGTGATTGGTTTTCTAGTTGTGTCTTTAACCCATCCCTTGATGCTGTCTGGTATGACTTCTTCTAATTCATATCGTCCATATGGTAATCCTTCAAAACTGACAGAACAAGGATTTTCATTGGTCAACTCTCTAGTGGCTACTAGACCGCCGACTGGCTTGTTGCTATTCTCGTAATAGACACTATTACTGGACTTGTTGTATAGTTTGAATTGGATCCCTACAAGTGAAAGTCCATTGGTGATGTTTGGGCAACTGCCGGTATCCTTATCCTTTTTGTGGACAATAAGTTTACCTTTTTTGATAGTATTGGTAAATGTTACTTGAGTGCCGGCGGCGGTTGGCGAAATGTTGCCTTGAGCAGGCAAGACGCTATAGCCTGTGCCACCATTTTCGCTGACGGTATATTTTTTATCGGGGTCTAATCCTGAGAAAGTGACGCTTGTAGCTCCTGCAGCGAGGGTTTTTGAGGTGGAAGTGGTACCATCAGATAGCGTAAAAGTTATATTAGTAAAACTGCCATCACCTTGTGGAGCGGTACCGGTAGCAGAATCTCTTTTATAGACGATTATGCTGCCAGTTGGTTCGATCCAGACGACGTCTTGGTCGTCGCTATCTTCATCTTTAGCGTAGAATAATTTATAAGTATCGGCTTCTTGCCATGCTGGATGGTTTTGGTTTATGGCGTCTTCTAGGTAACTTTCTGCTTGAAGTACTGCGTTTCTTTCGTCACTATTTGCAGGCAGGCCTCCATAATCACGATCATAAAGACCACTGGCTACTGCGTGAGTGAAGACGTAATGTTTGATTGTGTCGCTATTTCCTCCCCAGTTGCCATCGTTGGTTAGTCCGAAAATGGTGTTTTTGAGGCTTTTTATTTGAGTGTCCGAACCGTCATATTGCCAAAGGAAAATCATTAGTTTGATGCTGCCGCCTCTGCCTCCTCTTGAACTATTGGATAACTCCTTGGCTTCCTTACCTTTTTCGCGTGGATCATCATTTGAGGCCTGTGCGCAAAAACCATCATATTTTTTGTTGTTATCGTCCGTATTTTTAACTTTGTACCAACGTCCACTGTGATTGTTTGGACCGTAATACATAATCCCAATTTCTGAGTCGGCTGTGATATTGACGAGGTCTCCGGTTTTGGTTAGAGCATCACTATTATTACGTTGGTTAACAATGAAATACCCTGCTGTTGACAAGACAGCGACTACGAGACACCCGACAAGCGAAGCTCGTATGATAGAAAGTCGACGCGATAGCTTAAACATTTTTATTTTCCTTTTTATGTTATATGACCTAGTTGTAACCTTATAATACGCTTATTTTTAAATTTGTCAAGGGATTTTGGGGGCATATGACGTAAATTGTGGAAAACTAAAAAAGACTTCTTGAGTCTTCGGGATTGGTACGCCCGGCACGATTTGAACGTGTGACCTTCAGTTCCGGAAACTGACGCTCTATCCAGCTGAGCTACGGGCGCGGGTAAAAATGGTACATCCGGAGGGATTCGAACCCACGACCTCTTGTTCCGAAGACAAGCGCTCTAATCCACTGAGCTACGGATGCATGAGAATATTATACCATAATTTAAGGGGTTTTGGTATAATGAGATTATGAACATATTGTATTGTGGCGACGTCGGAATCAGTCGGGGGGTGTTGGTATCGATACTGTCTTTACTGATGCGAGGGAAGAAAAGTAGTATATATAATATATATATACTGACAATTGAGTATGAGGATACAAAGCCATTTACGGAAAAGACTGCGAATTTCTTGGATTCATTAGTGAAGAAGTATAATAAGAGGAATTTTGTGAGATTGATCGATGCGACAAAAGCGTTTGTGGCAAATTTGCCAAAGAAAAACATGGGGTCGTATTTTACGCCAGCGTCGATGCTGAGGCTTTATATTGATAAGGTGCCGGAGATTGCCAAGTTAGATAGAATTTTGTATTTAGATTACGATGTGGTGTGTCGGGGGGATATTGGTGAGTTTTATAATATAGGCCTTGATGGTGTGGAAGCGGCAGGGGTGCTCGATATCTATGGGCGAAGGTGGTATCATTATCACGGGCTGTTTGTACAGGATTATATGAATTCGGGGGTGATGTTGTTTAATATGCCGGAGTGTTTGAAGACGGGGATGTTTGAAAAGACGGTAAAGCTGTGCGCGGGGCGTTGGATGATGCTTGCGGATCAGGCAGCGCTGAATAAGGCGATTGCGCATCGTGTGTTGGTAGATAGAAAGTATAATGAGCAGGAAGAGCGACCGCGACAAGATACGGTGTTGCATCATTTTTCGAACAATTTTAAGTTTTGGCCGTATTTTAGAGTGCAAAAGGTGAAGCCGTTTGAGGTGGAGAAGGTGCATAAGGTTTTAAAAATACATGAGTATGATGATATATTAAATGAATACTTGAAATTCAAAGAAAATGTAGAGGACTAGGGTTATTTGAGAACTTGAAAAAACCATAAAAACTATGCTACACTAATATTATGAACAAGGCCATACAATCATTATTTCTTATCACTACATTTAGTGGTATAGCATTATCTTCTTCTATTGTCTCTGCTGATGACAACACTTCCATAGTAGACGAAATAAACATAACAGTCCCAGTATCATGTACTATTTCTGGTACAGGACAGAATACACATAATGCTAATATCAACAATGGACTATATGAAGACGATATAGGCACAACTACTCTACATGCATTCTGTAATGATAATGAAGGATTCGCTATATATGCAGCAGGATATACAGGAAATGAAGTAGGAGGAGAGAATAGTAATAAACTAGTAGGAACAAATGCCGGTAATAATGCAACTATAGAGTCTGGCACTGCTACAACTGCTGGTAATCCTGATGTATCTAACTGGGCTATGAAACTAGCAATCACACAAGACTCTGGAGATACAACTGGCACTAATGCCTTCACCATTGACTCTGCTCCTAATGTATCTCTTCCTAGTCAAGCAGAACAATCTGCTACTAGTATACCATTCTCGCAATACCATGTAGTACCAAATGAATACACTAAAGTTGCTCATAAGAACTCAAATACTGATATGACAGAATCTACTGGTGGAGTTAAACTCACTACTACCTATGCCGCTTACATTTCTAAGACTCAACCTGCTGATACCTACACAGGACAAGTTATCTACACTCTAGTTCATCCGGCATCTGCTGCTGCTCCAAGAGTTCCAATCAGCTGTAATCCTAGTGGTACTACTATCGGTACTAACTCTAGTACTGATATTAAATGTATGCAAGATATATCTTCTACTAATAAGTCTTCCGTACTGGCATCTATGACGACTGGTGCGCAACATACATTGATTGACAATCGCGACGGTAAGTCATATTTCTTAGCAAAACAGGCCGACGGGAATATATGGATGACACAGAATTTGGATCTTTGTATTGGATGTGAAGGCACAGCACCACTGACTTCTGAGAACACTAATCTTAATGTGTCTGGTGTTGGAATATATGTTGATGGTTATAGTGAATCTGATGGTGTAATTACTTGGACTCCGGCCAATGCGACGACTGATCCTTGGAACTATTCGTCTTATGAACCGCATTCGGTAAAACTTGGCGATTATTATATTTATACTTCTGGTAGTGATGAGGATGATATTACCTATAACAGCGAATCAGAATGTAACGTGGCACATAACGATGGTACGTGTCCTCATTATCATATGGGGACTCATTATAATAGGAGTGCTGCATTTGCTAGCAACAATACCAGAAGAATTTATGATTACGGTACGACTGCCGAAAATTCTATTTGTCCTGCTGGATGGAGATTACCTGGGCGCTATGGCAGTGTGGATGAGTTTATGGAACTTTTGCAAAGTTCGGGTATAATTAATAGTTATTCTACGAATTCTAGTTATTCGGCGTCGGGTAACTATACTAGTGACGGTTTTAACAATATGAGGACTGCCCCGCTGTTTTTTGCAAGAACATCTCGCGTGGGCGGTTCGTCAACTATTGGTAAAACTGGTTTTTATCATACTAGTATAATTTATGGGAGTGACTTTGCTGGTAGATACTTGAAAGTAGAAAAGTATCGGGACTATCCCATCTATGTCAGTTATATGCTCGATGACGGAGATACTGACTTTGGTGTTTCCATTCGATGTCTTATTGATGCAGAATAGTGTTTCGAAAGAGTCACTATTAGGTAATGGCATCAATGACGTGATATACTTATTATATGGCGAAAGCGGAATTGTTTCAGAAAGATATACCTGAGAAGGAGCGGGTGTTTTATTACACTTCGGAGACGGATGACCCGATTAAGACGAAGGAACAGGAGAAGAAGGTGGAGGTGGGGTTGCCGGAAGGGTATGAGTTTATACCGAAACACTGGTGGACTCGTGCGTATTCTGCGGTGTTATTTCGGGTGTTTTGGATATTTGGACAGTGGTATGAGAGATGGTATTGGCAAACGAAATTTCATGGAAGAGAGAACTTGAAGAATGCGAAGGGTAAGGGGTATTTGATTTATGCGAATCATACGAATCCGTTTCATGATGTGTTTGGGCCGGCGATAGCGGCAGATAGGAGGATATTTACGATTATTAGCCCGGTGAATTTGAAGATTCCAGGGATTGGGCCGATATTGCCGTATATCGGGGGGCTGCCGCTCGGGAAATCGGTTGAGGAAAAGAAGGCTTTTAATGAGGCAGTAGATAAGAGACTGGCGCAGAAAAAGGTGCTAGTAATATATCCGGAGGCGCATGTGTGGCCGTATGCGACGAAGGTTCGGAAGTTTCCGGCAGGTGGGAGGTCGTTTAAATATGCGGTGCGGAATGATTTACCGGTGTATTCGATGACGACGACATATCATAGACGTATGAAGCGGAAGAAGGGGGATTTACCGAGGATGGAAGTGTATCTTGATGGGCCGTTTTATGCGGAGGGGAAGTCGGATGAGGCGCGGCAGGATGATTTGGCGAAAAAAGTTTATGATTCTATGGTAAAATATAGTAAGAATAACACTTACGAATATTTTAGGTATATCAAGAAAAAATGAGTATTTTTAATACAGGTAATCCAATTAAAAAGCATGTTAAAGTTGTACCGATATTTTTGACGATTAATAGTGCATATGCGCCATATGCGGCGGCAGCGATTCATTCGTTGGTGCAACATACTGACCCGAAGCGGTACTATCGGGTGATTATACTGCATGATGGGTTGAATCTGGTAAATCGGTGGCGACTTCGGAATTTGGTGACGCGGAATGTGGCGGTGCAGTTTAAGAAAATGACGCGGAGTTTGTATCTTAAGGCGATTGTGGCTTATTGCACGCGAAGGCAGAAAGGAGCGGGGGATTTCTTCTCGTCGGCCGTATATTATTACCGGGCGTTTATACCGCTGATGTTTCCGCTGTATCGGAAGGCGGTGTATATAGACAGCGATACAATTTTGCGTGGGGATATTGGGGAACTGTACGATATTGATCTAGGTGATAATGCGATGGCGGCAATGGTGGACCCGAAGGTGACGGTGATTCCGGAATTCCGGGATTATGTGGATAATGCGCTCGGAGTGCCACATAAGGAATATGTAAACTCGGGAGTGCAGGTGATGGACCTTCGGAAAATGCGGAAAATGAAGTACCTGTCTACAATGATTGATTTGATTAAGGAATACGATGCGGATTTGGTAGCGCCGGATCAGGATTATTTGAATGTGATACTGCGTGGGAAGATTTTGAAACTTGATCCAGTGTGGAATGCGGAGCCGGTGAAGGATTTGCCGCGAAATGTGAAATTGGTGCATTTTAATTTATTCAATAAGCCGTGGCATTATAAGAACGTGCCGTGTGAGAGGATTTTTTGGGCGGCTGCGAAGGGGACTGGATTCTATGGGGATTTGAAGCGACAGCAGGCGGCATTTGACGCTGAAAAACAGAAGACTGATCATGCGAAGGTGGAGGCGTTGATTCAAAAAGCGGCGAGACTGGCGGAGAGTAAAGAGCCGGTGATTAAACTATGGGAAACCTAATTTGATTATGTTTTTAACTTTTCGGGGGCTAGTATTAATATAACGATTATGCTAATATATAGTTATATATTAATAATTTATTAAAAAATTATAATAAAAGGGTCCCATACATGAGTTTAAACGCAACACTCACTAATAAATCACAGTTACCTATTGCTGTGTTATTATTATCCATGAATATACTAACTAGTATAACTATACTAACTGCTACTATATTATCTTCT
>JAFRHO010000010.1 GCA_017433245.1 Candidatus Saccharimonadota bacterium | reverse complement strand
TACTAAGGTTGCACAATACAAAGCCAATACAGGCTCCTCTACTACAGACACCACACTAGGTGTCAAACTAGAAACTACCTATGCTGCTTATATCGCTTCAAACCAAGCCGCAGATACTTATGTAGGGCAAGTTAAATATACCATAGTACACCCATATAATGACGACGCTCCACTATTCCCTCAACAAGCCACCGCAGGTTGTATCAACTACTTTCCAAATGGCAATAATGTAGTAGGCACCATGGGTTGTCAATCTGCCACTGATGGTAATAATACTATACTTCTTGCTTCCAACTTCAGTCGCACTGGTTACGGCTTCGCAGGCTGGTCCGACAAGTTTGACTACACTACGAATAGCGCAGCCCACTTCTACGGCCCACAAGAAACCATCACGGTTCCAGAAGGCACTACTGCAAATGGCTTAAGCCTCTATGCAGTCTGGATCCCATCCGCTGGCTCGATTCAAGACAGTTCCAAGGTCTCCAAACTTTGCGGCACTGGACAAGGTAGCCTTACTACTGCCCCAACTGATGGTACAGCCAGTCTCACTAGCGTCTCAGCTCTCACTGACCAACGTGACAACCAAACTTACGCCATCGCGAAACTTGCTGATGGTAATTGTTGGATAATTGAAAACCTTAGGCTAGAAGCTGAAAATACCAGAAGCGCTGAAGATATTGCTCTTTCTCAAGGCTATGTTTCTTCAGACGTCTACGGTAGTTTTGTTGGTTTAGCTGACCCAGAACCAAGCACAAATTTTGCTGAATCTGCTACAGCCAATAGTATTTATTATTCTGGTTCCCAAGAAGGGACTGCGTATATAGACATAGGAGCATCCAACAACCCAGCTTATCGTATGCCACGCTATAATAATACCAATACATCCTCTCGTGACTCATATCCCACCAATTATTCCGCAAAAATGTACAGCTATGGCAATTCTTATACATGGTCAGCCGCCATAGCCGATACGACTGTACACTCGAACGACAGCGCCAATACGTCATCTATTTGCCCAACCAATTGGGGACTACCGAGCAGTCAAAACCTAGCCCAAATCGATACTGCATTGGGGGGTACCGGTACTCAATCCACCTCTAGTTCCACTCCAACTGGAACAGAAATGTCCATGCGATATAGAAAATACCCGAATAATTTTCTCATTTCCGATTATGCATCATCCAGAAGCTTTGGATCGAGCGCCGGTGCTCTTAATATCAGTTCTAACAGAATAACACCAGGAACGTATCTTGGAACCATAACTTACAAATACAAACAATTATTCATAAGGTGCACGAACAAACTAGCTTCATAACCATACTCTAACACTGCTTCTTATTACTTTAGTCAAAAGCCCATCAAATAACGATTAACGGTTCCTACTCCACCGTCACACTCTTTGCCAAATTCCTCGGCTGATCCACATTTAGCCCCCGACACACTGTCATATAATACGCCAAAAGTTGCGACACCAGATTCATAAGAAGCGGCGCAAACTTTTCCACCTTCGCATCAATTAGAATTACATCCTCCACCGGCAAATCAAAATCCGTAACATTCGTCACTACCACCATGTGTCCGCCCCTTGCCAACACCTCTTCGATGTTCGATACCGCTTTTTCATACAATACACCCTTCGGTAGTAGCACCACCTCAAAGAACCTATCATCGATCAAAGCCAAAGGTCCATGTTTCAATTCCCCAAACGCATATGCATTGGCATCCACATACGACACTTCCTTCAGCTTCAGCGCCCCCTCCATCGCCGCCGGATAAGCCGTATCTCGCCCCAAATAAATCGCATGCTCATATTTCGCATGTTTCTCAGCAATTCTCTTTACTGTCTTGGGTACTGTCTCAAGCACCGACCGAATCGCCTCCGGCAATCGAGCAATCTCCTCGACATATAGTCTCAGCATTGTTCCTTTCACCCCCTTAGCTTGCGCAATCGTCAGCCCAAACATCACCATCGCAATTACTTGCGAAGTAAACGCCTTTGTCGACGCCACCGATATCTCCGGTCCCACATGCACATAAGTCCCACCATCCACTTCCCTCGCAATCGTCGAACCAATCGCATTTACAATTCCAACAGTGCGTACTCCTTGTTTCTTAATTTCACGAAGACACGCCAGCGTATCCGCCGTCTCCCCCGACTGTGATACAATCAATGCCACCGAATCTTCCGGAATGTACGCCGACCGATACCGATATTCCGACGCAATCACCACTTCCACCGTCACTTCCGGCGTAAATTGCTCAATATAATAAGACGCCAAGAGCCCCGCGTGATATGCTGTCCCGCACCCTACAATCAAAAGATGCCGAATTTTCCGAAGTTCTTCCACCGATAGCCTCGGCCCACCTAAATGCACCGTTCCCTCTTTCGCATTCACCCTTCCCCGCAAGGTCTCCGTGAGAGATTCCGGCTGTTCCATAATCTCTTTTAATAAGAAATGATCGTACCCTCCTTTTTGTATCGCCGCCAGGTTCGTTTCAATCTCTTCCACCTTCGCCGACACTGGCTCTGCATTCAAAGTCTTGATCTCAATGCTGTTCTTTCCTATTACCGCCACTTCACCATCATTGAGATAAATCGCCCGCTTTGTGTGTCCGAGGAGCGCCGATGCATCTGACGCCACCAACGTTTCATCATGTCCGACCCCAATCACCAAGGGCGACCCGCTACGCGCCACCACAATCTCTTCCGGCGCGAATTCCGACGCTACCGCAATCCCATAAGTTCCCTTCACCAGTTTCAATGCTTGCACCACCGCATTTGCCAAAGGATACTTACCATCCTGGTAAAACGAATTAATTAAAGCCGCTAGCACTTCCGTGTCTGTCTCCGACTGAAACTCGAAATCCGATAATTCCGCCTTTAACTCTTTATAATTTTCAATAATCCCATTATGTACTAAGTAAATCGGCCCTGCCTTATGTGGATGCGCATTAGTTTCCGACGGCTCACCATGCGTTGCCCATCTTGTGTGCCCAATTCCAATATGATCGTCTCGCTTCGCCTTCGCCAATTTTTCTTCCAAATTCGCAATTTTCCCCTTAGCCCTGAGTAATGTCGCCTTGCCCTTCTCGTCCAAAGTCACAATTCCCGCCGAATCATACCCTCGATACTCCAACCGTTTCAAACCCGATATTAGAAAGTTCTGCGCATTTTTCTCTCCTATATAGCCTACAATCCCACACATAATTCCTCCATGTTAGATACTAGTAATTATACCACATGAAAAAGGCCCCCTTTGCAGGGAGCCCCATTTATTTAGTTTTACCAATTTTCGTATGGGTCACCAAGACCAAACCACAACTCGCTTCCACCACCATTCGTACTGAAATAGTTATGTACTCCATCTCCATAATAATAGAGATATCCATGTGGCAACGTCCGACCGGACTCTTCGACCCCGTCTTTCTCTGCTGCCCATCTCTGCAGTACATCTATTGCAATCTGATGTTCGTATTCTTCATACGGACTACTTGCCCAATACGCAAACTGATTCGGCGCTGTCAAAATTGACCAAAAGTCCGTCTTACCATCATAACAAACATCGATCCTGTTCAGTACGGTCCAAGCGACCATGCTCTGTTCACGCTTCGTGCAGCCTCGAGCTTCCGCCCACATCAGCTGTGCCAGCGCAACGGCCTGGCCGTCGTCATACGGATACTCTGAAAAGTCCGCTTCTGTTTCTTCTACGGTCGCCTCAGTTTCAGACTCGCTCTCAACTTCAGTCTCTACCTCAGTTGAAGCCGTCTCAGTTGTTACTTCGGTATTTTTTTCCGTCTCAGTTTTAACTGATGTCTCCGCTTCAGTCTCCGCCGCCGCATAGGTTGGCACAGTCAGCATTATTGACATCAGGAAAGCAAACAGAAGATTGACGAATTTCTTGGATCCTAGGTTATCGAGTGTCTTCATAAAAACCTCCTAACAATGTGTAACGCTAGTTATAAAACCAAACAAATTGATAAGTTACCTCAGGCCAATTGACCCAATCCTCGTATTCTATCATACATTTCATATTTTGTCAACTAAATCAAGGGGTCAAAAATGGGGTCAAAAGCCCCATTTTCTCGGCATTCTTTAACTATGGACAAAACATTCGTGTATTTCGATCCACCGTATCGTCCACTTACCAAAACTGCCAACTTTACTTCGTACACCGAACACTTATTTGACGACAGCAAACAACTCGAACTTGCAAAATTCGTTCAAGACTTAGATAATAAAGGGGCCAGAATCGTCATTAGCAACTCTGACCCTAAAAACACAGATGAAAACGACAATTTCTTTGACAATGCCTATTCAAAACAGAATATCCGCAGAGTAATAGCAAACAGAATGATAAACCGCAATAGCGACGCACGTGGCAAAATAAACGAACTATTGATATCAAATTTCTAAACAACGCCAAGATGGCGTCTTTCAATTCGAATTTTAGTAATCCGGGTGGGATTCTCGCTCATTCGAATGACAAGGAGATGAACATTGAACCAATGCACGAGAATGGCTTATTTCTACAATGTCAATTACAAAGCTTTTATGATACAATATCTTTAAGTACGTATCAATATTATGTCCTTAGCGCGATACGGAAATTAGTCTTTATTCTCTAAATCTTGATAACCCATTAACACTCCAAGGATTTTTATGAGTAAATCTTTTCACAACTCGGAGCATGCGCATCATTCACATCACCATGCATATAAAACCGAGAAAAATATATTAATAGCATTTCTTCTAAATGCCAGCTTCTCAATATTTGAGTTCATATGTGGCATTATTACTGAAAGCATCGCTATCACTTCCGATGCAGTCCATGATCTAGGGGATGCTTTAAGTATCGGCATTGCATATGGCCTGGAACGAAAAAGTAAGAAAGGACCAGACACGAAGCATACTTACGGCTACGCACGGTATTCATTAGCTGGGAGTATTATCGCAACGGTAATTCTACTCGTCGGCTCTTCATTCGTAATTTATGAAGCAATTCAGCGTATCGCAGACCCTGTCGAGGTAAATTACAACGGCATGATTATCTTTGCGATTATTGGCTTAGTCGTAAATAGCATCGCGAGTTACGTCACACGCGATGGCAATTCATTAAACCAAAAATCAGTAAATCTCCATATGCTGGAAGATGTACTGGGTTGGGCAGTAGTGCTAATCGGCTCTATTGTGATGAAATTCACAGGAATCGCAGTTATAGATCCAATTCTCTCACTGGGTGTCGCGACATTCATCTTAATCGAAGCAGCTAAAAATCTACGCGAAATCGTAAAGATATTTTTGGAGATTACGCCAAAAGATATAGATTTAGAGGAAATTGAGACAGATATTAAACATGTTAAGGGCGTTGTAGACATTCATCATATCCACGTTAGAAGCATAAACGGCGAAGAAAATCATGCCACGCTCCATGTTGTAGTCAAAAAATACGACAAGAATATTAAGAATACCGTAAAGGATGTTTTGAAGAAACACAATATTTCGCATTCCGTAATAGAAATCGAGGAGGCGGATGAGGAGTGTCAAGAAAAAATCTGCAAATAGCCTATGCCACCAACACCAGTTGTCACACGTCAAGTAAATGAGCGTTGAACCAATGCATGGGAATAGCTTATTCCTGCAATGTCAATGGTATAATAGTAACTAAAAATACCTGGATTACAAAGTTAGCATTGCATTAGACGTGGACGCCATCGATTGGATTATTTGACATATCGTTCAAACATTATTCGAAGCTTATAGCTAAGGTAGTCATGGATATCTTCGAGTGTTACAGAGACTTCGTTGCGGTAATATTTACGCAAAATGGCGAAAGTGCCGCTCGTAAGAATTAAAAGCTCAAACTCGGCGTTTTTGTCCTCGATGCCTTTTTCGCGCATAATTGAAAAAACGCGTTGCGTCATACCGCTTTCAAGCTGGCTCAGGAAGGCCGTTGGCGCATCGCTAGATAAAAGTTGACGATAGACACTCTCTTGCTGCCTAAGAAAAGTAAAAATCTGATTCACATATTGCTCAACATCGCCAATAGTATTAAATTCATAGCGCTCAGCAAAAAGCTCTTTCTCAATCTCAGCCTGAAGCTCGGCGCCAACCTCATACAGGTTATTGTAATAATTATAAAAAGTACCACGGGTAATTTCGGCGCGTTCAGCCAAATCGGTCACTGTGATATTTTTGACAGAACCGCGCGTCGCCAATAGATTCGCAAAGGCTTTGCGAATTTTGCGACGAG
>JAFRHO010000009.1 GCA_017433245.1 Candidatus Saccharimonadota bacterium | reverse complement strand
AGATACTGCTGTATATAGTAGTGGAGATACTACTTCAAGTTGGTCTATGAAAGTCAACAAAGTTACAGACTCCACTATATCTTACTTACCTACTAACATGTCTATCCAGAATAGTTTTGATTCCTGGCATACTATTCCAGACACTTATACTAAAGTAGCCCAATATAAAGCCTCTACTGGTTCTTCTACTACCGATATTACATTAGGTGCTAAGATAGATACTACCTATGCCGCTTTCATCGCCACTAATCAGCCGGGAGATACTTATATGGGGCAAGTGAAGTATACTATGGTGCATCCGTATGATTCAAAGGGGACATCAGGCCCACAGACGCCAACACCTGGATACATTTCTTATTATCCCAACGGAAGTGACGTAATTGGTACTATGGGTTATCAAGAAATCCCATTAGAGAAAGATTGGAGTCAATGCGTTAATGGTACTGATTATGCTACTTACTGCTTTGACGACGAGTATCTAAATATAAGTTATGATTCTCTTCCTGACCTCGATTACTATGTAGATAACTTGAATTTGCTTGCCTCTAATTTCAGTAGAAATGGCTATGGTTTTGCTGGTTGGTCCGATAAGTTTGATTATGCGTCTAACCCATCTGCACATTTTTATGGTCCACAAGAGAATATCGATATAACAGAATCAATTGTTGCAACCGGTTTATCTTTTTATGCCGTATGGGTGCCATCAGAGGGTAACCTCCAAGACTTATCTAAAATCTCAGAGCTGTGCAGTGGAGGTCAAAACGCGCTTGTGACTGCCCCAACTGACGGTACCGCTAATCTCGCAAGCGTCTCTGCTCTTACCGACCAGCGTGACAACCAAACTTATGCTATTGCTAAACTGGCTGACGGTAATTGTTGGATGATAGAGAACTTGAGACTAGAAAGCACTAACAGCGATAATTCTACCGGTGCCTTAGCACAAGGATATGGAACTAGCACTAAATATGGTAATTTTTCTGGTCTTGCTAATGCAGAGTCTTACAGCTTTTCTAGCGCCGCTTCTACTAATAGTCTCTATTATAGCGGAATTCAGTCTGGTACTGCTAGTATAGATATCGGCACATCAAATGACCCAGGCTATCGTATGCCACGTTATAACAACTGGAACAACCAATCTATTTCTGCCAACAGGCCGCAGAACCCAACTACTAACATGGCCACCAATAACACTACTAATGCCGGCATGTACAGTTACGGTAATTACTACACCTGGTCAGCTACTATCGCAGATACTACATATTATGCTACTAAAAATACTAGTTATAACACTACTTCGCTTTGTCCTACTGGATGGAGATTGCCACAAGGTGGCGATAAAACCAGAATTAATTCAAATGATGATAATGACTTCTGGAATCTAACGGTGGATGCACTAAATAATGGAACCAACCCGAGCAATTATAATACTTATGCTGAGCCATATTACTATGGGACTGATGAAGTCGGACCCGTTGCAGCAAAACTGAGAAGTTACCCCAATAATTTCCTTTATTCCGGTGTATTCAGTGCATCGTCTGCCTTATCAAGAGGCATTAATGGCTCCTATTGGTCATCTACTGTGAATAGTTACATGTACTCGTACCATATAGAAATGAGTACTACCCGTTTGCGTCCAGGTAGTGTTGGCGACTTGAAGTATAAAGGCTATAGCATTAGGTGTATGGTTTCAGCCAGCAATTAGGATGCATGATTCTGTAATACAATTATGGCACTATATATTATATACCGAACAGCCATAGGCTTCTTTCTTCGCATAAAAATGATTTGTTTTGTGTAATTCTTACCAAAATCCCAGTCATGCGAGCGCTCATCCTGAATATATTATAGAAACCACTACACAATAGGGTGGCAAGAATCGCTAATCACCATAGAAATCACTGCAATCCGCATAAAGCGCGAGCATCTGACAGATTTTGTAAGAATTACTAGCAAAACAAGTCCAGCGAAGAAAGAAGCCTGTAGGTTAATTCAAAACTATTTCAAATGTATAAAATTATATTGCCACAAATCCCCCGCATCAATCGTCCTCGCCCCAAAATCTCCATAATGCATATCCCCAGTATATAGATACGTCGCATATGCGTTATTATATTCAGTCACGCTAATCGAACCATCGTCATTCACACTTTCTACCCAGAACACATGCCCATATGGATACCCATCAACTTGTCCAACCGTATTCGGCTCTGGATTATGATCCACTACATACCCAGCCGCACGCGCATTATCATCCCAGGAATAAGCATTGCCCCACGACAAATATAGCCCAAAGTATTCGTAAGCCTTCCAACCAGTATAGCTTACGCATTCACATACATAACCACCGACCGCGTAACCGTCTTGATATGTCATATAGAAATCTTGTTTGTCTGGGCAATCAGCTTGCCATGGATAAGTGTTAGCACCAGAATACGCCGTACCACGATAACGTTCTGGATGCGCAACTTGCTCAGCTTTCTCCGCTGCGCGTTGCGCCTCCTGTGCAGCCCTCGCCTCAGCTTCATAAGCTTCCACATCATTTTCAAATTTCTCTACTAACTTCTGCTGTTCGCCACGCTTTTCGGTCATTGCTTCTTTAGCCGCTTCTTGTTGCGCTAGTAATTCTTCTACTTCTTGCTTCTCTTCTTCAAGTTTCTCTTTTGCGTTCCGTACTGCCGCAGCCGAAACACTAATCTGTTCTTTCACTACTTCCTCACGCGCGGCTTTCTCAGCGAGGTCTGAAATCGAAGTCGCACCAGCGAGTATCTTAATTGGCTCCGCATCTGATTCAAAATGCATATTAACCAAAAGCTCCGCTAAAGCTTCCTGTTCTTCTAATAACTTTTCCTCAGTCTCAGCGATTTCAATTTTGAGTTCTTTAATCTCTGCCGCCGTCGCTGCAATCTCAGTTTCCTTACGCGCAATATCTGCCGACATTTCGGTCACCTTAGCCTGATACCAGTTCGCCGAACTTGCCGCTGATGCTGCATTTTTATTAGCTTCTTTTTCTTTCTCCACCGCCGCAAGACATTCCGGCGAATTTTGACATGCTTTCGAAATCGCACCAACACCAGTCGTTGTCATAACTACCCCAGAAAAAACCGACATGGACAATCCGACCACTAATCCACCAATCATCATTCGCTGCATTTTTGTTTTAACCATAACTTTATTATAACACATTTTCAAAAAGTCAATCGCTAAACCCCCAAAAACCCATTCTTTAGGCTTTATTTAGATACCTCGACACCGCCAACCGCGCCGAAATTCTGCCAATAATTATCCCTGCCACAATGAAAGCCAAAAACACTAAGATTAATTTATTCGAATCAAGTACATTCTCAATTTGCGACACACTAATACCATAACTCTGCAGCTTGGGGGCCAAAAATTTAAATCCAAAATACGAAGCCGACCCTGCCACAATACCAGCAATAATGCCACATAGTTCCGCCTCAACCAAGAACGGCCCACGAATGAATCGCTTATCCGCACCTACTAATTTCATCATATATATTTCTTCGCGTCGTGAGAAAATTGCCATTCGGATTGTAGAAAAAATAATCAACACTGAAATAATCAAGAATACTACTGCGAGCACAATCCCACCCGTACGCGCAATCCTTGCCCAGGACGTAATTGTTGCAATCTCCGCCCTATTTACATCATAGGTCGGCACTTTCTCTTTATCGGTATATTGCGTAAACAGTTTGTCCTCTTCCACAATCGTCTTTACGCTATCGAGATTGTCCACATCATAAACCTTAATTCGCATCGTCGCCTGCATTTTGTTTATCATCATCTTTTCCATATCAGCATCCAAAATGTTAATAATCTCGTCACTCGTCTTGTTTTCTTCTAAGAACTTCTTATATTCTTCCTCCGATGTCGAAGTTTCAACATTCTTAATATTAGAATCCTCTTCCAGCCTCTCAGTTAATTGTGACAACACCTCCGCGCTCGTATTCGGCTTGAAATAGATTGTAATGTCAATTTTATCCTTCATCATCTCTGCAGTATTCGTTAAAATCACACTAGCCACTACCGTTACAAATAGAATAATCAGAGTAATTGACATCACTACGGTTGCCGCCGTAGAAAGCCAAATGTTTCGCGAAAAACCTTTAGTTCCATACTTCACAATCCTAGCGCTCGTACGCAACATATGCCGCTGGTGATTCTTCTGCATCGAACGCAGACTTTTCTTCGAAACTTTCTTCAGTTTCTTCTGCTTCTCTTCTTTCTTTTCGGATTCCGCCATTTTATATCACCTTTCTTTTTGTTTTTGCCGTAGGCTTCGTTACCGCCTGTGGCGTCGCAGGCCGCACAATTCCTTGTGTCGCAACTGGCCTCGTGGGTACAACACCAGGCCTTGGTTTTAAAGCATGCCCAGGTACCTGCATCTGGCGCACCGGTAACTTTGGTGCTGGTGCTGCATCCAACTTATAAATACCGTTATCTTTCTGATCATTCACGACTTTACCATCTTTCAAAGTAATTACCCGCTTTTGCAAGGCGTTCACCACACTTTCATCATGTGTGGATACCAATACCGTCGTACCAAAATCGTTAATCTTCTTCAGCAATGCGATAATCTCCGCCGTAGTCAGCTTATCCAAATTTGCCGTCGGCTCGTCTGCAATCAAAATCTTCGGCTGACGTGCTACCGAACGTGCAATCGACACCCGCTGTTGTTGACCACCCGACAACTGCGCTGGAAACTTCTTTGCTTGATCTAACAAATCTACCAATTCTAGCACCTTCGGCACAGTTTTTCGTATGTCTCGTCCGCTCATTCCGGCAATCTCTAGCGCAAACGCCACGTTTTCATACACTGTCCTACGTGGCAATAATTTGAAATCCTGGAACACCACACCAAGACGTCGCCGATAACCCGGTATATGACGTTTCTTCACATAATCGAGGTCAATCCCACCTACAATAATCTTACCAGAATCCGGAATCTCTTCCTTCGTAATCATCTTAATCAACGACGACTTCCCTGCGCCCGATTTACCAACCAAAAACACAAATTCATTCGGCTCAATATGGAATGACACCGAATCAAGTGCCGGCTCTGCATCGCCCGGATATTGTTTTGTCACTGAATCGAGCAATATCATACTAACTATATTAGCATAACCACCACAAATTAGCAAATATTAAGACAATCTTAAATCCAAGTCTTAATTCGGAAAGAAATGTTCTTAGTCCTCTGCCCCGGAGCCTGGTAAACCGATAGAGGACCAACCTCTGAATCCGGGTACTTCGCCTCAACTTCTCTTAAAACTTTCGCATAATCCTTATCGGTCGTTATTGTCAAATCTTCCGTTTTAAACGCACCATATTTTATCTTTTTCACTTCACCGACATTTTCAAGCAACACATTGATATCTACAATTTCAAACCCCGCCAAATACGGTGACAGCTTGAACTCGTTCCGAACTGAATTCTTGAATTCGCCCACAACACCTACACACTGACCATTAACCATGATATCAGCCGAACGCACCGCCTCAAATGGCTCACCTACTTCCGTTTTACTCTTTCGCGGTACAAAATCAACCGAGATATTCAACTCTTCAAGCATTTTTGCCACATACATCTTTGCCTTATAGAACGCTGTCTGGTTGTTTTTCCGTTCAGCCAGTACGAACCCAAGCGACACCTTGCCATTTGGCACTTTCTCGCCATTTATTCCCCAATCTTTGCTATACACTTCATTCATCTCAAACACGGCAAATTCATCTACAGGCAATTTCTGATTCATAAATGCCTTGTCTAACAAACTGGGTACAATTGATTGCCGAACATATTGTAAATCTGGTGAAATCGAATTCACGATTTTATAAGATTTCTTTACATCTTGACCGGCCTTCTCGAGCAATCTTCCGCTCACAAACGAATAAGTCAACATTTCATTCGCACCGTATTTCGATAGAACCCTACGAATTTGTTTCTTTAATTCAAACAACTGATTCTTCTCAGCCGTTCCATGTAAAGGCAAATTTGGCTCAATATTATCATAGCCGAGTAGTCTTCCGACCTCTTCCACAATATCTTCTTTGATATGAATATCGGTCCGCCAATAAGGGGCCAGTACAGAAATCTCGTCCCCTTCTTTTGTTACCCGGAAACCAACATTTTCCAAAATCTTCACAATCAAATCAACGTCATAATCGGTACCAAGTAGCCCATTAATCTCATGTGTTGTAATTTTCACAACACCTACACTCTGACAACCTGGATAGTAATCATTCAACGCCACCGGCTTAGCCCCCATCTTCTTTATTGCTTCTGCCAAGACATTAAATGTACCACCCGCCGGCACCCCTTTAGTGAAGCGTGTAATTGCCTCCGAAAAAATCCCATGCGCCATCTGAGTTTTACGTAAATTATATAAGCTGAACGAAGCCGACTCAAGAACTACGTTCTTAGTGTTCTCATCAATCATCGTAGACTTACCACCCATCGCACCAGCCAGCGCTACTGGCACATTGCCAGAGCAAATCACAATATCATTCTCGTTCAATTCTACTTCCGTATCATCGAGCAGCACCATCTTCTCATCAGCACGTGCCAATCGCACACTAATCTCTGGAATCTCAGTCTTACCTACCGCCAAAAATTTGTCACCATCAAACGCATGTAAAGGCTGTCCGGTTAAAAGCATCAAATAATTCGTGATATCAACAATTTTTGATTTTGCCATCATGCCAGCTTTGGCAATCTCAATCTGCATCGGCATTAAGTACTTCTCCTCCGACGTAGCCTCCACCACCTTTACTAGAACTCCAGTATAACGTGGGCAAATCTTCGTATCAGCGATACTTATCTTAATCTTGTTATCTTTGCTCTCGACACCGTCCTTAGTCTCTGTTAGAAATCCTTCCGGAAAGACCGATTCATGAAACAGAAAATCTGGCTCATCAAACTTCTGACCCAAAATCCCTGCTACTTCCCTTGCAAATCCAATAATTCCAAAACAATCCGGCCGATGAGTGAGTGACTTATTTTCAATCTCCAAAATCAAATCCCTCAAATCAAATACATCCGCCAATAAATCCCCTGGCTGGGCCATCTCCGGACTAATCTCCACAATCTTCTCATGTTTATCATCAAAATCCAATTCATCCGCTCCCGCCAGCATCCCATACGACTCATATCCTTGCATTTTTCGCTTACCAATCACAAATGGAGCATCTTCACGTACCGACGCCGGCACAATTGCACCCGGCGCAATCCACACCGCGAGCATACCTTCATGCACATTCGGCGCCCCACACACTACCTGCACCAACTCATCGCTACCATTATTAATCTGACAAAGCGTCAAGTGCGTTTCCGGAATCTTCTCCGCCTTCTCCACTCGTACTATATATATATTGTCGTATTTATGCGTCTCGTCAATCACTCCCTCAACTTCCACTAACCGCGCACCGATCAACCGGATTATTTCTTCGTCCGATACTGGTATTTCTACATATTTCTTTAACCAATTTAGACTTATTCTCATTTTAAAACTCCCTCAAGAAATTAAGATTACCACCTTCAAACATCCTTACGTCCGATAAACCATATCTTAGCATCACCAACCTATCAATCCCTCCACCCCAAGCAAAGCCATGGTACTTCTCCGGATCAATTCCCGCCATTTTCAACACGTTAGGATGAATCATCCCACAACCCAACATCTCCAAGAAGTCGCCCTTCTTCCCACCAAGCCCTCGTGGTTTTTCAATCATAAATTCGAGCGACGGTTCTGTAAATGGGAAATACCCTGGCTGTGTCCGAATATTTAATTTCTGCTCATAATACTTCTCGAAAAACTCTCTCAGAATCCCAAGCATCTGTCCCATATTGCAATCACGCGATACATAGACGCCTTCACACTGATAGAAAGTATGTTCATGTGTCGCATCAACATCTTCGTTTCGATAAACTCTACCTGGTACCACCACTGCAAGCCTTCCTGTCTCTTCAAGTTGCTTCCGATAATCTTTCAGTACTCGATGTTGCATCGTTGAGGTATGCGCTGGCGGTATCAGACCTTCTTCTGTCCGGAAAGTATCATATCCATCCCGCGCCGGATGTTCCTTCGGGAAATTCAAGGCATCAAACATATGAAACTCATCATCAAGTTGCCTTGCTTCCACCACATCAAAGCCCATCAATTGGTAGATTTCACATACCCTCTCAAGCTCCGACATCAAAGGATGTGCCGAACCAAGCGCAGTCTTATAGAATTCTGGCAACGGCTCATTCACTCCAGACCATGCCGTCACATCAATCGGCTCTGCATCAACATCCAGCAAAGCCTTCTGCGCTTGCGCGATTTTGCCAAGTACTTCCTGCCGCTGAGCATTAATCTGTCTCCCATATTCCGCTCGCTTCTCTACTGCAAGCTCTCGAATTTTGGCTGCCTCAGCATTGATTTTCTTTAGCTGTTGTTTTAACTGTTCTATCTCTATCATATTATATATATTATACTCCTAATTCGTCATTTTACCAAAAACCACACTAGCACCCCCTAAAGACAGTATAACTACGCTACACGAGTTCGGCTACGTAAATCGTCATATTCAGTACGTCCATGCCACATTATATATAAATCCACTGCCACTTGGTTTGCATGCTCAACCAACGGTTCGACAGGTCTATCCAAACTAAAATCAATTCCAAACGCATATTGCTCTGCTGGATTATACCTCGCAATAAAAGTCAGATAATCTGCATATGCTAACGCTACCCCAGCCTCCGCCTTCGTCATTCCTGAAATCCGTGCAATCTTACCAGCCCTCGAATCATCCAGCGGATGCTCCTTATAATACTTTTCTCGGAAAGCTGTCGCCTTACTTACAGTACCATCAAGTAGTGATGACACCTCATCATACAGCATATAACCACCATACAGTCTCGCATCGTCACTATCACCACTAAAAGTATAAGCAGATCCAGTACCCACGTCTTCTATACCATCACATACTTTATATATTCCAATCCAATCTTTAAAACCAGCAGCAATCTTTTTAAAAATATTATCATGCATATCCCTATACCGTTCACATACGCTTGCATTTTCTACTCCGACCGTAGACCACCTATCCATAGCCATCATTTCAAAATCTGCCAGTTTACTTTTCTCCACGATTCCGTTTTCATCTAGACTACTTCCTAAAGCATTTTTCCAATCATCTTCAGAATAATCCATATAGGCCGTAGAGATCGTATTATGTGATGTACAATAAATATCTCCTTCTACAGAAATAGACTTCACCGTATCACAATAATCGCCAAACGTCGTGCCATAATCCGTGTCATCTTCACCGTCCGCCATCACAGAACCCCATATCCCTTTTACCGAATCACCAGTTAAATTCGCAAAAGAACCAACCGAATTCGAAATCATACCTCCACTTCTGCCGTTTTGAATCATTGCATTAGCAAAACCATGCACAATACTCCCCATAAAAGTGTACTGCGAAGATATATCAAATGGGCTCTTCGTAGCACGCTCCGCCGCCGCCATTCGCGCCACTTCCGTCTTAGCCTCTCGATTATACGCTGCAATAGTATCTGCATCGGATGGCATCGCACCAATTACATGTGAATTAATTGTATTTGACAAAAACGAACCACCTTCAACAATCCGATTACCACCCACCTGACTAGTCATCAAACTATAATTACTTTCCACCATCGCCATTGCCACACTATCATCTAAAATTCTTAATGCCCCATTATCTGCCGAATCACCCGAGCCGACTGGCATCAGAATATCAGATTTCTCCTGGCCATCGGTCTTTACTGACGTATTATTTATAATTCCATAATCGTTCATATTCGTAGCAATCAATGCTCGGTCTCTTGCAAAATTTGCCGCCTCATTAGTTGAGAACTTGCCACCCGACACCGCAGCCACAAAATTTCCCGTTGTTAAAATCGATTGCTTTTTCGCTTCTGTTTCACCAGTTAATACATTAGTGTACGATACTTCTGTTTCAGCGTTTAATAAGTTCATTAATTCATTTACTGGTCCAGTTCCTTCAATTCTCGCTTGTTGTATCGGCGATTCTATACCCACAAACATGCTAGCGGCCAAATATGGCTCACCTGCCGAAATCGCCGCGTTAAGTAATTGCGCAGCTTTACTTGTGGCATCACTACCAGTCACTGTCGCCGCCACATTATCAACAATCTCCGAAGCATCCTCACTATTAGAAACTGTAGTCTCTCGATAACTACCTTGATTACTTGTATCATCACTAGTATCGGTAGTATCACTATCGCCAGTTACGTCAGTAGTATCTTGCGTATTAGTAGTATCAATCGGCCTACCAGTTGTAGAATCGTATGGCTTGCCGGTCGCCGGGTCTACATATATATCATCCGGCTTTACATCCGTCGTAGGGGCCGGCCCAATCAAAACACCATTATTATTAATTGATCCATTGGTTGTCTCTGCGGAATCTTCATCGAAAGCTGCCATCACTAAATCGGACTTATTGTCCAATGCTTTTTCTATCTCTTTTTCGAACTTTTCTTTATTCTTTTCCGCATCACCAGTATCTTTCCAATCTGCGAAGAGACTTCTAGACAGTCCCATTTCCTTATATATTTGATCGACCTCGTTACTATAATAATACTTTGCTGAAATATCCAGTGCCTCCGTATAGTCTGCAAACATCTTCAAATTCGACTCCACGGTCGCTACAAAATCCCCAGCCTTAATCACCTCGCCATCATACAATATAGCCAACTCTCCATCACTCGGTACTGCGCTAACATGCCCCACCACCGCTAAATCCTTTAGTTTATCTACATCTGCCACATACACATTCGTCCGCACAAAATCCCCTGATGCCGTCACTTGTCCTACATCAATCCCGTGTTCTGCTAAATCACCTGTTAATCCCGCCGGCATCTCACCTTTGGATAGTTTTTTCTCAATAATGCGCGTAGCGGCCTTTTGCAATATACCAGAAGTTTTTGTAAAGCCCAACACATCCATTAAATTAAAATCCAAATGTCCAATCGTAAAAATCGGTGTGTTTATTACAACTACTACCACCGTAAAAAGCGCTACAATCATCATCACAACTGCTGCCGCCGATGCTTTGGCAAATTTAAATTTGCCGCCCATTAGCCCTTTTTTCTTACCACCTTTACCGCCAACGAGAGACCGGAATCCCCCTGCATTTTCTTCTTGTTCCTTCGCCGAAGCATCATTCTTGTATAGTCCACCACTTGCGCCAGACTCTGCATCTTTTAATTCAGTTTTAGCACTCTCTTCATCTCGTTTTTGCTGGGCTTTCTTCTCATCTTCTCTGCTTTTATTACCAGGAAGATTAGGACTAATGTCCGACCTTTTCATTTCATTATAAGGATCGTGTTCTCTTAGCTCATTATCCATACTATATATTATATAACAACTTATCCTTTTTATAGAAAAATCATCGATATTAACGACAAAATCGCACCCACTATCAACACAATCCAAACCCATCCAAACTTATTAGTCTTCTGTAAATCTTTCAAATATCTTGCGTCCTCCACCATGTCTACATCATCACCCTCGTCTTCCTGCACAGCCTTAGCTCGAAGATCAGCAGTTATTCTACGTGATAATTCATCATCTTTTTGATTCTCTTTATTTACTATTACACCCATTTTTTCCTTTACCTAAATAAATTGATAACTTTTTTATTATAGCACACTATTTTCGTGATATAATAGTATAAATATTATTTAAGGAGGAATAATGGCGACCAAAAAGTCGAAATCGTCGAACAAGTCCAGTAAGGCTAAATCGACCAAAACCACAGCAGAGAAATCCGCTGTCAAATCTGCCACCAAGTCCGAGACTGTAAAGACTACCGTGACAGAGAAAACTACTAAATCCGAAGATACTTCCGTAAGTTCTTCCAAGAAGTCAGGTAAAACCTGTCTTTCAGGCTTTTTTGCCAAGAAGTACGAAGGCAAAGAAAGTATCCTAACGGTTTTCAAAGATCATAAATTCTATGGTGCATTACTTGGCGAAGTATTGGGAACTATGCTACTCGCATTTCTCTTCTTCTCGGTTTTGCTCATGGGTATTGCCAGTACTGCTACCTATGCCATCGCGGTCATCGCAATACTAATCGCAGTGTACGCCTTTTCGGGCGCCTGCCTCAACCCACTCGTGACAGTTGGCATGATGGCATCCCGTCGCATGTCTGTCATTCGCGGTATTATGTATATTATCGCTGAAATCGCAGGTGCTTGGCTCGGTTGGCTCATCTTCAATGCCTTTCATCTTGCTGGCGGCGAAACGGCCTATGAGCTCTCTGCTATTGCGGAGATTGGCGAAGGTAAATTCTGGATTACCGTTATGGTAGAGCTAATCGGCGCTATCATTATCGCTTTCTTCTTCGCTCGCGCGTTGAAATATAAGCGTAGTGTGTTCACTTTCGCTGCTACCGTCGCCGGTGGTATCATACTTGCAATCTTGCTCGGTTATGTTGTCTCTGCCGCCTTCTTGGGCCTCAGCAACAATTTCATCTACAACCCTGCACTTGCTATGATGCTTCAAATATTCCCAACTGCTGGTGAGAATTTCGGTGAAGTTCTAGGTGGCATCTGCCAAGCTTTGTCAGCCTACGCTCTCATTCCAATGATTGGTGGCGTAATCGGCTTCTACTTGTCAGACTTTACCGCTAAACTTTCTGGCGAAGAATAAATCGTCCCACAAAAAATAACCCTTCATGGAAGGGTTATTTTTTATCTTACTCTGTTTATCCTTTTGGGAATAGTGGTGATTCTGGCGGCATAACCTCATCACCAGCAAAAACACCCTTAATCTTTTCCGCAGTCCCAGGCAAGAAAGGTGACAATTCATAGTTTGCCAACAATAAGTCATTGATTAAACTTTGCATGCACTGATTCAATTGATCAACCTCGCCGTTTTTCGCTAGACTCCACGGTTTCTCGTCATCAATCCGTTTATTCAAGTTCTGAATCTTTTCCCAAACTAAATCAAACGCCCTCGCATATTTGCACTCGTCCATTAGTCTAACATATTCGTCCGAAAACACCATATCATCAATTTTATCAATCCTTACATTATTCTTCTGCGCCAGAGTCGCCAACCTTTGTACCAAATTTCCTAAATCATTTGCTAACTCATTATTATATGCTTCACTATACTTCTCCCACGTAAAATCCGCATCCGCGAAAGTATCCACATGCCTCAAGAAATAATAACGAAACGCTTCTAATCCATATTTATCAATCACTTCTATTGGTTCTACAACATTACCGATTGTTTTCGACATCTTCTGGCCATTAGACAACACCATGCCATGCGAAACAACCGTTTTGGGTAGCGGCAGACCGAGCCCCATCAGGATTGCTGGCCACAAAATTGTATGAAACCTCAAGATATCCTTCCCCACAAATTGCGCTGTTGCTGGCCACCAGTCCGATATATCCTCTTCAGGATAACCTAGTACCGTAATATAATTTGCCAAAGCATCCATCCAGACATACATCACTTGAGTTTCATCACCAGGAACTGTTACCCCCCAAGTCAGTTGTGAGGTAGGTCGTGAAATCGATACATCCGGCGTTTCTTCAAGCAATCTCAATATTTCTTTTTTACGAAAATCTGGTAGAATTAACATCTTGTCCGATTCAATTGCCTTACGAATTTGTTCCTTAAAATCCGCAACTCGATAATAATAGTTCTCTTCCTTCAATTTCTCATACGGCTTCTGGTGGTCAGGACAAACACCATCATTCTCCTCATATTCCTTCTCTGTAATATAACGTTCACACCCAGTACAATACCAGCCCTCATATTTGTCTTTATAAATATGGTTAGATAATTTCTGCCAAATTCTCCGCACATATTCTTCATGTTTAGAGCTAGTCGTCCTCACAAAATCAGTATACGAAACACCCAGCTTTTCAACAAAGCTTTTAAATTTCTCAGAATTTTTATCTACATACTCCTGAACCGGAATATTCAATTCTTTTGCTTTTTGGAAAATTTTATTCCCGTGCTCATCTGTCCCAATCTGAAACTTTACTTCATCTCCACAAGCGCGATAATATCTAGCACAGACATCTGCCAAACAATAATCCATCGCGTGCCCAATATGAGGCGAACCATTTACATACGGAATCGCAGTCGTAATATATCTCTTTTTCATAGATATATTGTACAATAAACAGGTTTAATCGTCAATCGGCTTAGTTTCAGTTACACTTGAGCTACTCGTATCACCACTACTCGTACTGGAACTAGTACCGGATTCAGAGGACGACTCAACCGTTTCATCGATAGTTGTATCTATCTCATCAGTGTCTTCGTCGATAAGACAATCGGTCTCGCCATCTGCACAATCCGTCGTGGTAGTGGTAGTACTACTACTCGAATTAGTGCTCGACTGGCTATTCATGCTAGAAGAAGGGGTACTCTGAGTTTGAGACGATGACGAAGAAGACGAAGAGGAATTATTTGGTGTCGGTTCTGGACTTGAGCCAGGCAACAGTTGCATCACCAACACTGCGCCGAGCGCTATTACCACCATAGCAGCTACAACAATCAAAGCGATTAATGTGGTTTTATTAGTTTTCGGTTTAGCTGAACCGGTACCAGCAGCCGGCTGCACAGCTGGATCATTGAAGGAGACACTTGGAGTCGGCTTTGTTGTATCACCGGCAAATGGATTATTTGTTGGTTCTACCGCAGCTTCAGCTCCACCTGCTGGACCCGAAACCGCCGAGCCAATTGAACCAGGAACTGGTCCCGCCGCTTTCATCGGCGCCTTAAGTTCCTCTTCAACCGGATCTGGAGCTGCTGGTTTCTCTGGCATCATAATTGGATCCGTTACACCCAAACCAGACGGCTTCACTACCGGATTTATCGGTGGTTGTCCTGGCACACCAGTTGGTTGAACCACTGGATTCACTGGTGCAGCAGGAGCCGCTGGCGCTGCCGGACCTTGATTGTTAAAACCACCTGCCGACATCGGGTCTGGCGCAGCCGGTGCTGGATTTGGTGCTGCCGGTGCTGGAGCAGGTGCCGCTCCAGGCACTGGAGCCGGCGTTGGAGTTGGTGTTGGGTTATTCGTTGGATCCATTTCAATCTTCCTTCAAAATTAATAATTTATTATACTTATGCATACATAATATCACATTCCGTAAATTATCGCAACACGATAATTTACTCATAATCAAAACGAAAAATCGGAATTCACTTCCGTTTTTCGTTTCATACTGATTTCTTTTGCTGGCCTTTTCTTTTCCAAAGAAAAGGCCAAGATTCTATCTCCCCCCAAATCCTCCGCCTCCGCCCCCACCGCCGGAAAAGCCGCCTCCGCCCCCACCGGAAAATCCAGAAGACGAACCTCCACCCGAACTCGACATCGTCGAAGAAGCTGTTGCAATTGAAGCAGCATTTCTCAAACTGCGCGATATTTCGGATGCCGCCAGTCCATTCATCAAATAGTCTGGTTCTTCAATCTCCTCCACTTGGCAATATTCTTTCATCTCATTCATCCAGCTTTCTTCCAAGCCAAATATCGCTGCATATGGCAACAGCTTTTCGTATAGTTTCACAATCCCTTCCGCAGAAATATCTGCGCCTTCCACGCTTTGCAGTAACTTCATACGCTCCGCCTCTGCCATTCTTATATACAACTCTAGTCCATCCATGTATTTCGACATTTTTAGTCCTTCAACCGTATGTCCAGCATAAGTTTGCTTTTTATCCCAAAGCCACACTACAATTATCACGGTAAAGACTATCATTAGAAATGCTGTCAAGAAGAATTGTTCTTCAAATATCATCTTGCCTCCATATGTACTGTCGAGATTTAATGCATCCTCAAACAAACCCAATATAAACACCCCCACCATTAACACCACTGGCACAATCACGATACTTAATGCAATTACATTACCGAACCCTCTACCACCACTCTCGCCAATATGATACTTCTCCTCCACCAAACCATGCTCTTTTAGTTCTTTCAACAGTCTCTTATTCATCGTATTCTTCAAAGCAATTAATTGACTAGTCGCCGACCGAGTCTTAAGCTCAATTTCACTTCCAACCGACGGTTTCGTTCCTCCATTCAAAATTGACAGTAAATCAACATAGTTTAAACTCACATTGTCAAGGTTATTCACCTTTATCTTCCACTGTCGTTTCTTTTCCCCCCTCACGAACTCAATTTTACGATTCACTACTAGTTCTAGCAACATCGCCACTTTAGCATCTTTCTTCTTACCGATAAAAATCTCCGCCATCTCTGGTAAACTGTAATCTTTGTTCGGCTGATACTCCGGTTTTACAAAAAGTCCTTTGTAATAACTTGTCTTTTCTCTTGTTGCTAAGTATTTTTTTAATGCTATTCCGATGCACAATAGACAAATCACCCCGAGTACTGCAATCACTTTCACGTAGGCGTAATTATCTTCCGGCTCTGGCACCACAAACGAACCGGCTTTCAATTCTACATCCATGGTTAAGTTTTCTCCACTCTTCAAATCTGACGCTGTGAACTCCACCCCATCTTCTATTTTAGTCATCGTACACCTATCTTGGCCACTCTCACCATACTTTCCTACATAACACCAACTGCCACCCGTCCATTCCTCCGGCTCTGCAAAATGCAATCTCGCCGTTACCTTATCGAATTTCTGCGACGCTCCGTTGCCATTCGTATCCCAGTACAATTCTTGGAATGTCTTACCTTTGTCAGTAAATTCAGTCACTACTTTCTCGAACTCATACTCGAAAGTATAAGTCTGACTTCCTAACACATATTCGTCTGTGCCAGTACATACACTATAATAATTCGTGGTTTTACCAGCCTCTTTCTCGATACTATAAATTGGTTCTACCTGACCATTTCGCGTTACCTTTATATCCGAACGCGTCAAATGCGGCAAAGTCACATTTGCATTATCCTGATTCGTAAAAGGGATATATCGACAAATCCCCTTGTTTTGGTTATAATTCGGAAACTCCGCCGTCACGTTTTCTACCACCTTAAGACGCGATACTCCCTCTGCATCCTTCGTCAAATAATAATCCGCCGTGAAATCACTGAAATAAAAATCATTCACTCCGGCATACACTGGCACAGTCATTAAAGTTGCTATCATTGCTATCAAAAACGCACATATTTTCTTCATAATACTATTATATCAAATCATAATGCTTATGTTATAATGTTAATATGGACAATAATAAAATCATGATCGTCGGTACTGGGAATGTGGGCGCGAGTATCGCTTACGGTATCATGAATCAGCGTACCACAATCAATGAAATTATTTTAACTGACATTATCGCGAAAGACGCCGAAGGCGAAGCCATGGATCTCCGTGATGCACTCGCCGTCGCCCCTAGTTACGTTAAAGTCCGCAATGGCACCTACAAGGATGCTCATGATTGCGATGTAATTGTGATTACCGCTGGTGCAGCTCAAAAACCCGGTGAAACTCGCATGGAACTCTTGAAGAAAAATGTCAACATCCTCCAAGGCATGATCGAGCAAATTATGGACTCTGGTTTTAATGGCATCTTTCTCGTCGTCACCAATCCGATGGATGTGCTCACTTACTATACTTACAAATTCTCCGGCCTTCCCGCCGAAAAAGTCATCGGTTCTGGCACCGTACTTGATTCCGCCCGTCTCCGTACCCGTATCGCCGGCTATTTAAACGTCAATCCAAAATCTGTCCACGCCTATCAAGTTGGTGAACACGGTGATTCCGAACTAACCTTATGGTCACTGGCTGATCTCGGCGGCCAACCCGTCACCAAACTTCTCGATAAAACTATTCGTACCGACATCTCTGATTTTGTCCGTAACGAAGCCTACGATATCATCGAGAAAAAGGGCGCCACTTATTACGGCATCGCTACTTGTGTTATTGATATCTTGAATTGCATCTTCAATGACGAACTACGTGTTTTACCAGTCTCATCTTACGACCACTTCTCCGACACCTCCTTTGGCTGGCCTACTGTCATTGGTCGAACCGGCATCATCCGTCGTCTCGACCTCAAACTTTCCGAAGCCGAAGGTATCGCTCTGCAAAAGTCCATCAACACGCTGAAAAAAGCCATCAGCTCGGTTAAGCTCTAAACTATTGCAAAGATTGCATATACAATAATAGTTCTTCTTTCACGAAATCGTCCGTGACTTTCCCAAGTTCTGCCATAAACCTCGGAACTTGCCGTTCCAGTCTTGCTCTACGGTACTCTTCATAGGCTTCCGCCTCAGATTCCGACAAAGTTTCCGGAAAGTTTCGACCTTTGTAGTGCAATAATAATTCCGGCAATCTTTCATCATCAAATTCTGGATGAAAATCTGCCAATTTACGTGGCTCCGCATTCCGCACCGCCGAAACTTTTATTCTATCCCTATCGTTCAGGAATCCATCGTAAAGTGCCGCCTCCGGCTCCACCGCCGGCGGGAATTCCGGCCGATTCTCATACTGCATTCGCATTTGCTCCGCAAATTCAGGATGGTTAAGCAAAGTCTTCAGATTCTCTTGCACTTGTTCCGGCGTCAAACTAATCTTCTTCCACCCATCGCCCGACTCCAGCACTCCCATCGGCGCCACCGCCGGGCACTTGTTGTAACATAATTCCTTCACAACTGGATAGCAGTTTTCCGGATCAATCTCATCCAAACTATAGCGTAAATCATAAACTAACACATTTCCATTTCGTCCTGGTGCAATTGGAAATACTACATTCGTCTTATTATGATCACTTGAATATCTCCCCGACGCATACACAAACGGCTGTGGATTCTCAAGATTCACCAATTTCCGCACTTCCTTCTTGTCCCGCATCTTCAAAAGATAGTCAAATAGTTTCGGTTGTTTCTCCCGAATTAACTTTGCCACCGCGATTGTCGCATATACATCAGATAATGCATCATGCGCATGCTCGTGCGATACGCCGTTCAATTTTGTAATGAGTTCTAACCGATTCGTCGGCTTGCCATCTTCTCGAAACGGCCATTCAATTCCTTCCGGTCTTAACGCCCTCGTCAGTCGCACCACGTCCAGTATATCCCACCGCGACCGCCCGTCCTTCCACTGCCACTCGTACGAATCGTAAAAATTCCGCCACAAAATCGCCCGCATAAACTCATCATCAAATCGTACCGTATTGTACCCTACTGCAATCGTCTCCGGCATAAATATCTCTTCCGTCACGTACCGACAAAACTCCGCCTCGCTCATTCCATCCATCAAAGTCTGCTGCGGCGTAATTTTTGTCACATTAATCGCTCCTGGGCTCGGCAAAGCATCATCCGTCATTTTCACCAGTATATTCACCGGCTCACCGACAGGCTCCAAGCCCATGTCGGTCCGCTGCCCCGCAAACTGCATAATCCTATCTTCTCGCGGCATCAACCCCGACGTTTCCAAATCATAAAAGAAAAATGTCTTCATAACTCTCCGCTCTTTCTCTATTTTACCATACCTAAATTAACAACACAAAAATAACACTAATTCAATTAACAGAATGGCACAACAAAAGTTATGCACCTGGTGAAGTCATACAACGAACGCTCAAACCATAATACTTATAGTTGCCATTTCGAGTTAAACTCAACTTATTATTACCAAATGACAACATAAGCGCCTCACTATTGCTATATCCATTAGAAATTGACCAATATTCTCCATTTGTTCCTCTTAACGCAATTGATGATGAGCTGATAATACCAGAATACAGATAGTTATTTGGATACTCACGCCATCTATTAGAAGCTTCCGAACTATTCTGAGTTTCACCAGTACCACCCATAGCTACATCCAGAATACCATAGTCTGTGACCGTAGATCTCCCTCCTCGTGGCAATCTCCACCCAGTCGGACAAATAGATTTATTAGGCTCACCATTATCTTCGCCCCGATCGTAACGTGTAGTATTAGCTATCGCGGCAGGCCATGTGTAATAATTACCATATGAATAGACATTTGCGTTATTAGTAGTAATGCCTGATGCTCTGTTTTGTGCATTAGTATTATTATAGCGGGGGAATCTATAACCCCTATCATAATCTTCAATTACTATTTTCCCCTCAACTCCAGTCTGAACCGTATATAAACTATTTGCCACTGTAGAATCGGCAAAATTACTATCCTCAGGTTCAGCCAATCCTATAAAGTTCGTATTATAGCCTTGCGCAAGAGAGCCATCAGCATTATGAGCAGCAGTATTTTCGAGACGCAAGTTTTCTATCATCCAACAATTACCATCAGCCAGACGAGCAATAGCATATGTTTCTCCGTCACGTTGATCGGTTAAAGCAGAAACTGAGTTTAGGGTCTTTGGAATACTTGGACCAGATTGGGAAAGGTGATTACAGATTTGTGATACTTTAGTGGAATCTTGGATACTGCCTTCAGACCTTATCCAAATAGCGTAAAGGGATAGACCATTAGTAGTGGTGCCATTTGGTACGGTGATAGTTTCACTTGGACCATAAAAATTACCGCTATAATCATAAGCATCTGACCAGCCGGCAAAGCCGTAACCAGTTCTGCTGAAGTTAGAAGCTAGAAGGGTAACCGTAGCACCGTCTGAGATATTTGCGTTACTATCATCCTTACTTTGTTCGCCCATAGTACCTTCTACGGTCGTGAGGGCATTTGCGTGGTAACAAATCTTGCGTGGATTGCAAGATTCTGGACCTAATTGTGGTTCTGGATTAGCTACAGCATAGAAATTGACTGTGTTGGTATAAGTACCAGTGGCTTGGGTAGCACTGGCCTTAGCACCGATTTTGAATTTGACGGAGCCTGAGTTACTGAAAGAGTCTGTACTAGCGAGGATGACACCCGTAGCGCCACTATCGTCATTGTCTAGTGGAAGTCCGTTATAACCTGAGGTCGTGCTGCCCTGACTACCACTGATCCAAGTAGAACCGTCGTCAGTAGAGTAAGAATAGCCCCAACGATCGTCTGGGAAAGCGGCCAGTGTAGCAGCATTAGATGATAGATTAGTGAAGACATTACCACTATTAGTTGTACTAGTAAGATTAGTATCTCCTGTACTAGTTCCAGCAGTTGCTGACATGTAGTAACCATAGCCTGTATTAGTAGAAACAGAAACAGTAATGATATTACTATCACTGCTGCTATTTGGTGTGAGATTATCTATGATTAAATCATTACTAGACAAAGAGACACTAATGGTGGGATTAAAGGTGAATTCGACATTCTGAGAAGTTTGGTAAGTAAGGGCAGATACAAGACCACCGCTCCCTAAACATCCCATTACACTCCCAAACATTAATAGTTTATATAGTTTCAATCGTGCGCGCCTTTTCATACCATGATTATAACACAAGCATCATCAAAAACACAATAAAAAAACAAGAAAAAAACCCGGGCCATCAGACCCGGGCCAATATGATCATCGAAATTCGTCTCTAATACGTTCTCTATGAGAACGTCTCATCGACTCAAGGCGTCTCTCCAAAGTATACCGAAGTAAACCCGAAGATGTCACGACTGCTAGCCTCATCAAGATCCACTGTGAAGCCAGTAGCACTATAATCCCACACATTAGCAGGATTATGTTGTTATTCCAAATCGTCTCGTCCGAGAAGACCAGGAACACTTCAATGCCTAAGAACACGGCTTCATAGGCTCTCAGCTCTTCCGCCTTGATTTCCACAAAGGTTTTTACCAATCTGTGGCTCATCGAATAGCGCTTCAAGCCGAAAAACCCCATCAGGAAAATAGAAATCAGATACCAGCTCCCCCAAATAATCATACTTTCCCCTCCTTTTTTAATGTTCATGAGTGATTCTTATCTGAATCATCCCCATCAGTTTATACCCTCATTATACCACACATGAACATTTTTGTCAAGACCGCTTATGTCTACCACCCCTATAATACCAGCGAAACTACCTCTATAAATTATTCTTCAGCGCCCATACTATCGTAATCTAAACCGTATTGTGCATACTGATACCGCATATAAGCCGTATCTAATTCATCTGAAAGCTTCTTCAAAGAATCCGATCTCTCTACCGCCATTACAAGAAACCTAAGGGGTTTATTCTTACCACCACAAATTTCCATCGAATCACCATAGGCTAATTCACCAGGTATTGTAATTCTACGTACACCGCCAATCTTCATCCCTTCGACCCCCTGGGTCCAGCCCTCAATCATACCAAGAGACGGGTCCAGCACCTTTGCAAATCCCGATGGATCATCACTATCGTCAAGCGTTGAGTCAAACACCGACTCATCCGCACACCACCCCACATAATAAGCCAAATAATTCGAACCATCAGATTTTACCACGTCGCCTGAACCTTCCTTCAAATCTTTTATCTGCAAACCATTATCATTAGCAGAAGTCTCGTTGTAAGCTTTAATTTCTGATTTATAAGCAATAAATTCATCGTAATCATTTTTAGTCTTTTCCGTAAATTCCGTCACTACCTTATTATATGCCTCTTCATATTCTGCAGCCTTTTCCTCGCTAATTTCTGATACCTCATCCGAACTCGAAGCGTTACTCGAGCCATTTCCATTCAATATAATCGCCGCATAACTTGCAATCATCGAGCCTAGCATGATTACTGCAATCAAGGTAATAAAAATCCTCTGCTTCGGACTAGTCTTTAGTTCTTTCTCTTCCATTTCTGAATCTCCACTTAATGATATTAGATACATTATACCACAAAAATAACCCCCTCGGGGGTTATTTTTAGATTACTCTGCCTTTTTTACAGGTTGCTTTAAGATTGGCACTTTCTTAAATGACCCACCCGCCTTTTTAATCGCCTCTACAGCCGATTTCGAAGCAAACTGCGTCTCAAGTTCAATCTTAGACTTAAGTTCACCGCGTGTGATTACTTTTACCTTTACATAAGGTGACGAAATCAACGCCACTTCGGCCAATTTTACATTGTCAACTTTACCAGATAGTTCATTTAAACGATCCGTATAAACAACTTCAGCCTTAGCGTGGAATGACTTAAAACCTTTAAGCTTCGGCACTGCTTGCATAATAGCACGCTGACCGCCCATGAAGCCGGTTGGCATCTTGCGATGACCAGTACGAGATTTCTGACCCTTGGTGCCACGACCAGCGGTTTTACCCTGGCCAGCAGCAATACCGCGACCCTTACGGCTCGGACGTGCATTCTTCTCCACTACTAAATCATTGTATTTCATTACTTGTCCTCCTTCTTAGCGGACTTTTTCGCAGCCGGCTTTGCGACCTTCTCTGCCTCGACCTTTTTCTTAACTTCAGTTTTCTTGGTCTCAACTACCTTCTTCACCTCAGCCTTTTTCTTAGTGACGGTTTTCTTGACTTCAGCCTTCTTCTCATCAACAGCTTTCTTTACCTCGGCCTTTTTCTCGGCGACTGCTTCCTTAATTTCAGCCTTTTTCTCGGCGACTGCTTCCTTAATCTCAGCCTTCTTTACGTCACCCTTCTTTTCAGCAGTTGGCTTCGCACCAACCCACTGATTACGAGGTACCTGTACCTTAAGACCTTCAATCACCGCATAAGCGATGTTTACCTTATTAGTCGAACCAAGTGATTTCGAAATCAAATTCTTCACACCAGTAAGACCAATAATCGAACGCACTGTGCCGCCGGCAATAATACCAGTACCAGGCGCTGCTGGCTTCATCAATACATCTGCACCAGTTACTTTGTTACGAGTCTCGTGGCAAATCGTCTCACCGTTTATATTAAACGTAATCATCGATTTCTTCGCCTTGCGAGTTGCCTTATTCACGGCAGTCGTTACGTCATTACCTTTAGCAACACCGATACCGACCTTATTCTTGTGATTGCCAATCGCGACTAATGCCTTAAATCGCATCCTACGACCACCGGCCACCGTACGGGATACGCGATCTACGCCAATCGTAATTTCATCATACTCCTTTGGACCAGCGTCAGCACGTACGCGATCGCGGCGATTGCGACGATTTATTTTCTTGCCAGAAATATCACGAATCTGCTTAGTTTCGGCAATCTTGTCGTCCATTTTGAGAGTACCAGATTTATTGATTACTCTCGGAGCCTTGTTCGTTTTATTCTCTTCTGCCATCTTAGAACTCCAATCCTTCTTTGCGAGCCGCTTCAGCAAGTGCACTCATTCGGCCTGCATATAATTTAGCACCACGGTCAAACACTACCTTTGAAACCTTGGCAGTTTTTGCCTTCTTGGCAATCTCTGTGCCAATCTTCTCGGCTTTCTCAGTCATGGTACCAGTAATCTTGGTGCCAACCGTCGTAGCGTAAGCCAAAGTGGTTTTCTTATCATCATCAATAATCTGAGCAGTAATATGCGCATTGGAAAAATGCACAGTAAGTCGCGGGCGCTCGCTAGTTCCATGAATCTTAGCGCGAGTTCGCTTTGCTCTATACAACGCTTTCATTATTTCTTACCCGCCTTTCCTGCCTTCCGAATAATTACTTCGTCGACATACTTAATACCTTTGCCCTTGTAAGGTTCAGGCTTCTTGAGTGCGCGGATTTCTGCCGCTACCTGACCGACCTTTTGTTTGTCGATGCCAGATACGGTGATTTCCATCTTATTGGTAGCCAGTTGTACACCCTCTGGTGCGCGGTATTTGACTGGATGAGAAAAGCCGAGGGCCATCTCAATCTCTTGTCCACCACCACTGAGGCGGTAACCGACTCCATTAATTTCTAGTTTCTTCTCGTAACCCTTGGTCACCCCAACCACTGCGTTGTTAATCAACGCACGCTGGAGACCATGCCAGGCTCGAGATTTCGGCTCGTCATCCTAACGGGTGACACGAACCTCTGTTCCTTCAACCGAAGTCTTAGTCTTCGGTTGCACCGGCACTATGAGTTGACCCTTTGGGCCCGCAACAGTAATCTCGCTGTCGCCGACCGTAATTGTCACTCCTGCCGGAATTTCGATAGGTTGTTTTCCGATACGACTCATATCTTCCCTTTGTTAAATTAATATTCCTACCATTATACCACGAAACCATAAGAGATGCAACCAGAAAACTCCGGTCGGCGACAAACTGTCACCGACCACGATGAACCCTATTTCCGCTTCGCAAACACCACGCCACCCGCCATCAATATCACACTAGTCAACGTAAATGCAACCATCACGAAAGTATTATCCATACTTGCACCACCACCCACATTCGTCAACCAACCAGTCTCCGGCGTCACTGGTGGGATAATATCACCGCCACAACCGCCTTCCGCGCACGGATCGTCTAACTGATGAGAGTTTACAAATAGCATATAATACTCATCATTCTCCATATCCGTCTGTTCATAATCATCCGACTCCAGTATTTCTTCCACAGTATAGCTAATCAACTTAGCAGATTCATCCGCCAACGGTAGTTCTTCCCATACATATACCCAAACATCTCCAGTACTATATTCCTCGTCTTCCTCACCAATAATTACCGCATCCGCCATCGACATATAAATTGTATCGACCACTTCACCATCCGCCGATAATTGAATCTCAAGTTCCCCAGGCCGTTTGCCATCTTTATCATGCGCATCATCCCAAATCTTCACAACTCCATAAGAAACCTTCTCCGAAGTATACTTATTCACAATCTCAAATACAGCCTCGTCATCTTTCGCAATCGTCTGCCCTTCACCATCGCCACTCACCTCTACTGTAAAGTATTCAACTTCAGCTCCTGATTCTACTACCTTGTAATCACCAGTCGGGATCCTGCCATCAAATGTATACTCATACACCCCCTCACTAATCTCCTTGAAGTCGTTAAATGAAATCTCTTGCGTCTTAAAATCATCCGGCCCACTCAAAGTAAACGTCAAACCATTTCCACTTAGCACCGACGCCTTTAGACCCTCAATCTTCTTCCGAATCACAATCGAATCTGCTAGGCTCCGATTATTTGTTACCGATAATACCAAATCAGTCCCATTCCACACATAATCCTCGCTTCCTTTCTTACTAAACTCACAATTCTTCGTATAAGTATTGACCAATGTACTCTTATCCGCCTTTGCAAACTCAGAGGTACAGCTTACCGCCACGGTCGCTGAACCCGATACAATATCATACCCGTCCCAAGTCTCTTTCTCAGTAATCTTATATTCAAACGATTCTTCCATCTTGTCAGTAGACACCGGTACCTTCACCGTAATCTCACCATTACCATCCGTCGTATAATCTTTACCACCAATCGTAAACGTTACGCCTTCCATCGCTTTACCATCTTCATCTACTTTACTCAGTACAAACTCACTCTTACCCTTATATTCAATCTTATCTGTCGTCGACGTCCAGGTATTTTCTACCGTCAAATTATCCGTATTCTCTGCTACCCACTTACCTTCAAGCACGTCACCATTATACACATAAATCGTATCTTTATTATCTCCGCCAAGTGCAGTATCACCAATACTAGTCTCTTTCACCGAATAAGTAATCGTTTCACCTTGATTTGCATATACCGGCACCCTAATCGCATCCGACTCCCACTCGCCATAACCAGTTCCATCTAGTCGAATCGTTTGTTTATCAGTATTCTTATCGTTCAATAGTTCCACCACAATAAACGTCGGTGCCACACTTGGTAACCTATCACCCGATACGTTCCAAACTTTCTTAAACGTAAGTTCCTTTGTCACCGGCTCATGCTTATTCGTGAAGGTGAATACATCACCCACCATCTTACCACCATCCGAATCGTAATCAGCTATGTCTTCTTCTACTACCGAATAAGTATATTCCACAGCATTTTCATCCGCCCGTGGCAAATCTGTCCATTCGTGTTCTAACTTATCATCCGTTAGATCCACCGTTCGGTAAGACTCAGCCTTACCAGAACCCTTACGCATCAATGTAATAGTAAGTTTCTCTGGTCGCTTTCCATCCTGATTGTCATTATCATCCCAAATCTTCTTTACCTTATAATGTACATCCCGAATCTTTTCATAACTGTTCGTAATCTCAAACTCCGCCTCATCGTCCTTCTCAACATCCTTCGCCACATTATTATCACCCGTCACCGTCAATGTGAGTGAACCATCAAACTCTGCGCCAGATTCCACTACCTTATATTCACCGGTCGGAATTCTACCAGGCACCGTGTATTCATACACGCCACCAGATACTTCCTTAAAGTCATCAAATGAAATCTCTTGCGTCTTAAAATCATCCGGCCCAGTCAAAGTAAACTTCAAACCATTATTCTTCAGCGCCTCCGCCGTCACGCCACTAATCTTCTTCCGAATTACAAGCGACGCCGCCAAACTTCGATTATTCGTCACCACCAATGTTTTCTCTGAATTATTCCACACATAATCACTACCACCGCTCTTCTTGAAAGTACAAGTCTTCGTATAAGTATTCGTCAGAGTCGTTTCGTCCTTCTTAGTTAATTCACTAGTACAAGTTACTGCTATCGTCGCCGAACCGTCTACTAAATCATATCCGTCCAGAGTTTCCTTCTCTTTAACTTTAATCTCTATATTATCCGTCTTCTCATCCTCTGAAATCGGCACAGCAACTTCAATCTCGCCATTCTTATCGGTCTTCTTATCCTTCCCATTCACCGTGAAAGTCACACCAGACATCGCTTCACCGTCTTCATCAATCTTCTTAATCGTAAACTTATCGGCACCTTCATACACGATCTTTTCGTTTACCGGCGTCCAAGTATTGGTCACTTCAAGCCCATCAGAAGTAGCCACCCACTTACCTTCTAGAACTTCTCCATTATAAATATATAATGTATAATCATTATCTTTACTCAAGTTATTTGCAGCATCAATTCCGAGTTCCGTAGCTTGATAAGTTACAGTTTTACCCTGGTTTGCATAAACATACACCGAAATCTCATCAGAAGTCCACTCGCCATAGCCAGTACCTTCCAAACGAATCGTTTGAGGTTCATCGCCTTGATCGTTTGATAATTCAACCATGATAAATGAAGGATTAGAAGTTGGCAAAGTCCCGGCCGATACATCCCAAGTTTTCTTTATCGTCAGTTTCTTCTTTTCCGGCTCATACGTATTCGTAATTACACCATTCTCGATCGACACACTATACTTCTTATCACCCTTAAACTCGGTACATTGAATACTATTGCCACTACCGCTACAAGTAGACGCCTCTACAATCTCGTAAGTAATCGCCTCACCATTCACGGTCTTTGTCGGCAAATGCTCAAAACTATAGTCATCCTTATCCTCAAGCGCTAGTTTTTCGTACGCCACATACTTACCACTATTATTCCTCACTGCCACATAATAATTTGCATAATTCTTTCGTAGGCCATCGCGGTTCTCACCATCCTTCCAGACTTTAGAAGCAGGAACATCGATATAAGGAATCGCCTCATTTTTCACTGTATATATACGACTATTAGTATCATAAGTATACCCAGCCACATTTGCAGCAGAAATCGAAAAGATATATTCATATATATTATTTAAATTAGCAAGATCCACTTGGTTTAGTTTTTTAGTCTTGGTGATTACAATAGTTGGCTCAGTCAAAATAGCTTGATAATCAGAAGGAGCAACCGTTTCCTTAAGCGAATACTCACCGGCATCAAGTTTATCAAAGGTCGCTTCACCATTCTTATCAGTGGTTTTAGAGATTGTCGTACCATCGCTGAGTTTAAGTTCAAACGTAGCACCCTCAAGTGGCTTCTTCGTTGATGCATCAATCTTTTTAATACTAAAGCTGGTTAAACCACTGACAGATTCAGTTGCCGGCGTCCAGGTGTTTTCAAGAATATAATCTTCAAGGGTCTTCACCTTCCAAGTCCATTTACCTACAACAGCATTCTTGCCGTTGTTTTGTTCAGAATCAAATTCGAAGAAAGCTTTCAACTCATCATTATAGGTAGCACCATCAATCGCACTTTCCTTAATCGAATAAACAATCGTGGCGCCATTGTCATATTTAGGCAAATCCTTAAACGAAGCCTTCCAGTCAGTTTCGGCAGTAGCTGTCCTAGTTTCACCAGTTGAAACTTCCTTACCATCGGCTCCTTTCTTAAATAGTTCGACGGTTATGCTGCCAGGAAGAGTCTTTCCGCTTAATACATTTCCATCCGCATCATACCAAGTCTTTTTAAAATCAACCTTGGTTGTCTCATTGAGGAATTTATTAGTCACAGTAACAGACGAAGCCGTGTTACCGGAGACCAGATAGTAGCCTTCCTCTTCTGCCTCCGTAGCATCCCCTGAAGCTTCAGTACCATATGCCTCTTTATAAGTAATAGTAGGCGTTGCCTCGTAGCCGTTTTTTGCAGTTTCTTCAACACGATACTGTACACCAGCATCTACGTTAACAATACGGATAGTGTCACCAACATAAAGAGTCTCGGTCAAAGTACCTTCACCGAAAATATGATCACTACGGCTAAATCTCAAATTACCTTCAGCATCATATACTTTATGTGATTCATATTCTGGATTCTTCTCGCCATAATAAATACGGTAATCATAACTATACGGTTCCCCCTCGTTGTCAAGAAGATGCACTTTAATTTCAAAAGTATCGTTGGTGTCAACTGGCTTATTATCTTTGTCGACCACTTTCTTTTCGATATTAATACCGCCTTTCAACGTATTCGTAGCAGAAAGCGTATCAAGATCTTCAATCCTTTCAATGCCGGTAATATTACCATCAGCATCGCGGCTAAAAAAGACGTCTTTAACCGCATTACCGATTTTCATTGGATGGTGGATATAGGATGTGAGCTCGAAGTGGTTATTGATACCTTTTTCCTCAAATGTATACTCATGGCCAGCCTCAAGAATGGCATACGTTACGCCACCGTAGGATACCTGAGGTGCATTAGGATCGTAAGCGACACTGTTTTCTGCAACCATAAGACCGGGAGCCACGCTAATACCAGGATCAATCTTCCAATCACTAGTTTCGGTAAGAAGAATTTTGTCTGTCAAAGTATCGCCGACTTTAATCTCATATGGTTTACCGTCCATAAGAAGATTAAGCGTCACTTCACCACCAACTTCTTCGCGTTGAGTTGGATCAAGAGAATCTTCCCATTTCTTTTCAAGAGCCAATTTAGCTTCAGAAAGATTAACAGGGTCAGGATTCTCAATATCGACAGTAGTCGGATCGGATGTAACGGAAGTAGGAACGCCATCTACGGTAGTAGTAGTAATTGTTGAATAGGTAAGAGTAGGAGAATCGGTATTAGTTTTAAGTGCATATTTATCACCAATATGCTTAATTTGCGATTTCTGAGAGACAGTAAGGCTATCATAAGATATGATGCCATTATTCAAATCTGCAACCAAATCAAGCGATGATTGCTTTGGCCAAACAACAAACGTTACAGTATACGTCACACCATTTTCGAGAACCAAATCACCAAGGTTCCAATCTACTTCATTGTTCGCGTTGATAGTTGCCTCAGGAGCATCAGTCCATTCTTCGCCAAGACCATTATTAGCGGTTGAACTGTAAGAGCCGCCAGAGCGATAATACTTAAGACCGGTTACTTTACCACCAGCTGAAGCTTTAACACTAGAAGCAGTCATCGCCGTGACACCATCTTCTAATTCAACATTAGTATAACCCACACCGGTAGTAATATTATGAACAATTTGGCTTAACGCATTAATGAGCGAAGTAGTACTACTTGCGTTAGTGTAGTATTCAGCATAATCTGAACTTAGGGAACTATTATAAGATCCAGTTCCAGTATACGCATATTGGACTAAACTTTTGAGAAAAGCAGAAGGAGGCTGCGAAAAACCTGAACTGTTACTCGAGCTACCCCAAGTAAAGAGACCATAGAAGGTATACCCAGCCGAAACAATAGCTCTCGCATCATCGCTGGCATATCCCCATTCTTCATCATATTTCGTATTAACGTTATGGTTGTTCCGAGCGCGAGTTTCATCAGTCGTTGGCTCACCGTCGGTTAGAAAGATAACATAAATATCCTCATTTGGCTGTACTTGCTTTTTTGCATCGGCAAGATCTTTCGCAATCTGAAGAGCACCCTCCCAGTTAGTACCAGTCGAAGTCGTCAGACCATTAATAGTATTTTTCAAAGTAGTCCCATTCGTGGTCCATGTTTGAGCAGTATGTCCTTCAGTGCCAAAGTTTACCACGGCAACCTCGATAATATCAGATCTCACAGAATCACCAGGAACATTTTGAGCAAGAAGTTTATCAATGATGCCGTCGTCTTTGGTTAGGGCATCTTTTTCT
Organism: Candidatus Saccharimonadota bacterium; assembly: GCA_017433245.1. Classification (GTDB taxonomy): domain Bacteria; phylum Patescibacteriota; class Saccharimonadia; order Saccharimonadales; family Saccharimonadaceae; genus Nanosyncoccus. The sequence continues at coordinate 121,372 of JAFRHO010000009.1, read as the reverse complement.
GCAGCAATCCTTGAAATAGGCTGACCAGATGCATTAGTTTCACCGCTACTGCCATTCATCGAATTAGAAGTATCGACAACTAGAATAACGTTAGCCTTCGAAGCACTCGTAGTCTCGCTACTTTCTCTAGAGCCAGTTACGCTAAGAGCAATAGTATATGTCCCATCACCATTAGACGTAAGCGTTTTACTGTGTACCGGCGCATCTTCGGTTACAACAGTAGGAGGAACATCATCTCCCTCAGCTGCAAATACGTTGTTTATTTCTAGCGGAAGACCGCCAATAACAAGCAGAGGTATTAATGATATACTCACTACCTGTTTTAAGAGGTTTTTTAGTGTTTTCAAAATAACTCCTTCGCTTAAATATTGCCGCCATTATATCATGCCTGTCAAACAGAGGCAACGATAAGCGCCTTCAGAAGCATCCACCAAAAACCACTTGCGGAACCTGCTACCATCATATATAATGGTAGCAGGTGGTAGGGACCTAGAACCCTACCGGTTAGGGAATAGTTGCTGTTCGCTTTCAATAGCGACAGTAATTTTTTTAGTTTTCGGTTTACGTATGAGTTTAAATCTAAATTCGATCTCTATCTCCATACTTCCTCCTGTAAGTGTTTGTTTTGGTTAACTTGGCCTCGGGGAGGTTTGCCTAGACTATCTAGAATTGTCACGTATAAATCCCCCCTTTCCGGGGCGAACTCACCGCACGGAAGTTCGCTCACACAGAGGGGAATCTATATGACTCGTAAACTAATCTTCTCCAACCCGCCATCATAATATATAATCACACAATAATTACAACCCCAAATAACAGCATAAGGATAATACCAAAAGCAAAACAACTATCACCCCTTAGAAAAACAAAAAGATTCTATTGCTTAAACAAAGCAATAGAATCTTGTTTCAACTTCAGCCTTATCTGACCCAAACCACAAGTTTTTTCATCCAAACCATAAAAACTATGCTAAAATATCATTATGAACAAGACCATACACATACTATTAGCCACAACCGTGCTTAGTGGCATGGCTCTATCTTCAAACATTGTCTCCGCAGACACTGAAGTCATAGACACAGTAGAGCTAACTGTTCCAGTTGCCTGCACTATGAGTGGTACCGGTATTACTCATACTGCTACATTAAATCCAGGTACCTATTCCGGAGCAAGCGGTAGTGAATATGAGAATGGTATTGGAAAGACTACCCTAACTGCTATATGTAATGATGATAATGGCTTCTCCATTTATGCTATAGGCTATACTGGTAATCAATATGAAGGAGAAAACCATACTAAACTAGTCGGTACAAACACCAATGGTACTATCGCTACTAAAGCTTATGTATCAGGAGATACTTCGTCAAATTGGTCTATGAAACTGACTAAAATAACTAACCCAGGTTCAGGAGATCCAATAACTTATAATCCAGAAAACCTTACTATTACAACAAACTATGATAACTGGATTGCAGTACCAGCAACCTATACTAAGGTTGCACAATACAAAGCCAATACCGGTTCCTCTGCTACCGACACTACATTAGGTGTAAAACTAGAAACCACCTATGCCGCCTACATCGCCTCAAACCAAGCTGCCGATATTTATGTAGGTCAAGTTAAATACACTATGGTGCATCCATATAATGATGTACCAGCCCAACCCCAAACCTCAGCCTCTGGTAAAATCTGCTACTATGCCAATGCAAGTAATGCTGAAGGTACTATGGGCTGTCAAGACGTAGCCTCCACTGTTACACTTCTCGCCTCTAACTTCAGTAGAACGGGTTACGGTTTCGCTGGTTGGTCCGATAAGTTTGACTATGCTACTAATAATGAAGCCCACTTCTATGGTCCACAAGAAGACTTATCTATTCCTGATACATCTATTTATACTGGTGAAGGTAAAGGTTTATCACTCTATGCTGTATGGGTTAAATCACAAGGTAATCTTCAAGACACTAGTAAAGTAGCATCTGTCTGTTCTAACCTCACCACTGCCCCTACTGATGGTACTGCTAACCTTGCCAGCGTCTCTGCCCTCACCGATCAGCGTGATAACGAAACCTACGCTATTGCTAAACTGGCTGACGGTAAATGTTGGATGATTGAAAACTTAAGATTAGAAAGCACCAATAGTGACAATTCCACTGGTGCTCTGGCTCAAGGCTATGGTACAAGCGCCACTTATGGTAACTTCTCTGGTCTGGCCGACGCCGAAACAGCAAATAAATTCAATTCAACTTACTCTGCAAATACCCTTTATAGTAATGATGGCAGCAATGACACTATAAACATTGGTACTAGTAATGCTGCCTATCGTATGCCAAGATACAATAACGTAAACACTCCAACCACTGAATCAGACCGTCCACAAAACCCAACCGCCAATAGCAGCACTAATAGCACATCTAATGCTGGTATGTACAGTTACGGTAATTACTATACCTGGCACGCCGCTATTGCAGACACTACTGCCTACTCAAGTGGAGACCATAACACTACATCCATCTGCCCAACTGGCTGGCAAATACCACTAGGCAATACTAGTACAGGTGATATAGGACAAAGCGAAGCAGATGCCGCCAACAGAGTCGGAGGTTTCTCTTACCTAGATCGTAAAATGGGTGGTACAGGTCAAGACCAATCCACTACCGCAGACTCTCTACGTTGGCGCAAATATCCAGTTAATTTCGTCTATTCCGGCTACGTCTACAGCGGTTCGGTGAACCCTCGTGGCTCGTACGTCTACTATTGGTCTTCTACGGCCTATTCGTCCTACTACGCCTACAACTTGTACCTGGGTCCGTCTTACGTCTACCCGGGCACACTCGACGGCAACAAGTACTACGGGAGGGCTATTCGCTGCGTCGCTCCTGGCGCGTAGGCTTCAGTTTAAACTGTACCCTTAATAGTAGACACCATTTTCAAGTGTATACACAAAAAGACACCTTTAGATGTTGATATTTCGACTACCAAAGCCTACTAAATATTAAGAACATTTAACAGATTTGGTCTGTTGTGATGTCTACATTATTCCAGTGTGCAAGCGTCGGTTACAGTCACACTATATAGATAAATTTTTATCATCCAGTGCAAACTGTATATAACTAAACCATTGCATCATCGCTAAGACGCGCCGCACCTGACGAATAATGTAGTTATCACAACCACCAAGTCCAGTTCTTAATAATTAGTGGGCTTTGGTAGACAAAAAAACAACAAAAAAAATGAACTGGCCTAAACCAGTTCATTTTTACACAAGTCTGAATATTACCAAACTTTCACCAATATTTCACCACCCAGCCGATTCTTCTTCGCTTCACGTCCAGTCATCAAGCCCTTGGAGGTCGACACAATCACCATGCCGCGTCCAGACTTTACAACCGGAAGTTCATCAGCCGACGAATACACACGACGACCAGGCTTTGACACCTTAGTAATTTCGTTAATCTTAGCGCCAGCGCCAGCTTCGTTAATGACAATGCGAAGCATGCCGCGTGGTTTACCGTCTTCAATATTAAATCCAGCAATGTAACCATTCTTGGCTAGCACTTCAATCACCCCAGCCTTCAGTTTCGAAGTTGGGACGAGGATTTCATTTTTGTTCACCTTAATAGCGTTACGAATACGCGTCAGAAGGTCAGCAATTTGATCTGTAGATTGTAATGACATATTCTCTCCTTTCTCCTACCAACTACTCTTAGTTACACCAGGAATTTCACCTTTACTTGCTTTTTCCCGGAAGTTAATACGTGATAAACCAAATCGGCGCATATAACCACGTGGACGACCATCCAACATATCGCGATTCTTGAGTCGAGTTGGCGAAGCGTTACGTGGCAACTTAGCCAAACCTTCAAGGTCGCCTGCGGCTTTGAGCGCAGCACGCTTCTCTTTATATTTTTCGTACATCTTGCGTCGTTTTTCGTCACGGAGGACTGCAGATTTTTTAGCCATACTACTTTGCCTCCTTTTCAAACGGCATTCCGAAGAGTTCTAGCAATTTATAGCTTCCTTCCTTTGAACCATTTTTAATAATAAACGTTACCTCTAGGCCATGAAGTACCGATGCATCCTCGAAAGTAATCTCCGGGAAGACCGTTTGTTCTTTAAGGCCTAAGTTGTAATTCCCTTGCGCATCAAATGCTGTGCGTGATACACCATGGAAATCCCGTACGTGTGGTAAAGCGATATTGATTAATCTATCCACAAATTCGTACATTTTATCATTGCGAAGAGTCGTGAGATAACCTACCGGTGCACCCATGCCTTTCCGAATTTTGAAAGTCGCAATTGATTTCTTTGCCAGTCTCGAAGTCGCCTTCTGACCCGTAATCTTTTCAATCGTCAGTTCCACGGTCTCAGTAAAACGCTTATCTTCACGTTTCTTACCAACACCAGCCGATACTACGACTTTCTTTAGCTCTGGAACTTGATTAATGTTAGCAAACCCCAGCTCCTTCTTCAGTTTCGCCTTCAGCTCGTTATTATAGAGAGCCTTGAGGCGTGGTTGTGCTTTTGCGTCAGCCTTCACTGCTTTCTTAGCAGTTTTGGGGGCTTCGGCTTTAGCAGCCGTTTTCTTTTCCGCCATTATTTAGCTCCTTTCTTAGCTTTTTTCTTGTCAACTTTCTTCACAGCAGTCTTCGCTGAACTAGCAGCTTCAACTAATTTCAAATTCGATAAATCAATCCCGAGATGAATTGTCTTTTTACCACCAGTCGGGTTAAGGTATGATTTGCGTACATGTCGTTCCACTACGCCAATCCCTTCAAGACAAGCTTTGCCATTTACGCGATCGATTCGCACAATTTTAGCTTCTTTACCTTTGTGGCTACCGCTAATCACTTTTACTTTATCATTAACTTTCAAGGTCTTCATTTTAGAGTACCTCCGGTGCTAAGCTAATAATCTTTGTAAAACCAGCGTCACGCAGTTCTCTAGGAATCGGACCAAATACACGTGTACCGCGTGGTGTTTTATCATCGTTGACCAATACTGCAGCGTTTTCGTCGAAACGAATAGTTGAACCATCTGGACGACGAATTGGTGCTACTGTACGTACGATTACCGCACGCACGACTGCTTTCTTCTTCACGCTACCAGTTGGCGTTGCGTCCTTTACTGAACAAGTTACGATATCACCAACTCGAGCATACCTAGCACGAGTACCACCAAGTACCCGAATGACGCCAAGTTCCTTCGCGCCAGAGTTATCCGCAACTTTTAATCTAGTTTCTTGTTGAATCATTTAAGCCTCCTCCCCTTCAGCCTTATCTGCCTTCTTGGCCTTCGCGATTTCATCTGCGCCAACTTTCTCTGGAAGTTCAATTTCATTGACATCTTCCTTCAGTTCCACAGTACCGTGCGAACGCTCCAAAATCTTCACCAAAGTATAAGCCTTAGTCTTCGACAAAGGTCGCGTCATGGCGATTTCTACACGATCGCCCTTATGTGCTTCGTTTTTCTCATCGTGCGCAGTATATTTACGCGTTTTCGAATACTGCTTACGATATAGAGGGTGAGTTTCCCGAGAAACAATGGAGACGGTAATGGTCTTATCGCGCTTGTCAGAAGTTACGGTCCCAATCAAAGTGTGTGCCATTTTAAAACTCCTCTTTCTTAATTATTTTACATTTCACCGGTAACTTGTGTGACGCGAGACGCAAAGCTTCTTTTGCCTGTTCATCGGTCACATCAGCGATTTCAAACATCACCGTACCAGCTTTCACTTTTGCTACATAAAACTGTGGCTCACCCTTACCCGAACCCATTTTTACATCAAGTGGCTTCTTGGTTACAGGTGTATGTGGGAAAATCCGAATCCAGATTTTACCACCACGCTTAATATAACGAGTAATCGCCTGACGAGCTGCCTCGATTTGACGTGAATTTACCCGCTCGTTATCGAGTGACATTAGTCCATAATCGCCAAATGCCACTGTGTTGCAACGCGTTGCGATACCTTCGTTTTTACCTTTACGAACCTTGCGATGTGCAAGTTTCTTTGGAATCATAATTGCCATTTTACTTTTCCCCCTTGTAAATCCAAACCTTCACGCCTACAATACCGGCAATTGTTGGTGCATGATGACAATAAAAGTCGATATCCGCACGAAGCGTATGTAGAGGCACTGACCCCTCGATAAACTTCTCGCGGCGTGACATTTCAGCGCCATTCAGACGCCCTGCCACCTCGATACGTACACCTTTAGCGCCCGCATTCATAGTTGACTGTAAAGCCATCTTAACTGCACGACGGAAATTCATACGTTTACCCAACTGAAAACCAATATTTTCAGCAACAAGTTTAGCGTTTAGTTCTGGTTTTTTAACTTCTTCGACATTAATTCGAATCGGACCCTTTATAATCTTTTCGAGGCCCTTCTTTAATTCATTGATCCCTGCGCCTTGCTTACCAATTACGCTACCTGCTTTCGCAGTCAAAATCGTAATCGTCGTAAGATTAGCGGAGCGCTCAATATTGATACGCGCAATAGTTGGACGAGACTTGTATCTGTTCTCGATAAACTCGCGAATCTTGACGTCTTCCACTAGCCAGTGACGAAAATCGCTTTTCCGTGTAAACCACTTCGAAGACCAATCTTTACTGACTTGGAGACGGTAAGAGATGGGATTAACCTTCTGACCCATATTACTTTTTCTCCTTCTTCGCTTCAGCCTTAGCAGCAGACTTTTCAGCAGCCTTGGCTTCTTTCTTAACTTTCTCTTCGCCTGCGACCTCAACAAATATGTTGGACGAAATAATCTCATACGGTAAAGCACGACCCCTCGATGCTGGCTTGTAGCGACGCATCCTCGTACCATTGGTAACAAAAATTCTTGCGACGCGAATCGTCTTCGGGTCAATTGACACCTTGGTATTATTTAATAAATTCGCATTAGCTGACTCCACCGCCTTGAGAACTGCTCGAGCTGCCCGGCGCGGTGTATTTTCCAAAATCACCACTGCATCTGCAACATAACGATCCCTCACCAAGGAAGCCACAATATTAGTCTTCCATGGCTGCGAATCAATACCCTTCGCATATGCATGTGCAAAATATGTTTCTGCCATAATTAATTACTCCCCTTTGCCGCAGCAGCTTCAGCTGCTTTCTTCCCACCATGGCGCTTAAATTTACGAGTTGGCGCAAATTCACCAAGCTTATGACCGACCATATTCTCTGAAATAAACACTGGTACATGTACTTTACCATTGTGTACTGCAATCGTCCGGCCCACCATCTCTGGTGAAATCGTCGATTGACGCGCCCAGGTTTTAATTACAGTGCGATCTTCGCTGGAAAGTGCGGCAATCTTCTTCGCGAGTTTAAAGTCCACAAATGGACCTTTCTTCATACTCCTCGACATTATTTCCTCTTTCCTTCGTGGCGACTGCGCACGATCATGTTATTAGTTTTCTTATTGTGACGGGTACGATAACCAAGTGTGAGCTGACCCCACGGAGTTCTTGGTGCTTTACCCGAACCGTGACGACCACCGTCACCACCACCGTGTGGGTGATCTGTAGCGTTCATCACAACACCGCGTACGGTTGGGCGAATACCCTTACGACGCTTTCGACCAGCTGCGCCAATTTTCACATTCTGATGCTGAACGTTCGAAACGGTACCAATTGATGCTTCACATTCAACGAGCACTTTGCGTACTTCGCCAGACGGCATCTTAAGAGTGGCGTAACCATCTTCTTTTGCCATAAGCTGTGCGGAAGCACCCGCTGCGCGGACCATCTGTGCACCACGACCTGGAGTTAATTCCACAGCATACACAAACGTACCAACCGGAATATTCTCAAGTGGCATCCTAGACGATTCCTCGACCTCAATTTCCTTACCGGTTTTGAAAGTCGTACCCTTCGTCATCTTAGTATCTGCGAGCACATAATAATATGTGCCTTTTTCATCCTTTACCCGAGCAATACGTGCCGAACGATTCGGGTCATACTCGATTTCTTCAACGGTAAAAGTCAAATTCTCTGGTAACTTGTAAGTTACGATACGATAGTGACGTTTGACGCCACCACCACGGTGTCGCACCGTAATGCGACCCTGATTATTTTTACCCGCCTGTTGCTTCTTGGCGCGAGTTAGCGACTTCAAAGGTTTATTGGTCGTAATCTGATCAAAATCCTGTGTCGTCTTCTGCCTCTGCGCCGGAGTTACTGGGCGGTAAGCCTTAATTGCCATTATTTATTCTCCTTCCCTGCATTCTTGTCCGCCTTCTTGGCTTCCTTTGCGCTGGTTTCACTTTCAGGCTCATCAAACACCTTGATTGAATCACCCTGCTTTAATCTTACATAAGCAAACTTCTTGTCTTGGCGATGTGTAATACCAGGATAAGCGTGCTTGCCTTTACTAAACTTAGTCTTCTTACCATTACGAATCAAAGTTCTTACATCCGTCACGGTCACATTAAATTCTTTCTCGACCATCTTCGCGATTTCTTGTTTACTCATCGATTTCTTCACCGGAAAAACATAAATCCGATTGGTCTGTTCAAGATAACTCTTCTCAGTAGCTCTTGGTTCCAAGAGATGAAGTTGCAAATTCACCTTATTAGTCGTTTCTGCCATCTTACTTCTCCTCTCCCATTAACCATTTTTCAGTTGCTTTAAGAGCAGCCTCTGAAAATACCACTGCATCTGCATTTATGATATCGAATACATTAAGATAAGTAGCGCGTACCAATTTTACATTTGGCAAATTATTAGTCGAACGAAGCACTTCAGGAGTCTTCTCTGCTGCTACCGCAAGCACGTTCTTACCCTCAAGCTTCATATCTTTCAAAACCTTTGCCGCATCCTTAGTCTTACCAGTTAATTTTACGTCAGCCGGTAGTACTAACACTGCCTTATCGGCATTCTTCATCGACAAAGCTTGGCGTACAGCGAGTAATTTCGACGCTTTCGAAATCTTCTTAGTAAAGTTCTCATTGCCGGTGCGACCAAATGCCACACCACCATGACGCCAAATCGGGTTACGAGTCGAACCAAATCTGGCTCTACCAGTCCCTTTTTGCCTCCAGGGCTTCTTACCACCGCCACGCACTTCGCCACGCTTCAAAGTCTTCGCGTGTGAAGAACGAGAGTTAGCAAGATACGCATCGTAACAGAGTTTTACGAGTTCGTGGTTCTCTACATTGAGTCCAAATACATCTTTATTCAAAGTAGCCATATTACTCCTTTCCCTCCACGCTTACGATCCCTTTATTTGGACCAGGCACTGCGCCCTTAAGACCAAGCAAGTTCTTTTCTGCATCGATATAAGCGACGGTCAAATTCTTGACGGTAACCTGATCGTGACCCATCCGACCCGGCATTTTCTTACCTTTCCAGACTTTTTGTGGGTACATCGAACCGATGGAACCGACTTTACGAATATCGCCCTTAAAACCGTGCGTATTGCGTGATTCATTAAAATTGTGGCGCTTCACCGTACCAGCGTAACCTTTACCTTTGCTAGTACCAGTAACTGCCACCTTATCACCTAATTTGAAACTTTCGACCGTGAGACTTGCGCCCAGCTTCATATCTTCCGGAATCTCTTCAACGCGAAATTCCTTCAGGACCTTAGGATTTATATTTTCTCCAGCCTTTTTTAGGTGGCCGGAAACCGACTTGCTCAGATTCTTACCCTGACCGTAGCCCACTTGCACAGCATTATAACCATCCGATTCGACAGTCTTTATCTGAGTCACTGTGCACGGACCGGCTTGAAGGATAGTTACGGGAGTAACTACACCATCTTCACCGATAATCTGGGTCATACCAATTTTGGTGCCGAGAATGACTTGCATCCTATTCCTTTCCTTTATTTTATTTAATACTCCAGTAACCCCCCACTGGCACTCCACGCGCCCTATAGGCGCTTTTTAGCATTTTGCCTCTGTACACCAGGTAAAATACACTACTAAAACTAGACTTTGAGGCTGGTTTCCCTAACGGGACCTGACCTTATGTCTAGTTAATACTTACATTTTATCACACTTTTTCCATTTTGCCAAGGGTTTTTACCTCTTTTTTGTCAATGAAAAACCGAGGTCATATTGCGACCTCGGCTTATTACGTCATGAATACGCCATCCGCATAGCCACACTTCGATCGCTACGCAGAACTCTTGCGATTTTACCCGGTACCGGATATTCCGCTTGCATCAGGTAATTAACCAGTGCATCATTTCCATACCACCGGACACTCAAATTGTTCCGTTCCTCAAAATCTCGCTGTCTCTGATAGTAATAACTCTTCAAAGAATTTCTGTCAACATCCCAGTCCAGAACACGCAACATATCCTCAATATAAATCATATAAAACATAACTCTCTCAAAGCCAATCAGCTCGAACGGCATAAAAACACATCTTTGCCGAATCTTTTTGATATCAAAGAAATCGTCTTGATGCACTTCCATCCACTCATCATGAATCACCTTCAGCATCCAAAAAGTAATTTTTGCTTTTTGTTCTTTTAAGAACTGCTTGCGTTTCAGCTGTGTTACGAAATCAGCCAATGCCGCTCCTGGATCCTCTGCATAGAGCATGTTCCAGAACACCGTCGGTGGTACGTTTAACTCGTAGCCGCGTATTATGCGCTTGAACTCGTGCACTGCCACACTGATTATTCGGGCGACTTTGACATATTTCTCAATCTCGTGTAAATCACCACGACTCAGAATCGACTCTTTTGTCGATGTGGGCATAGCAGGACACTCTCGATCTAAACACTTTTTCGCAACCCTCAAGTAAACTGTTCCTGCCCGTCGATGATTCTTTTTCGTTTTTTTCATCACTTTCCCCCTTTTCTTCATGACATATTATTAAGGTGCAACAATCCCTTAATTATATCACAAAACACCCCAAAAATCAAGGCCTTGTTCAATCATACCTCTGTTATTTCTCCAAAAAGGCCTCTATAAAACCAACTATCTCGCCATTTAAGACTGCCTCTGGATCCGTCTCTTCATACCCCGTTCGCGTATCCTTCACCAATTTATAAGGTTGCAATACGTAATTCCGTATCTGTTGTCCCCAACCAGCCGATTCTCCTGCACGCAATTCGCCAATTGTTTCCGCATGCTGTTCCATCTGCATTTGCGCCAATTTACCTCTCAAAATCTCCATCGCCTTCTCTTTATTCTGGTGCTGGCTCCGCTCATTCTGAATAGCCACCACCGTATTGGTTGGCAAATGCGTAATTCTCACCGCCGAATCCGTCGTATTTACCCCTTGTCCACCATGCCCACCAGAGTGGTACACATCTATCCGCAAATCCTTATCATCAATCTCCACCTCCGTATCAGCCTTAATTACCGGTAGTACTTCTACAAGCGCAAACGAAGTTTGACGTAAGTTATTTGCATTAAATGGTGAAAGTCGTACCAACCGATGCACTCCATGCTCCGATTTCAGCCACCCAAAGGCATTTGGCCCACTCACCTCATATACTGCCGTTTTAATCCCCGCTTCTTCACCGACAACCCGCTCCAAACAAACGACTTTCCAACCTTTTCGTTCAAAAAACCTCAGATACATCCGCTCCAACATCCCCGCCCAATCCATCGCTTCCGTCCCACCTGCTCCAGAAGTAATCCGTACAATCGCATCATGCGCATCATAAGGTCCAGTAAATCTCAATGCTTTCTTCAGCTTAGCAAACTGACCTTCCATCGCCGTAATCTGCTCTGCAAATTCATCTTTCAGACTCTCGTCCGACATTTCCATCAATTCTTTCAAATCACTAATCTGGGTTTTTAGCAGCTCCCAAGTTCCAGTTTCGTCCTGTAATTTTGCCAGTTCCTGATTTTTGGCCGTTGCCTCCTCTACATTCCTCCAAATATCCGGCTCAGCCACCTCTTTTTCTAGCTTCGCTACCTGCTCCAATTTATTGGCAATTTCTAATTTCTCATAGACCTTCAAGAATTCCCCCTCAAGTGCATCTAATCTTTTCTGTAAATCCTGCATATTTCTCATTATATCACGTCCCGCCGACTCTATAAAACACAAAAAAACTAGCCCTTGCGGGCTAATTTTTATTGTGTGATATGCCAGGACAAATCTCTTGAATTGAATTCAAGTCGTACTTGTTCCCGACCAACTAGCACATCGAATATATGTAAGGCCACCCCGCCCGCAAAACGAATTTGCGTCCGGAGAAGTTCCGTTACTTCGGTTTCGGTCTCCCCACGCCGCCGAAATGTCAACGGTTGGCAGGGGGTCATTTCGTAACCGAAGAGGGCCATTACTTCGACCTGCTCGTTTTTATTATTGTTAAAGTTTTTCATAAAGACTCCTTTAAATTAAATTTATTAGAGTCATTTATGTGAGCCCGATTTATTGGCTCCTGGCTACGGGCATAAATGACGATACCACGCAGCTTTAAACTTTTCTCGTTGCCAGTGACCGAAGTATAGCACGAGTACTTTTATTATAGCATGAAAAAGGCCAGCATTAAAGCTGGCCTTTAGTAAGATGCCAGGTCGACCCTTAGTCGCGAGATCTCAGCAGGTCTTCCCTACACTGCGGACAGTAAATCCTGCCCAACCGATAAGCATCCCTGGCATGTCGAACCCATTCGTTAAGGTTCACGCCTTGCCGCATGATACAGCCAGGATTGGTACAATGTCTGCCCAGCTTATACTCCGTATTACTACGATGCGGGTTTGCTGCGCATCCAAACACATGCCCCAACTCGTGCCAAACCACGGCTTTTATTGCCAACCTCCGATCGGTAGCCGGTAAATCCCTGAAGCGGAACACGCTCTGCACGGTAAATCTGCCTAGAGTCATACCGAAACAAAAGTTCAATACTGTACCCCTAGACGTACCGGTCAAATCATGTGATGTAAACAGCACATCAATGTGAGGATTTGCCTTTTGCCAAGGTTCCTTCATCATTAGTTCCAGAAGGCTCTGGGCATCATATTGCACCCAGTCCCATCCCTTCCTAATCACCCTTTTGGCATTTCGAACGTACCAATCAGCGCTCGAATAGTCTCCGGTAGACCAAGCTCTCGTTCCATAAATCACCACCTTTCTCTGCGGAAACGTCTCCACAAACTCCTGTAGGGCATCTGTAATGCAATCTCTTTCAAAGAGATCTACACCCGAATCATACATTACATAAACTGGCAACATCTTACTTCCCCTCCTTTTTAAGGTACAACAATAGTTACCTACATTATATCATAAATATAGCAAACAGTCAACTACAGAAACCTCTTCGTCCTCTATTTAACTCAATTTTTATCTTGGTATATCAGGATAATTATGTTATAATATGCAAATGAATATTTGGCAAGAATTACCGCAACCATTCTTGATTCTGGCCCCTATGGAAGGCGTCACGGACATCATATTTCGTCAAGTTATCGCCCACGCCGGCCGACCAGATTTATTTTTCACGGAATTTACCAATGTCTCCTCTTACGCCTCCGACAAAGGTCGCGCCAATGCCTTAGAACGCTTCGAGATTGCATCCACCGATGCCCCAATTATTGCACAAATCTGGGGCAAAAACCCTGAACACTTTGCAAAATGCGCCAAAGCTCTAGAATCGCTGGGGTTCTCCGGTATCGACTTAAACTTCGGATGCCCCGACAAACACGTCAACAAAGCCGGTGGCGGCGCTGCTATGATTAAGACTCCAGATCTCGCCATCGAATGCTTTGAGAACGCTGTAAAATCCACTAATCTCCCTGTTTCGATCAAAACCCGCCTCGGCTGGTCTGATACCAACGAATACCGCACTTGGCTCACCACCCTGTTAGAACAACATCCCGCCGCCCTTACGGTCCATCTCCGCACCAAGAAAGAGATGAGCAAAGTCCCCGCCCATTACGAACTTATCCCTGAGATAGCCAAACTCCGCATTTCAATATCTCCTAAAACCAAACTTATCATCAACGGCGACATCAGAGACCGCGCTCACGCCCTTGAGCTCCATGTCAAGTACCCCGGAATCGACGGCTTCATGATCGGTCGCGGCGTCTTCGCTAACCCTTATTGCTTCACCAATCACACCCCCACCCAAGAAGAACTAATGGAGCTTTTAAAAATACATCTAGCCTTATACGATGAGCGCATTAGCCAAGCTCTGAGGAATCTGTCAGAGTCACGACACGACCCCGTGTCCGAAAAACTTCGGTTAATGCGCTCATCGTACGAGCCTCTAAAGCATTTTTTCAAAATTTACATCAACAACTTCCCTGGTGCGAAAGAGCTTCGCGCCAAGCTCATGGAGACTCATTCCATAAAACAGGCACGTGATATAATAGAATCATGAAAATCGCATTATTAGGTTACGGCAAAGAAGGCAAATCTACCGAAAACTATTTTAAAGCACATTTTAGCGACGCTGAATGTGATATTTTTGAGAATTTTACTTATGATGAAATCAAAAAGAAGGATTTCTCATCTTATGACTACGTTTTTCGCAGCCCCTCCGTCCCCCCCTTACATCTAGAAAATGAATCCTCCATCACCAAATATTTCTTCGACCACTGCCCCTGCCCCATCATCGGTGTCACCGCCACCAAAGGCAAAGGTACTACTTGCTCTTTCATTAAATCTCTCCTCGACGCTGACCATCAAGATACCTATCTTGTCGGCAACATCGGTGCTCCCGCTCTCGACATTCTCGATCATCTCACCGATAAATCTATCGTTGTCTATGAAATGTCTAGCTTTCAGCTCTGGGACCTCGAAAAATCACCTCATATCGCCGTTCTTGGCCAACTTGAGCCAGACCATCTTAATGTCCACAGAGATTACGCAGATTATCTAGAGGCCAAATCCCATATCACTAAATACCAAAATGCAAACGATTTCCTCGTCTATTTCCAAAACAACCCCGAAACCACTAAAATTGCTCAAAAAACCAAAGCCACACTCGTCCCATACCCTTTTGAAATACCCGAAAATGTCAAATCCGCCGTCATTATTCCTGGCAAACATAACCAAGAGAATGCTATCGCTGCTATCGCCGCCGTAGCCTGTTTCAAGAATATATCACCAGATGAATATCTCAAAAAACATCAATCGAGCATCGTCAAAGGTCTTCAAAACTTCCACGGTCTTCCTCACCGCCTCGAATTCATCCGCGAACTTGGCGGCGTCAAATATTACGACGATAATTTCTCCACCAATCCCAGTTCCACCCGCGTCGCTGTTAACGCCTTCCCGGATGACAATGTTATCGTCATTATTGGCGGTCGCGACAAAACCAACAACCAAGATCTCCCCGAAATCTACGATATCTTTAAGTCCCCCAACATCAAACAAATTGTCTTAATCGGTGAATCCGGTCATGCGCTTGCCAAAAAATACCAAGACAATCGCTTTACTATCGCCAAGTCACTCGAGCAAGCCATTCAGACCGCCCAGCAAACTGCCGAATCCCTTTCCTCCGCTATCGTCCTTATGTCCCCCGCCGCCGCCTCTTTTGATATGTTCGAAAACGTCTACGACCGCGGCGCCCAGTTTAAAAATCTAGTCGAGCATCTAAATTAGTAATCAAGGCCTTCTCTACCGACGACACTGCCGCAAACCCCTTAATCTTTGAACCCACAAACTCTCGCGCTAGTTTAATCATATCTGATTTTCTAGTTGAACGAATCAGTCCTGGCATTGCATCGTAACGCACAATTCGACCATTCGTAAAGTATCCTTCCGCATAATAATCCGCAATTTGCGCCGGTGTTTGCGCCCCCATCTGAAATCTACCAAGCGCGTAAGATTTTGCCGCCTCAAAATCTTCTTCCGCGATATCTCCCTCTAATACTTTTGCAATTTCGGTGTGTATCAAATCAAACAATGCTTCTGCATTCTCCACATTCACTTCGCCATCAAAATCCCAATATGAACTGTGCGGATTCGCCGCCACCGAAGACCCCATTCCATACACTAGCCCACGCTTGCGCGCCGTACCAAATATCCGCGAATTGGTCGTCCCATTCAAAATATGGTTCAAACATCCCATCGCAAACACCTCCGCCGGCTCTAGATGTCTCGGTACCACCAAAGAAAACCCAAACGTAATATTCGAGGCATCTTTGCGTCGAATCGATACCGCCGGACTCGTATGTAGTTGCATTTCCGGCACATCGAATCGCTCCCCTTCGCGCAGACCCCAATTATTCAGCATCTGCACAATCTGGTGCTTCCTCCCCTTCAAAGCCCCTGCAATAACAAACAACATATTCTTCGCCGTATGTGTCCGCCGATAATGTTCCCTAATATCTTTTAATTCAATATTTCGAATTGTCTCTAACCTATCCGGTAAAGCCAAAATATCCTCCCCTACCGCCTGTTGTACCCTTGGCCATAACAACCGGTAATAATCATTCATATATCCCGTCAGTTCCGACCGAATATTTGCTTTCTCAGATTTCAATTCCTCTTCATTGAATCTCGGCTCCACGATTGACACGCGTTGGAGCTCCATAATCCTTTCCCACTCAAAATCTGCACACTCCGTCTCGTAGCACACCGACACATCCGAAGTCCAAGCATTATGATATGCACCATTCTTCGTAAACTCCGCCTCATATGCCTGCTCGTCCTTGAATTTCGCATTTGCTCCAAATGCCAAATGCTCCACTACGTGCGGAATCTCATATACATACTTGTTCCGCGCATAAAGCATCCCTGCCCGAAATTGTATTTTAGTAGACATCACACTCGCGCCGGGTACATCAATCAGGAGCCCCCTCGCTCCGTTTTTCAACGTGATTTCCTCTACCGCATGCCTCATTTACGAATCTACTTTCGCTTACCCTTAGATTTCTTGTGTTTGTTCTTACTCTTATTCTTCTTGGTTGCGCTTTTCTTCGGCGCTGATTTTTTAAACTCACTATCTAGATTTTTTTCACCTTTTGAAATCTCATTCACACCCCGCTCAGTCTGCGATTCTGCCATCTTGGTGAGTTCTGACTCATACTCCTCACCGTCCATCGCGTTGTCCGCCGCTGCTTCAGAAGGTGTAACCGTGAGCAATATCTTCAATACTTCCTCTCGTAAATTCCTCTGTAAGCCATCAAACAACTTCTGCGACTCCGAACGATATTCCACTAATGGATCTCTCTGACCCACTGAACGCCAATGAATCCCCTCACGCAAGTGTTGCATATTCTCAAGGTGCTGCATCCATAGAGTGTCTAGTACCTTCAAATATACTTCACGTTCGACTTTACGCATCGTTTCAGCGCCAAATTTCTCTTCCTGCTTAGCATAGGCTTCTTCGACCGCTTCGAGAGCGTACTTTTCACGATCTTTCTCTTTACGCATAATACCAATACCATGAATCAAATCATCGTCGAAATCAAACACCGCTTTGAATTCTTCATCGAAATTCTTGTTCACCCGTGACGAAAACTCTGTCAACATCTTTACCTCATCACGCATTAACCGCTTGATTTCCGGTTCAATATCCTCACCTTCCAAAATCTTACGCCGCATCATATAAACTACTTTACGATGACGATTAATCACGTTATCATACTGCACCACGTTTTTGCGCGAATCGAAATTAAATCCCTCAATCCGCTTCTGTGCCGCCTCCAAAGTCTTCGAAATCGACTTGGTTTGAATCGGCATATCATCCGCCACGCCTAACCGCGTCATCAACATCTTTACTCTATCGCCTTGGAAAATCCGCATCAAATCATCTTCGCAAGACACAAAGAACTGCGTCGTACCAGGATCGCCCTGACGACCGCCACGACCACGTAACTGATTATCTACCCGCCTTGAATCGTGTCGTTCTGAACCAATCACTACCAATCCACCCAGTTCCTTCACGCCAGGTCCTAACTTAATATCTGTACCACGACCCGCCATATTGGTAGCCAGTGTAATTGCTCCTTTCTCGCCGGCTTTCGCGATAATCGCCGCCTCCCGCTCGTTATTCTTCGCATTCAAAATCTCGTACGGTAGCCCATACTGGTCCAAATATCGCGCAATTTCTTCGTTATTTGCAATCGAACCTGAGCCCACCAATACCGGCTGGCCCTTCTCGTGATATTTAGCAATTTCTTCCGCTATCGCCTTCAACTTCGCCGCTTTAGTCTTATAAATCAAATCATCTTTATCCACACGTACAATCGGCTTATTTGGCGGAATCTGAATCACATCGAGCGCATAAATCTGTTGGAATTCCTCCGCCTCTGTAAATGCCGTACCAGTCATACCAGATAACTTCTTATAAAGCCGGAAGAAATTCTGGAACGAAATCGTCGCTAGCGTCATCGACTCTTGCTTCACTGCCACACCTTCCTTCGCTTCAATCGCCTGATGTAAGCCCTCATTGTAACGTCGGCCCTGCATCAACCGACCAGTATGCTCGTCTACGATAATCACTTCACCCGAATTCGTCACCACGTAATCTTTATCACGTTTGAAAATAATCTCTGCCCGAATTGCTTGCTCTAAATGATATACTAGCGGTGTATTCTTAGTTGAATACAGATTATCCACGCCCAAGATATCTTGAACTTTCTCAATACCTTTATCCGTCAAAGTCACCGAACGACGTTTCTCATCGAAAATATAATCTTCTGGCACTAATCGATCTGCCACTTTCGCAAATTGGTAATACTGCTCCGGATTATCTCCCGCCGGCGCACTAATAATAAGTGGAGTCCTTGCTTCATCAATCAGAATCGAATCCACCTCATCCACGATCGCAAAATTCAGCTCCCTCTGACGCAAATATTGCACTTCCGAAGTCATGTTATCACGCAGATAATCGAACCCGAATTCATTATTCGTACCATAGGTAATATCCGCGTTATAAGCCTCCTTACGCGTACAAGGTTTCAAGTGCCGGAATCTCTCATCGTCGTGCTCTTCATTCTCATACTCTGCATCATAAATAAACGATGCTTCATTGATAATCACACCAACCGAAAGTCCTAGAAAATCATACACTGGACCATTCCAACCCGCATCACGTTGTGCCAAATAATCGTTTACTGTCACTACATGTACACCACGGCCCGTCAAACCATTAAGATACGCTGGTAACATTGCCACCAAAGTCTTACCTTCGCCAGTCTTCATCTCAGCCACCGCCCCTTCATGAAGTACCATACCACCTATAAGCTGTACATCATATGGACGCATATCTAGAATCCGCTTCGAAGCCTCTCTCACTACCGCAAACGCCTCCGGCAAAATTTCATTCAAAATCTTCGTATCATCAGCAACTTTCTTCGCCTTCTTACCGCGTTTTTTCTTAGCCTTCACTGGCTCAGCTTCTTTCTCTTCACGCACCTGCTTCAGAGCCTTATCAATCTTTTTCTTAAAAATCTCCGTTTGGGCCCGCAATTCTTCGTCGCTCATCTCCTCATATTTCGGCTCCAACTTAGTAATCTCTTGTGCCCGCTTCCACAGTCTCTTCAAAATCTTCTTCTGTGCATCACCAAACACCCCCTGCAAAAACTTCGTTAACGCAGTCTTATCCGCTAACTTATCAGTTGGCTTCTTTTCTTTCTTTATCTTGCCCACTCTCGCATCCTTCCGGCCTTTTTTTGCGGACGTGCGTGCATCATTATCAGTCTTTTTCACTTATAGCCTCCAAACAGAATTATTTCCCCCTATTTTACCACATTATTTCCTCTTACGGAAGAGTCTTTTTAGACTCCTTTTCTGGCGATGTGGCTGTACTTCTAACTTATACCGTCGAATTTGACCAAGTAGTTTCGCTTCTACCAAATCTACCCCTGCAAACACATTCGAACATTCATCACGCGCCGCAATTACCTTACCGCCAGTCAGCTCCATCGCCGCTGACAGTTCATACTTCTCACCCTTGTTTTTACCGATCGACTCCACTATCATCTTGCATACCACATCATTTTTTGCCGCTCGTGGCAAGTATCGATCCAACTTCCCAATCCGCTTATTCACGTATTTCTTGAGCGAATCATCAACTTTATAATCTTTACCAGTTATTTCGATTTTTTCAATCATTTTATAACTCCTTTTTTCCGTTAAGATATGGTTGCAGCACCTCTGGTACTTTCAGTTTACCACCCTCTACCGCATAATTTTCCATCAAAACCACCAACGCTCTTGCTAACGGTATCGCTGTCCCGTTCAAAGTGTGTACAAACTCTACTGTACCATCCTTTCGACGCACCCGACAATTCACTGCCCGTGCCTGGAAATCCGTACAGTTCGAACAGGATGTAATCTCCTGGTATTTCTGGTTCACCGGTGACCAATACTCCATATCATATTTCTTCGCCGCCGGCGCTCCTAGATCACCTGCCGCAATATTGATAATATGATACGGTATACCCAGCCCCTGCCAAATCTCTTCTTCTATTGCTAGAATTTTCTCATGAATATTCTTACTCTGTTCCGGTAAACAAAACGCATACATCTCCAGTTTATTAAATTGATGTACTCGGAATAACCCTCGTGTGTATTTACCATAAGTTCCCGCCTCTTTTCTAAAACATGCCGAATATCCCGCATAGAATAGCGGCAGCTTATCTTCATCAATAATCTCATCCATATGATAACCAGTCAAAGGCATCTCCGCCGTCGCAATCATCGCAAGATCCTCACCTTCAATATAATACTCATCTGACTGATCGGAAGTACGTGGATTAAAACCACACCCCTCAAGCACCTTTGATGATACCATGTCTGGCACCGTCATAAAAGTAAAGCCATGCTCTAACACCTTAGAAAGCCCGTATTGAAGTAAAGCATTCTCGAGCAGCGCCAATCCGTCTTTCAGATAGTAAAACTTTGCCCCCGCTACCTTTGCACCACGTTCAAAATCTACCCAATCTCGACTCGTCGCATAATCCAAGTGGTCCACACCGGTTTTATGATTCTTACCCCACTTTTTAATCTCCATCGAGCATTCCTCACCCCCTAGCGGCACATCATCAAAAATCACGTTCGGCACCTGTTTTACTAACGATTCAAGCGCCTGTTCTTTTTCCGATAATTTCGCTTCTACATCTGTCAATTGCTCCTTAACTGCCTTACCCTCTGCAATTAACTCTTTAGAAGGTTTGCCACCTTTCATCTTAGCGGCTATTTCGTTCCGCTTCTGCCTCAACGTTTCTGCCTCAACTAAAACCGCCTTCCGTGCATCATCTAACTTCAATACCTCTTTAATATCTATTTTATAACCTTTTTCTTTGGTCGACTTCTCCACGAGGTCGAAATTTTCCCTTATAAACTTCACATCTAACATAATACCCCCATTATAGCACATTTAATACACAAAATAAGATGATTACAACAAATCTTTAACGAATTAAACTATACAGCCTCGCCCAATCCATTAACTTTAGATCACCAGGTCGTACATCCGGTGAAACTCCTATATCTTTCAATATATCAAACAATTCCTCGCGTGATTTTAGACCCGCCAAATTATGTATTAATTTCTTCCGTGGCGCCTTGAACCCTCGCTGAATCAAATCAAACACCTCCTCAGGCACCTCTGACATATGTGGTTCCATCACGATTACCTGCGAATCCACCTTTGGTGGCGGCGTAAATTCACGCGCTAGCACTACTGGTCCCGCTGATACACTAGCACGGTTTTTAACTAGAAGCGACAACATCGTCTCATTCTCACTCAAAATCCGCTCCGCTACCTCCTTTTGTATCAGTAAAACCACCCGCCGAGGCAACCGTTTCAAAGTCAAAACTTTCTCAATAATCGGACTCGTAATATAATATGGAATATTTCCCACTACCACATATGATTCAGTGGTCATCTCAAAGTCATACTTCAAAATATCCTCATTCACCACCTCTAGATTCTTACCCGGGAACGATTTGGGCAAATTCTCCGCCAACCTTTTATCGTATTCCACCGCCACCACCCTATCAAACCGCTTCAGTAGTGACGAAGTCAAAAACCCCAATCCTGGCCCAATCTCCACGCAAAGTCCCCCTTCACCAGCCAAAGACGCAATTTCATCCAAAATCACCCGGTTTTTCAACCAGTGCTGGCCCAATGCTTTATTAGTACCAACCATGTGCGTACCACCAGTTCAGAGCCTGGCTCCACCCACCATAGCGCCCGTTCACATAACCAATCATCCAACGAATCTGCGTCACAGGGTTAGTCTCCCAGTCAGCACCCGCTGAAGCCATCTTTGACCCCGGCAAAGCTTGCGGAATACCATATGCCCCCGAAGACGCATTACTAGCATTCACCCGACAACCGCTCTCACGATAAATCAAATCAATCGCCGTCGGAATATCTGCTTCAGATACCCCAGCTGCCCTCGCCCACTGCGCACAAGTCTCCGTATGAGGCGGCAAAGCTTTCTTTGTGCCAATCGCGGTCACTCTCGCCACCGGCTCGCGAATTACTTCTTCTTTTACTACTTCGCGCTCTACTTCAACATTATTCAGGTATTTTACATTATAATATACCCGCTTCATCCCCACTTCGCCTAACTGTCGCACCTCTATTTTGCCTGCATCAAGAGCCGCATCACGTACCGTTTCTTCAGCAAACGGAATTTCCACTTCCTCCGTAATCGTTCTTCCCCCATTGCGTGTCAATTCATAAACGTTAGCCACTCCTGTTTCTAAGAAATTCGTATTTGGAGTCAGTTTTATTTCATCTCCATCATAAACCGTAATGCCAGCCTCCTTTGCAATTGCCATCGGATCATAACTCGCTGTCATTAAATAGGATTCCTTCACTCCATCCTTCAAAATCACCGGACGCGCCCTGTAAATATTAATAAAGTAATTATCGGCATTTATCTCCGTATCTAGACCAGGTTCCACAATATCACCTTCGTTGATTTCAAACCCCGCTCTGGTTAAAGCCTCGCCCACTGTTCGCGCCTCTGTTTTTACAGTTAATTTAGTTCCTTCATCATAAAACGACACATATTTCATCAAACCCGCATCAACCATGGTAGATTCAACACCGTTCCCCTCTGCAAAAGTCGTATTTGAGCCTATTTTTACTAAAAATCCAAAAAACAATGCTACTAAGACCATAGCAAATGCTATCAGAGCTTTATCGATCTTTTTCGAAAGCTTCATGCTTATAATTATATCACATTTTCCATAAAAATAATAAAAACCCGACAAAAACGAGTTTTTATCAATAATTTCTAGATGGAAACAAAGTATTTAGCCAAAGTAACTACACACTTCCCACCAATTACACAAAAACGTACCTCCTAATTCGTCCCCCTGTCAAGTTCGGGTTACTTTCAACGTCGGATTTAACCTGAACTATCCTCATTTTAGCATAGACACAATCATTGTCAACCTTGTTTTTTCAAAATATTTATGTCGTAATAAATAATCATCAAAACTGCAATCTACAGAGGTAAAAACAAAAAACCGAACACACCAATCTTGACAAATACGGAAGATATTATATAAGCATTTTAGCGAATTAGCGTTTTCATGTGTTATAATTGTTTTCATGAATTGGAGGAAATGGTTAGACGGCTTTGTCTTAGCAGGTAAAGGCATCCTACTTGCTACCAAAGAAAAACGCTTTTGGTATGGTTTTATACCCAGTTTTCTCTTTTTTGGGCTACTTATGAATCTTCTTTCCGGTGGTCTTTCGAAATTCGAGTTAATTCGTATTCAAGGCTTCCCAAACGGCCTTCGCATTATTGGTGAAAGCTTCCTCAATATTTTCGGCGTCAATAAAGCTTTTCTAGATTGGCTTCCAATCTTTTTCATCGCAATCTTGCAAGGAATCCTCATTGGCCTCATTGTCCTTCTCTGGAAGAAGAAAAAAGAACAGAACTCCGCTAATCTCGAAAAAGCCGGTATCGTTACTGGTCTCATCACTCTCGGCGCTGGTTGTCCCACTTGCGGTACCACCTTAATCACTCCTCTCATTGGTGCCATCTTTTCCACCGGCAGTCTCTCTATTGCTGGCACCATCTCTACTATAGTCACCTGGCTAGCGATTATCATCGCAATTCTATCCATCAAACGCCTAGGTGAAGAAACCTATGTTACAATAATAAATGAACAATATCTCGCGAAACATGCGAAGAAAGAGAAGAAGGAGTTACATGAAAAGAGCAGCTAGTATTATCGGTATCGTAGCCGTTATTATTGTATTATTTGCCGCCATCATCGCCAGTATGAATGTCAAACCATCTAACAGCGAAAAAATCTGGGATGAAGCCATGATTATTGGTAATCCCGAAGCTAAAAACTATTTCGTTGTCTACTCCGATTTAGTCTGTCCATATTGTATTGCCTTCGAGAACGCCATCGTTGAACACGAAGAGGAATTCAAACAGTATCTCGAAGACAACGATGTCCTCTTTGAAGTTCGTGTCTCAGACTTCCTCTATGAATACGGTGAAACTAACCCCATTAATTCTAAGTATTCTGCCGTCGCTACTTACTGCGCTAGGAACGAAGGCAAATTTTGGGATTATTACAACCTCGCCATCACTACTGTCTGGAACGATTATTTCAAGGCATCTGGTAAATCCGCTCTCTCCGCTATGTCCAAAATCGACAAAAAATATTGGATTGGTATCGGCAAAAAAGTTGGCCTCGGTAACGATTTTGTCTCTTGCGTCGAAAATGACGAACCCCTAGAAGAAGTCCAGCAAAATGCCAAGAAAACCGCCAAACTCGTCACTGGTCTCCCCGCTTTTAAACTCAATAGTTACTCCCCACCAGGCTTCTCTCTCGAAGGCACCTGGGAAGACGTCAAAGCCTACTTCGACTATGGCCTCAAGAGTTAATTAAATAATTTCTGATCTTTGATACTATCTGGTAGATAATTCTTATCCAAATGGAACCCTGCCTCCCATTTTTGGCCCTTACCATAGCCCAAATCTTTCATTAATTTCGTTGGCGCATTGCGAAGCCACGTTGGTACTGGCTCGCCCCTAGTTTTTCGCGCTAAATCCAATGCCGCAAACCATGCATCCGTAGTCGCCCGTGATTTCTTCGATTTCGCTAGCGCCACTGCACAATGTGCCAGTATCAACCCAGACTCCGGCATTCCTACTCTTTCCACTGCCTGGAAACACGCCGTCGCGAGCGACAAAGCCCCGTTCCCAGCCAAACCAATATCCTCCGATGCAAATATCACCATTCTTCGTGCAATGAATTTTGGGTCTTCGCCCGCTTCTACCATCCGTGCCAGATAATAAAGTACCGCGTCCACATCTGACCCTCGCATCGATTTGATAAATGCTGAGATTGTGTCATAATGATTGTCACCCTTCTTATCATACCCAGGCATCTTTCGTCCTGCCGCTTCCTCCACAACCTTCTCGTCAACGTTCTTCGATAGCGACAATGCTAATTCCAAGTCTCCAAGTGCGCTTCTTGCATCTCCACCCGAAAGCTCTGCTATTAATTCTAAAGCTTCTTTTGAAATGAAGGAGTCATTATCGGCTCTCGGGGCACGTCCGGCTGGCCCGTCACCACAAGCGGCCGGCGCTCGTTCTCGCCTTGTTAGACTCCGAATCCCCTCGAACCCGACAACAACTCCTTCCTCTTTACAGGCTCGCTTCAACACTTTAATAATCGCTGCTTTCGAGAGTGGCTGCACGACTACCACGCGTGATCTTGAGAGCAAAGGCGATATCACCTCAAATGACGGATTCTCTGTCGTTGCGCCAATCAATGTAATTAACCCCGATTCCACATGTGGCAAAAAAGCATCCTGCTGCGCTTTATTAAAGCGGTGGATTTCATCCACGAACAACACCGTCCGCGTTTTCAGATTCCAATTCAATTTTGCTCGCTCGACTACTTCTTCCACATTTTTCTTCCCTGCCGTCACCGCCGATATTTCCACAAAATCTGCTTTGAATTCATGCGCCAAAATCCGCGCAAGTGTCGTTTTACCCGTCCCCGGCGGTCCCCAGAAAATCAGATTCACCGGCTCTCCTTTCTTCACAATCTCCGTCAAAATTTTTCCCTTACCAATAATCTCATCCTGCCCCACCACCTCAGACAACTTGGTAGGTCTCATTCTTTCCGCCAACGGTACTCTATTCATACTCTATATTATATCTAATTCCGACCTATTTTTCCAAACATAAGCACTTTTCCACAATAAGATTCTTTACAAAATAAAATTCTTTATGTTACAATTAAGCTAATATAACATAAAGGAGTTATCAAATGTTAAACTTAGCATATACCAGTAGTTACTATGGCTACGACGACCTCGATGTCGATTCCCTCTTAGGTAACTACGGCTCGTCAGCCTCAGCCATGCAAGGAGCTGGTATTTGGGCAATTATCGCAATCATTCTTGCAATCGTCGGTGGTATTTTAGTTTATTTCCTCTTCGTAAAAGGCAAAAATGAACCAAAAGGTAAATTCACTAAGTGGCTCAAAGATTTTCTAAGCTTCAAAGTTATGTGGATTGAACCAATCTTGAAAGTAGTTTACTACATTGGAACAATTTATGTTATCCTCTTCTCATTCACATTCCTAGCAATGGGCGGTATGGGCGTCCTCTATTTCTTCATATGTCTACTTCTTGGCCCAATCATCGTTCGCTTGGCTTACGAAATGACCATGATGTTCATCATGATTTGGCACAACACTCGCGATATCGCCGAGAACACCAAGAAGAAATAATCCCTTCCCGAACTCAAATCCCCTCCCCTGGAGGGGATTTTTGTGCACAAAGCCAAATTATATGATATAATACACTGTATGGCGCTGTAGCTCAGTTGGTAGAGCAGAGGCCTGAAGAGCCTTGTGTCACTGGTTCAAGTCCAGTCGGCGCCACCAGATTTTATATAAGTCGGCATTTTCGCCGATTTTTTAGTGATAAATGTCTGTTAAGTACCTTGCAGGTTCTAGAGTGCTCTTTTGTATCGATTTTACACGAAAAAAGTGCACGAAAACGCATTTTTACCCCTATAAAAACGTCTGTTAATACTCTAAACAATTTGGTCTAAGCATTTTAAAAAAAGAAAAGCCCCCGGCTCTGCCCACACTGGTTGTGTGGAAGCCGGGGCTTGTAGGTTGAATGCTTACTTGGAAATCTGATCCCACTGAGCTGCCAGAGCCGGATTAGTGATCTCTTCGCCGTTGCTGAACGGGACGAAGATGCCTGCATCCTTAAAACCAGCAGCGCGCAGAGCGCTAATGATCTTGTGGCCCCTGGTTACGTAGGTATGGCCATCGCGGTAGATGAATACTACCTTGCCGTTGTTGGCGCAGAAGCGCCCCAGCTTGTCGACCACAGTACAGTCTACGCAACGTTCGTTGCAAGCCGGATAGTAAGTGTCCTCAAAGTAGAGGTGCTTCACCGGCACACCCTCGCGGGGCATTCTAAAGCAGTTCGCCAGGATCTCCTCGCTCAGTTCGCCGATGTTGTGCTCGTCGCACCACTTAGCCGAGTCTACTTCGTAATCACGGCAGTGGGACTCTGTTGCAAGTTCGCGCAAACGCTGCCATTTGGCCTTTTCGTATTTCGGATAGTCCCAGTTCGAGAACGGAACATAGAAATGCTTTTCGGTCAGTCCAGCATTTACGATAGTGGACATAGCACTACGGGTATACGGCGTGACGAAAACCTCATGATCGATAACGAAACAGATCGTTGAGTTATTTGTTGCATAGCAACCATTGAACTTCGATCCAATATCTGTCATGTCGAGGGTTTCCTCCTTGTCGCCGTATTGCGGCCAACACACTGCAATGGCGCTAGAAATGCGGATACTGTTTTCTTTCAGGTTCTTCATAGTAATACCTCCTTGCGTTTATTGCCCGCCGGCAATGAGATTTTCGCCACGGGTTATTCCGCGGTTCAATCTAACTATTTTTTACAAAAAAACAGTAAGGTTGAACCGCAGAAAAGCGCAAAGAAGTCTATCAAAGCAAACACTCTAAATGTACCAATTAGCTCTACTTGCTAATCATACCTACATTATATCACATATGCTTATTTTTGTCAATACTACTAATGTTTTTACAACAAATTATTAAATTCTCTCTCTGTACTCTGTTAATGCCTGAACAATTCGCCCCCACCAGATTTTATACAATTCGGCATTTTCGCCGATTTTTTAGTAGTAAATTTCTTTAAGTACCTTGCGTGTTTTAGGGTGTTATTTTACACCGATTTTGCATTAAAAATGGGGTAAAAAAACTGCCGTTTTAACCCTATAAATTGTCTGTTAATACCCTGAACAATTCGGTCTAACAGTATTCAATATTAGTTGGCAAATTGATAGAATAATAAGCCCGTACAGACGGAAGCAAGATTCAAGAAAAGCGACAAGAAAAAGGGGTCAATTCTCGTGCTTACATGACCTTTTTTATAGACAACTGCCTCAATCGTAACAACGCATAATTCGAGAATAATAATTAAGATCGTTCTATTTAGGAACTCAAAATAATCATTTATGAGGAGCAAGGTGTTTAGTGCTGGATTAGTCAAACACTGAACTAATATAACAAGTCGCCAATCAGTTTTAGAATGTAAGAAAAAAAATGATAGCCCCCACTCTATCAAAATCGTGAGTGTCAATGCAAAAGATAGCTCGAATAGAATATCAACTATGCTTTTTATCATTTTTGTTTGAAATGATTTTTACAATAATGACCGAAACGACTACAACTACAATGATGGCAATCGCAGAAACAGCGATTATAATCGGGAGGGCGTCACCCTCGCTATTGGGCGTTAGATTAGCGCTTGGTCTACCATCTGGCAGAGTTACATCGGCAAGTATTTTATTCATTTTTTCTCCTTTCTTGCTATTTTTTCAATAATGAATAAACACATAATGGAAGCGACGACAATCATGACGATATTGATTATCATGTTGTCTATTCTGAAGAAAAAGATAGGTAGCACCCCCAGAGCTAATCCGACAGTGGTAATGCCAAAAGCAAAACCAGGCGTTTTAGGGAAAGCAGAAACCGATATCGCCAAAGTAATAGCCATCGTCATACTGAAAAACATAATACCAATCAATGAGATTATCATATTATCATTGCCAAGTACAAGAAAAGGCAGAGCTCCCAACATACTAATATAAGCGGTTTTGCGAATTCCGATTTTGTCAGTAAGAATTCCGCCAAGCGCTTTACCTATACCCATAAACGAGAATAGCAGCACCATCTGTAATGCAGTTTTATTCCAAGCAGTTGGAATACCGTAGCCAATATAGCTACGAACCATCACTACAAAAGCAACGGCAATCGCAATTAACCAAACGGCAACAGTTTTAGAGGAATAATCGAACTGCCTACACGGCACATCAATATCTGCTGTTTGACGTCTATATTTCCCAGCAAGAATAATCACTGGTATCGCAGTAAGTGCTAAAATTAACAACGGCCAAATTTGAATAGAGCCCGCCAGCGATTTACCAATCGCAACTCCAAACGAACCTCCCGCCACATAAATTGCCGCTGGAGCAATTTTGCCCTTTCCATAGCGAAGTGTAACCTCCGCCCCATCAACATGAATACAGGCACTTCCCAGAGCCATAATAACAACAACTAGCATCGCGGGCAATGCACCATTTAACCCAAAAAGACAAAGCCCGACAACCATCAAGAGTATCCCTATCATACCAAAAGGAATTTTGACAAAACGATCACTTATCACGCCTATCAGAATTTGTGGGATAAAGGCCAGGATATCGTAAACAAAAGGAGCCAGCCACAATATAAAACTATCCCCAACAATAGACTGCAAAAAGAAAAAACATAATACTTCGGCAATAAAATGAACATAAAAATACACGACACCTAATATGATAGGATTTAGCGAATTTCTGCTCATGTTAATATTGTACCATAGAAGTAATTGTCTCATTTGCTTAGCCGTGAACAATACTCAAGTAGCCTTCTTTTGTTATCTCTTCTATAAATCGTTAATACCTGAACAATTTCCAAAAAGCCTACCATATCAGATTTTTTTCGTGCAATTCTATAATTATGTGGTATAATAATCATACACCACATTTTTGTGGGCCGGTAGCTCAGCAGGTTAGAGCACGGGCCTTTTAAGCCCGGTGTCGAGGGTTCGAGTCCCTCCCGGCTCACCATATAATTGGTTCCAAACAAACTCATAGAGTTGGGAACCCTCGTTCTTCGAATCGAGGGTTCGAGTCCCTCCCGGCTCACCATATAAAGCGGGCGGTTAGCTCAGTTGGCTAGAGCGCGTCTTTGACGTAGACGAGGTCACAGGTTCGACTCCTGTATCGCCCACCATAGAAATAAACTCCCAAAGGGAGTTTACTTTTACCCCTGTTACTATTGACTTTCTAATTAGTATTGCTCAAGCCTATACTGATAGACCAAACTCGGCAGTATTAATGGCAGAATGGTTGCTTTATTCAAACTGCCTCCCGATTGGCGATCATGTCAATCAAGAATTTACCAGGTTGGACGAAGTCATGCCCGGTACCACAGCCACAATTTATTGGTGCGACAATACTTGCACCAATCTCTACTGTGTCGATGCAGGAATAGGCGATAATAATGGTCTCTATCTTACAGATCAATATGGTGGCGATTGGAACTATTGGGATTGCGCATTTAGCGCCTACACATGCATTCCTGGCAGCGCTACTGGCATGTTCATCACTAAATGGAACTATGGTTAAAACTTAAACCCGTAGATTTATCTACGGGTTTTTCATTTAACCAAATCTAAATACTATCAATCCATGCTATAATAATCTTATGAAAAAGTTCAACACTTCTAAAATCTCCGGCACCCAAGAACTCTTGCCCGGAGTACAAGCTATTTTTAGTAATCTTAAACGCAAAGTTTCCGATACCTACTTAAAGCATGGTTACCAAGAAATTGAAACCCCTTCCATCGAACGTATTGAGGTGCTCCTTGCTAAGGCTGGCGGTGACACTGAAAAACAAATCTACAAGCTCATCAAGACCGGCGACAAATCTATCGAGTCAGCCGACCAGGCTCTCCGCTTTGACCACACGGTTCCTCTCGCTCGTTATGTCGTCGAACACGAAAATGACCTTAATTTCCCGCTCAAAGTCTCCCAACTTGGCCTCAACTTCCGTGGCGAACGCGCCCAGAAAGGCCGCTTCCGCGAATTCTACCAACTCGACATCGACGTCATCGGTCGTGGCGAATTATCCTTCGCTTACGATGCCGATATTATTTCTACTCTGCTCGACGCTCTTAATTCCTTTAATCTTGACACGCCTATTCTCGCCCGCATTAATAATCGCAAAATTCTCACTGGTTTCCTCGAGGCACTGAGTCTTACTGACAAATCCAACGAAATTATGAATATCATCGATCACGCCGAGAAAGTCACCCCCGAACAAACCAAAGTCAGTCTTGAAGAACTACCGCTAGATGAACCAACAGTAAAGCAAATCCTCGACCTCATCAATCTCCACGGTAGTCGCTCCGAGGTAATCAAAGCCTTAGGTAACCTCGAAATCGACAATCCTACCTTCAAACAAGGCCTCATCGAACTTGACCTTATCCTATACTTGCTCGAATCACAAGGTCTCACCGAACAAATCGAAGCCGACCTTAAAATCGTCCGTGGCCTCGATTACTACACTGGTACCGTTTTTGAATTCATTCTACCAGAACACCGCGGTATTGGTTCCATTGCTGGTGGTGGCCGCTATGATAACCTCACTAAACATTTTTCCGAGCAATCCTTCCCTGGCGTCGGCGGTTCCATCGGCCTCACTCGCCTCTTCTTCATCCTAAACGAAGAAAACTTGCTCGATCCCGACACCGACAATCTACTCGACTATTGTGTAATCCCCATGTCCGAGCATGAATATGATGAGTCATTGAACATTGCCCAGAAGCTTCGCGATAACGGACACAGCACCACTATAGTTTTCACCAGTAAGAAACTCAGCGACAAGCTCACTTATGCTAGCAAAATTGCCAAAAACGGTATCGTTATCGGCGCCGAAGAAATCGCCTCACATTCTTACAAAGCTAAGAATTTTCAAACCGGCGAAACCACCGACCTTCACATCGACGTCATATCAAAGCCAGAAGATTTCTGGTCCGACGAAGACTAATCAACAAAGATTAATCCAAAGAATCGTCTAGAAACGCACCGCTTTGCCGCGACCATAATTTTGCATATTCGCCACCTTGGGCCAATAATTCATGATGTGAACCTTGCTCCACAATCCGACCATTATCTAGTACCACAATTAAATCAAGCCCAGCAATCGTCGACAACCGATGCGCCACCACAATCGAGGTTCGCCCATGCATTAAATTAATCAAAGCCTCCTGAATTAAAGCTTCTGATTCCGAATCTAGAGCTGAAGTTGCCTCATCTAGCACCAATATTGGTGCGTCTTTCAAAATTGCCCGCGCAATTGCAATTCTTTGCCTCTGTCCCCCCGATAATTTCACTCCTCGCTCACCCACTAAAGTATCATATCCCTTTGGTAATTCTCGAATAAACTCATCCGCATTCGCCAAGCGCGCCGCCTTTAACACTTCCTCGTGCGTCGCTCCAGTTCGACCGTATGCAATGTTTTCATACGCCGAACGATGGAATAGTGACGATTCTTGCGGCACATAAGCAACCGCTTCCCTCAAACTCTTCTGCGTTACGTCACGAATGTCTTTCCCGTCAATATATATTCCACCACTCGACACATCATCAAACCTCAGCAATAGTTTCGTCAAAGTCGTCTTCCCTGACCCTGACACCCCCACCAACCCTACCGATTGTCCAGCCGACACTTTCAGGCAAAAATCATCAAACAGTTTCGTTTTCTGTTCCTCATGTTGAAACCCCACGTGCGAAAACTCAATCTCCGCTTTATCAACTTTCAATGGCTTATCGGTTTTATCATCAATAATTAACGGCATATCCAGAATTTCTACCATCTCTTTCGCATTCCCCAACGAACGATTGATTGCCCTCAAAATATGGTTAATCGTCCACACATTCGACAAAAGCGAATTCGACAAAGAGTACAAAAACACCATATTCGCCACAGTAAGCCCAAACATATTATGGCTCATCACAATCAATACCAGTAGACCCGCAAAAGTCACTATATTAATCGCATTCATCGACAAATTCCGCCAGAACGACACCTTCGCCACATCAAAAGTCGCGCCACGCGTCCTAGCCGTTGCTTTTCCAAATCTCAATCCTTCCGCCGATTCCTTCGCGTATGACTTTACCGAAATTTCATTCGTAATTGCATCCGCAAGTTGCCCTGTTTGCTTGTTCTCGGCATTCGCCAGCGCCTCATCAACTTTTCTAGTTTTGTAATACGTCACAACTGCTACAGTCGCATACGTCATTGCATATAATGCCAAAATCAACGCAAACGGTCCACAGACCATCGCCGCGACCACCACCGAATATACCACGGTTAAGATTAGTGGATAAATATCCCAAACAAAATTCGACTTTAAATCAATAAACGCACCTGGCAGTTTATTCGCCGCCGAAGTGAGAGACCCCGAGAATCGATTACCATGAAACGTCATCGACTGATTAATTACTGCATCAAAAGCCAACTTCGCCAAATATTCTCCACCCAGCGCATCTACTGACCAGTCCAGCCAATCAATCGCTCGAATTACCGCCAGATTATTAATTGCCGCCGGTAAAATCGTAATGAGAAGCACGCCAACATAGTTTGCAATCTCAAAATCTCCACTTGATAACTTCCCGATAATCTCCGACGTTCCATATGGTACCACCACATTTGACACGAAAATCCAAACCGGCACCAGCAGCAAAAGCAATACCGTTCTCCCCTTACAATACATCAACGCCTTCCAAAAATAGCACAGCGTCCTTTTGATATTTCCTTGACTTTTCTTCTTCATATTGTATATTATAGCACACTGTTTAAAACAACCGAATTATGATATAATTGCTTGATAAACAAAGGAGTAAAAATGGCAGATTTCAACAAAGTACTAACCCCCGGTGATTATAAAAATGGCGAACTAAACGTTGTCATCGAAATTCCTACCGGCTCTAATCATAAAATCGAATGGGATCGTGAACACGCCTGTTTCATGCTTGACCGCGTTGAGCCTATGGCATTCGCCAAACCATGCAACTATGGCTTCATCCCTCAGACTCTTGATGAAGACGGCGACGAACTTGACGTTCTCATGATTACCGACCAACCTCTCACTACAGGCATCTGGATGAAAGCCAAAATCCTTGGCGTCATGAAATTCGTTGACGACGACGAAGTCGATGACAAAATTATCTGTGTTCCAGAAGATGACCGCAATAACGGTGATTGTTACAACAAACTAGAAGACTTACCAGCTCAAACTCTCAAACAAATCGAGTATCATTTCAATCACTATAAAGATCTCAAAAAGCCAGGCAGCACCAAAGTCAAAGCCTTCGAAGGTATCGACTCTGCCAAAGATATCATTGCAAAAGCTATCGAACGCTACAAGAAGTAAGAAGACCTATTCTTCTTCAGAATTAACGCTTGACCATTGTTTAACTTGCTCAAGCGTTATTTTTTCGTACTGTGATGGTTCTGCAACAAACACAATAAATCGTCCATTCACTTCAACCGACTTAATATCATTGTCTTGTAAGGATTGGTAATCTGGCAACGCTTCTTCGGCAGCCCTCTCATCAACAAATTCAAAGTAAGCTTTGTGGTCGGTAATAGTATCACCGCTATAGTAATACACATCATGTGCCGAAATCGCCTCACCATCTTCACCGGAACCATCTAGCTCAGATGTCACTACATATTTTGACCCATCCGAAACAAAGAATGCTTCATTAGTATTCGGATCGGAACTATTATTTAGCGTCAAAATTACTGCGATTGAAATTACAATCAACAAAAATAACGCCACAAAAACCCATACCATCAAATTATTATTCTTTTTACTCTTCCGTTTTGCTTTCTTTGCCATATAATCTCCTGTAAATAGTTATGCTTACAATAAGATTATACCACAAATATTTCTATAATTCACTAATCTTCACGCGCACTTGCTCAGTCGTATCCCTATCACGCACCGTCACCGAATCATCTTCCAAAGTATCAAAATCCACCACCACACATTTCGGCGTACCAATCTCATCTTGCTTACGATATCGTTTGCCGATGTTGCCCGAATCATCCCAAGTTACATCACCATACTTAGACTTCAATGCATTATACACAGTACGCGCCTTCTCAACTAGCTCAGATTTATTTTTAAGTAGTGATGACACGCAAAACTTATATGGTGCCAAGTTCTCAGGCAACTTCAAAACCACCCGCTTACCACCGCCAACTTCATCCTCAACATATGCCGCTGATAGTATCGCCAAGAATAACCGCTCCACTCCAATCGAAGGTTCAATCACATGTGGCACAAACACCTCACCAGTATTCTTATCACGATAATCCATTGACTTACCAGATTCTCTTGCGATATTACTCAGGTCAAAATCCGTTCGATACGCGAGCCCCATCAATTCTTCCTCACCATTCGGATAATCAAACATAAAATCAATCGTCCGTTTCGAATAGTGCGCTCGGTCTCCTTCCGGTACTTCATATTCATGAATTGACTCCGATGGCAAGCCTACTATTTTCTCTAGGAACTCATGTTGCAAACTACGCACCTTTTCAAATTCATCTTCCCAAGTCTCAGGTCGCACGAAGTATTCAATCTCCATCTGGCCACATTCCCTATCCCGCAAGATGAAGTCGCGCGGGCTAATCTCATTCCGAAATGCTTTACCTTGCTGCGCCAATCCAAACGGCAAATCTGGATAAAATGTGTCCACTACATTTTTATAGTTCGTGAAAATCCCTTGCGCTGTTTCTGGACGTAGATATGCTATATTTTTATCAGCCAATTCCCTATCGTCATCCGGCAAAACCGCTCCCACATGTGTCAAGAACATCATATTAAACTTCCGAATCGGACCCCAATTCTCTTTACTACACACAGGGCATTTTGTATGCGTCGCAAGAAACTCTTCTGTCGTCACCGACTCCGAAACCCCCTCCGCAATTTTATCCGCCCGAAACCTCGACTTACACTCCTTACATTCCACCAACGGATCTGCAAAAGTCGCCGTATGCCCCGATGCTTCCCATGTGCGTGGATTCATCAAAATCGCCGCATCGACTCCATACATATCATCGCGCTCTTCCACAAAGAAATTCCACCACGCGTCCATCATTTTCTTTTTCAGTTTCACGCCAAGTGGACCAAAATCCCAAGTCCCCGCGAACCCACCATAGATGTCGCTACCCGGAAAAACAAACCCACGACGTTTACATAAACTAACAATATCCTCTAATTTACTCATGTTCTAATTATATCATACCCACTTTATTCATTTTGCAAAGTTCACATACTTTTCGCACCACTTCATCCCCCACTTTTACCTTACCCACCGCCTCAAGTTCTATCGCGATTATAAGCCGCATCAATTTAATCTCATTTACACCAAACTCCCCTGCTGCATGCGCCCGAAACGCTCTCTCCATACTGTCCCACACATAATGCTCTTCTGCTGACAGTTTAACTCCATTCACATCACGATATAAATTCATCTGCTCACCCATCGCCCGCTCCAAATTTAATACAAACCAGGCCTCCACCAACTCCCGTTTCATTCCATTTTCTATCGCCTTCAAACATTGTTCTACGATACTATAAAACTCCGCCGTATCCGACTCTTCCGCCGCTCGATTAACTTCCTTCAGAATCTTCCCAATAAATTCCATCGAATCATAATTATTTAGCAGCCCACCGTAATACTTCACCATTTTTGCACTCGTCACCACCCCCATCTCGCTTTTACCAAAATGAATCACGTAATCCGACCGCGTCAACATTTCCACCCCACCCGCCAATTTTGATTTTTCCTTACGCACCCCCTTTGCTATCGCCGAAACTTTTCCAACCGGCGTAATAATATTCAAAATTCTATCAGCTTCACCATAATTCGTCCGCCGGAGGACATACCCCGGCACTTTCAAATCTTTTTCACGCAAATTGCCAGGCATACCGCTTCACATCCTCCGGTTTCATCGTCTCTTTTTCCAAAACCCCCACTACGCCATAGTTTGATAAGTCTCTTTCCGCCATTTCAAGCGAGGTTACTAGCACCACCGGTACTCGCGCCGTATCCGTGTACGACACCATTTCATTAAGCAGCGTAAACCCATCCGGCCCTATGAGTAGTATATCCAAAAACATTAAGTCTGGTAATTCGCCACTACTAATCGCTTCCATTGTTTCTATCGCATTTCCAAATATTCTCACCTCGCGTTCGCCACATGCTCTCGCAATACATTTCGCCATCACTATATCATCATCAACTATGTAAATCATTAGAACAAACTCGCCTGCTTAGAAACTGGTAATTCTACATAAAAACTCGCCCCATCCCGATGCCGCACCGCCCCCACCGTCGCGCCCATATATCGTGAAAACCTCGATGCAATATATAACCCCAATCCCGAAGACCCTGGCCGCATCGCAATCGACACCGGCTGTTCTATCCGACCTTTTTTCATCTCCCGCCAAATCCCAATCGGCAAAGCCGGCCCAAAGTCCCGAATCATAATCCTCACTTTACCCTTTGTATCGCCCACCGTTAGTTCGGCCCGCCCCTCTTCGGCATAATACATTGCATTTAATAGAAAGTTATACACTACACTATGCAATAATTCCCAATTCGCATTCACTAGTTTTGCTCGATTAGTATATTTAATGTTTAATTCTCTACAGTTTTCTTTAAACAAACATTGCAGTTCATGCGTCACATCATCACATACCGCCCTCACTGCCACCGGCTCCATTTCAAATAGTCCCTCATCCAACTTTCGTATCTTAGTCAAATCATTCACCTGTCGCATTGCTCGCTCCGACACACTAATCATCTCAGCCCGAATATGCTCATCCTGCGCACCTAATTCACCAAATGACAATGCGAGCTGCCTTAATACCGCAAGTGGCGCCTTAAGCTCATGCGCCACCACCATAACTCCATCTACCTCCTTCACCATGTTCTCATTATACACTAAAAATGCTACTTAAGTTAGCAATTCTTACACTTTTTGCCACATTAAACCATCTAAAATTGTTATGTTTAAATCCAAAAGTATGCTATAATAACAGTATGGATAACGGACAATTACCACCAATTCAACCAACTATGCCTAACTCGATGCCACCTTCTGTGTCGCCGCAATCTATTCAAGGTACTCCAG
Organism: Candidatus Saccharimonadota bacterium; assembly: GCA_017433245.1. Classification (GTDB taxonomy): domain Bacteria; phylum Patescibacteriota; class Saccharimonadia; order Saccharimonadales; family Saccharimonadaceae; genus Nanosyncoccus. The sequence goes on along the minus strand of JAFRHO010000009.1, from coordinate 83,178 downwards.
TCACACAATCCAATCAACCATTAACCCCAGATGGCAGACCAATGGTCCAACAAGTCAATGTTTTACCTAAACAGAAGAAATCACACATAGAATTAATTAAAACTATCGTTATAATTATAATATCGCTCATCGCCGTCACCTTCATCGGTCTTTTTATCTGGATGAGTTCAGAATATAATTATGCTAACAATAATCTCCAGGAAGAAGTTGGTAAGGCCGTAGCTCTCGCCAAAGACGAGCAAGCTAGTAAAGACGAAGCCGAATTCTTAGAACGCGAGAAATACCCATACAAAACTTTCTCCGGACCTGTCGATTATGGTCAATTAACCTTTGAATATCCCAAAACCTGGAGTGTCTACATCGCTGCTGCCGCTACTAAAGGTGGGGATTTCAATGCCTACTTTAACCCCATCCAAGTTGACGCTGTCGGTAAAGACACTATCAACGCTCTACGCGTCACCATCCAAGATAAAAGTTTCGAAAATGTTACTGCTCAGTATCAGAGAGAACTCGATCGCAAAGATGCGAAACTTACTATGGAGGCTATTACCGTCAATGAAGCTCCAGCCAATCGCTACACCGGCACCATCCCAGGAACTGACCTGTCTGGCTACATCGTTATCTTCAAAATTCGTGACAAAACCGTCATCATGCAAACCGACAGCGTCCTCTTCAAAGACGATTTCGATAAACTCCTCGAAACCGTCAAATTCAACGCCTAATCAAAATAGTCTGCTTTAAAGCAGACTATTTTAATGCTTGGCTTTATTTACTAAAATCTTCCGCTAATATTTCAATCTCGTTTTTTAACTCATTCAAGTCCTTCTCAATCTCTTTTGCTAGCTTCACCGCTTCTTTATATTTAGACGTTGCATCTTCTAGTTTAAAATCATCCGAATAAAACCATTCCACCTGTCCATCTAATTCCTCAATTTTCTGATTAAGACTCATTTTCTCTTCGCTCATATATCTCCTTTATTTCTGCTTTAATATCTTGTTTTAATGTTGTAATTTTTACAACACTTCCGGGTGAGATTTTACCTGACAATATCGCGTATCCTTGCCTAAGCACCTTCTCTGGATTCAACACAACTAGTAGTTCCTGTTTATGCCGCACTAATGTCGCTTTTCTTTCTAATTCATCTTGAATCCTAGTTAGTACCTTCGAAATCTTTTCGCGATTAGCCGCGAACATTGGCTCGACGTATTTAGTAAGCAAACTATTTGAAATATTTCCCACCTTATTTCTATTATCCACCCGCGCTTGCTCTACTCGTGCGAGCAAGCTCTGCTTCGCACGGTTCATTGCACGTTCTAGTTTCGCCAACTCTTCCGCTCGATCGTGCGTCAACATCTCTGCCGCATTTGATGGTGTCGACGCTCTTACGTCCGCCGCAAGATCCGCTAAAGATTCATCCACCTCATGCCCAATCCCCGTAATCACCGGGATCCGACTCGCTGCAATCTCCCGCACCAACGCCTCATCGTTAAAGCAAGATAAGTCATCCGCCGACCCACCACCGCGCAAGATAGCAATCACCTGCACTTCGCCTCGCTCGTTAAAATATTTAAGCGCTTTGATAATCTGATCTGGCGCATCCATCCCCTGCACTTGCGTATGCGCCACGCTAACCTTCATGCCACCCCACCGTGCATTAATAATCTTGATAAAATCCGCATACCCCGCCGCTTGTGTCGATGATATTACTCCAAGCCGGGTTAGATCCGTCGGCAAAGGTCGCTTCTTCGCCGGGTCAAACAACCCCTCCGCCGTGAGTTTTTTCTTCAGCATCTCGTACGCCTTTTTCAGCGACCCCTCGCCCACCGGCCTCACCGCGTCCACCGTCAGCGAGAACTTCCCCCATTTCGTGAGTTTAGGCACCGCCCGCACCGTCACCTTCATCCCGTCCTCCAGCGGCACCCGCATATTCCATAGCACCATAAAGCACGACACGCTCGACTCTTCATCCTTCAGGTCAAAAAACACCCACTTCCCTTGGTTCACCTTAAAGCTCGCCACCTCCCCCGTCACCAACACTGGCGAGTACGCATATTCCAGCGTCTGATTCACCACTGCAATAAACTCAGTCGGACTAAAGCTGTTTTGCATCTTTACCTCGAATCGCTTCATAATACGGATAAGACCCTGAAGCAATGGTAAATAATAGCGTAATTACGCGCGTCATCACGGTCACAATGGTCGCCGTCGGGAAATCCACCCCCAGCGCAATCATCACCCCTGCCATCCCCAGCTCATATAGTCCATATGGTACAATCCCATCAAACACCGATCCAATCGCCTCCCCCACCATAATAAACGGCAGTAGCTCCCATCGCCCGAGCGACAGCGCCACTATATAATACGTCCCCACTTCACATAAGCTATATACTAACCCCCACATAATCGGCTCCTTCAAATATCTCTTATTCTCCTTCGCAATCACCACACTTTGATGGATATCCTGGAAATAATCACTAATTTTCTTCTCGTCCATCATTTTCTTTTTATGCCCAAACGTCACGACCCTCGCCGCTCCATTCGCGAGTTTCGTCACCGTCTTCGAAAAGATCTCAATCCTCTTACTACTACTCGCTACAAATATTACAAACCATAAAAATGAAAACACGCTCATATTCATTAGCAACGACACAGGTATAATCCACATCGCCTCGTTCGGTATCATTTTCAGCACTAGCATTATTCCAATCGCCACCAGCGCCTGTGCATAATTCACTACCGTCGTAATCGCATAACGAAATAGATACAAGAAAGATGCCTGCCCAGCCGTCACGCCGTGCGGCTTCAATCGATACGTCAAGAACGCCAGTCCCCCTACTCCTCCTGCCGGAATCGCATGGTTCACAAAGTTCAGTTCCGTCGAAATCTGCAATATCTCACTATTTTCAAATTTCCGCACGTTCTTCTTATGCCGAAGATACGAAAAAAATATCTGCCCACATGTATAATACATAAATAACTGCTCCGGTATAAGTAGTACCAACACGAATCCATTCGCTTCGCGAATATGCCGCAAAGTTTCCAAAATATCCGGCCAATTCTGATACACCACCCATGCCACCAAAATAACTGTTAGTAGCATCAATACCGACCGCACAGAAAACCATTTATGTTTCTGAGTAACCATATACATCTATTATATCACGTCTCGTCCCACCCGTCGCAGACAAAACCAGAACCCCCACAACACGCTTAAAGCAACCTGAAGGGTTATTGTATTCTATACCTGACGACCTATTTCGTACCAACTTCCAAAAAACTAGAAAATCACCCACGACAGACAATTTTCTATACCCTTATTTTATTTAAAGTGCTTCACCACTTTAGGGAGCTAGAACGGCACGAACAGAGAAACGCTAAACGCCGGGGGCGACGCAGCGCACTGTCCCACCGTAGTACTTGCGGCTGTCGTCCGTACCTGGGTCGACGTTGTACGAGCTCAGGTACAGGTTGTAGGCGTAGTCGGACGAGTTCGCCGTAGAAGACCAGAAAACGCCGTTCGAGCCACGATAGTCCACTGAGCCACCGCTGACGTAGCCGGAATAGACAAAATTGTTAGGATAAGCTCTCATTTTATTAGAAGCATCCGTACCTTCTGGAGTACCTATGTAATAGAAGTAATCATTAGCAAAGTTTGTTGGATCTGCTCCAATGATAGTACGTGATAGTTTCCAGAAGACACTAACCGCTACATTAGCCTTTCTACCGCCTTTTGGCAGATGCCAACCAGATGGACAAATGGAAGTGTTTTCTACTGATTGATTGTTGGTAGCGTAAGCGGTGGTGTTAGCAATAGCGGCCGGCCAGGTATAGTAGTTGCCATAGCTGTACATTGCGGAACTATTTGATGTCGGAGCAGGATTAGTCGCTCTTGCGTTAGTGTTATCGTGGTTGTAGCGGGGGAATCTGTAGGCAGGATTACTACCAGTACCAATGTCTATACTCGCAGTCCCGTCTTGAGTGCCGCTGTAATACAAGCTATTGGCAGTAGTAATATTATTTGCCCAAGCGGGTTCTGCATCGGCGAGACCAGTAAAGTCACCATATGTGGTGCTACCTCCGTAACCTTGAGCTAAAGCTTGTTTTTCTGGAGTCCTGGTGTCTTCGGCTTCTAGACGGAGGTTCTCAATCATCCAGCAATTATCATCAGAAAGTCTAGCAATGGCATACGTTTCGTTATCACGTTGATCAGTAAGAGCGGAAACACTGGTTAGATTAGCAGTGCCATCGGTAGGAGCGGCGGTGAGACTACCTTGTCCAGCGCCGCAGAGCTGTGATACTTTAGATGCGTCCTGTAAGCTACCAACGGATTTCACCCATACAGCATAAAGCGATAACCCCTTACCTTCCCCAGTATAAATAGAAGTATCTGGAATGGATAACTGTTCTTGTGGCCCGTAAAAATGAGCTTCAGGATTAGTAATATAATCAAACTTATCACTCCAACCAGCAAAGCCATAACCTTGTCTACTAAAGTTAGAAGCGAGAAGCGTAACAGTAGATGCTATATTTTGGCACCCCATAGTCCCCTCAGCTGTTGCAGTGTTAGCATAGTAGCAGATTTTGCCCGAAGCCGAGGATTGTGGTTGAGCAGGTTGTTCACCATACGGATGTACCATAGTATACTTAACTTGCCCTATATAAGTATCAGCTGGTTGATTAGATGCAATGTAGGCTGCATAAGTAGTCTCTACTTTAGCTCCTAATGTAGTATCTGTAGTAGAAGAACCAGTACTGGCTTTATACTGTGCTACTTTAGTATAAGTAGCTGGTACTGCATGCCAGGAATCAAAACTATCTAGTATAGACATGTTCTGTGGATTATAGGATACTGTACTATCATCAATCTTATTTACCTTCATAGACCAAGAAGATGTAGTATCACCACTAGTATATACTGCAGTATTAATAGCTACATTAGTACTTTGTCCTACTAGTTTATTATGGTTCTCTGAGTCATATGAATTACCCGTGAAACCAATAGCATAGATAGCGAAGCCATTATCATTATTACATATAGCAGTAAGTGTAGTTTTACCTATACCATTTGCATATTCACTACCTGAGGCTCCAGAGTAGGTATTGGGTGATAATGTAGCAGTATGGGGAGCATCATTGTGACTCGTCATAGTACAAGCTTCTGGGACGGTGATGGAGGCGGTGGCAGTCCTAGATTCGGCAGTCACGGTATTACCGACAAGCAACAAGCTAGTTATAAACGAAAAACACACCGCACTACACACCACACATAATACTACATCTAAATCAGTATAGATTCTTCTCATATAAGCTATTCCATTTTTGTTCGCAATGAACCTTTTAATCACAATCCTATCTCCATTATACCACAAGCATCATAAGTCTAGCCTCTTTTTTCAGCCATCTTCCACCCACCTTTCCACGATGAAACAAAAAAAGAAACTCCGGAGTAGAAGACTAGCAACTTTCGGGAGTTTCTATTAAAAAACTATTATATCCATAAACTAAAAAACGTCAATCACCTAGTCAAAAAATCCGTCACTATACAGAGACGGATTTTCTAATACTTAGCGTACTTCTACGCGAACTCTCGGCAACGATTTGCCCGAAAAATGCGTTTTCTTCGTCTTCACGAAGGTGACTACGCCATCCTTCGCCGCATGAATCGTGAAATTGCGTGACATATAAGTGCCAGGACCAGCCAGCTTTGTAGCGCCAGTCTGACGTACTAATACCTCACCGTTCTTAACTTTCTGTCCACCAAAACGCTTCACGCCAAGGCGCTGACCAGCATTGTTATGGACGTTTTTGGCGGTACCGCCAGCTTTTACGTGTGACATTTACTTTTTCCTTAAAATTAATATATCTCTCGCGACGACCTGACCATCTCGATGGTAAAGTAGCCCCTCTCGCGTTTTATTATCAACATTATACCCCATATCTTCGATTTCGTCAATAATATCAAGCCTTTCATATGACTCGTCCGGCCTCAACCACGCCGGCACCGCTATTACCACTGGCGTCCCCGATTTAATCTGCCCCGCCAAATTCTTGAGAAACCCTCTCACTATTGCCCCACATTCCTGCTTCTGCTCCTTCAATGCCATATCTGATGGTATCTGCGAAAACGGCTTCCCAAGATACCCTTCACATGCCACCGCGTCGATAGGCTGCTCCCAGTGAAAAGAAGTCGCATCACCCACCGAGAGACGAAATAGTCCATTTCTCGGGGCGCGTCCAGCCGGCCCGTCGCCACGGGCGGCTGGCGCTACCCCTCGCCTTGCCAGGCTCCGGACTCCCTCGAAATGGCTATTTCCGTCTCCCATTAGCCAATCAAGATTTCTTTTGCTGTATTCAATCATCCTTTCGTTAATATCCGTTCCATACGCTCGGCACCCCATTAGAAGCGCTTCTTGTAAAACCACTCCGGTTCCACAAAACGGATCTAACACCGTCGCACTAGGCTCAAGCGGTCCGCACAAGTTAATCAATATTTGTGCCAATTTCGGCGGGAGCATTCCAACCTTCGCATCCCGCGCCGGCCGCGCCTGGTCACGTTTCGCATATGCGTCAATATCTTGCACTCCAATCACCCGATACCACGCATCATCTAGTTTAATCAGTTCCACTTTCCGCTCATTCTTACCACCAAGTCCATTATGAAGCGACGTCGCCGTCGAAAGGACCGCATCCTTATTCTCCACCACCCGCACGCTGCGTCCATGTCGCACCAAAATCTTCTTCAGCTTAAGTGCCTCCTGACTTGCCGATTTTCGTGACGCCACTTTAGAATAATCACTCAACCCAAGCGTAATCTTCCCCTCTGGTAATCCTTGCAAGTATTCCAACGGCCTTTGGTCCATTTCAATTGCAAGCTTCACTACCCCACCAAGCTGATCGATATAGAGTGGCATTGAAATGCTTTTCGAGGGGATTCCGCAGTCGCTACGAGGACTTAGCGACGAACCCCGTGAAGACGGGCGCGAGGAGCGACCCGAGAAAGGCACTTGATGCCACTCCACACCGCTCAAGGCTTCAAGCTCCGCAATCGATATTTCCGGCTGTCGCCCCAACACTGCTAGATATTTCATTTGATTACCAAGAACTTATTCTTTCCCTTCTTCACAATCGCCGTCTGATTCACCGCCACATCCTCACGCACTTTCTCGCCATTAATCGTAATTGCACCTTGTGCCAAGAATTCCCGCGCCTTCTTCTTCGACTCCGCGAGGCCATGATTTACAAGTGCATCCACTAGCTGCGCCCCCTTCTTCTCCACTGGCAAGTACTTCGCAAATTCCAGAATTTCATCTTCGGAAAACTCCGCAAAATTCGTCGCCTTATCAAATAGCATCGCCGTCAGGTTTTCTATCGCCTCCGCCGCCTTGGCACCATGCACCACTTCTGTCGCCCCCTGCGCCAGTGCCCTCTGCGCCAACCTTTTCTCCGGCGCTTCCTTATGTTTCGCCAGAATCTTTTCAATCTCTTCCTTTTCCAGCAACGTATAAATCTTAATCAAATACTCCACCGCTTCATCCGGCTGATTCAGCCAGAACTGATAAAAATCAAATATCGACGTATAATTCCCGCCACCATTATCTGACGACGCCAACCATACCGCATTTCCCTCAGACTTGCCAAACTTCCGCCCTGTCACCGGGTCAATGATAAGTGGCGTCGACCACACATCTGCCGAAGCATCCTCCAACCGCTTAATCAAATGAATACCCGACGTACAGTTACCATACTGATCCGCCCCACAAAGTTGCAAATCCACTCCATATTCACGATATAGATGCAAGAAATCATACCCCTGAATCAAAGTATACGAGAACTCCGCATACGAAATCCCCGATCCACCTTCGCCAATCCGATTCTGCACAAATTGCCTATCTAAGAGTTGCGTCATCGAAAACGCTTTCCCGACCTCACGCAGAAAATCAAGATACTTCATATCCTTGAACCAGTCATAATTGTCTACCATTACAACATTATCCGCATTCACTACTTTTTCAATTTGCGCCTTAATACATTGCTTATTATGTTCTACCTCTTCAAGCGATTTCAGTTCCCGCTCACCGTTTTCCTTCGGATCCCCAATCTGCCCCGTTGCCCCACCTACTAAGAGTACCGGCTCATACCCATGCCGCACAAAACACGCGCACATCATCAGCGCCGCGAGGTTCCCAATCGTCAGTGAATCTGCCGACGGATCCGCCCCCCAATAAAACTTTTTCGATTCTCTATTATCTAGTTCCGACGGATCCTCAAGCGTCGTCTCCGCCTTAAACCCCCGATAAACTAATTCTTCTGATAACTTCATACCCCCATTATATCACACTACATACCCGAAGTAATACAGCGCACCGTCATGGCGGCAAACTTATTTCTATAGCCCCGCGTACCAGGATAAACAGCGCTTCCTAGATAGTCAAAATAGTACGCAATACCATTATTACTTGTAGTAGCCGTAGATGACCAATATGCACCAGACGAACCGCGAAACCCAATAGTAGTGCTATTGTCTACACTCCAACTACCAGAATACACTATATTATTAGGAAAATGACGCAATCTTTGCAACATTACAGTATTTGTCGGAGTAGTAGAACCATTAATCATTGTTACCGCCACATTATTGGCATTCTTCGGCCCGCCCAAGCTATTACTAAGTAAACCAAATTCACCAGAACCAGTACCAGTAGGTAAATGCCAACCATATGGGCACAAATCACCCTCCGTACTACTATTTAGTTTACTATAAGTACCCCTCCCAGCAGTAGCGGAATACCAATTATAATAATTGCCATAGCCATAAAGATTTGTATAAAAATTGTCCGTAGGGTTTGATGCCCTATCTGTAGTATTATCAGTTCTAATACGAGATTGATCGATGCACTCCGCCGAAATTGTATTGCACCAACCCTCAGGAGCAGTAGTTTCATTATATATAACGTCAGACGAAGCCGAAAGAGTAGAATAGGTTTCAGTATCAGTATAATTGTGCTTCAATGTAACATTCACCCCATCATTTAATGGATTATTGGTATTAGCTAACGTTAAAACTGTTGGAACCGTAACGCCATTTTCCTGATGTTTATTCGACAATCTTAAATTCTCTATCATCCAACAATTACCATCACTTAACTTAGCAACTGCATATGTTTCATTATCGCGAGTATCGGTTAGCGCAGTAACACTGCTCAATCCAGCAGTAATAGACCAATCATCCTGATTATTTGGATCAACACTAAATACTACCGAATCTAAACTATCTTGTCCTGCGCCACACAAAGCTGCTACCTTAGCTGAATCCTGCAAATATCCTTGCGACTTTATCCATACAGCATAAAGAGACAAACCAGGGTTCGAACCACTATATGTCCCCGCTTCAAAACTAATCTCTTCATTAGGGCCATAAAAATGAGCATTAGAGTTTACTTCATAATCATATACATCACTCCAGCCAGCAAACCCATAACCTTGACGGGAATAATTAGAAGCGAGAAGAGTTACGTTAGTAGCAGATGCTGAAACCGGCTGGCAGCCCATGGTACCCTCAACATTACCACCATTTTTATAATATCTAATACAACCAGATTCTGTAATCTGTGGCTGTAATGCCTCTTCGTTATAAGGGTGTACCATAGTGTATTTAACTTGCCCTACATAAGTATCGGCTGGTTGATTAGATGCTATAAACGCTGCATAAGTAGTTTCTAGTTTAACTCCTAATGTAGTATCGGTAGTAGAGGAACCAGTATTGGCTTTATATTGTGCTACTTTAGTATAAGTATCCGGTATTACATGCCAAGAATCATAGCCAGTGGTTAAAGTGAGATTATGTGGATTATATGACTCAGTAACATAAGTAACTTTAGTTAGTTTCATAGACCAATTCGAAACACTATCACCAGATTCATAAACTTTAGTAGAAATAATGCCACCCAGGTCATTACCAATTAGTTTAGTATGATTCTCGCTAATATACGAGTTACCAGTATATCCAATCGCGTAAATGGAAAACCCATTATCGTCATTGCAAATCGCAGTAAGAGTAGTTTTACCAATGCCATCCTCGTATTCGCTACCATTTGCCCCAGAATAAGTGTTTGGGGAAAGAGTAGCCGAATGAGCTGTACCAGTACCACGTAATGTACAAGCAACCGGAACGGTAATAGTAGTAACTGTAACAGCAGAATCATCAGCAAAAGCAAAAAGGCACAGCAAAACACCATTAAACATTACCGCAAATAGCGCAACATACAAAAACGCATAAGTTCTTATGCTTCTCATGCTTATAATTATAGGCTACCTATCTCCTTGAAGTCAACATTATAAATGTTGTAATTTTTACAACACAACACCTTTTCGTGCCTTATTTGCCCACTCATCCGCCAATTCATTATACTCTGTCCCCGCATGCCCTCGCACCCACACCAGTTTTACCGGATATTTGCAATACAGACCATATAATTCCTGCACGATTTCCAGATTCTTAATCGGCCCAGTCTTCTTCTTCCACCCATTCGCTTGCCAAGTCGGCGCCCATTTCGTTAACACATTAATCCAAAACTCCGAATCCGAATGAATCTCACACCCATCCTCACCCGCATATTTAATCGCCGCAATCATGGCACACCCCTCCATCCGAATATTCGACGATTTCGCCTCTCGTCCTAGCACCACCGGCTTCGCCTCACCATCAACCACCTCAAGCACTGCATATCCTCCCGGCCCCGGATTCGGGCTCGCACTACCATCAGTCCATAATATCTTCATACCAAAATTATACCATATATAATATATGGTATAATTCCAAATCAATGCTTATTTGATTATTTCGTCAATAATCCCGTAATTCTTTGCTTCTTCCGCACTCATCCAATTATCGCGGTCCATATCTTTCTCCACTTGAGAGAGCGACTTCCCCGTATTCTTCGCAAATATCTCCGCGAGACGCTTCTTCAGGAACACCCCTTCGCGTAGCATTATTTCTTGATCCGTAATCTTCCCCTCCGTACCGGACGACGGCTGATGAATCATAATCCTCGCATTTGGCAAACAATAGCGCTTACCCTTCGCACCAGACGATAGCAACATCGCCCCCATCGACGCTTGCAGTCCAATTCCAATCGTCTCTACATCCGGCTCAATATAATTCATCGTATCAATAATCGCGAGTCCATCATACACCGATCCACCAGGCGAATTAATATATAGCTTAATCGGTTTCTTCGGGTCTTCATGCGCAAGATATAGTAGCTGTGCCACCACTAAATTCGCCGTATGCGAATTCACATCTTCCCCCAGGAACACAATCCGATCGTTTAAAAGACGCGAATAAATATCATACGCCCTCTCCCCCTTATTTGTCTCTTCCACCACCGTAGGTACTAAATAATTTTTTGTCATATTACTCCTTTACTAATTTATACTTCTTATTGGCATATTTCAAAGTTGGTATATCACCCTTCTTCAAATGCTCCGCGATAATTTCCTCCGAAAGCAGCGACTCCACTTCCTCCTCAATCTTCCGCCTTAAGGGGCGAGCGCCATTTTTCGGGTCATACCCTTCATCAATCAAATGCTTCTTCGCCGACTCATCCACCTTTAGCCCAATCCCCTTCGTCGCGAGCCGCTTCTTCAAATCTTCCATCAAATTATCAAATATCCGCTCCACATTCTTTCGCGTCAAAGCATGGAACACCAGTATCGAATCTAGCCTATTTATCAGCTCCGGTCGCATCACCTTCTTGAGCGCCTTCATTGCATACGATTTATTCTCCTCGTATTCCTGCTCCAGCGCTTTCTTGTCCTTCGCCGTCTTCGCCGTAAACCCGAGCTCCGATTCGCGGTACATATCCGCCGACCCCAGGTTCGACGTCAGTATCACGATTGTATTGTTGAACTTAATCTTATTCCCTTGCCCATCCGTCAGCACGCCATCTTCGAGAATCTGGAGTAGTAAATTAAACACATCCGGATGCGCCTTTTCAATCTCGTCAAACAGCACCACCGAGTAGGGCTTACGTCGCACCGCCTCAGTCAATTTCCCACCATCATCATAACCAATATATCCCGCTGGCGCCCCCACTAGTCGCGATACGTTATGTTTCTCACCAAATTCCGACATGTCGATTTTCACAAGCGCATTTTCACCCCCAAACACTTCCCGCGCAATCACCCGCGCCAGCTCCGTCTTACCCACACCCGTCGGTCCCATGAACAAGAACGAACCAATCGGCCGTCTAGAATCTGTAATCCCGCTACGTCCACGCCGAATTGCTTTCGCCACTGCATCCACCGCTTCATCCTGCCCAATCACCGATTCTTTCAACTCATCTTCTAGATGTAGTAACATCTTCATTTCGTTACCATGCACTTTCGACACCGGAATTCCAGTTTTGAGCGACACTGCTGTCGCCAGATTCTCCTCAGTTAGCTTCGGATTCACATTTGCCTTCACACCGGATTTTTCAAGTTTCTTAATCTCTTTTTTCAGTCGCTCACTCTCAGTCTTATATTCCGCCGCCTTTTCGTAATCCTCAGCTTCAGCCGCTTCCTCAATCTTTTTCTCGAGAGTCGTAAGCTCAATCTTCATCTTCTTGTATTTACTACCACCCTTTTTGTCTGCCGCTACTTTACAAATCGCCGACGCCTCATCGATAATATCAATCACCTTATCCGGCATAAACCTGTCATTGATATACCGTTGCCCCATCGTAATCGCTGTCTCGAGACAAGCATCCGGTATTACCACCCCATGATGCTTCTCATAATGCGGCTTAATCCCCTTTAAGATACGCAAAGTCACCGCCGCGCTCGGCTCCTCCACCATCACCGTCTGGAACCGCCGGCTCAGAGCCTTGTCCTTCTCGATCGTTTTACGATACTCGTCCAGAGTCGTCGCACCAATCAAGTTAATCGTATTACGCGCGAGCGCCGGCTTCAAAATATTTGCCGCATCCATCGAGCCTTCGCTTGACCCCGCCCCACATAGCAAATGTATCTCATCAATAAAAAGCAATATCGAATCGTCAGAAATCGCCTCATCAATCACCCCCTTAATCCGCTCCTCAAACTCCCCACGGAACTTCGTCCCTGCCACCAGCGACGACAAATCCACCTGATAAATATGCTTACCAATCAAATTCCCCGGCACTTCCATCTTCGCAATTCGGGTCGCGAGCCCCTCTACGATTGCTGTCTTACCTACGCCAGCTTCACCAATCAGTACCGGGTTCGACTTCGTCCGCCGCGACAACACCGTCACCACGCGTTCAATCTCATTCTCACGGCCTATCACCGTATCAAGATGCCCCTGCCGCGCCTCTTCCGTCAAATCTTTCCCGTACCGCGTCAAAAACTTCAGCTGCTTCCGGTTCATATATTTAGCTTTCTCGGCCTTCAGCTTTTCATCTTTTGTCTGCTCTTCGACCAGCTTCTCGATTTCGTCTAACACCTTCTCATTGTCCACCTTCAGCCCAGTGAGTATCAAAGCCGCCCGCGAATTCGGCTGGCTAAGCAGTGCATATAGTATATGCTCTGTACCAATCACCGTGAGTCCCTGATCGCGCGTATAATTTTGCGCCATTCGAAGCGACAACACCACGGCCTCCGATAGCGACATCATCGCCATATCCGACCCCGGCACTTCTACCGCTACCTTATTCAGAGCTTTCTCGACTTCCTCCATGGTCACCCCCTCTTCACGCAGTATCTTCGCACCCGTCGAATTATCCATTGACATAATACCAAGTAGCAAATGTTCCGTCCCCATATAGCCGTTGTTATATCGCTTTGCATAATAATCCGACTTCTGGAGCGCAAATCTCGCATTCTCAGACAACTTATTCATAATTTCACTAAATTCTTCTTGCATGATAAAATAAATTCCTCTCTTCAGACGACATTTCCAGGCTTTTTCTTATACCACTTCGTCCTTATACCTCTATTGTAACAAATTAGCACTCCCACGTCAAGAGTGCTAATTCATTGTTTTTCACTTTATACTCTTTATATTTTCTGATAATTGTCCATATTAGCAAAACTGTCCTTTAAAATTGCCATTGTCGGTTTAACATACCTATCCATAACATCATTTCCAAAAGCTTCACCCAAAACCCCACTATCACTTTCTATATAGCACAAAATATCGCCATTAAGCTCACCAATCTTCTCTCCCTTAAGACATGAATCCATCGATGCTCTTTCCAACATCACTAAATATGGGGGGACTATTCTATCATTCAAAGCATACAAGTATCCCCCCATCGCCGCTTGGTCTCCTTCTCTATAAACTGTACCCCAAATGTACAACCTAGAACCATCAAACGCATAATCAACCGCAGCAATCGACCCATCCTGTGCTTTACCATCCACGATAACACTCGACGGCTTTTTTATCTTCAACCCCCATTCCCCCACATAAATATAGTCTGCAGTATTAATACTCGCTTCAGTATTATCGCCAGTCTCCACTTCCACCGTCATATCTTCTTCCACCACCGTCTGATTTTTCTCCGCCAACTGACTCCGCAAATCCGCGATCTGCTCATCTTTCTTCGCCACTTGGCTATTTCCATCCATCATCGCCCATACTCCAAATCCAATTCCACCAGCCGCCAGAATCGCCAGAAACACCATCCCGAGAATCACACCAAGATTCTTTTTCGGCTTATCTCGAGACACCACATCACTACCAGTATTCTCAACCACTGGCACGCTTGGTTCATTTAGTGTATTATTTTCCGGTTGCATATAATCCTTTCAAGAATAATTAATTCAATACTAGTTTCATAGTATTACTTTCTGAATCATAAACAATCTTTCCTGCACCGACGCTAGTTTCCACATCACACTTCACAATCATTGTTCCACCTTGAGATGTGCCACCATCCCCAACACAATCGCCAAATGACAAAATATGATAACCTTCCTCTTCCTGATTTGACACCTCTTCTTGCATTTCTTCAATCGCTTCTTGATTATCTTCAACATCAGCCTGTACCTCCGAATGTGCTTCTTCCAATTCTTCAACTTTTTCCATCAACTCACTATTCTGTGCTTTTAGTGTACTAATCTGTTCGTTCAACCCTTCCACACGTGCATTCCCATCCATCATCTCCCACACACCAAAAGCAATTCCACCAACTGCCAAAATGCCAAGCATAATCATGCCAAGAACCA
Source organism: Candidatus Saccharimonadota bacterium (assembly GCA_017433245.1). Classification (GTDB taxonomy): domain Bacteria; phylum Patescibacteriota; class Saccharimonadia; order Saccharimonadales; family Saccharimonadaceae; genus Nanosyncoccus. Next base: position 67,988 of record JAFRHO010000009.1, on the reverse strand, counting down.
TCCCCTTACTATTCTTTTTCACATAAGTTGCCTCCATGATTGGAGCTTCCGAAGCTTTAGTAGGAGTAGGTGCTGCGGTGTTATCCACCGGCGCAACCGACGCATTGGTCGTAGTTTGTCCTATTCCATTCGTTTGAACATTCTGACTTGGTTCCATCAAAAATCCTTTCTTCTTATTCTTACACTACCATTATAACACAATTAAAAAAATCACTAAACTACTAACCACACACTACATTATTCGCATGCAACCACCCCTCTACCGAACCACCATCTAGATATTCACCATTCGTTGGAGCCACGCGCATCACCCCACCATCCTTGATAAAATCGTCAATCGGATCAGTCACCATATATTCTTGATCCTTCGGACCAAAATCATTCTCAGCCACATATTTTACAATCCGCCTCAACAACTCCGGAGACATTATATATTTCGATACATTTATCAAATTCGACGGCGCTTTATCCGGTGTCGGTTTCTCCACTACACCCACCAACTTACCATCTTTTTCTGACAACACGCCATATTTTTCAACTTTATCTTTCTCAATCTCTACTCCTAGAATCGCCGAATCATCCGAATCACCTACTGCTTTAATCAACGCTTCCGCCGCCGATTGGCCACCTGGATTCCAAATAAAATCATCACCCATGAATACCAACACTGGCTCATCAAGACTGTATTCTTCCACTACCATCGCAATCGGTACCGCCGTACCATACTTTCCAGCTGGGTCTTGCACCGTATAATGAACCGTCACGTCTTCCGGCAAAGTCTTCGCAAGTTCCAATCTGTCAGATTTGCCTCTTTCAATCAAGTATTGATTTAAAGCCAAATTGTCTTTATAAAACTCCTGCACCTGACACGGTTCCACATTTGATATCACCATATAGATATCTTTCACGCCCACCTTGATTAATTCTTGTACAGAATAATCTACCAACGGCCGATTCCCTACTGGGAGCATTGATTTTTCAATTATTTTAGTAATGGGCAAACGTCTCGTTCCCCATCCGGCAACCGGAATAATAGCTTTCGTAATCATAATAAACCTATTTTATCATATTCTAGGTCAACGAGATAATAATTGCTATTTAATCTCAATCAAAGGTTTGCTCCAACTTGCTGGATAATTATCATAACCCAAAAGTACTGCTATCGTTGCCGCCAGATTTGATAATCCTGGTTCTTCTACCGCAGCCAATTTATATAAATCACGATTATTAGTATTGTCATACACAATACAAGGCACTTTATTAATAGTGTGCGCAGTTTTTGGGTGCCCCTCAGCGTCCAACAATTCTTCTGCATTGCCATGGTCCGCCACAATCACTAAAACACCTCCTAATTCATCCACGCGCTCAGCCAACCTCGCCAAAGATAAATCAATTGCCTCCATCGCTACTATCGTCGCACCAATATCCGCCGTGTGCCCCACCATATCTCCCCCTGGATAATTAACCCTCACAAACTTATACTTATCCATATTATCTAGTACTGCATCCGTAATCTCCGCACACTTCATCCATGGTCGCGTCTCGAATGGCTCCGTGTATGAATCAATCTGCTGAGATTCTTCACCTTTAGCCTTATCATAACTATTTCCATTAAAATAATAAGTAATGTGCCCATATTTCACCGTTTCAGAAATCGCCATCTGACTCACTTCATGTTTACTCAAAAACTTATTCAAAGTCTCTTTAATTGTCACTGGCTCTACCAATCGGTGCTCCGGCACATGCGTATCCGAATTATACTCCGTCATTCCTACAAAATACACATCATCTGGCGTATAAGAACCCCGATTGAAATATGGGAAATCCCAATATGTAAACGCTTGCGCAATTTCAATCGCTCGATCCGCTCGAAAATCAAAATAAATCAAAGCATCACCTTTTTCGATATTCCCTATCGGTTTTTCGTCATCGCCCACTATTACGAACGCCGGCAAATCCTGATCCTGTACATCGGGTTTTATGCGCCTTAGCACCGAAATAGCTTCCTCCGCCGACTTAAAGAAATAATCCGCCTCACCGTTTACCATCATATCCCAACCACGCGCCACTACAGTCCAATCATTCTCATATCTATCTGCTACCGTCGTCATTCGCCCACCACCGGAGGCAATCCGAATATCAGCTCCAACAAATCGTTCAGCAAATGTTTCAAATCTCTTAATAAACTTCGGTTCAGATTGTGGCGGCACATCACGTCCATCAAAAATCGCATGCACTCTTATTCGACGCACCCCCTGTTCATAAGCTTTAATAATCATCTGCTCTAAATGTGAAATATGACTATGTACTCCACCGTCTGAAAATATCCCCGCAAAATGCAATGTTGCTTTCTGATATTTTTCACCACTAACATAATTCTCTGATACAATCCTTGAAATCATCCCCCTCCAAGCTTCCGATTTAAAAACTGTACCGGTCTGAAAAGCTTCCTCAATACACGCAATACCCTGCTTTATTACCTGACCAGACCCCATCGTGTTATGGCCAACTTCAGAATTTCCCATCTGCCCCGGCAAAAGACCCACTGCTTCGCCCGAAGCATCAAGTGCCACATGCACATAACCTTGTGCCGCTTTACCAAGAAAAGGTGTCCGCGCTCGACTTACTGCATTACCAGGCGCATCCGGCGCTAACCCAACCCCATCTAATACTGCAAGGACCACAGGCCCATCAAACTGTAGTTTACTCATAAGCTTTATTATACCACAAAAAATAGCCCCGCAGGGCTATTTTTTTGTTACTTTATAGCGAGAACAAGCATAGCACTACAATATTGACTACTGCTATACACCCGACTACTCTAATTCCCCACTTAAACCAAGTTGAGTAATCAACTTTAGCAAGTGCAAGACCGCCCATGATTGCACCACAGGTTGGTGTAATTAAGTTGACCAGACCATTTGCAGCCACAATTGTCATTGCTGCTACATTGGTGCTGTAACCAAGGTTTGCTGCCACCGGCGCAATAATCGGCGTCGACAAAGTCGCGAGACCCGAAGACGACGGCACCAACACAGACAACACTACATGGAGCAAATAGTTCAAAGGCACAAACGCCATCTCTGGCAAATTCCTTAAACCTTCTGCCGCATTCACAATAATAAAGTTGTCAAGTGAAGTCTCAGCCATCAAGACTGATGCACCACGCGCTACGGCAATCACCAAGATAACACCAATCATATCATCAGCACCATCTACGAAGGCATCCACGAAACCATGCTCGCCCTGACGATTGATAATTGCAATTATAATCGCACAGATTAAGAACCAAAGAGCTGCTTCGTAGAACCACCAGTTACCAAGTGTCGCACCAGTTAGCCATCCAGTCCATGAGTCAAAGAAAGTAATCCCGAACTCACCCCACGGAATGAACCCAACTATCATCACCAAGAATGTAATTGCAAACACTATCAAGGTTGCAATTTGTTTGCCAGATAGTTTTGCTGCATCGCCTTGCGCTTTTAAGAACTTACCGTAAGCCTTCTCTGCCGCAGCTTGCTCACGCAAACTAAGGAAGGTTGAACCTTTTTCACGTTGCACCTTCTTAGCATACCTAATCACAAAGAACATTGCAATCGCAAGTGTTGTGAGCCAAAGTACTGTTGCAATCAAGATTACCGTTCCTTGGCTAAATTCAATTCCAGCATCCTTCATAGCCGAAAGTGCCACACCAGTTGCAAACGGGTTAATCGTAGACCCAAGCACACCGGCACCAGCACCAAGTAGAATTGTTGCTACACCAACTAGTGGATCAAGTCCTGCTGCGAACATCGTCGCCGCAATCAGCACATAGAACCCAACGCTTTCCTCAAGGAACCCATAAGTAGTACCGAGTATTGAGAAAATGAACATTAGCAATCCAATCAATATATACTCTTTACCATGCAATTTTTGCACCAACAATTTGATACCGGTTTCAAGTGCTTTAGTTCTAGCAACCACTGCAAGTAAACCACCCAGCATCATAATAAAGATACATACGTCAATTGCGTCAGCAAAACCTAGAATCGGTGCCATCAAAACTTGATATAACTCGGCTCCCACCACACCAGAGCCATCAACAATTGCACATTCATCCTCACCATAATCTTCTTCACAAGCTTCTAGAGTTTCATAAATATCAGGTTCTTCTGCATCAAGTGACGAAATCACCATCAAATCCTCAGTCGTACCATCGGTTGTAACTTCTTCCTCATCCATTACCACATCTTCAGCACTTCGATTCGATATTTCATCATCAGACACTTCTTCGTCAGATATCATCCGGCTTTCTTCTTCCGACAAATCCTCGTCTGTTACTTCGTCACCGACTTCAGGCGTAACTGATTCATCCTCAGGTAACTCTAAATCGTCGGATTCACCTTCGGCCGGCACCTCACCCTCCCATTCGCCTGGACCAACTTCAATCTCCGAAGCGTAGTCACCATAATCAATAGGTGCAAATTTTGCTTTAGGCAGTACATGCGACAAAATGCCAAGCAAAATAATCAAAATCATGATAATCGAGTACGCTGAAAGCATCGCTCGCGTTCGCTTCTTGCTTCGATTTTTCTTCTTAAACATTTTAAATCCTTTTTACGTTAATATTATCCCCCAACATATTTAGCCCCCTAATTTCCTTCCAAGCGATTGTTCTGATTTCATGAAAGCTAATTGATTTAACTTCCTTCACTTCAATCGTCTTCCTAGTCTTTATGTTTATTTTCATTTTATTTCCTTTTTTAAACTAATTATCTCTCAACTGTATCTACCTCCCTGACTCAAGCCTCCTCTCTGACGAGTGCCATCGTCATACAATGCGAGCCGCCTCGCCCGCGCGATAATTCTGAACTTGGAATCTCAATCACCTTAACGCCATGCTTCTTCAGGGTTTCATTCGTTACAAAATTACGATCATAAGCAATCACTACACCGGGTCGTACGCAAATCAAATTTACACCATCGCTCCATTGTTCACGCTCTGCATCAATCCTACGACCATTGCCGCATTTGATCAATTCAACTTTATTCAGATGCAAATACTTCTCGAGTACTTTTTGCAAACTCTGATGGATTTCTACAATTTCTATCTCACCACCACGACCAGCCGTAATTTCATATATCGTCGAGATGTCCATAATTGCATCCTGTACGGCAAACTTATCTACGTCAACTTGCGTCATTACCGTATCAAGATGCATAAAAGAACGTTCATCCGGGATATCAATCGCAAGCACATACTTAAACGCATTAGACTTATCTTTAAATAATCTCCTTGCAAAATCCGCAATCGCATCTGGCTCCGTCCTTTGCGAAATGCCAATCGCCACTACCTCCGACGACAATACTTCAATATCACCACCCTCAATACAATAAGGCTCGCTTCTGTCATAGTATAACTTCACATCATCATAGAACGGGTGATATTTATAAACATATTCCATAAAGATAGACTCACGCGTTCTCGTCACTGACCACATCTTATGCAGTGTTGCACCGTGTCCAACCGTTGCCATCGGATCACGCTGGAATAAAATATTTGGAATTGGATCAATAATCATCCTACCAGTATCACGCGTTGCATAGAAACCTGATACTTTACCAAGTTTTTTCAATTCAGAGATATCCACGCCAGCAATACATTTTTGCACCATTTCTTTAGTGTTTTTAATCCCATTAAGATAATCAAAACAGTGCTTCACCACTTTCGGCGAAGTCACACCAGCTTCCGCAATAAACTGTTCTAGGAATTTCCTTCGTACTGTTCTACCACCAGCCTCAATCGCTTCCGCCGCTAAATCTACCAAATATACTACTTCTACTCCTTCAGCCCTCAAGGCATTAGCAAACGCATCGTGCTCTTGTTGTGCTTGTTTCAAATATGGTATATCATCGAATAACAATCGCTCTAGGGTGTTTGGCGTCAAATTCAGAAACTCGTCTCCCGGCCGATGCATCAACACTTTTTTAAGTGGCGCTATCTCGCTAAAATTTGATATGATGTTTTTCATTATTTTGCCTCCTTATTATATAGTGTTAGAAACATTACGGCCTTAATTGTATGCATGCGATTCTCTGCTTCATCAAATGCAAGCGAGCGTTCGGATTCAAATACTTCATTTGACACTTCCATTTCTTTAATGCCAAACTTCTCATGCACATCACGCGCAATCGAAGTATTAAGATCATGGAATGATGGCAAGCAATGCAAGAATACCGAAGTCGGCTTTGCCAAATTCATCATCTCCATCGTGACACGATATGGTTCTAATAGTTTAATCCTCTCACCCCATTTTGCCGCATCTTCACCCAATGATAGCCACACGTCAGTGTATAACACATCAGCTTTACCTGCCAAATCATTAATATCACTAGTCACTGTAATAGTCGAACCATTTTTCTCGGCAATCGGTTTGCACTTCTGAATCATCTCATCTGATGGCTTCAAATTCTCCGGGCCACAAGCGATGTAATTTACACCCATCTTAGCACTCATTGCCATCAACGAATTACCTACATTATTTCTAGTGTCCCCCACAAACGCAAGTGTGAGCCCTTTCAAATGTCCAAAGTGTTCTTCAATTGTCATAAAATCAGCCAGAGCCTGTGTTGGATGACATTCATCGGTCAGACCATTCCATACTGGCACATCAGCATACTTTGCCAAATCGTCAACAATCTTCTGGTCAAACCCCCGATATTCAATCCCGTCATATATTCTAGCTAGCACTCGTGCTGTATCTGCAATCGATTCTTTATGCCCCATCTGTGAACCAGTTGGATCCAAGAACGTCACCCCCATCCCAAGATCATACCCAGCTACTTCAAAACTACACCTAGTCCTTGTCGAAGTCTTCTCGAACAGTATCGCAATACTTTTATCTGGGAAATACTTATGATTCACCCGATCGTGTTTCATCTCCTTAAATTTTTTTGCCATTGCTAGCATATAATGAAGCTCGTCTTCACTGAAGTCGAGTATTCTTAAAAAATCTTTTCCATAGAAATCCATTAATGATGCCCTTGCTTATGCTTACCATTATATATTAAAACTATTCTAAACGCAAGCATTTTATGCTAGAATAATAGTATGAAAAAACGAATCGTCTTAGCACTTGGCGGCAACGCCTTACAAAAAAACGGTGAAGTTACCGCCGAAGCCCAAAAAAGAGTCGCCAACATCGTTGGCTCTGTTGTGGCGGCCCTAGCTGATAAATATGAAATTGTCATTGCTCATGGCAATGGCCCCCAAGTCGGCAATATTCTTATCCATGAAGAACAAGCCGCTTCCGACAAAGCTCCTGCTATGCCACTCGAAACCGCCGTCGCTATGAGTCAAGGCCAAATCGGCTACTGGCTTACCCAAGCCATCCATAACGCTTTCGCCAAGAAGGGTCAACATCGCAAAGTCGCCACTATTATTTCTCAGGTCGTCGTCGATGTGAACGATCCCGCCTTCAGAAATCCAACTAAACCCATCGGTCAATTCTACAACGAAAAACAAGCCAAGGCTCTGGCCAAAGTCAACCATTGGATTGTCAAAGAAGACGCCGGACGTGGCTGGCGCCGCGTCGTCGCTTCTCCTAAACCCATAGACATCGTCGAGAAACGCACTATCCGCGAATTAATTAAAGATGGCGTCATTGTTATCGCTGCTGGCGGTGGTGGCATTCCAGTCTATCGTACCAAAGTCTTAAAACGCCTCAAAGGAATCGACGCCGTAATTGACAAAGATTTCGCCGCCGAACGCCTTGCCGAAGAAGTCAAAGCTGATGTTTTCGTTTCCGTCACTGCTGTCCCAAACGCCTACATCAAATTCGGCCAACCCGATGCCAAACCCATTCATAAAGTTTCAACCAAGGAATTAAAGCAATACATCAAGGAAGGTTATTTCAAGGCCGGTTCCATGCTTCCCAAAATCGAAGCCGCCACTGAATTTGCTAAGAAACCCGGCCACATCGGCATCATTACTGATATCGACCACCTCTCCGAAGCTCTCCACGGCAAAGCCGGCACTATCATCTCTCACTAAACTATGGTATAATCATACCACGCCCGCTTGGCGGAATTGGTAGACGCGCTAGCTTCAGGTGCTAGTGGCAGTAATGCTGTGAGAGTTCAAATCTCTCAGTGGGCACCACCCATGAGCTTACCCAGCTCATTTTTATATGCCTCAACTCCAGGTTGGTCAAACGGATTTACGCCAAACAACTTCGCCGAAACTGCACAAGCCAGCTCGAAGAAATAAATAAGTTCGCCAAACCCCTGTTCATTAAATGATGATACCGTAATATCCAGCACTGGTATACCACCCTGCAAATGCGCAACTCGCACAGCCTGTACCACTTTTACGTTCATCTCATCTGTTGGGTAATCAATAATTGTCTCCCACAAATTTCTTCTACCATCTTGCATAAACTGCCCTAATGAATGCAAATCCGTCGAATAAATCACCGAAGCTGGCCATATCCCCTGCTTATTCTTACCTTCAGACTCACCGAATAGCTGCTTCAACCACTCATTGAAGTACATCGTACAAGGCTCAAAACTCGCAAATACCTCTGTATCATATCCTTTCGAACCTAGTTCATACCGCATAAAAGCATATTTAATCGCCGCCTCTACCGACCCCGACGCTGCATCTGCTGCTCCCTCCAATAATTTGTCAATATCAACACCCGCTACTGCGAGCGGCAACATCCCCACAGCAGTTAAGACTGAATAGCGTCCGCCGATATTATCAGGTACTACGAATCTCGTATAACCACATGCTACCGCCTCATCATGCAAAGCCCCTTGCTTCTTGTCAGTCGTTGCATAAATACGCTGATAAGCTTCTTCCTCACCATATTTTTCAATTAGTTTCTTCTTGAATTCACCAAACGCTACCGCTGGCTCCAACGTAGTACCAGACTTTGATATTACGTTTACTGAAAAATCATGATCACCCACTTGTCTCAACACATGATTCAATTCCCTCCGTGACAAAGAGTTCCCTGCATAAACAATCTTAGTGCCCGATTTTGGCCTCAGAGCTTCAATAATCGCTCTATGACCCAGATAAGAACCGCCAATTCCAATACATACCAGCACCTCAGATTCATCCTGAATCTTCTTTGCTGCCTCTTTTATCCGCACCAATTCACCCATATCATATTTTTTAGGTAGATTAAACCATCCCCCCATCTTATCTTTCGCAATTTCCTTCAATATCTCCGCTGCCCGCTCGGTATTTACCTTCGAATCGAAATTAATCTTTATCATATTACCTCCAACTATCTTTACTTTATTATATCAACCGCTTCCTTAAAATAAAACTCTTGCTTTCTAATTAAAACTATGTTAAAATAGCAAAAGTGCACATTAAAAAGGAGGTGAGGTTTATAATGACCAAAACGAAGTACACTATGGTAGTGTATCTCAAGGCAGGTGAATCATCCGACACAAAAGAACTACTCAAAAAGAATAAATTCATGATTGTGCTTCACGATGAAATCACTAATCAGTATTATGATGACGATGAGGAATCAGTTTCTAAGATAATGGATTCAAACCACAGTCTTAAATTCGTTTGCTTATATAGCGATAATGTTCCTCTGTCACAAGAAATAATCCGTCACATCGACAACGACCCTTTGGTCATTCAGTACAGTATAGGTAAGCTAATCGAGTAACTTTCCATACACCTTTTTTATCGAATGTCTCCCCCATTCCCCTTTAATACTCGGCTAGCTGTATCTATAAATAACTCCCCTTTTACCATCCCTCGGGCTTAACGCCCGGGGGATTTTCATTTTACAGACTTTTTAAAACCATGCGGACCGCTTCTTGGTCTTCTTTTATCAGTTTTAATCTTGCCGCAATTTCTTTTTCACCAATCATAACAGCCCGCGCAACCGCCGAATCATCTTTCATTGGCTGGAAAAATTTCTTCCATTCATCAAACTCCTCTATCGTCCGTGCAACACCGGCCGTATAACGCGGATAACTCTCTATAGTTTTATCTCCCGCCATCTCCCGCACATAGCCCCAATGTTTAGTCAACCACTCAAAGACTTTTTTTCGCGACCGCGGATTCCGGTATAGATATACATATAAATACAGTTGATCCTGTGGTTTCACTATTTCTGGTTGCTCAAGTAGTTTAAGCATCCTCTTTAATACTTTCCCATCTTTCGATATTGTCCCAGCAAAAAGCAACTCGAATTTCACTTCCGGATCCGCCTCTGCTTGATATTTCTGCAAATACTCGTCAATCATTTCAGGCTCTGTATATAATTTCGCATCTATTATTGCTTCCCGAATCTCCGGCTCTAACTTTTTAATATTATTGTCATACATTTTTGCTAGTTCCTTGATATTCTCCTGAGTCTCCGCATAGAAATCAAGCCCTAGTAATATTGCTCTTAGCCGAATCATATTTTCATCATCGTTTTTACGCGTCTTAAAGCCGATTTCTGCTAACTTCGGTTTCACCAATTCACCCACTAATGCCTTATATTTTTTCTCTTCTTCCGAATCCGGTTCAAAAAACACTTTTAACCCCGATACAATTGAAAGTACTACACCCCACACTGCTGCCGAATCTTCATTCTTAAATTTCATTACTAACGGCAAAAGCGAACTAGCCGATGCCAACTCAGTCTTTGCCAGCAAGTTCCGGTCGATGAGGAGTCTCAACTTCTCCTCGAGCCCCAACTCGTCAAACTTCGCCAATCTTTCATTAAACTCATTTTCTGACAAATTCAATATATAATGTCCTGACATATCCTCCGTAATTTCCGGCAGCGGCCAATCTGAATCCGACATCTTTCCGTCTAGTAAGAATCGTTTCTGTGTAAACTGTCTAAAACCGCTTTTTCCAGTTATTACTGGATAACCTGGCTTATCAATAAATGCATGCATTAAATCTTTAGGGTCAAACTCTGCATACGGCTTCAAGCATTCCCACAAATCATCACCTCTCGTATTCTGATATTTATACTTATTGAAATAGTCCGCCACACCCCTACAAAACTGTTCCCAGCCCATTAGACGAATTAACATTAGCATCAATCTCGCACCCTTTGCATATACAATCGCCCCGTCAAATAACGTCGCAATCTCCGCTGGATCATGCACTTCTTGATGTACCGACTGTACATCCGAATATGCATCCCGCATCAAAGCCGCATATGCATCTCCAGTAAAAAATCCCTCGAAAATCTTGTATTCCGGATGAATCGCATCCACCGCGTAGTATTCCATCACGCTAGCAAATGATTCATTCAGCCACAAATCATCCCACCATTCCATTGTCACAAGATCGCCAAACCATTGATGCGACAATTCATGCGCCACTGTAAGCGCCACCGATTTCTTCGTGCCAAGCGTTGCGTTTTTACCAGCCAACAGCATCGACTCACGGTAAGTCACCAATCCCCAGTTTTCCATCGCTCCCGCCTCGAAATCCGGTAAAGCCACCTGATCCAGCTTCCTTAACGGGTACGGCTCCTTGAAATTATCGTCATAGAATTCAAGCGACCGCGCCGCGATTTCATTCGCAAAATCCACCGAATCTATATCCTGATTCAACGAACAATAAGTCGTAATCTCTACTCCATGCTTATTTTTCACCGTCTTTCCATGGAACTTACCAATCACCCACGCGAGCAGATATGTCGACATCCGCGGCGACGGAGTGTTTACTAATACAATATCGTCTTTATCTGGTGTATCAATCGAAACTTCAAATTCGGCCTTCGCTGCCGGCTCATCAATGCATGGGAACGCCTCGCGTGCATAGTGCGATTCAAACTGCGTCGCCACAATCGTTTCCGTCCTACCCTCATACTCATAGGTCGACAAATACGCCCCTTCCATATTTTCATTTAGTTTACCATTATAGTATATAGTAATCTCTGCTTCACCTAACGGCACAGATATAATTTCCAGCACTTCACCATCAGCCTTAAACTTCGACTTCTCACCGTTGACAAGTACATCTGTAATCTTAAGCCTCACCGCATGAAACTTCACCGTTTCCTGCAAAATTTCCCCATTAACCGTCACCACTCCGCCAATCGTCTTCTTAATCTTATCAATCGCAATATCCAGAATATATTTGTCCGGTACAAAATAATCCAGTAATCTCTCCACAACACCTCCTTTTATTAAATTACTTATATAATTTTACAGAATCCGGTAGTTTAGCAGATTTAAGCAGTGGCTCAAGTTCAGTCTCTTCCAACGTCTCGTGAGCCAATAATTCTTCAGCCAACTTATCTAACACATCTTTATTCGCTTTTAATACTTCTTCCGCCCGCTTCGCCGCCTCATCCGACAATTTTCTAATCTCTGTGTCAATTTGTTCTGCTGTCTTTTCCGAATATGGCTTACCAGTCGTAATCGTATAGTAACCAGTATCACCCTCCGGAAATACTAAATTCCTTAAACCATCACCCATACCCTCTTCTACAATCATCGACTTTGCCAACGATGCTACATTCTTAAGGTCCGACGATGCACCAGTCGTTACTGCATCTTTACCAAAGACTAGTTTCTCCGCCACGCGTCCACCCATCGCTCGCGCCAAAATGTCTTTAAGTTCATAAATACTCTTATAGCTTCTATCTTCTGGCGGCAAGAACCATGTTACTCCACCAGTACTTCCGCGCGGAATAATTGTCACTTTATGCACCGGGTCAGAATCTGGCAACACATGCCCCACTATCGCATGGCCCGCTTCATGATATGCCGTAATCTTGCGCTCTTTGTCGTTCATTACTTTGCTCTTCCGTTCCGGCCCAATCGCTACTCGCTCGAACGCTTCCACCACATCTTTGTTTGAAATCGCCTTATGCCCCTCACGTGCTGCCGTAATCGCTGCTTCATTTGCAATATTCGCCAAATCTGCACCAGATGAACCCGCCGTCTTCTTCGCAAGCGACTCAAGGTCCACATCCGCTTCTACTGGTTTACCCTTGAAATGCACTTTCAAAATCTCCAAGCGGTCTTTTCGCTCCGGTAACGCCACATTCACATGCCGATCGAACCGCCCCGGACGCAGCAATGCCTTATCCAACATATCTACTCGGTTCGTCGCAGCCATCACAATTACACCCGAATCGTTATCAAATCCATCCATTTCCACTAAAATCTGATTCAAAGTCTGCTCATCTTCACGACCGGCACCACCCCTAGCATCACGTTTGTGTGCCACCGCATCAATTTCATCAATAAAGATAATCGAAGGGGCGTTCTTCTTCGCTCGTGAGAACAAATCCCGTACCCTTGAAGCACCTACACCTACAAACATTTCGGCAAATTCCGAACCCGAAATCGAAAAGAACGGCACATTAGCTTCACCTGCCACTGCTCGTGCCATCAGGGTCTTACCAGTACCTGGATCACCGGCGAGCAACACACCACGCGGGATCTTCGCGCCAAGTTTCTCATATTTCTTCGGGCTCTTCAGAAAATCCACAATCTCCGTCAGGTCCTGCTTTGCCGACTCATTACCGGCCACATCTTTAAAAGTTACTTTCTTCTTGTCCGGACCATATAACTTCGCCCTCGACTTCCCGAACGAAAGCGAATTTGCATTTGCGGCATTTGCTTGCTTCATCATCCACGAGAAGAAAATCACCAACGCAATCACCGGAAGTACCGTAAGTGCCACATTCAACACTATTCCCCAAACATCAACATCTTCCTTATATTCAATCGTCGGATACTGTTTCTGACACGAAGCAAGTTCATCTCCCGTCAAATCCTCACAATAGTTTACCAAGCCCTGATCATACAAAGTCCCCGAACCGTCTTTTCGCGAAGTTTCCGTTGGCTGGTCCTTGCCCTTCACAGTAATATCCAAGGTATCCCCCATCACTGTAATCTTCGCGATATCACCATCCGGATTGTTTGCCCGCTGAATCACTTCCGATATCGGCACCTCAGTTTTCTGTACCGTACCATAATTCATATTTGTTATCAAAAAAGCTGCAAAACAAATCAGCACAATCGTAAACACGATACTCCTGATTGTATTAGAATAACCATTCTGATTATTCGGCCGCCCCTTAGTCTTATTTGACATTTTATTAGACATTTGATCTACCACTCTTATCTCCTTACTCACTCCATTTTATCACACGTTGCTTTTTTCACCAAAATTTGTTATAATCACAATACATTTACAATCTGGTCTCTTAGTATAACGGTTAGTACATCGGGTTTTCATCCCGACAACGCGGGTTCGACTCCCGCAGAGATCACCATTTCGGAGTCAGAGCCAGAATCAGGCTCTTTTTTTGTTGTGAATAGCAGAAAAGAATAGACTAAAATTGTCCATTCCAACTTGTCGATTTCCCGTCACAAGTCTTGGCACTTCCGTGTTATAATAAAAGGATAAATTGGAGGTATAATCTGCTATGTCTATCAGCGACTTAGATGGCTTTAAATCTGCAATAAAAGAATATGGCTTCAATAATTTCTGGTCGTCATTCATAAAGACTTATTTATTTAAAACTCGTCCCGATCTCGTTTCGAGTCCAAGTGAAATAGATCTCGATATGAGAAGTAATATCTTCGCATTCGATAACATTGGTGAATTGTATGAAATTGGCTTAGCATTCGATAATCAGATTAGTAAAAAACAGCTCGGGCAATACTATACTCCAAAAGACACTTGTCAATTTATGGCGCAGAAAACTATAGATTTATTTAACGAAAAAACAGACAATCTTGCTGACGTTTGTTGTGGTACCGGGAATCTAATCATTGAAGTTCTTTCTATTTTAGGTGAGAAAAAATCATCAGATATTATCAAGAACGGAAAGCTTTATTTATACGATTTAGACAAAAACGCTATACGACTAGCGATAATGAAAATTGCGATTCTATTCGTGCCAAAAGATGATACCGCAACCTTCAATAAAATTGGAGAGCTCATTCATATTGGGCATGGGAATTTTCTTGGAAACGATATTCATCTACCCGAAAAAACGGTAGTAATTTCAAACCCACCATACGGGAAAATGCCTGCAGGCACTGAAATCTGGGATAAATGCGAAACTGTGTCGACTAACGATATGTACACAGTCTTTATGGACAAGATGGCCTCGGAATCAAAAGGTGCCGTAATTATCTCACCACAATCATTCCTTGGCGGCAACAAATTCGCTCCTTTGCGAGCAGTTCTGTCGAAATATGGGGGTTGCATTTATAGCTTCGATAACATCCCATGCCCAATATTTATTGGGAAGAAAAAGGGCATTTTCAATACTAATACAATAAATTCCGTTCGTGCCGCTATTACTATAATCGACAAAACAAAGAGTGGTTTCAGGGTATCCCCTATGATTAGATTCAAGGCCACTGAACGAGAGGAAATGTTTGCGCAACTCGATAATCTTCTAGGGAATATTATTTATACCGGACCTGAGCCTTGGACTAAAATACCTAAGACCTTAGAGCCTATTATTACAGAGTTAAAGAACGCAACCGAAACCGTTAATGATCTTATCGAAAAGAAGACTAATAAGCAAGAACGAAAATTCAAGCTTACGGTACCATCCACTCCTAGATACTTCATTACCGGAAGTTGTCGAGATCTAGATAGAAGTTCTAAAATTGAAATTTACGCCAAGAATCAGAATTCATTCGAAAGACTATATGTAATGATTAACTCTACTTTTTCATATTTATGGTGGCGTATCTATGATGGCGGTATAACTTTGTCGAAACAGACTCTCCTATCTATGCCGGTTCCAAGCCTGAGTGCGGAAGAGATGAAACAAATTGTTGAAGATGGCATTTCTATGGAAGAAGGCTGTATTGTAAATAAAATGAATGCTGGAAAGAACAATGAGAACATCAAATTCCCAGACAATTATCGCAAAAAGGTTAATCACTTTGTTTTAAACGCATTAAATATATCAGATGCGGACGATACTTTATACAGCATTCACTCCAATAATCTTACTGCGGTTCTTCCTCTTTGGGTTACGAGCTAATTAATATAATAACGCTTTACTGAATTGTAGGTAAGTTCTTTGAAGAATATTTTCCCTGCAATTGTAGGGTTTAGCTGTTGTACCTTATTAATGTCAAAAGTAATTTCGCTCTCCTTCACCGTACAGTCTTTTAGGTGCACAAAAAACAATGGGTTAATTTTGTAGCCAGATATTCTGCCGTTACCACCTCTTTCCGTACGCATCTCCAAAAATCTAGTCGCAATTGTCACCTTGTTTAAATGAAAAACTGCGCCTTTCTCTTTCAGAAATCGATTTAATGCTTTTGGTGTCCACACTTTATAATGATTACGCCCCGCTGGGCGTATTTCACCCTCCAAGTTAGCCCACAATGACACTTGATTAGCGGGAATCATAACCAGATAGCCATTTACATCTTCCGTACATATTACGTCTGCAAATTTCTCCAGATAATTATTAGATACCGCAATATCAATACTTTCATCTCTGAAATCGTGTATATTGTTGCCCATAACATTAAAGAAATTAAGACCCTCTTGATCATCAAGCATTTCTTTGAATTGAGGATACTTCGCAAGGAATGCAGAAGTTACGAGCAATTTACCATCTTCTTTATACTTCGGGAGATCAGGCTCACTAGTTTTTGCGCTAGGCTCTTTGAACTCTATCGTATAGGCAACGTTATCTTCGAGGGAAATATATGCACAATCAATCCCGTCATGCCCACCGGCTTGAATAAGCAGCTTCGTGCCGGAATTATTCATATATACATATCTAGGAACAAGGTTATTATTAGACATAATCCTGTTTGCTAGTGACGGGAAAGAAAAAGAACGCTCCAAACAGTTGACAAACGTGCTAAGCGATAACATGTTGGCAAGCGTTTGCGCATACGAGCACTCACTAAATACGGCGGACTGAATATTATTGCCATTTTCGTAACTCTTTGTTATTTGATGAGCAAGCGCAGGGCTTTTTGTTTCTATTAATGATAGATTTGTAATTTTGTTTTTTGCTGTAGCCCTTTTCCAAAGCTCAGTTCTGGCACTCTTATCATAGACTACTTTGGTAACAGGTAAAGCATAAAAGGCTCTCAATACTTTTGCCTGATCGTTCGTAAGATTACTTCCCATAATATACTCCTTTATCCAAAATATTATAACATAAAAATAGCACTGATGCTAATGGCTGCCAGTCTACACATCATGCGGATTGCAATCTAGCGGAAACTTGCCGCCATTACTGACAAAACCAATCACAAACCCCTCAAATCTTATTCTTTACCACTCACACGTATAATTATATTCAACCCGATACGACTTCTTATCGTATGGTGCTTCCGGATAAATCTTCACATATGTTAGATTTTCATCACAATAATTCTTCACAAATCCCGCCTCTTTCATATTTTCCCGATCATTATATAACAACAACTGCCGAAGATACACCGGCGCAAATCCCCGCACTTTATATTTATCCATTACGCCTTCGATTTCCTCTTGCGACATCGCCCCATTAATCAAGTTTTCATAGGTAAAACCTTCATAATACTCTCTCGCCATCTCGTCAAGTTTCGCCTTCGTCGCCTTCTCTGGGCTCCAAACCAAACTATAAATCACGCCAGCCACCACCACCGCAACTGCAACACCAATCACCGTCAAAACTACTCGTCGAACCACAATATTATCATTTCTCTTCCGCATAGCACTACGTTTCTGTAACGTGTAAGTATTCTTTTTAACCATATTCATATTATATATATTACCATAGAATCAAACTTATGATAAGATTATATTATGAGTAAATTATTCAAACGCACTAAAATCTTAGCAACTATCGGCCCATCGACCAATTCGGCCGAACTAATCGAACAAGTCATCATGGCCGGCGTCAACGGCTGCCGTCTTAATTGTTCACATGGCTCCAACGAAGAACGCGACCAGCAAATCAAATGGATTCGCGCCGCTGCCGCCAAAAAAGGCCGCTCCGTCGCCATTTTGCAAGATCTTCAAGGTCCCAAAATCCGTCTCGGCATGTTAAAAGACAACCATCTCGACCTCAAAAAAGGCGATGAACTGATCCTCGAATCCGATGATAACTTCGAACACGATGGCGGCATGACTGTACCGGTTCAGTATAACCTCGCTAGTAAAGTCAAACCTGGCGAGCCCCTTTCTATGTTCGATGGCAAAGTCAAAGCCACTATTACTGAAGTTATCAGCGATACCGCCATCAAAGTCAGAGTCGAAAACGACGGCTTCATCATGTCTCGCAAAGGTCTCAACCTCCCTGACACCGACTTCGGCGGCGACATCCTTACCGACAAAGACCTCCACGACATCGAAGTCGGTAGTGGGGAGGATTACGACTACGTTTCCCTTTCTTTCGTCCAGTCCGCCAGCGACATCGTCAAACTCAAGCAAATGTTGCTATCCCTCGGCTCTACCGCTAAAGTTATCGCCAAAATCGAGACCAAAAAAGCCATCGAATCCGAGAAAAATCTCGAAGAGATCGTCAAAGCTGCCGATGGTATCATGGTTGCGCGCGGCGACATGGCCGTTGAAGCCGGCGCCGAAGTCGTCCCCATTGTCCAGCGCAAGCTCATCTCTCTCTGCCGCGCCCACGCCAAGCTCTGTATCGTCGCCACCCAAATGCTCTCGTCAATGGTCGATAGTCCAGAGCCTACCCGCGCCGAAGTTTCCGACGTTGCCACCGCCGTCGTTCAAGGCGCCGACACCGTCATGCTTTCCGACGAAACCGCCAACGGCAAATACCCACTAGACACCGTCAAAGCCATGAAGAAAGTTATTCTCTACACTCAGAACCATTCCCGCGTGGCACCCATTTCTCACGACCCGGTCGGCGAAAAATCCGAAGTCTACGATGCTATCTCGTCAGCTGCTGCTCACATCGCGGAGACCATCAATGCCGACGCCATCATCTGCCAAACTGCCTCCGGCGTCACCGCTACCACCATGGCCGCTCAACGCCCAAATCTTCCCATTGTTTCTGTCACCACTAACGAACGCGTCGCCAACCAACTCGCTCTCTACTATGCTAACTCCGCCTTCGTCCGACCCTTCTCCGAAGATTTCGGCCTCGACCTCGCGAAAGAACTAAAAGGTGGCTATCTCCAGCTCGACGAAGGTCAAAAAGACCTCGACCTCGTCATCGTCTCCGGCAACCGCGACAAATACGGCACCGACACCATCAAAGTCCGCACGGTATAAGAACTTATTTCTGTATAGCTTCAATCCCCGGCAGCTTATTGCCGAGCAAGAATTCGAGCGCCGCTCCCCCACCCGTTGATACTAACGAGTAAGACAAGTTCGGATGTTCCTTCATCAAGTTCTCTACGAATCCCGTCGTATCACCACCGCATATCACCGTCTCTGCCGATACATGTTCGCCGATCATCTCAGCCGTAATCATCGACGCTGTCGCATAGGCCGGGTCTTCCGCATAGCCCAGTAGTCCGTTCCAAATAATCGTCTTCGCGTCTGTCACCATGCTCGCAATCTTCGCCGTCGACACCGGACCGATATCTAGCTTCGCCCCTTCACTATTCTCGTCAAAATCTTCCGCCACATAAATCTTCTTCGAACTAGCCTTATACCCATCCGCCGCAATCTTACCACCTACTACTATCGAGTCCGCCAGCTTCTCAAATTTCTCGATCAACGGTTGTTTGTCTTCCACCTTCGCTCCACCGATGATTAAGAGCACCGGCTTCTCAGGTTTATCAATCACCTTCGACAAATTCTTTACTTCCTTCTCCACCAATAGCCCTGCATATACCGGCAAATACTCCTTCACCGCATCTATCGACGCATGCGCCCGGTGCACCACCGCAAATCCATCTTGCACATACACTTCCGCCCCCACCGCATCGATGATATTCTTGATAAACTCCGCCGAATTATCCTCTTCTCCCGGATCAAACCGCAGGTTCTGCAATAATGCTACCTTAAACGACGCCGGAATCTTAATTTGCTCACCCTGCTTCGGTAAATCATAAAATCCTACTAGCCCCACCTTTAACAGTTTCTCTAGTACCTTCGCCACCGGCGCCAAGGAGAACTCTTTATTCCGCTTCCCCTCCGGTCGCCCGAGGTGCGATAGTAACACCACCCGCTTCGCGCCCTTCTCGAGCAACATCTCGATCGTCGGCACACTCGCACGAATACGCAAATCATCCGTCACCTTCCCATTTTTCAGCGGCACATTATAATCCACCCGCATTAATACTATTTTATTTTTGACATCTATATCTCTAATCGTTTTCATGTACCAATTATAACATCAAACAATTCGAAATCGCGAAACTCCTGATATAATTAAATCATATTCGAGAATACCCGTTGCCCCAATCGAAAGGTTGGGGTGTATTTATTTATATAATCTTAAATAACCATCCTTTGCCACACATCTCTATACCAACATTCATGCCAACTGAACACCACCACACTTCACCTTCCTTAATAGGCAAAAATACATCATGTAAATCCAACCCCTCTTTAATTCATTCCAAGAATCAAAATCTTTATTCATAAAGCCATTGTAACAAAAAAAGACAAACCGAATTAACAGAGAAAACAGGAATTGAGAGAATCGAAACCAGAACCCCACAACGCACCCAAAGCAACCTGAAGGACCATTTTATTCTATATAATATACGATATTATGAATAAACAAGAGATTACAACCACCCAAAACAATGACCAGGCATACCAAGAATACTATGAGAGAAAGCGTATTGCCATGGTCATGGAGGAAAACAACAACTCCAGAATCATCGCCATACCGTCATTAAACAAAAATGCCAAAGACGAATGGCTAAAACTTGGCGGCAACTCCGCCTACTTCTATAAATACTTCGTGGCTCCACGTCTTAACAAAAAGCCACCCACAATCCACCAAGACACCGACCTGAACCATCGTTTTAAGTCCGGCATTATCGCCGTACACTGGAAAGACGCGTTTATCAAAAACATGAAATCCTTGAAGCTGGAGCCAATCGAAGAATCCGGTTTATTAATTTTCCAGCTTAATCACAAGTACACCAAAGCCGAGATCAAAAAACTCCACGCTAAAGAAAACGCAGCCAGTGAAAAAATCAATCAACTCCTAAAACCCAAAATTACCATCCCCGAACTCTACAACCAGTTTCTGATTCTCGCCCAAACCCTACCCAACAAAATCCGCAAATTAGATATATTTTACCGCCAATTCTATGGTGCACAGATGAACAATATCCTCATCAAACTATTCGAAAACTATATCGAATTATCCGAAGGCGGCGACAAGGACAAAATCAAACAGCATCTCATATTATATATCAATCATCTCAACGCCATCCTCATCATCTTAAATGAAAATCACGCACTGGACAATTCTACCGTCGAACGCCTCGGCACCTTAATGGTAGATATCAGAAACAGCATCACAAGAAATCTAAAATAAGGAGCAAAAATGCAAACATTTTTATCCAATTACCCAGATTACAACCACGCGGAACGCCGCACCTTCAAAAGCCAACTAAATCTCGCGCTATACCTATCTTACTTAGAAGCCAGAAAGGGTGGCAAGCGTCGCACTCACGACGAACATGATTTCGAGATTAAGCTCTTCGCCAACCTCCAATATCTCTCAAATGATATTATCAACAAAACCTACATTCCTTTGCGTAGTACGGCGCACATTATCACAAAACCAGTTATCCGCGAAATCTTTGCTGCACCTTTTCGTGACCGCATTGTTCATCATCTATTATTCGGCTCCGTTTATCATTGGTGGGACAATCACTTCATTTACGATTCGTACTCTTGTCGGCTAGACAAAGGGGTGCTCTTCGGCATTCAGCGCCTAGACCATCACATCCGCTCCGCCTCGGAAAACTACAAATATAAAGTTTATGTCTGCAAACTAGACATCCAGGGTTATTTCATGTCGCTCCCTCGCAAGGAATTATACGACCGTGCCATTTGGGGATTAAACCAGCAGTTCAAAGGAAGAGAACGCACACGCGAGTATGATATTCTGAAATTCCTCTGGCAACGCACCATCATGGATGACCCAGTCAAAGGCGCCAAGAAAAAGGGTGATCTGGACGCCTGGGCTTACCTTCCAACCAGTAAAAGCCTCTTCAACCAGCCAGCCGGACAAGGTATTGTAATTGGAAATCTCACGTCGCAGCTCTTATCTAATATTTATCTAGATTTACTAGACCATTTTATCACCCTAGACCTCGGCTACAAACATTATGGTCGCTACGTCGATGACTTCTTCATCGTAGTAAGAGAAGACCAACTAATGCAATTAAAGAAGGACATCCATGCTATAGAAGATTATCTCAGTTTCATCGGTCTTACACTTCATCCCAAGAAACGTATGCTCAAAGAATCCGAATACGGCATTCCCTTTCTCGGCGCCACCGTCTATCACAACCATATTATGCCAGGCAGTCGTTTAATTAAGAATGCCAAACGTGCCATGAAGGAAGTTGTCTCTGGCACGCGAACAATAGATAGTGTTCCATCCTATATGGGGCATTTTAAATACTTCAATAGCTACAATATCCTAAAAGAAATCTTCGACGAAACTGGCTGGGATTATATACCAGACGACCTATTTCGTACCAACTTCCAAAAAACTAGAAAATCGCCTGAGTCAGACGATTTTCTATTCCCTTATTCTAATTAAGAGGCTTCACCACTTTAGGGAGCTGGAACGGCACGAACAGAGAAACGCTAAACGCCGGGGGCGACGCAACGCACTGTCCTCCCGTTGTACTTGTTGTTGTTGTTCGTGCCTGGGTTGACGTTGGACGAGTTCAAGTTCAGGTTGTAGGCGTTGTTGGACGAGTTCGCCGTAGACGACCAGAAGTTGCCGTTCGAGCCACGATTGTTTACCGAACCGCCGTTGACGTTGCCGGAATAGACAAAACGCCAGCCAAACAGTACAACCAGCAATCAGAGACCCATAGAAACCAGGTACTATCAACCACCAGAGGGCTAGTCTGGCGTAAAATAAACACCAAGAGGATAAGAGTCAACTTACAATCGTTGTAGACCGTAGCCTACAAAAATCGCTTCTTCCCGAGCTTATTAAAACTCGCCCCGAAACACCGACCTAGCCTCTCGCCAGGTGCGACTCTGAGCCCTATGCGGCAAAGTTCCGAATTCGGACGATGATAGTAACTTAATCTATCATTCCTTTTCCGAATCTACTTATTAGCCATTACCATTATACCACAAATATGCTGTAAGAGGCATCTGTGAAAACCCCGGACTTGCCGGCAGGGCCGGCAAATCTATTTCCCTTGTTCGCTAGAAGTGAACAAAGGTGGGGCCACCGCAGGGCAGTGGCCCTGTTCAAAGTGTTTGTCTTACGACAAACCTTTGAACATTCCTAGGGCTCTGGAACGGCACGAACAGAGAAACGCTAAACGCCGGGGGCGACGCAACGCACTGTCCTCCCGTAGTACTTGTAGTTGTAGTACGTGCCTGGGTAGACGTAGGACGAGAGCAAGTACAGGTAGTAGGCGTAGAGGGACGAGCGCGCCGTAGACGACCAGAAGGAGCCGCTCGAGCCACGATAGCCTACCGAACCGCCGTTGACGTTGCCGGAATAGACAAAATTGTTAGGATAAGCTCTCATTTTATTAGAAGCATCCGTACCTTCTGGAGTACCCGTGTAATAGAAGTAATCATTAGCAAAGTTTGCTGGATCTGCTCCTATAGTAGCACGCGATAGTTTCCAGAAGTCACTTACATCCACATTGGCTTTTCTGCCACCTATTGGTAGATGCCATCCAGCGGGGCATAAGTCGCCTGCTACACTATTATTGTTAGTACTAAAGCCATATGTGCCTCTACCCGCTGTAGCAGAGTACCAGTTGTAGTAGTTACCATAGGAATAGATATTGGCACTATTTGTCATGGTAGCTCCAGTTTCATAGGAAGCACGGTTAGTAGTATTACCAGTAAATAACATAGATTGGTCATCACAAGAAGCACTATTGGATTGGCACCATGCAGTTGTAGTAGGATCTTGCGAAGCAGAAAGGGTGTTATGTGTTTCGGTATCTGAATAACTATGTTTGATGGTGACATTAGTGCCATCGTTTAGCGGATTATTAGTATTTACGAGAGTGAGTGAGACAGAGTTGTCTAGGCGGAGGTTCTCTATCATCCAGCATTTACCATCGGCGAGTTTAGCGATGGCGTAGGTATTATTGTCGCGAGCATCAGAAAGAGCAGTGATACTTTGGCTTAGGATATTTGTAGCCTCATTAGCCTTGATTAAACTACCCGTTCCCGTTCCACAAAGTGTAGCAACTTTAGTAGTATCTTGGAGGTTACCTGCACTCTTTACCCAGACTGCATAGAGCGATAAGCCTTTACCATCGCCAGTGTAGATGGAAGTATCTGGAATAGCCATGGTTTCTTGTGGGCCATAGAACTTAGCCTCTGGGTTAGTGGCATAGTCAAACTTATCGGACCAGCCAGCGAAACCATAGCTAGTACGACTGAAGTTGGAGGCAAGTAATGTAACAGAGTTTGCTACATCCTGGCAACCCATTGTGCCTTCTGCATCTGAAGCATTGGCATAGTAACAGATTTTACCTGATGCTGAGGATTGTGGCTGAAGTGGTTCTTCTGTATATGGATGTACCATAGTGTATTTCACTTGTCCCTCGTAAGTATCAGCAGATTGATTGGATGCTATGTATGCTGCATAGGTAGTTTCTAGTTTTACTCCTAGTGTAGTATCGGTAGTAGATGAACCAGTATTGGCATGGTATTCTGCTACTTTAGTATATGAAGCTGGCACACTATGCCATGAAGAAAAGGTGCCTTCCGTATCACTTTGGATAGTTAAGTTCTGTGGGTTATAGGATTCCGTTGTATCAGTGACTTTAGTTAGTTTCATGGACCAATTAGAGGTAGTATCTCCCGATGTATAGGCTTTAGTAGCTATAGTACTACTTGTAGATTGTCCGATGAGTTTAGTGTGATTTTCCCCTTCATATTGATTACCAGTATATCCTATAGCATAGATGGAGAAGCCATTATCATCATTACATATAGCAGTAAGTGTAGTTTTGCCAATGCCATTTTCGTATTCTGAACCAGACTCACCCGAATAAGTACCGGGATTTAATATAGCCGTATGCGTAGTACCAGTACCGGTCATTGTACAAGCAATCGGTACCGTGAGTTGGACCGAATCTACTACTTCATCGTCTGTTGCCGAGACAAAACTAGAAGCCAGTACCACACCACTAATTAAATTCAAACTTAATAATCCTATATAAAAAGACATCTTTCTCATGCTTATAATTATACAGCATTTCAAGGCATAGTCAACACTTTTTTATTTCAAAACGTCAAAAAAATGTTTACCAAGTCTTTACATTATATTCATCTCATGATATATTGATTATCATGAAGAAAGCAAAGACCTACCAAGAAGTCATCGGCGAGACGATAGAGCAAATGCGTACCGATAAAGGCTGGACTCAGGAAGAATTAGCCGACAAAGTCGGTTCATCTCAATCCGCCATCCACCGTATCGAGAAAGGCGGTCAAAACATCTCTCTCGAGATGATCAAGAAACTCTCCGAAGCCTTTGGCACTCAGATTCTCTCTGTTAATGACTCCGCCGGTCAGAGTTTTCGCATCCGCGGTGGCAACGAACTCCACGGCGAAATCACGATTAACACTTCCAAAAACGCCGCCGTCGCTCTCCTTTGTGCTTCCCTACTGAACACCGGCAAGACCACTCTCCACCGCGTCGCTCGTATCGAAGAGGTCTTCCGAATTATTGAAGTTTTGGAGTCCATCGGCGTCAAATGCCACTGGACCAACCGTCACCGTGACCTTGAAATTATCTCACCCCGCGAATTGAAACTCGACGAAATGGACATCGAGGCCGCCCGTCGCACCCGTTCTATTATCATGTTCCTAGGGCCCCTCCTCCACCGCTATCCCAAATTCCGCATCCCTTATGCTGGCGGCTGCTCGCTCGGCACCCGCACCGTCGAGCCGCATCTTCAAGCTCTCAAGTCCTTCGGTCTCACCGTCGATGCCGAATGTCATAGTGGCTTCTACGAAGTCGAAGTCCGGCAGGACACCCTCCATAAATACACCGACCGTTACATCGTTCTCACCGAGCGTGGCGACACCGTCACCGAAAACGTCCTCATGGCCGCCGCCCTCGCCCCCGGCAAGACTACCATCGTCGGCGCCTCACCTAACTACATGGTGCAGGACGCCTGTTTCTTCCTCGAACAACTCGGCGTTAAGATTTCTGGAATCGGCACCACCCGTCTCGTCATTCAAGGTCGCCCTTTCATCAACCAAGATGTCGAATACAATATCTCCGAAGACCCCATCGAAGCTATGAGCTTCATCGCCGCCGCCCTTGTTACTAATTCCGAGATCACTATCATGCGCGCCCCCATCGAATTCCTCGAAATCGAACTCGAAGTCTTGAAAAGCATGCATGCCCACATCGATAAATCCCCCGAGTATCTCGCCGCCAACAACCGCACCCGTCTCGTCGACCTCTATATCAAAAAATCCGACCTCGTCGCTCCCGTCGACAAAATCCACCCCATGCCTTTCCCAGGCCTCAATATCGACAATCTCCCCTTCTTCTCCGTCATCGCTGCCGTTGCTAAGGGTCGCACCCTCATCCACGACTGGGTTTTCGAAAACCGCGCCGTCTACACCACTGAACTCACCAATCTCAACGTGAAAGTCGAACTCCTTGATGCCCACCGCATCTACGTCGAAGGCCCCACCAACTGGCGCCCTGCCGAACTCGTCGCTCCGCAAGCTCTCCGTCCCGCTGTCGTCATTCTACTCGGCATGCTCGCCGCCCCCGGCCAATCCATCCTTAGAAACGTCTATCCCATCAACCGCGGCTACCAAGATTTCGCCGCCCGCCTCCGTCACCTCGGCGCCGACATCACTCCCTTCACTGGCATTTAATGTGCTACAATTATATACATGGACAAAATACTGGAGGAACTAAATCCGGCTCAACGCCAGGCGGTCGAAACATTATCCGGGCCTTTGCTCATCTTAGCTGGCGCCGGTTCTGGCAAAACCAAAACTCTCACTCACCGCATCGCTAATCTTATCGCTCACGGCACTAACCCTCACAACATCCTTGCCGTCACCTTCACCAACAAAGCCGCGGGTGAGATGCGGGAACGACTATGGCAATTATTACACAATCAAACCACCCCGCCCCCACGCTCATTCATGCCATACATGGGCACCTTCCATAGCATTGCTGTCAAAATCCTTCGTATTGAACACGGCACCCTAAATCTCGACCGCAACTTCGTCATTTATGACACCGACGACCAAATCTCCCTCATCCGCCGCATCATGAAAAATCTACACATGAGCGACAACAAGCAACTCAAACCCAAATCTATCCAATCCATCATTAGTAGTGAGAAAAACCAAGGCCACTCTGCCGACGATTACGCCACTACCGCTCTCTACCCCAACCAGAAACAAATCGCCCAAATCTTCGCCCGCTACGAATCCGAGAAAGCCAAAGCTTCCGCTCTCGATTTCGACGACCTTCTCATCAAAGAGCTCGAACTCCTAAAGAACCATCCCGACATCCGTACCAAATGGCAACAGAAATTTCACCACATTCTCATCGACGAGTACCAAGATACCAACCTCGTCCAATACCACATCGTCAAACTCCTCGTAAACGAAGACCGTAACATCTGCGTTGTTGGCGACGACTGGCAATCTATCTATTCTTGGCGCGGTGCCGACTTCACCAACATCCTCAACTTCGAAAAAGATTTTCCTGGCGCCAAAGTCATCAAACTCGAACAAAACTATCGTTCTACCAAGAGCATCCTCGCCGCCTCCCAAAAAGTCATCCGCGAGAACAAAACTCGCACCGACAAAACTCTCTTTACTGACGCCGAAGAAGGCGAGCCCGTCGACATCGAAAACCTAAGCGACGAGACCGCCGAAGCCACCTTCGTCGCCATGAAAATCTTAAACCTTCAGAAAGATTATCCTGACTTTTCCGATTTCGCCGTCCTCTATCGCACTAACGCTCAGTCCTACGCTTTTGAAAAAGCTTTCCTTAATATGCACATCCCCTACAAAATCATTGGCGGCGTTCGTTTCTACGACCGTAAGGAAATCAAAGACGCCATGGCGGTTCTCCGCCTTCTCATCAACCAGCGCGACAAAGTCAGTCTCACGCGCGTTTGTAGTAATATCCTGTCCGGCATCGGCGAAGTCTCCATCCGAAAACTCCTTGGCGCCATCGATTCAATCGATGAGGCACAACCACTATTTAATCCCGACCTCCCCTCAGTCATCAATTCTACTAAAGCCAAAACCGCCCTTCTTCGCCTCATCAATTTCTTAAAAACTACAGATCTCGAAGATAACCCCGGCAAAATCGTCGAACGCGTTATCACCTATTTCGACTTTCACACTTTAGTTGACGATGGCACCCCCACCACCGACGATCGCATGAAGAACCTCGAGGTACTCGTTGGCAACGCTAGCGAATACGACACTCTGCCAGATTTTCTCGCCGATGCCACCTTAATGTCCAGCGCCGATGAAGCCACTAACAAAAACTCCGTCACTCTCATGACCATGCATGCCGCCAAGGGTCTCGAATTTCCTGTCGTCTTCATTGTCGGTATGGAAGAAGGCCTTTTTCCTGGCTCCCGCGCCTATGACAACGAAGCTGAACTCGAAGAAGAACGCCGCCTTGCGTATGTTGCCATGACCCGTGCCATGAAGCGCCTCTTCCTAACCTACGCTCTTTCGCGCTATTCTTACGGCACCCGTAGTTACAGCATGCCCTCTCGTTTTCTCACTGAACTCGGCTATAATCCCTACGGCTCGTCGACCTACCACGACCAAGACGGTGACGGTTTCACCGACAACTCAATAGAGGGCCTATCGAGTGACTTCACCGACGACGACTTTGGCGAATCCGATTTTGATCCCTTCCCCGAAGATCTACCCATTTATACTTAATTACCGTCTCCTATCATTATAGCGACCAATCAATACTATTCCAGAGACAATACTCACTAGAATTCCAACCATAATCGCAAGAACCATTGTATCTATCTTTTTACCACCTAACCCATCCTGAGTTTCCATTCCAGTATCTGGTACCACAATCTCATCTTCTGACTCCGGCTCTTCGTCTCCTTCATCTTCTGGTTCAACTGATTTTTCACTTATACTAAATTCAGTTTCAATCACGGTCCCACTTTCATATAAAACCGAAAGCTGATAATCACCTACAGGTAATTCATTCAAATAACTCTGTCCTAAAACAATCATCGTTGCCCCGTCTCCATTCAACAAATCATAATCACCTGCTTCTAGTTCCACATCATTGACTTTCACCGATAAAACAGCTGCCGGTGATAAATCAATTATTAGCACCAAATCACCATCATCACCCTTAATAAAATCATTTTTATCGTTCTTCCACTCAAACTCTCCGCTTCCAGTCTCTTTTATCCCCACAACGCAGCGCATCGAATATCCCCGATCTCGTCTGTAGCTTCCGGTTGGACTGATGGAACTGCCTGCCCTATTAAGATAGTACATTCTCAAATTATCCCTATTAGTTGATGACCAGAAATATCCATCATCACCAATTCTTCCCGAAGCGCCGCTGTAATATCTTCCAGATAATGGTAACTTCAAAGTATCCGCTATGTCACCATACAAATTTGCTATCGTTTGATACTCTCCACCATTACCACCAGTAGGCATACGCCAATTACTTGGACAGATATCATATTCAGCGTCGCCCTCCCCATCTGACTCACAATACGTCCCAGCACTCGCTGCACAATAATTATAATAATTACCCACTCTCCAATCGTTACTCGAATCTTGAATCGTATCTTTTTCGCTCGCATTAATTTGTGCATCTACATAAGTATCCTCCCAACTCCCACTAGCAGGCAATAGAAATTCACCATTATTTAACCCTGGATTAGTGTTTGTGTCATCAGAAGTTAACGTCAAAGTTTCTTCTCCACCTAATCTCAAATTATCTAGCATCCAAATATTACCATCTTGAAGTTTAGACACACGATAAGCCTCTTTGTCCCGAATATCAATCAGCCAATACGCTTCATCCATTGCCATACTATCTTTGACCATTGCATTCATATCCTGCATACATACTGCCTCATCAATAGTTTTCGCAGACGAATTACAACTCATCGTAGGTCGAACGTCCTTCGCTACACAACGCATCGAATATCCTCGGTCCCGTCGATAACTCCCAGTTGGGCTCAGTGAACTACCGGATCGATTCAAATAATACATCCTTCTTCCATCACGATTGGTTGATGACCAGAAATACCCGTCTTCGCCAATTCTTCCCGGAGCGCCATCATAATATCTTCCAGACAAAGGAAGTTGCAATACATTAATCGCATTACTATATGCAGAGGTCACCGCTTCATATTCACCGCCAACTCCACCAGTTGGCATCCTCCAACCAGCAGGGCAAATATCATACATCGCATCGCCTTCTGCTTCCTCGTCCTCATTACAATACGTTCCAGCACTCGCTGCGCAATAGTTGTAATATCCTCCAATCATCCATCCATTTTCTGAATCAACAGCATCGTCTACATTTCCAACATAAATCACTGGAGCAGTATAAGTATTACCACCAGCAGCAGACGCCGGCAGAACAAATTCGCCGCCATTTACATTCGGATCCGTGTTTGTATCATTATTAGTAAGTAACATTTCGTCTTCTGCACCAATTTTCAAATTGTCCAGAAACCATACATTACCATCAACTAGTTTTGCAATCTTATATATTTGCTGATCTCTACTATCAACTAGTTCATATTGAGTATCAATTATCATGGTTTGTTTCACATAATAATTCATATCTTGCAAACAAACTGCATCGTCTATCGTCATTGCATCAGGATTACAATCCGTACCCACCGCATAGCTTTTCTCTGTATGCAAATTCTGAACAATACTAGCAAAACCAACCAAAGATACTATCAACACGGCAAGTCCCCAAAAAACAGCTCGTTTCGTATTGGCTCTAAGACGAAACACTGCGTTATTTCTCTTTAATCTCATATTTTTCCTTTTTATTTTTATTAAATGACCTTATTCTACTTATAATAATAAGCATCTTTTAAAAAAAGTCAAGTTTTTACTGCCATAAAAAATGGTCTGGGTGACAGGACTTGAACCTGCGACCTCAACGTCCCAAACGTTGCGCGCTACCAACTGTGCTACACCCAGGCACATTCTTATTATATCACATTTTCACCAGTTTCAAAAACTCTCTTTCGCCAATCGTCGGAATACCCAACTTCGCGGCTTTATCAGTTTTAGATTTTCCGGGTTTTTCACCTATAATCAAGGCTGTCGTAGTCTTAGTGACTGACGAGGTCACTGTCGCGCCTAATTCTCGCAACTTATCTTCCGCCTCTTCTCGCCCCATCGACGCAAGCGTCCCAGTCACAATATACGACTGCCCCTCGAGTGGCAATGCATCTTTCGATTCTTCCTCCGGCCACACACCCAACTCACGTAATTCTTCAAGCAGTTTAACATTGTCTTCATCCGCAAACCACGCGAGAATAGACTCTGCCACCACTTCACCAATATCATCAACTGACAACAATTCTTCCTTTGTCACCACCATTAGTTTATCTAGACTCTTAAATCTTCGCGCGAGACTTACCGCCGTCTGCGCTCCCACGTGACGAATGCCAAGCGCTGTCACGAATTTAGCCAAGGTTGGGTTTTTTGACGCTTGAATCGCATTTACCAAATTCCGTGCCGACACTTCTCCAAATCTTTCCAGTTTCGCCACTTCGCCAACAGTTAACCGATACAAATCCGCAATCGAATGCACTAGTCCGACATCAATCAGGACCTCTACATTTTTCTCTCCTAGTCCTTCGATATTCAAAGCAGACTTCGATGCATAGTATTGAATTGCTCGTTTCATAATAAAATCACTCGACTCACCCTTCACTCGGTACACCACTTCCCCCTCCGGACGTTCAAATGCGAGTTCCGGATACTGTTTTTTCAAGGCTTTCATATAATCAAATGCTACCGTTCCTTCCGGTCTCAAACTCGTCAATACTTCTTTGACCTGCGGAATAATATCCCCTGCCTTATAAATAATTACTGTATCTCCAATCCTCACATCTAACCTCGCAATTTCATCCGCATTATGGAGCGAAGCATGCTGCACCGTCGTCCCCGCTACCGACACCGGATCTAGTATCGCCACCGGTGTCGCCGCGCCTGTTCGCCCAATCGAAATCACAATATCACGCACCACCGTTGTCGATTCTTCCGCCGGAAACTTAAAAGCCACTGCTCCGCGCGGTGTCTTCCCTACAATACCAAGTTTGTCATACACTGCTCTATCATTTATCTTAATCACCATCCCGTCCGTATTGAACCTCAGACCTTTACGATATTCATCTAATTCACCAATATACTTAAACAACCCCTTCATGTCTCGACTTGCAAAAACCCTATCTTCACCAGAAGTCTGGAACCCTAATTCTCGTAGTTTCACATACGCTTCGTGCCAAGTCGGAGAATCCGGTGTCACTAAATCATACGCAATAAACTTAAGTGGTCGACTCGCTGCCACTTTCGGGTCAAGTTGCCGAATCGAACCCGCAGCAAGATTCCGCGGGTTCGCAAATTCCGCCTCACCATGTTTGCGTTGCAATTCGTTGAGATGTTCAAAATCTTTTTTGAATATAACGATTTCACCGCGCACTTCAACTTCAGAAGGCAATGGTTCATTCGAGGGAGTAAGACTTGGGCTAGCGCCCCGGAGCGCTCCCGAGAAAGAGCTATTGCCTTCTGAAAGTTTCAAGGGCACGTTTTCGATTGTCTTTACATTCAAAGTCACATCTTCTCCTACTAGTCCATCGCCACGCGTAACTGCTTGATAAAATATACCATCACGATACTTCAAAGAACATGCCAACCCATCCATCTTAATATCAGTAAAGAATTCAGAAATCCCACCATCAAGAATCAACCTCTCCGTCCTCGTCACCCAATCACTCACCTCTTCCTCCGAAAACACATCCGCTAGGCTAATCATTCGTTTCTCATGACGTACCTTTGTAAACTTATCCAAGGGTTTGCCAGCCACTCGCTGTGTCGGCGAATCCGGCGTAATCAATTCTGGATATTGCTCTTCCAAAAGCGACAATTCATGCTTTAGCGAATCCGCCGCCGCCTCACTCATTATTGACTCATCTAGTACATGATAATGATACCGATAATCATTTATTAACTCGCGTAATTTCGCGATTCTTTTCTCCACATCTTCTTTATTCATACTACTATTTTATCACGCATCTAGTAACCATCGATAATATAAATACAAATAAACCGTCAGATAAATAGCAGAGAAACATCCAACCAATGCTGCCACCACCGACAACACTTCCATAGGTAACTTTAATGCCGAAAGTGGCAAAATCACCACCGCCCACATCACCACAAGCACCAAAATCAAAGCAATCAAACGTAGTATAAAACGTATTCTTCGCCCCATCATTAATTCGGACGCTGTCGTTAGTGCCTTCCATGGATACAAACCCGGCGCACTCACTGCGATTAACGCAATTAACGACGAAGATAATAAATAGCCTGATAAAACCAACATTAATCCTGCAAAAACAAAAAACAACAACGCATAAAACGGCATTGTCAAAAACTCCGTCTTAATCGCAGCCGAATATGCAATAATCATCAAAAAGATTGGGATACACTCGATTACCGCTATTACAAATACGACTAGCGACGACAACAGTGGCGTCATTGCATTATAAAGTCCATCCCTCAAAGTTACTTTATGCTCCGCTTTGATATGCCGCACCAAAAAAATCGTGACTAACCATATCATCAAAAAAATCAACACAGAGAAAACAGCAGTGGTTTCATATGTCGTATTAACCGCTAAAACTTCCAGTATCGTACTAAGCAACAACAATGGCAAAAATAATTTCCAGTGCTGAAAAAACATCGCAAATGATTCATAAATATGTTGCCCCATCCCAGGTACATCAAGTTCCCTCACATAATCTTCTCGATAAGTTCGTTTAAATGATTTATGCGGCGACTTTAACCTAGTTCCAGTAGATTTAGAACTTTTCTTTGCCATGTTCTAATCTCTCAATCCTTTTCTCCAAAGGCGGATGTGACGAAAGTAAATTATTGAAAAACCCTTTACGCAAAGGATTATTAATATACATTGATTCTGCCGCAATATTCTGACTCTTCATCGGCTGACTATGTGACTGTAATTTCTTCAACGCTCCAATCATTCCTTCTGGATATCTCGTAATACTTACTGCCGATGCGTCAGCCAAGTATTCCCTCTGTCGGCTTACTGCCATCTGCGCCAAAGTCGCCACCAGGGGTGACAAAATTGCCGCAATAAGTATCAGAACATACCCCATTGGGCTTCCTTCACTATCACGTCGTCTAGAGCCATAAAACATCAATCTAAACGCCAAATCCGATATCAAACCTACTACACACACTAGCCCAAACACAATCATTGACACGCGAATATCATAATTCTTCACATGCGACATTTCATGTGCCATCACAGCTGTCAATTCTTTATCATTCATGATGTCCATAAGTCCAGTTGTCGCTGCTACCGACGCATGCTGAGGATCCCGCCCTGTCGCAAAAGCATTTGGGGCCGAATCATCAATCACATAAACTTTTGGCATAGGTAGCCCAGTCGTGATTGATAAGTTTTCAACTATATTATATAGACGTGGATTATCTTTCTTCTCAATTTCCTTCGCACCTGCTGTCGCCATTGCGATGGAACTTGATGCATAATACTGTATTACGGCATATACAATTCCAGCAACAACCGTCCAAACCGCAATCCAAGGATCATTATAATACCACGCAAAAAGCGCAGCAATCGCCGCGATTATCATCACAAACACCACGATAATATATATCGTTCTTCGCTTGTTTTCTGCAATTTGTTTGTACATATGGCTATTATGCTCCTAGGCGAGCCTAGGAGCACTTCCTTATTTAAAACTTTACTTCAGGAGCATCTTTGATGCGAGCCTTCTCGGATTCTTCAACCTCAAAGTAATCACGTTGTTTGAAATGACCCACAAACTTGTTGATTAAATTAGTCGGGAAAGTCTTAATCTTCGTGTTAAGCTCTTTTGCACCAGCATTATAAAAACGACGAGCAGCTTGAATTTTATCCTCAACATCTTGCAATTGCTCTTGCAGCTTTACAAAATTCTCGTTCGCTTTAAGTTCTGGATAAGCTTCCGCAATCGCGAAAATCCGGCCAAGTGCCGACTGCATTTCCTTCTCAGCTTCCGCTGCTTGTTTTACCGTCTTGGCACCCATCGCCGCGGTACGCGCTTCGGTTACCATCTGGAAGGTTTCCTTCTCGTGTTTCGCATAACCCTTCACGGTTTCCACCACGTTCGGGATTAAATCTGCTCGGTACTTAAGTTGTACCGTAATATCCGACCACGCCTCATTGACGCGCTCGTCTAATTTGACGAGGCTATTATAGGCCCCGGCTATCATTGCGGCAATTGCTACAACTACCACAAGAATCACAATGGCAATTATTCCACCTGTAGACATTTTTCTCCTTTTTAAATTATGTTTTTATTATATCATTTCACTTGCAAAATCACAATGCCAATCACCACCAGTACGGTCGCCAAAAGATGCACCAAAACAGCTTTTCGGTTCAGTTTCTCTCGTCCAAACTTCGGCCAAATCAATGTCAAAACAATCCCCATAAAGAAAATTACAATCGGTCCAGATGTATCCGACACTGCTGAAGCAATCGCCATAGATGGCGCTAAAATAAGTGCCATCCTATAAACATATTCTTTCGTCATCCCCACCACAAAATTCGCACACATCGGACGAAACACCTTACCATGGCTGTTTTTAACCACCGTTCGATATCTTCGAAACAATTTAGGCAGTACTAATACAATAATCAAATTCTCTATCCCCTTGCCTAGAAGCACTAACGAAATCGAAACTAAGACATTCGCCATCTCGCCATTTGCCTCCACAAAAATCATATTGCTAATTACCGACACTAAAACATACAGAAACGAATACATCACCGCCTTCATACGCACTTTGCGACTCTTTTTTCGCGTCGTAAGCACAATCAATACCGGCGCAGTCATAATAATCGCAAATGCCACGAGTTGTATCGGCGAAAAACTCTCTCCCAAAAACATCCATCCAAACACCAAATACAACACTGGCGCCATTTGGATAAAAATACCAAGATTAGTCGAATCGTCAATTTCCAAAGCCTTAAGATAAAAAATACCAGAAATCCCACTTATTATACCAGCACATAGTAATATTCCAGAAATCATAGGTTGTGCAAAAACTTGGTCCCAACCAATTATTGACAAAATAATCGACATAAAAACAATTGTCACCCAACCATAAAACCATTTCTGCGATACCGCTCCACGACCTTTAAAATATACATCTGAAACGTAATTATCAATAAAGATGCGAAGCGCATCTACAAACACAGTTATAATCACAAAGTATAACCAACTCACGCAAACACTCCGTAGATCAAATAGCCATAATACACCGCAAAAATTATTAACATTAATACGCCATCCATTCGCGAAATTTTATGATCTTGTCTTGCCAAGAAACAAAGCAACACTGACGAGAGAATCAGCATAGCAAGGTCAATTATCTCAAAGTTATCCGGAGTTATTCCCCCAGCAAATACTACCGGCAAAGCAAGCACTATACATATATTAAAAATATTACTACCTACGATGTTACCAACCAGAAGATCAGATTCTCCTTTTCTTGCCGCCGTCACGGTTGTTACAAGCTCAGGTAGCGACGTGCCAATCGCAATAATTGTAAGCGAAATAATTCTTTCCGAAATCCCTACAGCCGTAGCAATGAAACTTGCCGAGTCTACCACTAATTGGCTACCACCAACCACTCCTGCCAACCCAATTACCACTAAGAGAAAAGACTTTCCCAATTTGTATTTCGGCTTCTCTACTTCTTTCTTAGCATTTCTCCCACGCCGATTCTTTCTTGCCATCGCAATTAAGTAATACAAGAAAATTGCAAAGAATAACAAACAAATGATTGCATCTGCTCGTGAAAAAGTATTTATCAACGCGTCCGCTAAGTTTACATCCAAAAGCAAAACGATAAGTGCCGTCGATATTAATAGCAAAAGCGGCAATTCTTTTGATACTGTATCCTTCTTCACTTTAATCGGATGAATCACTGCCGCCACACCAATCAGAAGCAGCACGTTCACTATGTTACTACCAATCACGTTGCCAATCAGAATATCCGTCGTTCCATTAATGAGTGAAGAAAACGACACCGCAAGCTCCGGCGCACCAGTACCAAATGCCACAATCGTAAGTCCAATTAACAACTTACTCACTTTAAAGTTTGATGCCACTGACGAAGCACCATCAACCAACCAATCCGCGCCTTTAATTAGTAAGATAAATCCTATTATCAATAATAATACTTGTAAAGCAATTTCCATCTTTTATTATCCTTATGCCTATAATTATATATTTTTTTCCTAAAAATTCAACATTATATGATATAATGTAAATATGTGCGAATGTAGCTCAGTTGTTTAGAGCGCTTCCTTGCCAAGGAAGAGGTCGAGAGTTAGAGTCTCTTCATTCGCACCATTTTAGTATAAAGGTACGGTGCTTTGGCGGAGTGGTTACGCAGCGGTCTGCAAAACCGCGTACACCGGTTCAATTCCGGTAGGCACCTCCACCATAAAATATATCGAATAACAATCCAAAAGAATTTGGATTTTTTTTAAACCTAAAAAGTTTTATTATTTTTTGATTAAACTTAACACTTCATCTATTGCCACTGCTTTAGTTGGCAAAACTACAACATTTACTCCATTAAATAAATCATACCCCTCACCATTAGAGCTTTCTTGAACATATAGTTCAGTTAGCTCTGTGTTACCATCAAGTGTCTCTATCTCTCCATAATAATAATAAACAAAATGCGCCATCACCGTATCTGGTTCTATTTTAGTCGCCTCACTGTATGGATTGTAGTTTGTATCATATTCATTCTCTCCGTCATCTTCTACTTGCGATTCGGTATCTTTCATAATAGTATCTACTAACTCTTCAAGATTGATATTGTCCTCCGTTGTTTCCACTTCCTCGGATGCATCTTCTCGGCTATTCCCTCCCTCTAATTCTATTGCTTCATTCATTTCAATATTACAAGTGATATAATCATCTTCGTTCTCAATCGATATTAAATAAATACCATCGTCGAACATAATACTAGCCTCAGGAGCTACTTCCTCAACAACATCCTCCAAATCTTGGTATGTCATTTTTTCATTCAACCGCTCATACAAATTCATCACAACAGTCTTATCGGTATCAAAGCTTGTATCAGGTTTCCCACCACCATTCAAATTCATGACAGAAAACACAATTATGACAACCAAAACGGTTATAACGATTCCGAACATTGCCGCCAAAAACCACTTCTTTTGATCACCTTGGTGCTTATTTTCTCCTGCTTTCTTCACAGGCTCCTGCAAAAAATCCTGCCTGAATACTTGTTCATACGATTTATCATCCCGTTCCATATAATCTCCTTTTTAACTCCCACCCATATACCTATAATAAGTAACCCCTTTGTGATATAACGGACCACTCTTAAAAGTAGTAATGTGTGGCCATTGCGCATTGTCCCCACACCAGGTGGATG
This sequence comes from Candidatus Saccharimonadota bacterium, assembly GCA_017433245.1. Lineage (GTDB taxonomy): Bacteria > Patescibacteriota > Saccharimonadia > Saccharimonadales > Saccharimonadaceae > Nanosyncoccus. The sequence goes on along the minus strand of JAFRHO010000009.1, from coordinate 29,149 downwards.
TATAGGAAGTAGCAACGGCAGCTTCTGCTATTACAGTCTGCCCATCACTATTTTCTACGAAAATCGCCGTATGACCATTACTACCAAAACTATCATATTCATACAAAATATCACCAGGTTCTTTTTTCGCATTCGATGATAACTTTTTCCATGTCCCAGGATACTTCGCATTCACTTTATCTACATAATCTGGTATCTTTGCCGTATTAGCTGGCCACTTTTTTCCAGTGCCATCTCTAATAACGGTTCTCACTACTGTAGCTACATAGGCACTGCACGATTGTCCTATCTTTCTACAATACCCACCAGTTCCACCTTTACCATCATATACTCCAGTGGTTTTTATAGCTTGTTGGTATTCTGTTCGATTCTTCTTTTTCGCAAATCTCACTGCAACCTTCGAAAGCTCATTTCTAATCTCTGCATTTGTCTTACCACTCATCGACGAGCCACCGCCCGAACTTCCACCCGAGCTACCGCTTGAGCCAGTTCCATTTGTCGCCGGTGACACTGTAACATTCGTATGCGCTTCACTACCATCTGAGGCTATTGCAGTAATTGTCACCGTACCTGCTTTCTTTCCGGTTACCACCCCATTGCTGCTTACTGTAGCAATACCAGTATCATTACTCTTCCAGGTTACCGTCTTATCTGAAACATCCTCTGGCGCAAAAATCGTCTTGACTGCCTCACTTTTCCCTACCTGTACCGAGACACTTGTTTTGTCCAAACTAAAACTTTCTATCCCCACCTCTTGTCTAAATGTGCCACCAGGCAATAACCATTGTAATCCTGCAAACAGAAAAACGTACGCCACCAGGCCTAGCACGACTTGATATATTCTATTCTTAGCCTTCTGGACTCGATCAACATTAGGACCAGAAGTTAAGTATTGTACACCCGCCACCAGAATCCCAATCACCCCAGCAATACCCACACCAATTGATAATATATCTATTATTAGATTAATCAGGTGCCAAATACCACCGTCGCCGCCCTCACTGCATTCAATTAGCGCCGTCTCTACCCCTCCACAATCTTTCGCAAACACGGGAATACTGCATAGGAAACTCAAAAACACTACTACTGTTAAGCATCTGTATATTACTTTATTATTTTCTTTCATTTTTCCTCAAAATAGTTCTTATCACTATTTCTATTTTAGCACAATTATTAAGAATTAGTATCAAATAAAAAATGGTCAGGGTGATCGGACTTGAACCGACGACCTCAGCGTCCCGAACGCTGCGCGCTACCAACTGCGCCACACCCTGGAAACCATAATATGGTCTGGGATAGGAGATTTGAACTCCTGACCTCACGCACCCCATGCGTACGCGCTACCAGGCTGCGCCAATCCCAGCCATATCTACTCTTATATTTTATCACAAAACCTCAAAAAGATAAACGCTAAACGCTATCTCCGCACCAGACAACGAAGTGAATACCCATCATCGTTGCTACGTCCTCCATTGTAGACTATTTGATCTTCATCATATTCATCAAATGACATATAACCCATAGTGTTATATTGATCGGGCAAAAACACGGATGACAAATAAAAACCTTCGCCACCAAAGTAATCTGGAATGCCACCATAGTACCATCCACCATATACAAAGTAAGCTGGCGCCTGATGAATATTGCCAGAAACGCCACCTGCCAAATGCTGCTGATTAACTAGGTATTCATATGTACCCGAACCGCTAGATATTCCGTCCTTAGGTAACATCCAACCAGCTGGACAAATTGACTGATCGACATCAACGTTATCATATCCAGTTGACTCTTCTGGAGCATAATACATACTAGAATCCTCTAATGCTACCGCAGCGGTCCAGTTATAATAATTGCCCACATGATAATGTCTATCTGTACACGGAATACTATATTTATACCATTCGGCATCATCATTGAATTCTATACTGCCATCCCAACACCAATCACCAACGTCATACGATTCCGAATAACGGCCCAAATGGTACCAAGAATCGTACTCCGGGGCATAAGTATCATTCAGATGACCTGCGCCCGTCCAATTGGCCGGCACATCAGTATTAGTGCTATTAATGGCCGCCCCACCATTTACAATGTCAAAGTCCAAGTTCTGTGTCATCCATACATTCCCATCTGCTAATTTAGAAATATAATAAACTTTGTTATCACGCGAATCCGTCAATTGATATTGTTCACCTTCCGTCATTGAAGCAAATACATCCACCTTATCATCAAAGTTAAGTTTTGCAAAATCCTGCATATGTTCTAAGTCATTAATACTCCATTTTGGGCTTCTTGTAATACAACGTACATTAAGTCCATCGGAACGACTGTATGCAGCATTCGGTGCTATAGCTGTAGCATCAGGATCTGCCGACATATTATATGCCGAACTTTCTCCATCAACAGAAGATGACCAGTAGTACGCAAATGAAGCCACCACATCCGAAAAACCCTTCCAGTATCCTCCATACGCATAATAAAGCGGGGCTTCCCACGGATGTGGGTCGTCCATATGGAGTGTACTAGAGTCATGCCCATATTGCTTTATCAAATAGCTAAACGTTCCTGGTTCTACGTTGTCGTTTCCTGATTTCGGTAAAGTCCAACCAGCTGGGCAAATCGATTGATCAATTTCACCGCTCGTATAGCTACTGCTATCATTCATTGCAACGGCCGCTGTAAAATCATAATAATTACCAATACGATAGTGCGACTCGAAGCCTTGCACCATATTATCCAAGGTAGTATACCAATAAGTATCGGGTACACCATCCCAAACTATATCGCCAGGGTCATAAGATTGAGGAATATTCCTACCATTACCGCCATTTATCCAAGTTGTGTCGCCAGTTTCATAAGTTGCAGTCGAAGCCGTCCAGGTTGCGTCTGTGTTTTTTACTACGCCATGTCCAATATCGGTGTTGTAATAAGTGTAGTAATTAGGAATTGTTACAATATCATGATCCAAATCTTGCGTCATCCAAATATTCCCGTCCGCTAATTTCGAAATAAAATACTCTTTATTGTCACGACTGTCTTTGATTAAATATTGTTCATCCTCTATCATGTTGCTTTTAACTACTTCCAGCTCCTGCGCTGAAAGATTTGCAAAGTCTTGCATATATTCCAAACCACTTATGCTTTTTGGTGTATTATCATTTATACATCTAATCGCAGCGCCTTTATACGTCACGACATTATCGGTGCCCGGCCTAACATCTTGGCCAATAGATAACTGATAAGCGTCGACGTCATTTCCGCTAGATGTAGCAGTCCAATAATATGCCGATGTTCCTCTATCCTGTGCAGATGAATCATAATAAACACCAGAATACAAGAAATTATTTGGATATTTGCGGAATATTTCACCAGTACTAGCGGAATAATATGAGTGACCATTGTTAGAATTGTTTTCATAGGCAGTGGCACCTATTAGGTGATAGCCTAAATTATAATAATCGCGGTAAGTAGATTCGTCTCCGGTCACATTGACCCCATTCGTGCTACCGGCAACATAAGCCGAACCACCAGTTGGCAATTCCCAACCAGCCGGACAAATAGATGTTTCATCTAAATTCTTGTTATCAACACCATAGTACGCAGTATCCGCAATAGCAGCATGCCATGTGTAATAATTCCCATACGAATAAATGTTTTCTGTATTGTCTGTTGGTTCCGAAGCGCGCGCTAGAGTATTTGTATTGTTGTAGCGCGGCACACGATATGCACTGGCGTCAATATGCCCAATATCAATTATGCTGCCAATATCGGTACCATATATGCTATTTGAATTGCCATTAGTATTAAAATTAGATTGCTCTGCGTCTGCAAGGCCAATAAAGTTGCCATATTCTGAAGAAGAAGCATAACCCTGGGCCAAACTCTGATTTGTTATGTTCGAATTATTGATACTGTTACCCACAGTGTTTTCGCTCTCTAATCGCATATTCTCAATCATCCAGCATTTACCATCAGCCAATTTTGCTACAGCGTAAACCTGATTATCGCGATAATCAGTTAATGCAGTTACTGTGCCAATCGGCATTTTATCTTCACTTGGGCAATACCAGTTTTGCAAATAACCAACCGATGGCACCCACATAGCATAAAGAGTTAAGCCATTGTATGGACGGCTATAAGCACCGCTTTCATAATGGATAGTCTCGTTTGGCCCATAATAGATACCACTACCGTCTAGCGCTGTATTCCAGCCAGCAAAACCATACTCAGTATTGCTATAATTTGAGGCCAGCAAAACTGCTTCTGTGCCGCCGATACTTTGTTGCCCCATTACACCATTAAGTGTACCAGTAGCTGTATCGTTGCGCTGGTAACAAATTTTATCTGCCGGGCAAACTTCTTTACTGGTTAGTGACAACTCCGCATCACCGCTAATCGTATAAGTAGTGACGGCGCTCGTCGTAGAGCCTAGAACGCCGCTTGATGTAGTTGTCCAGGTATTTGCACCACGATTATCGGCACTATATGTCGCCCAAATTGTATACTGTGCGTTTTTAGCAAGGCTTACGGTCGCTCCATTTGCCGCTTCTTGTTCGCCAAATATATCGCTATGGAAAACAATACTGCTAACGCCGCTATCAAAATGTACTGTTACGTCATGATATTCTTCTGGTGTTGTGATGCAACGAATTGTACCACCGTTATACTTCAGTTCTGTTTTTGTACCAGGATAGACTGACATCTCATTAAAAGATAATCCATAAGCCACTTCAGTTGGCCCGGATGTTGATGACCAATACATTCCGCCATCACCAGGATCGACATAATCAGCGTCTTCAAACTTGCCAGAGTTTATAAAGTTATTAGGGTAAGCTCTTATTAGATTGCTTACTGCCTTTGCTTCTGCACTACCGGAATAGTGAGGGTTGTCTTGAGTTTCATAATTTAGGGGTGACACATTGTTGTTTAGACCTTTTACTATTAACTCCCAGTATTCGTTAGTTTCTTCGGTTCCTTTGTCACCACCCATTGGCAACCTCCAACCGATTGGACAAATTGATGTAGTAGTGTGAGTATTATTGTTTTTGAAAAAGCTAGTGTTAGCTATCGCAGCTGGCCAGTTGTAATAATGACCGTAGCCAAAATAAAAGTTGGTTGGTTCTTCGGCGACATCTGCTTGCCAAGTAGTATTATTATTATTGTAACGCGGAAGCCTAGTACTCGGATAATCATCCGACCCGATGTTAATCGTAGCCTCACCATGATAGTCATCTGGCTCATCGATGTCGTAATAGTATAAACTATTATACGGAGTCACGTCATCTCGGAATTCTTCACTATACTGCGATTCTGGTAGACCAACAAATTTCCCACCGTAGTCCTGCGACATCGCTTCATTATTGGCATCGTCGCTAAGTCTTAGGTTTTCAATCATCCAGCACTTGCCATCTGCGAGTTTTGAAATTGCATAAGTCTGGTTGTCGCGTTGGTCGGTTAGTGCGATTACGTCGCCTACCGATAATTCGTAGCAACCGTTCCAGCTCTGGAGGCTACCGCTAGATTTGACCCATACGGCGTATAGCGGAAGCCCACCTTCATCCAAATAGTCAGAAATAGTAATGGTTTCGTTTGGGCCATAAGTTGTGCCGGAATAGTCATACTCGGTATTCCAGCCCGCAAATCCGTAGCCCGCTCTTTTGAAGTTGCTAGTGCGTAGTGTATTTTCGCCAATAGATGCACCTTGTGGAGCTATTTTGCCAACTACGTTTTTGGCATTTGGTATGTAACAAATGTCACCTTCGCCTGGACAGACTTCTGGGTGGAGCGGTGCTTCTGCATTTTGTGGGTGGACTAAGGTATATCTTACTTTGCCAGCATATGTTCCAATCCGTTGGGTTTTAGAAACATAAACCGCATAATTAATCCTAACCATAGATGGAGATTCATTAGTGCTGCCATTAAATGAAACCATTCTAGTATAATCAGTTGGTATTGCCCTATAAGAGCCAAAACCATTCTCGATAGTCGGAGTATAGTCACCCGGAAGCGTCCCTACCTTCATTGCCCAATTAGATGTATCGCCGCTAACCGCCGTGCCACTTTCAATATCGAATTCAGCATCATAGCCATCTTCAAAATATCCCACCAACTTATTGTTGCCAAACAAATTTTTTGAAAAACCTGCCGTATATATCACAAACCCAGCTTCATCACTACAAGTTGCACCAAAATCAGTCGTACCGATATCTGATACATAATTGCCATTCATAACAGTTACACTATGATTATCCATGGAGCTATAAGAAAGCGTACAAGACACTTCTTCACTGTTCCTATTACCAACCGCAACAGCATGACCATTCGTTAAACAATGAGACATAAACAATGTCAAAAACATCATCGCGACCAAACATAACCTTGAAAACACACGTCTCGTCATGCTTTATTGTTTACTCCACACTATTTATGCTTTAATTTTAGCACAAACAATATCACACTAATAGTCTTGTAATGTAAAAAGTATATGGTTTAATCATCATTCTCGCTAAGTTTTCACTAGAAATCAAAGACACCGTGTTAGCTCTTTCTTCGCATGCGACGCTATTACCAATAAACTTAATACAAAAAAACGCCAAAATGGCGCCTTTTAAATTAAATAGTGGTAGCCGAGACGGGACTTGAACCCGTACGGGTTTCCCCATTCGATTTTAAGTCGAACGCGTATACCAATTCCGCCACTCGGCCACACCTATATTATACCATAAAACCGCACCGATATTTCTCTATTTCTTCTTGTTAGCCAGGAAGTCAAGCGCACCGGCAGTCGCTACCGCTCCATCCCCTGCCGCCGTCACCAATTGCCGTACTGTTTTCGTCCTGCAATCCCCCGCCGCATATATACCATAGCACGAAGTCTCACAGTTTTCCGAAGCTATCACATAGCCATTATCGTCCAGTTCAACCAATCCCATAAATCTCTCCGTCTGTGGTTTCTTCCCCACCGCCACGAACACACCGTCTATATCTAGCACACGTTCATCTTCAGCTTCATCCACCATTCCACTAGCTTTCAACTTCACTCCAGACACATTCTTATCACCCACCAGCTCTTCCGGCACATAACCTAGCACGAATTCAACATTATTTTTATGCTGCAATTTCTCAACCAATCTAGCATCACCACGAAATTCACCGCGTCGATGCACCACATACACCTTTGCTGCAATATCCGCCAAATACAACGCATCATAAAGTGCCGTATTCCCACCACCAATTACCGCTACGTTTTTGTCTTTATAAAAAGCACCATCACAAGTCGCACAATACGACACGCCTCGCCCCACTAATTCGTCCTCTCGCGCCAAATCCAGTTTTTTATCCTCTGCCCCCACCGCTAGTATCACTGCACCAGCAGTATATTCACCATCCTCTGTTATAACCTTGAAGCCTTCATTCAACTTCGTAATCTCCATTACCTCTTCCATCTCGATTTCTGCGCCCAATTCCGTCGCTTGCTTCTGAATCTTTTGCATCAATTCTGCGCCCGACACCCCCATATCGCCCGGCCAGTTTTCAATCGTCAACGTATTAATGATCTGCCCACCTGGCACCTTTCCCTCTAGCACCAGCACCGATTTCTCAGCTCGTCTTACATATATTGCTGCCGTGAGCCCCGCAATCCCTGCCCCCACTATAATCACATCATATTTCATCTTACGCCACCAACTTCTCTAATTTCTTTAATGATTGCACCCCCACTGCGCGCCTTACTTCTTCTCCGTCTTTCAGTACTACGATGCACGGAATCGACGATACTTCATATTTCTCCGCCAACTCTTCTTGCTCGTCAATATTTACCGCCGTCACCTGAATCTCCGGATGTGCTTTCTCGAATTCTTCCATCGTTGGCTTCATCATCTGGCATGGTCCACACCAATCCGCGTAAAAATCTAAAATCTCCATTATATTAACTCCTTTATCTTAGCTTTCATTTCTTCTGGTTTATCTGTCGGCCCAAAACGTCCCACTACTTTACCTTCACGGTTCACTAAGAACTTCGTGAAATTCCACTTAATAAACCCTTTTTCTTTCGACACACCCGGCATCGCTACAATTGCCTTCATTGCTAATTTATTCTTCATTCCCTTAGGTTCTGGATCATCTTCAATCTGCTCCTTCAAATACACATATAGTGGCTCCGCCCCATTGCCATTCACCTCAATCTTTGCTAGTTGATCGAACGTCGTTTTATACTTTGCCGTGCAAAATTCATGTATCTCGTCATCGCTCCCTGGCGCCTGATGGCCAAACTGATTACACGGAAAATCCAAAACCTCGAGCCCCTTATCATGATATTCTTTATACAGCTTCTCTAATCCTTCATACTGCGGCGTAAACCCACATCCCGTCGCCGTATTTACAATCAAAACCACTTTGCCTTTCAAATCTGACAAATCTAGCCCCTTACCATCACGTTTCTTCACTTTATAATCATATATACTCGCCATGTCTCCTCCTATATTTCCTACCATTATAACATACAAAAAACAACGCTCCCCCCAAGCGTTGTTTATAATCCCTGACTATTCTTTTCGATTTTTCTTCGCAAGAAACGTCGCGCCTAGCAAAGCCCCCATCACCATTACCGATGCACCAGTCGCAATTGCGCCACCAGTTGCACCAGTAAACACACCAGTGTCTGCAGCTGCCGGACTATCATCCTCAGCTTCCGGATCGGCAATGATAAATGTCGTTCTTGCAATTCCATCATCCGCAAACACAACAGCCAAAGCATGCTCGCCCAATGTCAATGAATTCAAATAATCTTCCGACAAAGTAATTATAGTGCTACCACTCCTAGAATCATAATTCTCAGGGTCCAACAATTCACCATCAACATAAACCTTACCATCGTCTTCAAATAGTTCATACTCCGCATCAATCTCAAACTCTGCCGCACCGTCTACGCCACGAATATGTGTTTGTCCGGCCCCATTAATTACTTCATACACCTTCCTAAATCTCACAATCGCCGTAACATTATCCGTCCCAGCAATCATCGTGAAGCGCCCGCCAGAAACCTCACTAGTCTTGTCTTCAGAATTTATCACGAAGCTCTCTAGTTCATATCCCTCATCCGGACTAATCGTCCAAGTTAGCTCGTCTTCTTCGACCGCCAAATCCCCAGGGTTAGTCACTTCGCCACCTTCTCCCATTATTGCCGTCACAACCGACAGTCTCTTCAACCCGTATACAGGCACATCGACTGTAATCGGAGTGTAATTTGTCGAGTCATCATTTTGGAGATACGTCGCAGGGAAAGTCTGATTCCCAGCACCCACTACCGTATCAGGATTCGTCCAGGCAAATCCAACTGTTCTCTCACCTAGTTCAGCCAAGGTACAACCAGCTGCAATTTTTAGCCCAGCCGTCATTTCTGCAGGATCACCAGATGCAACCTTATTAATCGTAAAGCTACCATCCGTACTATCAAAGTAATAATTACCACCGTCTACTGATTTTACGCTGAATGTATAACTGCCCGCATTCTTAAATTCAGCATGAGAAATTACATAATAATCGCCAGCATTAAACGTCATGCTTAAACCAGCAACCTCACCAGTTACCGTCGGTACCGGTTCCAAAGCTTCGCCGGTATAATCTTGTGAAGGAGCAGTCACTACTACATTCTCGACCGGAGCCGGTATAATCTCGAAAGCGAGTCCAGTCAAACTACCAGCATAGTTTCCTTTCCCCGACACCGTTGCGCTTCCCGTTCCTCTATTAACATTGTTTTCGTAGCTCATATCGTAATCGGTTTCGCTTGCAAGCGTCGTTTCTTTAATTCCATCCCCATCAAGATCCGCCTTCACGGTTACTCCAGGAGTTTTTTCCGAACCATTGTACACGAACGAATTCGCAGTCAAATCCGCCGTCGCATTATCAGCACCAAGCGTAAATGGCGTGATAGCAGCAGTTGCAGAATAAGAAGTATTCTTAACACAACTAGATTCATGCATGAAGCAGTAATTCGCAAAATTATCATCAGTCAAGGCTACCATAACCTCGACACTGCGTATGGCAACATCTACGTCATTAAATAATGCAGTTGCGGTATAGTCCGTATCATAAACAAGTGAGCCTTCACTTAAAGTCACGTCACTTACTGTCGCAACTGGAGTATTGTCAAAGGTCTTATCCGCCACCGTCGCATTAGTAACCGTAATCACCTTCTTATCCACATGTACTGTATACTTCGCCGAACCTTCCGCATAAGTATCAGTTTCCGCCGCCGTCGCAATGATATCCGCATCACCTACTCCGACAATCGAAACCTCACCAGTATTCATATCTACCGTTACTACTGCTTCCGCAGTCGATCTATATGTAATATCACCATTACCAGTAGAAGTCGCAATATAACTAAAGCTCTCATCACCATAACTCTTATTCACTGTTGTATTGGTCACATCTGCAATCGTCACAGTCTGTTCAAGCTTCGCTACAATATCTACGTCTGCCACACCAGCACCATCATAATTGTTGCGACCATTTACTGCCACATGTACAGTATGTCCTACTTCACCATCATTATCCCCAGAAATTGTAAGTACATAATCACAATTCGTCTCTCCGTCGGTAGCGCACCTTGTCAAAGTGCGACCATTTACATTCACAGTAACATCGTCAACGTTCAAAATACGTCCTTCCACAATTGAACTTGGCACTATCACATCATCATTCCTAATCCCCTGTGGGTCAATCGTAAAGTCTAGCACCACTGGTACATTAGTTACAAAATTACCAATACCAGTTACCGTCACATGACCAGTACCAACACCCATATTATCACTATAAGACACTTCATAATCCTGATTCTCTACTAGTGTCGACCTCCCACCATAAAGGTCTACCGCCACTCTCACCTCCGGCTCTACCCCATCCGGATCATACGTATAAGTATCGCCGTTCACCAACTCAACGTTTTCACGTACCAAACCAAACGGTTCAATCGTCTTAGTCGTATTATAGTATGACGGGCTAAGCGTATAACGGTCCACCGCCTCATCGGTCAGAGTTACATCTACACGAATTGCTTTATCAGCACCTGCATTCGCAGTTCCAAATGTACCTTCCGCCGTGTAAGTCGGAGGAGTACCGTTTCCAAGATCAGAAAATGTCACCGCTGTCACCTCAGCGTCAGTTGTTCCATCAAATGTCTTGTCTGTAATCGTGGCACCGGTAATGCTAATTGGTCTCTTCGTCACTTCGACTGTGTAGCAAGCCTTCGTTGCTGCAAAAGTTTCCGTTTCAGCTACCCAAGCACAAATCTCTACACTACCAGGTTCACCAAAGCCCACCATATCAGAGCTAGGATCCGTATGCGCAACCCTGCCAGTTCCATCATCATCAGGGTGATAGTCGGTAATCGCCCCATCACCAGTCGTCACCTCTTTTGTTATCTCAATATCAGTATCACCATACCACTGCGTCAACCCGGTAATCGGATTACCGCTACTGTCACGGAAAGTCACCACCTGAGCCGGTTTTTCCGCCGGAGCATCGTTTCTCGTCACCGTCACCTGCGCACATACTCTATCTATATTAATAGTATCCCAATCACTAATCTCCGATGCTATCCATATGTCTCTCAAACAAATCGAGTGGTTTCCAGCCGGAGTATCTTTATCTACTGTATACGTCGCACTTAATAGTCGGCCCCGCTCCGATACATGAACCGGAGGATCACTTTCCCAATCTGACCACCTTATTAAACCATCTGCAATGGTATTATTCTTTATATTTGCGGTCGACAATTCTCCACCAGTAGTCATTTCTGTCAATGTAAAATGGAGATGTTCCATGTCGTAACCTATCATAGTATCAAAAGTACCCTGAACAAAAGCCATATCATCCGCCTCTGGAGTGTTAAGACCAATCGTCACAGTGCCATCATTAGTCCCATCCAATTCAACTACCACATCCGGCATATAATAATTTACACTCGCAAACACACTAGGCAAAACACCTAATAATACCGCGCTAGTAACGATTAAAACCGTAATAACACCTATTGTTTTTTTATTCTTCCTAAAATGGTTTAATAATGACATGTGACTCCTTTCATATAATATTACCATAAAAATTATCAAACTTCTAGATTTTATTTATGCTTTTTTATAAGTTTTGCACAACCATATTTCACCACATTATCTCTTTATAAAGTCTAGATGTCGGACTAATCAACGCCCTATTGAGTATATTCAAATCTGCCGGAGTCACAATCTCATCCATATCAAAATCAAAAATCACCCTTTCCAAATCAGTTAAAGCTCTATATCTAACTCCCAAAGTCGGACTAATTAGCGATCTATTCAAGCGATTCAAATCTACAGGCGTTATCGCACCATCCAAATCGCCATCACCCTTTAATACTACCATTACTTCAGCCTCTTCAACCGCCTCAAACTCAAATTTATACTTGTTCTCCTCACCAACAACCGCCATAGCCGGCACTGCAGTATATGTTTCTCCACCATCATCACTTATTATCACCATACACGCTTTATCAGCCGTTATCATAATCCCGTCATCCAGTACCGCAATTCCAGCCACTCCTCCTGTCAAATCCTCTATCGACACATCCACCGCAAACACACCATATTCATCACAATAAGCATTTCCGCAAAACTCTGCATCATTCAAATCAATCATCCCATAACCATAATAATCATCCCTGCCCTCTTCGCCCAAATCCACCACATGTTTCCTAAGCAATGTATTCATTTCATTTAAGTCCAAATCCTTATTATAACTTTTAAGCAATGCCACCACAGCCGACACATGCGGAGCCGCTACTGATGTACCACTTGCAACACCATTAATACTCCTAATCAACGTTCCAGGTGCCGCATAATCTACCATCTCATTATGGTTTGACCCAGAACCCTCTTCCTCATTCCATACTGCTCTTTCCAAATCCGTATCTAACGCTGCCACCGATATCGTATTATCATAACCTGCCGGATAAAAAATTTCCGTGCTATTATCATTTCCAGCTGCGGCTACCGTTACAATACCAGCTTCATTCGCTGCATCAAGCGCCAATTTCAAACTCGTTGAATATCCACTACCACCAAAACTCATATTAATTACATCAGCATCCATCTCGATCGCTTTATAGATTGCCGCATTTACGCTGGCCACAAATAGTTCCTTTCCTTTATCTGCTTTAATAGCTATTATGCTCGTCTGCTCCGTCGTCCCTTCCGCAATCGTGCCAGCAATATGTGTACCATGTCCAACCGTATCCTCCATTTCTGTTAATTCATCCGAATCAGCATCTACATTATAAACACTAAGCTCTCTTGATGGATAATATTGTTGAAACAAATCCACATCTAATCCTGTATCTATTATGGCGACCTTTACGTTTTCACCGCCATTCCCCCTCGCAACAATACCATCATCTATACCCATCCTCTCTATACCCCAAGACATGTAGTTTAATAACTCCATCTTTGTATTCTTTTCAACACTCACGGTATCATCCTCCACGAATCGTTCGTAAGCATCATCTCTTTCCTCCGCACCATCATACATCAAATAATAAGCATGATTCGGCCCCTCTACCACTTTGCTTGCTCCATAATAATTTGGACGACTAGCACTAATTACTATTAATATGTTTTCTTGCTCACCACTAGCCGCCATCTCTGCATAAGAATCAAAATATTCCTCCATAAATTCATCAGAATACCCCGTCACACCATCCAAATCATCGTTATCTATCTTCTTCTCATTATTAAAAAACCACAAACCACACAACAAACACATCGTTAGCACGCCAAAAAGTATTAAACGACCCTTCGTACTGCTTAAGAACTTACTCATACATTTATTTTAACATAAACACTTTAAAAAGCATGCCCCATTTTGGAGCATGCTAATTATCATAATCTGTCTACCACTGTATCTCTCGATATCTAGGCGCAAGAGTTGGACTAATCAATGCTCGATTAAGTGTATTCAAATCTGCCGGCGTCACATCTCCGTTCCCATCGAAATCAAAGATGACACTTTCCAAATCTGTCAAAGCCCGATATCTTCTCCCTAAGGTTGGGCTAATCAACGATCTATTCAAAAGGTTCAAATCCGCCGGATCCACCGATCCATTCATATCACCATCGCCCTTCAATACCACCTTTATTTCCTCATAACCGCTCATATCATATGAATTCGTTCTCTCACTATCATTATCAATGCTTTGTGTCGCTGCAACAAGACTATAATGACCATCCTTTAGCCCAATTACCAAAGTTGGTTTCCTCGATACTATAGTGAGCCCAGTACCATCCACAATTACATCAACTTCGCTAGGTGTCTTAATGTCTACCGGTACTTCTTCCGGCTCATCTGGCCCATGTGGCTCATCTGGTTGCGATACATCCGTAATCGTCCCATCTTCATTAACTTGATAACCATTATCACGGAACACCTCATCGTCATTCACATAATCAATATGAATACCATGCCCAGAATAATGGCCGTTGCCAGTCTCACCATACCAATTTGGCTCATCAGCATCCACATCCGATACAGCAAATCCTACTTCTATAAAGTTTACTTCTTCAAGCGCCTCAACATATTCTAAAGTATATGTATATCCAGCGTTTAATTGTGCGCCAGTCACTACTATTGACTCATTCAAATCCGATAAATCTACATCTTCAGGACGACTATAACCCCATTCATCTTGTTCTTCGCTATTACGATACCCTTCATAACTCACCCATATCTTATACTCTGCATCGTTTGTAAATCCATCGCCAGTTAGAGTTGCCACAACATCAGTACCTTTTGCTACCCGATATGCAGTCCTGTCTGTTTGCATAAACGAATCGCTATCAGCGGTAAACTTAAAGGACTCAATCTTTGGTTCATCAGTAAATGCTAAGTAATCACGCGCAATTCTCACTATTTTACCACCGCGAGTAATTACTAAAGTATACATAGCACCTTCCGATTCGTTACTTGGCGTAGCCATATTTACAGCAAGACCATTATTATTCAGCTCCTCTCCAGTCACAGTACCGCTAGTTAATACTGTTCCAGCTGGCTCAGACCACCAATCTTCCCCAACATTACCATTATAATAAATTGTATAATCATAACTTAAGGTATCATCAAAATCACCTGCAAAGTAGTTAATCTTCGCACCTCTACTTCCACTGAGCGACGATTTCCTTACTGTCGCACCGTTCATTGTAGTATAGTAGTCACCACCGATACCACCACCAGAACCCATAGCAATGACCTCACCATTATTGAAAGTTATAGACGGATTAATCCAACCTTCATATACATAAAGCATTTCGCCACTTTGCGCGAGCCCATCAATGCTTAACGAAAAAATGTAATACAGCTCATACCCAGAAGTTGCGCCACTTGGGTCGAACTCGGGTAGTTCCAACGCTAATCCATCTAGTGGGATAACAGTTCCCTCATTCAATTCTGCACCGGTTAAAACGAAAGTATGAGTATAATACGCTTCCGATTCACCACTAATCCTCACCTTTGCTTCTACATTATATGTAGTTGCATCATTATAGCGTTCACCATTAACTTCTAGAAGTAGTGGATGTTCATCATCGTGAAGGGCCGGACTAATCCTGTCACCATCAATCCTTGTGCCGTCCGAGTAGAACATTCCTGCCTCAAAGCGTGGAACATCTTCGTTTACTTCAACATTGAATTTGAAAGCATCATCAGTATTTTGAGGGTTTGCATATTGCTTATAGACAACTTTTCGCGAATTGTTATAACCGTATGTATCCATACCGGTAGTATTAACGGTAAACGATAATGTTAGTGGCGAGTTGTCGCTCAATCCATATGGCGCTGGAATCGTCAAGACTACGCCTGCTCGCTCTAATTCTTCACCAGTGACCATTAGCGGCACCTCAGACGAGTATCCTGCACCATAGCCAGAACCGTATATATTAAATAATACATAATAATTTATATCAGCAGTCGCTAAAGTCGTGTGCATTCTCACAGTCAAACCCTGCGCATCGTTTGCCGTAAAAGTATATTGTCGTTGCCAACCCGATGTATTCGACTCAGGCACTAACGCCACACCACCCTGTTCTATCTCATCTATAATAATATCGCCGAGTTGATGAAAGTCACCGTCCGCCACTGCAAAGTACAACTCTACTCTCTCATCAATATCAGAGCCTTGCAAATAAACATTTGTCTCAATATGACTATCGGTAAGATTTAGAGTGAGTTCGCGAGTAGTTTCTGCTGTCTGGGTGTTTTCGGCTTTAAACTGGTACCAGTCATTATAACCTAGCCCAGCTGAATAATTCTTACCAACTTCAAGGTTTTTGAATTTATAGGTTAAAGTAACTGGAGTAGTATAATCAGTTATTTGATATTCATTATCTATAAGTGCTAAATTCGTTCCTCCTTGTTTCACCGAAACAATATCGATACTATGGCTTCCGATGCTAGTTGGGCGAACTACAATATTCTTCTGAACACCAGAACCATGTTCTCTACTAACACTTGCACCTACATGATAAATACCTGACAAATAATAACCACCATCGTCAAAACTAATTTCCGGCTTAAGCTCTTCATATATTACTATACCATTGTCCTCATAGGTTAAATCTATTCTGCTGTCCATCCACCACTGGCTTGTTGGATAGTAATAATACGTTTCATCTTGTACCATTCCTTCCACTCTGGCACCAACTCTCACAGCGTCCGTATTGTTTGCAACGTCAAAATAGTATCCACCTTCGCCATCATCTTGCGGCGCCAAGCTCACACCATTCTGCTCTACCGATACTACAGTTATGCTAAGCCCATCATATTCTGTCGTCCAGTAATCCCCCTCAAACGCCCCCGCTTTCTTCAGCCCCCATAAACTAGCCACAGCTGCCATAATCGCCATCATCGCAACCATTAGAATCCGAGTTCGACCTAAATAATTCTTTATCCCCCTATTTTCTTTTAGCTTTAACATAAACACACTCCTTATGCTTTCATTATATGGCGTTTTCTAGTATTTGTAAATATTGTTCCATACAAAAAGGGGCCTTACGGCCCCATAATAAAATCAGCCATGCATCATCCGATATTCTTCCAAACACCAATCATTGTCCATTATCTCCTGCGCTATTTCTGACGAACCGACGAACCTTATCTCACTCGGCTGACAGGATATTCCAGTGATATCCTCCTTACCAAGCGGATATCGTTCTATAAAACCATACTTACTTAGTTTACCCCTAATTGCTTCGTAAAAACAGTCGTTTAACTGATCTGCCAGTGTCTCTTTATGCCATTCTGCACCGTGCTGCCATACTCGAAAGTCAATCAGAAGCCCAGTATGATGTTCTGAAAACAATGGCTCTGCCACTTCGTTCTTTCCTTCTTCGCCATAATTTTCATACACCCAAGCCTGATCATCATAAGTACGATATGCGCTGTATAATGAAATATTAATACCATGTTCATTCCAAAGCTCCGCTTTCATCATTGAAAACGCCAAATATGCCGCCTTCTCCACCAAAGTCGGAGCACCATAACAATCAGCTACATAAATCAAATCGTTTTTTAGCAACATGTCATATTCACCACCAAATTCATAAGGATGCCATCCATTCACCACCATCAAATAATTTCTTTCCGGATTCAAAGCAGTTATGAATTCATCCTGAATTGCTTCCGTCGGCTCTTCTACACTGAGTTCCTCTTCTTCCATCTCTTCAACCATCATTTCTATCTCATCGTCACTCCATTCCGAACCGTCAGTTATTATGACAAAAACTCCCACTATGCAAATAATTACAACAATCACCAGTAGTACAATAGCTAATTTCTTCCCCATCTTAAAGTACATCTCGCACCTCCTCACCTTATGATGACAACGAGTAATAAATAATATTATACCACCTTTTTAATAAAAGTAAAATCGTCTCACTTTACATACGCCCAAAAACATGTTAAAATACTAGATATACTTATTCAAGTTGTACTTTTATTCATAGGAGGGGGAAATGGCTATTTATAGACAAAAAACACCAATATCATTAGAAGAATACCGCTTCGAAACATACGAGCCTGCCTGGCGTTTCGAAGAAGACCAAGATTATATCATCTTTCATGATGATTACTACTCTAATACAGCAATCTTAATCGATCGAGATGCCTATTTTACTACTCGGGGCAATCGAATCAGGTATTTTGATATGCTCTGGCTTAGTTACAAATTGCCATTTCTTCCAGAAGAAGACAACGTCAAATTTGGCAATTTCTTCATCAGTGATTATGGTCCCAGTTTCTTTCTTACGGAACCCAAAGACGCTGAAGATATCATGATCTACAACGGCTCAACGTATTATGTCTGGCCATCCGCAAAACACAATGGCAGACACGCTATTATCGTCGCTATTGACTCCTGGTTTGGAACTATCCAAGAAACAGAAAGGTTCCATCGCATTATTAACACAAAATGCCAAGCGGAGTTTGAAGAAAATTTGTCACGTTTCTACCGAGGTTAAAACTTACTCCCATGTTCCCCGCCGCAGCGGGGATTTTTCTATACTTTATTTATTACCGGAATCACAATCGGTGTATGCCCCGTTGCGTCAAACAAAATATGCGTGATGTCTTCCTTAATTTCTTCTTTCAATACCTTCATTTCTGGATCGGTCGAAATCGATTTATCCGTCTTTTGCCTGAGATAATGTCGAATCTTTCCAATCAACTCTTCCGAATTATCTAGGTAAATGAACGCTCGCGACACAATATCTGGCGTCTTCATGAGATGCCCAGTCTTCTTGGACAGAGTCAACACAATCACGAAAATCCCTTCCCTTGAAATATGAATTCTATCCTTCACCACCGCTTCATGCACCGGCTGGTCTGCATCGTCAAACAACTGATTTCCTACATGGATTCTACCGGCTTTGCGAATCGTCTTATCTGGCAAAAGTTCCACAACATCACCATCGTCCGCCAGCAAAATCCTCTCCCGCGGAATCCCAATCACATTTTCCGCCATCTCCGCATTGTGTTCCAACATATAGAACTCACCATGGTATGGCAAATAGTTCGTCGGGTGCAACCTCGTCACAAATTCCACATGGTCCTCAAAATACGCATGGCCCGACAAATGCAATGGCCCAATATTCGTAAGGTGCGTCTTACCATTCTGAATTACCTGCGCACCTTCACGCAGTAACCCATCTACCGTTGATACCACATGTGGCTCGTTCCCTGGAATCGGGTTCGACGAGAACACTATCGTATCAGTCGACTTAATCTTGATATACTTATGCGCACCCGTCACCATGCGGTTTAATACCGCGTTTAACTCACCCTGCGACCCTGTACATACAATACAAACCTTCTCATCCGGTAGTTTAATGATGTCTTCCATCTTCATGATGGTATCTTTTGGCACTTTGATGGACTTAGCGCGCAGAGCCACCTCAACGTTATTAATCATCGAGAATCCCGAAAACGCCACTTTGCGTCCCCGCGCCGCCGCTTCCTTCAAGATAAGTTCAATCCTCGAAATCTGTGACGAAAAACACGAGATAATCACCCGTCCATTAGCATAGTGATCCATCACACGACCCAAATTCTCACCCACATCGTATTCCGAATGCGGATGCTTACCTGGCGAATCAATGTTAGTCGACTCGTTTAGCATCAAATCAATCCCCTCGTTCTTCACAATCTCATCGATTCGCTCATAATCCGTCTGTATTCCCATTGGTCGTTCCTCATGTCGCCAGTCACCCGACATGTAAATCACTCCATTCGGCGTTCTAACCACTATCGCCGTATTACCCGGAATTGAGTGCAAAGTATGGATAAACTCCACTGAGAAATGCTCCGATACTTTGATTTGCTCATGTTTGAACGGATCCACCGTAATATAATTCATTTCCGGTGGTTCTTCGAGTTCCGTCATCTGTTTCTTAATCATTCCAATTGTAAAGTCTGTCCCATAAATCGGTGTCAAATGTGAAAACTTCGGCAACAGATGCCTACATGCCCCAATATGATCTAGGTGTGCGTGTGTAAAGAGAATCGCCTTCACCTTTGACAGATTATCCTCTAAATACTTAATGTCTGGAATCATGTAGTTCACCCCAGGATAATCCTCCCCGGCAAACAGCACTCCCATATCTATCACAATCATCTCTGATTTGTATTCGAGAATCGTCATGTTTTTACCAATACCGAATTCCCCTACACCCCCAATCGGAATAATCCGCACTGCATCCGGATTCGGTCGCATCTGTTTAAGTTGCGTATTTGTCACCTGATTCCCATTATAGCCGTTATAACGTGACTTATTTACCGGCACCCCTATAATATGCTGAGTCGCCTGCGCATTCACATCTTGAGACAGCATCCTCTGATGATGCACCATGTCACCCTTCTTTACAGATACGGACAAATTCACCTTCCTCTGTTCTGCCTCTAGTTTCGCCTGTGATTTCGCACTGGTTTTAGCAGGTTTTGCAGTCTTTTTACTTGCGCTTTTACTCTGTGCGGCCTTTTTTGCCCCCTTAGAGCCGTTTTTGCCATTAGCGCCCTTAGACCCCACCAGTCCTGCATCTTTGCCTCCAGGGGCAAAATTTGAGTTAAAATTTCGGCTTTGCACCGCTTCAAACTCATCCACCCCTGCTATCTGACTCTTTACGGTGCTCTTGGCGGCTTTCCACCCCTGAGCCTCCTCATACTGTTTCTTGATTCCCGGCAACCTTTCTGCCCTCGATTTTAAGAGCCGGGCACGCCTCTGTTCTTCACTTAAATTCATAAGTTCCTTTTTTATTACAAGTATTTAAACAATACCTCTATTATACCAAACTTCGCACCAAAATGCAAGTAAAAGACACTTTATACTTTAAAATCATAACAAAACAATCAAGAAAGGAGCACAATGAATCAAAACCAATCTTCAAACAAACAACCCTCTATCGCCCAATTCGAAGAGCAATTACAACTTCTCAAATCCAAGCCCAGAACCAAACAAACCAAATCCGAAATCGAGCATCTCAAAAACCACCTCCATAAACACTACACATCTAACAAAAACTACATCATGGAATTCGAGAAAACCAACTACAATTACCTCGCACTTGTTCGCTCAACTCATAATTACTACAAAATTTTCGGGCACTCCGCTCTCTTCTACACTTATAGCCTCGCCCCCAAACTCAACCTAAATGCCAACCTTCAAGACGACAAAGATTATACCTCCAAATCAGACACGGGCTTCGTTTCCATTCGAGACATTTCAAAACTCACCACACTACTCGCCACCTTAGACATTAAACGCGTCAAAACCAAAAACCAAACCGGCGATTTTGTTTTATTCAAATTCCCTTGGGCGTTTACAGAGACACAAATCAACGATTTCAACGAACAAAACCTAATCCAATTGCAACAATTTAACCATATTGTAATTGTAGATAATGTCATCCCAGTCCTCTTCATTACCGCCGAAGAACTATTGAAAACTATTTATGAAAATGTTCGTGGTATGGGTAATCCTGTAGCCAGAGAGGCTCTCGGCTACAAAATCATTACCTCAGCCACAACAATCATCTACCTCTATCTAGACCTCGCCAATGGTCATATCGACAAACTCAAATGCCTTAAGGCTATCAAATCAGAACTCAAAACAATCAAATACCAGATCAAAATTCTCACAGACCTTAGAATCTGGACACCAAAAATCTGTTCACGTCTCGGCGAATCTATCATCAAGATGCAAGACATCATCGAGCGTGAACTCAAACACATTTAACCACCAGAAAGGAAACGAGTATGATTTTTCACGACTATTTATATCAAGAACTCCTAGAAGCCTACTATAAAGCCCGTGTCGGCGGCAAACGCACAACCGAAGACGAGCATCGTTTCGAAATCAACGACCTAGAAAACATCTTCCGTCTACGCGACGCTATCATAGCGCACCGATATCACCCTAGTCGCGGCGTCGCTTTCATTATTCACGACCCCGTTGTCAGAGAAGTCTTTGCGGCACCATTTGTCGACCGCATCGTACACCATTTTCTCTTTAAACACACCAACGCTTGGTGGGAGCCACGACTCATCAATTCCGCTTACTCCTGCCGCAAAGGTAAAGGTACTTTATATGGCATCAAAGACCTTCAACGCAAAATCCGCCGCGTCTCCGCAAATGGCACCATAGATACCATTATTGTCAAACGTGACTTACGCGGATACTTCATGAGCCTGAACCACGATAAACTCTATCAACGCGTTCTGTGGGGACTGAATCGTCAATTCCCAGAAGGAGGAACCTTGTATCGCACTCTTAAGTATTTATGGCGTGAAATCATCTTTGACCATCCTACCCACAATATCAGAATTCGTGGCAAGCGTAGCGACTGGGATGAATTACCCGCCGACAAAAGTCTTTTTCATCAACCAGAAGGACGCGGTATCGTCATCGGCAATCTCACCTCTCAACTATTATCTAATATCTATCTAGATCAATTAGATCGATTCATTACTATTGCCCTTGGATATAAAAACTACGGTCGCTACGTCGATGATTTTTTCATCGTCATCCCCACCACAAAACTTCCACAACTCCTCCATGACCTTGATAAAGTTACCCTATTCGTCCAAAAACTCGGACTTACTATTCACCCCAAGAAACAGTTTGAAATACCAGCCAAAGACGGTGTAGACTTCCTCGGTGCCAAAGTTTATTGGGATCATATTCTACCAGGTGCACGCATCGCCCACAACTATGCCGTGTCAGCCTATCTTCTCGCTACTACAGGTCAAGGTAAAATCGAATCTATTAGTTCATACGACGGGCATCTAGCGAATTACGACAGCCACAAACTCGGCAAGAAAATCTATGACGGGCTTGGTTGGAAATATCAATACCCTAAGAATAAACCGAAATAATTTTAAGTAGGCCGCTTAGTTATTACATTAGAAAGTCGGGAAGCAAGGCAAACTGAAACGCCCTACTACCGCGCTATACAACGCACCGCTATACCGTTGTTGCGATTGTCGTTGTTGTCTGGGTTGACGTTGCCGTCTGAGTTGTCGTTGGCGTTGTACGCGTTGTTAGCATTGTTGACCACCGGCGACCAGAAGTTGCCGTTGTTGCCCACGTTGTTCAGCGAACCGTACCAGTTGCCACCAAGATACAATCTCGAGAAATCACAAAGACAGTATATTTGAAGAACCACTTAATCTCCATTACGCCCCTTGGGGCATAAGGCAGCACAGTACAATACCCGGAAACTACCAGGTGGGTTCTTTGCCTTTCCATTTTATAGAACCAATGTCGGAATGGACCTTACTCCGGATCCAACATTCATCTACGCGGCCTACCGCAATCTCATTATAACATTTCCAGCCCAACCAACCAATCATGTTTTTCAAAACATTATCACGTTTCGATCTTATCAAGCCCATTTCTTTGGATTTCGGAAAGGCGGGAAGCAAGGCAAACCGAAACGCCCTACTACCGCGCTATACAACGCACCGCTATACCGCCGTAGCGATCGCCGCCGCCGTCTGGGCCGACGCCGCCGTCTGAGTAGTCGTAGGCGCCGTACGCGCCGTTAGCATTGCCGACCACCGGCGACCAGAAGTCGCCGTCGTAGCCCACGCCGGTCAGCGAACCGTACCAGCAGCCACCAAGACTAAGATACATCGGGGTTTGGTAAGCAGTATAACCACCACCTAACTCATAAGAATTACTATCCCAACCATATTGTTCAAACATATATTGGAAGGAACCAGAACTTGTATTGTTACCACTCTTAGGTAGAGTCCAGCCTACCGGACAGATTGATTGATTCAGGTCTTGGTACTGAGTAGTATAAGTGCTACTATCATTTAATGCCACCGCTGCAGTCCAGTTGTAGAAGTTACCTAGGTGGTATTGTGGGGTTGGAGTACCAGATACTGTAGTATATGTGCCAATTGGGTTCAATGATTCGTCACAGTTTTCATATAGCCAAGTTGTACTATTATAGGTACAACTGCCAAAATAGGCATTCCAATCACTATAATCACTTAGCGTACCATTCCAGTACAAGTCTCCCGGGTCATACGACTCTGGGTGGGTTTGTCCATCATGATTGCCTGTCGTGGAATTATATAATCCCCAAGTCGTAGTCCCGGTAGTATAAGTACTTCTTTCTGGCGTCCAACTAGCAGTGCTATAACTCGTACCGTTCCAACCTAGGTCAGTGTCTTCATTAGTATAGGTCTTACTTGAATCTAAGTCTAAGTCTAAGTTCTGCGTCATCCAGATATTACCGTCTTTGAGTTTTGATACCGTGTAAGTCTTACCGTCACGCTTGTCTACCAGAGTATACTGTTGATCTTCCGTCATAGAAGTGAGGATGGTAGATTTATTAGATGAAGTTACGTCCTGCATACAAGCAATTGTAGAAATCGTGGTGCCATTGGGCTTACAAGCCACTGGAGCCGCTGCGCTGTATGGATGTACTAGTGTGTATTTGACTTGTCCCGTATATGTCCCAGCCGGTTGAGTAGTGTTGATGTAGGCTTGATAGGTAGTCTTCAGTGTAGTTCCTTCTGCACCTGTACCAATGTCAGTTCCAGCAGTTCTGTATGCCACTTTCTCATAATCGTCTGGCACTTCCTGGAAGGTAGTGAAGTCAGGGTCACCTTGTTCCTTCTCGGTATCGTCAGTACTACCTGCTATAATGATTGGATACGTTGGAGTAGGACTTGTAACTACGCTCAACTTCATCGCCCAATTACTAGTATTACCACTTGTTGCAGTGCCAGTGACGATGTCATAAGTAGAACCAAGCGTGGAATTAGTAAGTACATTTTTCCCATCCGTATCATCAGTATAGCCAATTGCATAGATAGCAAAGCCATTATTGTCATTGCAGAAGGCTTTAAGTGCAGTCTCACCGATAGCAGAGTTATACTGACCATTATTAATGGTAGCATTATGCGAACTCATCCCAGTCCCAGATAGTGTACATGCCACCGGTACCGTAATATTAATCTGGTCCACCACATTAGTGTCATCATCCGCAGATGCCATACTAGATGCTAGTATCCCACTACTCAATAAAGTTAAAGTTAATATCAAACTTGTTGTGTATAATCTCATCCTACTCATGCTTACTATTATAAAGCACCCGGAATTTTTGTCAACCCAACTTTCAATCCTGTGTTGTTATTACGTGATAATGCCGTATTAGATTGTTGCGAGAAAAAGGCGTATCTTGGTTTGTATTATAATACATATTGCAAATGTACAAATAATGTAATATAATTATTGTAAGGAGATATTATGTACGATACAGCAATTACATTTAGAACCAATAGTAAAACTAAAGCCACCGCCAAGAAAGTCTTTGCCGATTTAGGTATCGACCTTAGCACAGCGCTAAACATTTTTTTGATTAAAGCGGCTCGCACAAAAAGCATCCCTTTTGATGTCTCATTAAACGAACAGCCCAACAAAGAAACCATGGCAGCGATTGATGAAATCTATCATCATCCCGAACTGACCGAAGGACCATACAACACCAAGGAAGAGATCTTGGAGGCACTGCATGCTTAAAGTCCGCTTCAGCCGTCAATTTCGTGAGGATCTCGAGAAGGCTAAAAAAACGTGGGCTTAAGATGAGCAAACTAGACAAAGTAGTACTAATGCTTGCAGAAGAACAAAAACTACCATTTAAGTATCGCGACCATGCTCTAACTACTTCCAAATATTACAAAGGATTACGTGAGTGCCATATAGAACCCGATTGGTTACTAGTATATCGTGTAGATAATGATGTGCTAACTTTATTCTTGGCAAGAACCGGAAGCCATAGCGACCTATTCTAAAACCAAATGGTTCATCAAGGAGTTCAAGCCTTGCATTTTTACCATTATTTGCTATAATATAACCATACAGATTTGACCGACTCTTGCGATAGAGCCGGTTTTTTAAAGGAAAGGAATTCAATGGAAAATCTAAATTTGAAACAAATGTCCGCCATGGTTGACATCATTGCCGAAGAAAAAGGTCTCCCCAAAGAGACAGTCTTAGACGTCATCGAACAGGCCATCGCCGCCGCTTGGCGCAAAGACAACGGCGACCGCGACATGAACGTCCGCGCCGCCCTCAACACCAAGACCGGCGAAGCCGATGTCTTCGTGACTCGCGAAGTCGTCGAGGAAGGCATCGCCTACAACCCTTCGACCGAAATCCCGCTCGATGAGGTCAAAGACAAGAAGTCCAAAGTCGGCGACCAAATTGAAGAAAAACACACCGTCAAGAGTTTCGGCCGCGTCGCCGCTCAGACCGCTAAGCAAGTCGTCATTCAACGACTTCGCGAAGCCGAAAGCGATGCCGTCCTCTCGGCCTTTGAAGATAAGATCGGCACCATCGTTGTCGGTACTGTCGCTCGCGTCGAGCAGAGGCTCGTCCGCGTCGACCTCGGTCGCGCCAATGGTATTATGCCCCGAAGCGAGCAAATCGACGGCGAATACTACACCGTTGGTAACCGCATCAAGGTTCTGATTAAGAAAATCGAGCGCAACGAACGCGGTTCTAATCTTATCTTATCCCGCGGCAGCGCCGAATTCATCGAGGCTCTCTTCAAACAAGAAGTTCCTGAAGTCACTAACGGCACCGTCGAAATCAAAGGCATCGCCCGCGAAGCCGGCCGCCGCACCAAAATCGCCGTCACTTCCACCGTTCCCGGCATCGATCCAGTCGGTACCTTCGTCGGCGGTCGTGGCATCCGCGTCCAAGCCGTCATGAACGAAATCGGCGACCGCGAGAAAATCGACGTCATCAACTGGAGCGATAACGCTTCCGAGTATATTCGTGAAGCCCTCAGTCCTGCTGAAATCATGAAGGTCGACATCGATGGCAAGAAAGCCAAGGTTCACGTTTCCGAGGACCAGCAATCCATCGCTATCGGTAAACAGGGCCAGAACGTCCGTCTCGCCAGCAAACTTACTGGCTATGATATCGACATTGTTCTCCAAACCCCGACCAAGAAGAAAAAGAAACAAAACGTCGAGGATTCTCTCCTCTCTGCTATTGAAGAAACCAGTGAAGAGGAGTAATCCACTCCATTTCTAAAACCTAAGAAAAGGTGTTGTAAAATTTACAACACCTTTTCTTTTTTGTAATTTTATGTTATAATATAAAAAGGAGATTCTTATTATCTTAGTTCTTTTATTTTTAGGAGGTGTAATATGCCAGTTAAAGACTTTTCCCTTGCCGATCAGGGCATGAAGAAAATCCTGTGGGCTTATGACCACATGGGCGTTCTTAAACTACTCGAAGATAGATTCAAATTCGGAATTACCTCGCTCTCCGGTCTCAGCGTCGGCATGTCTATCCATATGGAAGCCAAAACCGCCCGCCTTGCTCTACTTCTTAAAGATATGGGCGCTCGCGTTTATGCTACCGGCTGTAACCCCTTGTCCACACAAGACGATGTTGCCGCCGGACTTCAATCCATGGGTGTCGATGTTTTTGCCAAACATGGCGCTACCCCCGAAGAGTACAAAGAGAACCTACTCGATGTACTCAACCGAGAGCCAGATCTCATCATCGATGATGGTGGGGACCTATTTGAAGCCTATTGTAATCTACCAGACTGTCATAAATGGCCAGTCATTGGTGGCTGCGAAGAAACCACTACCGGCATCACTCGCTTAAGAGCATACGAGAAAATCGGAGAATTACCGTTCCCCATGATCAATGTCAATGATGCTAAATGTAAACACTTATATGACAATGTTTATGGTACCGGACAATCCACCATTAATGCTATAATGAGTGTCACCAATAGCGTTATCGCCAGTAAAACTGTAGTCGTAGCAGGCTATGGTTTCTGTGGCAGAGGCATTGCCAAACGTATGCGCGGCATGGGAGCTCAGGTCATCGTCACCGAAGTAGATCCAGTTAAAGCCATCGAGGCCAAATTAGAAGGCTTCGAAGTTATGACTATGCTTGAGGCTGCACAACTTGGTGACATTTTCGTCACTGCCACCGGCTGCAAAGATGTCATCACGCGAAAACACTTTCCACTGATGAAACACAACGCAATTCTGTGCAACTCCGGACATTTCGATGTCGAAATAAACCTTAAAGATCTCGCTGAAATGGCAACCGATATTCGTGAACGTCGCGAAAGCATCGTAGGATACCGGCTCGCGCCCGACAAAGTGCTTAATGTCCTGGCCGAAGGTAGATTAGTTAATCTCGCCGCCGGCAATGGCCATCCAGCCGAAATCATGGACACTAGCTTCGCTCTACAAACGCTCAGCCTGTGCTATCTCGCTGAACACCGCGGTAAACTTGCAAATAGATTACACAATGTACCAAATTCCATCGACCAGAAGGTTGCTCGTCTAAAACTTCAGACTATGGATGTCGACATCGATCAGTTAACCGCTAGTCAACGTAAATATCTTGGTCTAAAAGACTAAGATTATAAGAACCTCCACCCCCGGATACCCCGCTCCACCAAGCGGGGTATTTTAAAGCAGAAAAAATCACCCGGAATACCGAGTGATTTTTTATAATTTGGCACCTTCCTAGTTTCCCGCATAGCAGTATAATCGGCGCGACCAGGCTTGACTTCTGTGTTCGGAATGATAACAGGTATTTCCCTGGCGCTATGGGCACCAAATCGTAATAATTAATGACGCTAATTATTACTATTGATGTCCATAAGGTGAGATAAAGTTTTAAAGCGTCACGGTGTTTTTTAAAAATTCAAACACCGATTGCTAGCTAAGTCTTTCTATGTTTCCGCTGAAACCAAAGTTACGACGAAAACATAGAACATAAAAAGGCGATGGACCTATTAGTACTACTCAGCTCCATATGTTGCCATACTTCCACTTATAGCCTATCAACCTAATCATCTATTAGGAGTCTCCTTGGGAATCCTAATCTTGGAGTGGGCTTCGCGCTTAATATGCTTTCAGCGCTTATCTCTTCCGCACATAGCTACCCGGCGATGCAGTAGGTGACCACAACCGGTACACTAGAGATGCGTCCATCTCGGTCCTCTCGTACTAGAGACAGATCTCCTCAAGATTCCTAACGATCATGCCGGATATAAACCGAACTGTCTCACGACGT
>JAFRHO010000008.1 GCA_017433245.1 Candidatus Saccharimonadota bacterium | reverse complement strand
TACAGATATAAATCACCATTTAATTTCATCTTCGAACCTGAGTTTTCCACAGGTTCCCCTGTTGGTGATCCGGGTGGGACTCGAACCCACGACACCAAGCTTAAGAGGCTCGTGCTCTAACCAGCTGAGCTACCGGACCAACCACAACACTAATTATATCACGAAATTCAGTTTTTGAAAACCCCCGTGATAACCAATCGAATTCCCGTTACATTTGACTAAATATAAAAAATATGCTAAAGTATCATAGGTTAGGTTTATATTACCTACAGCACATTTATTTCTTGGACGAAAGGAGTAAGGAAATGAGTATCGCTCGAAGAGTTGTACCCAGTTACATGAGAGTTCCCGTTAACAGCAAAAGAAAACTTACTTTCCTAGGTTGGTGGAATCTTAGGTATCTCTTACATTTTTGGGAAATCGAAAGACAAGACACCAATGTCAAAATCACCGACTTAAAAAAAGAACTCTGTCACATCAATGCAACACAAGAGGTTACTTATCGTACCGCAAAACAAATAGAGCAAGAGCTAAGAGCAGCCGAAGCTGAACACAATCGCATCGGACAAAACATTGCCTATATTATTAAGGTAATGGAAAAAGCCGAAATCAAGCCACCTTTCTCGACCTGGAGACCCAAAGGATATTTCTTTCTTTCGCAAACAGTTTATTATCTCATACCGAAAGAAGGTTTCGTGTTAGCTAAAGTTGTAGACAAGACCGACAGCACCATTACAATTGAGTATCACAACGCCAAAGAACGCCGAACAAGATGCAAAAGTAATTCCAACATCCTGAGTCAATGGGCACTTCATTATCTCAGGAATAATCCAAAATACCGTGAACTCTGGCTCAAAGTGTCGAATGCACAATACACCCCACCCTACTTCCTCAAGAGCTAAGAGAACAACCCCCTTACTATTTGTACGGGGGTGTTTTCATTGCACACTATACCTTCACCAATTCATATTCGCATGAACCTAGCCCTAGCGACTCCGCATACGGCAAAATCTCTCGTCCAAGTCTCGAATCAATCCGTTCCTTCAATTCTGCCGCTCCCGGGTCGTCGGAAGCCCAAATCATATCAATAAACGCTTGGTCATTCGCCACCGGATCCAATGACGCCACAATGCCAAGTTCCCCCATCACTGGGTCACCTTGCTTCGAATCACAATCACAATCCACCGACAGTGCATTCATCACCGTAATATATACAATCGGTTTTCCCTTCTCCTTCAGATAATCCGCCACCGCTGTCGCTGCTTCCGCCATCGATTCAATAAAATCAATTTGCTCATGTTTCGACACCCAACACAACTTCGGGCTTTTCGTCTTACCACACGAATGAATATACGCTTTCCCATTTCTTGAAGCAAATCCAATCGACTGATTTTTCAGATTCGCGCCAAATCCCCCCATCGCATGTCCCTTTCCATGCGCCAAATTCACAAACGAATCATAATTGTCAAAATGTGACCCCAGAAGATCATATTTCAAGTGTTTCCCTTTGTGTACAGGAATCTCCAGTTCCCCCTCCGCATCCATAATATCCACCTCTGCAAATGAAGTAAACCCATGCTCCTCCGCCACCTTCATGTGATCCGACGCCTTATTGCGCTCCCCCGGATAAGCCGTATTACACTCCACAATCGTCCCCTTAAGCGATTGCACAAACGGTCCTATGAGATCCGCCTTCAGGTATCCCTTCGCACCCTTTTCTCCCGTCGATACCTTCACCCCCACTTTACCAGGAAGTTCCACCCCAAGTGCCTTATACACCTTCATTAGTCCTTCCGGTGTAATATCTTTCGAATAATATACTTTTGCCATTTTCACTCCTTTTTTACATCATATCAAATTACGTCAAATACTTCCATCCGAACGACCGATAAAAATCCATCGCATCCGGCCAATCAAAGAATTTCGACGCCAATAGATTATACGCCTCATCCACTATCACCAGTGTGAATAATGTAATCGCGAGCGTCAGAAACGCTCGTTTCGACATCTTTCTCATCAACCACAAGAAAAACGGCACCACTACATACATCAAAAACAACGACGAAAAACCAAACACCAGTACAGAACGAAGGCATACGAACCCTTCAATATTTCCCCAATTCCAAATCTCCACATTATAATCCCAATATCTCGTCCCATTACCAATCACATATACCAACCACCCACCAACAAACTCCACTATCCCAGCAATCGCTATCGATAGTAGCAACACCGCCCAAGGATACCTCCGTAGCTTCCAGCAAGCCAGTACAATCGGCACCGCTCCAATCGCATAAATATTAATCCACGGCAAGAAATTTCCTCCTTGCATATAAAACTCCCCTGCCCCTCCATCAAAATAATAAAAAATAAACTCATATAACCATCCAAAAC
This sequence comes from Candidatus Saccharimonadota bacterium, assembly GCA_017433245.1. GTDB lineage: Bacteria > Patescibacteriota > Saccharimonadia > Saccharimonadales > Saccharimonadaceae > Nanosyncoccus. The sequence continues at coordinate 2,833 of JAFRHO010000008.1, read as the reverse complement.
ACCCCGCAAACACCGCAATCAACATTACAAGCCCCACCCATTGCCACCGCTCCAACTTAATTCCCCCCTTCATATAGCTTCGAAACACCTCTTTCAAGGTTTGCTTGCCACCCTTTTTCATCTTATTAAATCATTCCTTTCTGGACCCACTCCGGCGGTTCCATATCAAACAAAATTTTCGGTGTATGTAAATTCACTAAATCCGTCTCTATCCCATAATAATGCTGATAAGTCGTATCAACCGACCCAAACTTCGCCTTACCACGCGAAAACCCCAATTCTTTCGCAGTCTCCCATACAGCATCTTCATTCGGCCCCTCTATTTCCACAAACGTCGGAATCCACGGCCAAGTATCAATACATATTTCCACCTTACCATATTCCCAAGTTTCACGATACGATTCCTGCTCCGCCTTCGGTTTTAGCCCACAGGCTTTAAGCAGCATAATGCCATTTTCATAATTATCAATCACCACATTCACTTCTTTGGTACCTAGAATCGACTTATCGTCGGCCACGTTTTTATATGTCATCACTATCTTTCCGCCACCTTCATCCCGTACTCTTGCATACTCATGTTTACCCAAGTCAAATACAATTCGCCGCATCATCATCTCCGGCTTCACACATTTCGCCCCAATTTCTTTCAACTTCGCGCGCAAGGAATCTTTATCGATGTCCAAAAACTGCGCTTCTATCTCGTTATTCATATCCCCATTATATCACTCCTACAGCTACACCAAAATGAAAAGTTTACCCATATTTGACACACCATAGATCGATGTAGCCTATATATAATAACATAATCAATAATACACCAGTCTTTTTCCATCATTCGTCAGCGGCGAGGCAACGAATAGACATACCAAATCCCGAATCACCATCATCAAGCCTATCCCTAACATATATTTGAGAATACTTCTCTAACCTCAAATATCTACCCACAGTGTCTCCATTAGCAATACTGGTATGATAATAACCATTCACGCCTAAATTTGGGAAACCCATTATGGCATCAGCTCTCACAAAGAACAACGGAGCAGTTCTAATGCTATTAAAACCATTGTTGGCATAGTTACCCCACGCAATATAATAAGGATCTGCAGAATAACCATCAATTATACCCGATTCATCTAGTAATGCCATAAAATCATCTACATTACCATAGCGTCGCGGCAATCTCCATCCAGCAGGGCAAATGGAATTATCGGCCATTGTCCCATAATTCATAATTCCTAAAGTATTATTACTAGCAAACGCTGCAGCTCTATTATAATAATTCCCTATATGATAGTGCGGACATGTACCATCATTATGCACCAAATTACAATCTGATTCACTATTATAAACAACATCATTGTCATCACTACCAGACGTATAAACATAATAGTCACCAATATCGACCGAACGCGGTTCATAATCCGAATAAGTCCAAGAGTCCATAGGATCTACCGTATTACTAGACGGAACCCAGGTAATCACATCATTAGAATTGCTATATCCATCAGCATATATCCCAATACCAGCTACATTAAGGTCAGTATTTTCAGACGTAAGCGAAGCCGTACCCTCACAACCAATACATAAATCCAAGTTCTGTGTCATCCAAATATTACCATCAGCCTGTTTAGCCACCATATATGTTTTGCCATCCCTTATATCAATAGTTTCTGCCTGTTGTTCTAACACAAGTTTATTCTTCCATCTTGATACATGTTGCATGATCAAACCGTACGCATAAAGATTTATTGTATCGGTAGACATAGAGTCTTTATTGTCGCTTAAGTATTCCTTTACTTCTGTCTCATTATAAAAGTATTCACGATCCCCACCATTGTCTAAATACCAAGAACCCCCAAATTGATTAGGCTCTGTATAAACCCCACTTGATACAATGTAAGGACAAACAATAGCAGTATCTACTCCGACTGGTTCAGTACTATATATGGGATAGACTTGCGCCCAAAAACCATAATCATAACCAACGGCTGGTGTAACACCATAACTTGCCATAAACATAGTAATAGAATCGCCATCAAAGACATAAGTTTTAGTCCCAGAAGTATTCTGATTGCCATCAGACACACCCTCATATGATAATGGTTCACTTTGACCATCCCAAACTCCAGATGTCACCATAAGCCAGGTTCCGCTCGACACGCCATACTTCACTATTACTTTCATTTTAGTTGCTCCCGCTGCCGTAATAGGCACGACATCTCTAGCATCAAATGCATAAGAATAGTCCTTTACACCATCATTTGTCACATTACTAGATTTAGCAATTAATGGTGCAGAAGCTATATGAGTGGCATCAGAACAATCTTCTGCGTATTTCACCACATTAGTCGTAGCACCACCTGGGAATTGATGCTCACCACTATTATAAACTACATTAATACCGCCACCAGGAGCAGCAGCAGATGATGGATGAACCAAGGTATAGATTACCTGCCCAGAATAAGTATCAGCCGGCTGTGTTTTAGAGATGTAAGCAGCATAGGTAGTAGTAAGTTTAACTCCACCAGTAGATTCTGCCATATCAGTATTTGAGTTCTTATGGGCAACTTTGGTGTATTCATTTGGTACTACATGGTATTGCGAGAATGGTGTACTAGTTGCAGATTGTTCTGCTTGACTAGGAAGTGATACATTAGGAGCAGAATCAATCGTAAAGGCATTAGTACCAGTTGTATCTCCAGAATCTTGTGTTATTTGTAGTTTCATAGCCCAGTTAGATATATCAGTTTTACCAGTAGTTGTAGAAGTGCCTGATTATAGAGTTGCATTTTTACTAGAATTTGTTCCTACTAGTTTATTACTATTCTCTCAT